>NZ_JBGCUS010000001.1:3120833-3745000 GCF_041415945.1 Ancylobacter sp. IITR112 | reverse complement strand
GTTGCGGGCGTCGGACACCTCCATCCCGCCGTACTTCGTGCGCCACGTGTAGAAGGTCGCGTCGCTGATCCCGTGCTTCCGGCAGAGGTCCACGACCGGGATTCCGGCCTGGTGCTCCTTCAGGATCCCGATGATCTGTTCCTCGCTGAACCGGCTCTTGCGCATCGTCCGTCTCCTCTCGACGGATCCTAGCTTCTGAGCGGGGTCATTTCAGGGGGCAACGTCACACCGGCTTCGGCGTGTCCTTGGACTGCCAGAGAATGTCGAAGCCCTGCTTGTCGTTGACCGAGCCGATGAACACGCCGCGGGCGACATAGTTGTTCTCAGCCGTCATCGAGATCTTGTAGCCCGACGGGCAGTCGAAGGTCAGGCCGGCGAAGGCCTTGGAGACTTCCGGCACGTCGAAGGAACCGGCCTTCGCCGCCGCCATCGCCCACAGATGCACGGAGTCATAGGCCGACACCATCGGGTCGATGGAAACGTCGCCGCTGAAGGGCACGTTCTTGGCCTTCACATAGGACGCCCAGTTCTTCAGGAATGCCTCATTGGCCGGTCCCTTGGCGTTCTGCAGATAGGCCCAGCAATTGAGGTGGCCGACCAGCTTGGAGGTGTCGAGCCCTTCGAGATCGGCCTCCACCATGTCGAGGCCGAGCACCGGAATATCGGTGGCGAGAATGCCCTGATTGGCGAATTCGCGCATGAAATCCGGGATCGAATTGCCGACCACGGTGAGGATCACCACCGGCTGGCCGCCGCCCTGATCGGCGAAGGCGCGGATCTGGTTCACCAGCGTCTGGAAGTTGGAGAAGCCGAAGGGGACATATTCCTCCTTCCACGCGCTCTCCTTGATGCCCTTGGACGCGAAGTAGCCCTTGAGCTGCTTGTTGATGGTGCGCGGCCATACATAGTCCGAGCCCAGCATGAAGAAGCGCTTGGCGGAGACGCCCTCATCGCCCATCAGATAATCCACCGCCGGCAGCACCGAACTGGCCGGGGGCGAATTGACATAGACGACGTTCTTGGAATTCTCGTCGCCCTCGAAATGCAGGGGGTAATAGAGCAGCCCGTTCTCCTGCTCGACCACCGGCAGAACGCTCTTGCGCGACACCGAGGTCCAGCAGCCGAACAGGGCGGAAACCTTTTCCTGCTGCAGCATCTGCTTGGCGGTCTGGGCATAGAGCGGCCAGTCGGAGGCGGGGTCGGAGACCAGCACCTCGATGGTCGAGCCGTTCACGCCGCCCTTGGCGTTGATCTCGTCGGCCGCCATCTTCACCACATAGTTCAGCCGGCCTTCCAGATTGGCCATGGTGCCGGAGGAGGAGAACAGGCAGCCGAGCTTGACCGGCCCGGCGGCGCGGGCACTGCGCAGATAGGCCGGCATGGCGAGGGGAGAAGCGAGGCCGGCGGCCGCAACGCCACTCGCCTGCAGGAACGAACGCCGCGAGAACTTGACCATGGGACGGACACCTCGATGTTCGCAAGATGCCGCGAATTCTGTGGAACCCCCGCCGGGGCGCAACTTCATATAATGGTCAGCCCTGCCCAAGGGCGCGGCACCAGCCGTGCTGGCGCGTCGTTTCTGGCAGGATTGCCACTTGCCGGCGCACGCCTCTGCCCGCCCGCCACCATGCGGGCCGGGGCGAGGACCGCCCGCGCCCTCCCGCGCCGCCAAGCAACCGGGCCCGGCTGTGACGCGGCGCAGGATTTCGGTCGCGGCGCGGGGCGAGACGCGGTACTGTGCTCATATTAAGCGCATGCTTATCTGTTGTGCGGCTGACGGCCGCCGCGCCAGATGACCGGCTTGGGGTGTGGGGACAGGTTCGACCGTTCGATCCGTCAACATTCATGAGGACGATCCGATGCGACGTTCGCAGTTCACCGAAAGCGAGATCATCCACCTGATCGCGGAGGCCGATGCCGGCGTGCCGGTGGATGAGATCTGCCGCACCGCCCAGGTCTCGCTGCGCACCTTCTACCGCTGGCGCCGCCGTTTCGGCGGGCTGAGCGCGCCGGCGGTGATGCAGATGAAGGAACTGGAGGCCGAGAACCGCCGGCTGCGGGCGCTGGTGTCAAACCTGTCGCAGCAGTTGCACGCGCCCGAGCGCGCCGGCCCGCCCGGCGAGCGGCCGCACCGGCCCGGGCGCCTCCCTTTGCCGGCGGGCGCGATGCCGCCGCACCGCGCCTCGATGCTGGCGGCGGAGCGCTGCGGCGGCGCCGTGGTCGGCCGCTTTGCCTCGGTTCGCGTCACGCGCTGAGGCGCTGCCGCTTGTTTAGGCGCGCCAAATGGCAAAACTGACAGAATGATCCGGGCGGCGCGGCGGAAATAATCATTCCGCCAACCGCGTGTGCGGAGCGCGCCCGCGAATGCTGCGACAGTATCTCCCATCCGCCCCTCGCGGTGGCGCAGCGAAAACATGCCGCCCCTCGCGGCAGATTACTGCGCTCTATTTGCGCTTGCGCCAGGCTGCACCCGGTCTTTTCCTTCCCGCCGAGGCTCATGCGGCATTCAGCACGGTGGAGAGCAACCCATGTCCCGGATCACAACCGACGGCTTCAATCGTCGCGGCTTCCTCAAGACCTCGGCGCTGATCGGCGGCGGCCTCATGGCCGCGCCCTATATCGGCGGGCGCGCCAGCGCCGCGGCGCTGAAGACGGTGAATTTCAGCGAGGCGGTGCATAATCTCGGCTACATCAATCTCTATGTCGGCATGCATTCCGGCATCTTCGAGAAGAATGGCCTCGACATGAAGGTCTCCGCCGCCGGCGGCGACACCCAGACCTTCGCCGCCGTGCTCGGCGGCTCGGCCGATTTCGCCATTGGCGACGCCACCATGGCGCAGATCTCGCGCGAGAATGGCGGCCCCGGCGTGGTGGTCGGCACGGTGGTGCAGCGGGCGCATTATTTCGGCGTGTCGAAGACCATGGAGCCCTTCACCGACCCGATGGCGCTGAAGGGCAAGAAAGTCGTCACCTCGCCCGAGCCCAACACCAATTATTCCGTCACCAAGCGCATGGTGGAAAAGGCCGGCATGAAGCTGGGCACCGATGTCATCATCGTGCCGGTCAATCCCGGCACCGAGATCGGCGCCATGCTGGCGGGCCAGGCCGACATGGCGGTGGCCTACCAGCCGAGCGTCGCCGCCGCCGAGGCGCAGGGCTCCAAGGTGGTGTTCGACTTCTCCAACTATATCGGCCCGTTCTGCAACACCGGCATCATGGTGCTCCCCTCCACCATCGCCAAGGATCCGGCCATGGTGCAGGCGCTGGTGACGGCGTTCGAGGAATCCTCGCGCAAGACTTATGCCGACCCGGATTTCGCCAAGAAGGTGGCGCGGCTGGAATTCCCCGATTTGCCGGGTGAGGTGGTCGACAAGGCGATCGACGCCGAGCTGAAATACCTCATCCCGGCGCAGTCGGTGATCACCAAGCCGGACCAGTGGGCCAATCTGATGGACATGCAGCTCTATCTCGGCAACATCAAGGGCACGGTGAGCTTCGACCAGATCATCGACAATTCCTTTGCCGAAAAGGCGATCAAGCAGCTCGGGTGAGCGCGGTGGTTCCCCCCGCCACCGCCGCAGGGGCGCGCGCGCCGGCCGGTGCCGGCGTGCCGCCCCTCGTGGTCACGCAGGTCGCCAAGAGCTTCGATGCCGGCGGGCGCGTCGTGCCCGTGATCGGCGACCTGTCGCTGACGCTGAACGAGGGCGAGATCGTCGCCATTGTCGGCCCCTCCGGCTGCGGCAAGACCACGTTGCTCAACACGCTGTGCGGGCTGATCACCCCCGATTCCGGGCGGGTGAGCTGGTTCGGGCGCGACAGTGCTGGCCAGCCCGCCGGCGTCGGCTACATGCTGCAGAAGGATTTGCTGCTGCCCTGGCGCACCGCGCTGCGCAATGTGATGCTGGGGCTGGAGATACGCGGCGTGCCGTTCTCGGAGGCCGAGGAGCGGGCCCATGTGGCGCTCGACCAGCTCGGCCTGCACGGCTTTGCCGAACACTACCCGACCACCCTGTCCGGCGGCATGCGCCAGCGGGTGGCGCTGGCCCGCACGCTGGTGAATGAGCCGGACGTGCTGCTGCTCGACGAGCCCTTCGCGGCGCTCGACTTCCAGACCAAGCTCCTGATCGAGAGCGACACCGCCCGGCTGGTGCGCGAGAGCCGGCGCTCGGTGCTGCTGATCACCCATGACATCGAGGAGGCGGTGTCCATCGCCGACCGCGTCATCGTCCTGTCCAAGCGCCCGACCCGGGTGAAGGCGGTGTACGACATCGCCCTCGGCACGGAACGCACCGACATGATCGCCGCCCGCGAGAGCGCGGGATTTGTCGATTATGTCCGGCGCATCTGGGCCGATCTCGACGTGACGCGGAATTAGGAGGAACGGCATGAACGGTTCCCCGATCCCGCCCCGCCCCATGGCCGCCGCGGCCGGCGCCTCCGACCTCGCGGCGCCGGAGGCCGCCCGGCGACTCGCCGCCCACCGGCGGGCGCGCTGGCGGTCGAGCCTGCTGGTGCTGGCGAGCCAGATCGCCCTGCTCGCCGCCTTTCTCGCCTTCTGGGAATACATGACCGCCTTCGACCGGCAGGCGGCCTTCATGTTCGGCTCGCCCTCGGCCATTGCCGGCTTTCTCCTCACCATGGCGCAGGATGGCAGCCTGTGGCGCGACACCTATGTGACCGGGCTGGAGACGCTGCTCGGCTTCCTCGTCGGCAATGTGGTGGGGACGCTGATCGGCCTGTCGCTCTGGTATTCGCGCTTCGTGTCGCGGGTGATCGAGCCCTTCGTCATCGCGCTCGGCTCGATCCCGATCATCGCGCTGGCGCCGATCATCATCATCTGGTTCGGCACCGGGCTGACCTCGAAGATCGCCATGTCGACGCTCTCGGTGGTGATCGTGGCGCTGGTCACCTCCTACAAGGGCGCCATCGGCGTCGACGAAGACCAGATCAACCTGATGCGCACGCTCGGCGCGTCAAAATTCCAGATCTTCCGCAAGCTGGTGGTGCCGGCCTCGCTCACCGATATCTTCGCCGGCTTCAAGCTTACCGTCGGCTTCGCGCTGATCGGCGCCATTGTCGGCGAGTTCATGTCCTCCTCGGAAGGGCTCGGCCACGCCATCTTCAAGGCCGGCTCGCTCTACATCATCCCGAAAGTGTTCGCCGCGCTGGTCGCCACCATCGCCCTCGCCCTTCTGCTCACCTTCATCGTCGGCAAGATCGAGAAGCGGCTGATGCCCTGGCGCCGCCTCGGCTGACACGCCCCTCCCTCGCCCGCCGCAGTGCCCAGGAAACCACCATGACCCAGCGCGTCAGCAAGTCCGGCAACATCAAATATGCTTTGTCGGCACATGATGCCTTCATCGCCTCGGTATCGCCCGGCGAGACCTTCGTGGTGGAGTGCGCGATCAATGCCAATGACGGCACCATCCGCCATCTCGGCCAGCAACTGACCGAGGCGGATGTGACGCTGCCCTTCGTCAATGGCGCCACTGGCCCGATCGAGGTCAAGGGCGCCAGGCCGGGCGACATGCTGAAGCTGGAAATTCTCGGCATGGAGCTCGACACGCTGGGCTTCACTGCGCTGTGGCCCGGCATCGGCATGTTCCCGGACTGGGTGCGGCAGAAGGAGTTCGGGCTGCGCACCCATGTCGTCGAGGTGAAGGACGGCCTCGTCCACTGGAGCGACAAGGTGAAGCTGCCGGTGCGGCCGATGATCGGCGTCGCCGGCGTTGCCCCGGTGCATGGCGCGGTGCTCACCGTGGACAACGGCACCCATGGCGGCAATCTCGACGTGCAGGAAATCACCCCCGGCAACACGGTGATGTTCCGCGTCAACCATGATGGCGCGCATCTCTTCCTCGGCGACTGCCATGCGCTGCAGGGCGATGGCGAGGCCAATGGCATGGGCGCGATCGAGATCGCCGCCACGCTGACCGTGCGGGTGACGCTGGAGACGGCAC
Source organism: Ancylobacter sp. IITR112 (assembly GCF_041415945.1). Taxonomy (NCBI): domain Bacteria; kingdom Pseudomonadati; phylum Pseudomonadota; class Alphaproteobacteria; order Hyphomicrobiales; family Xanthobacteraceae; genus Ancylobacter; species Ancylobacter sp. IITR112. The sequence goes on along the minus strand of NZ_JBGCUS010000001.1, from coordinate 3,739,040 downwards.
CCGCGCGGCTCGCCCATCCCCGCATCGAGACGCCGACGCATATCTGCACGCTCGGCTGCGCGCGGCCGCTGGAGGACGCGATGCGCATCGCCTTCCAGGAAATGATCTACTGGCTGGAGGATGACTACGGCATCCCGGCGCCGGAGGGCTATATGCTGCTCGGCCAGATCGCCGAGGCCCGCTGCACCCAGGTGGTGAATCCGAAATACACCTATATCTGCAAGGTCGACAAAGCGATCCTCGCCCAGTTCGCGGCGTGATCCGTCGCCGGTGCCCAGTGTCTGGCTTCGGCATCAGCGCCCGGCGAAGATCGCCTTGCTGATCCTGGCATGGACGCCCCAATTGCCGTCGGCCACCTGGGTGACGCCGAAATCCACCGCCACCGACATCAGCGAGATGGCCTCGTCCTCGTCGAGGCCGTAGCGCTCCATCAGGAATTTGCGCGCGGCGCGGAAGGCGCTGCGCAGGGCGCGGCTCAGCGAGGAGCGCTTGAACACCTCGGACTGCGCGTTGCGGCCGAGTTCGCGCAGATAATTAGTGTAGCTGAAACCATGCAGCAGCCAGGCGTCGGGCGTCTCGATCAGCGGGGCGCCGAGCCCGTTGAGAAACGGCTTGTCGGTCTCGCCGCGCTTGTGCAGCACCAGCCGGATCTCGCCGGTGAGCGAGCATTCCAGCGCCGTGCCGCTGATTTCGCCATCGCCCTGCGCCAGATGCGGATCACCGATGGACAGAAGGGCGCCGGGCACCGCCACCGGCAGATAGACGGAGGAACCTTTGCCGGCGCGCCAATTGTCGATATTGCCGCCGAAATAGCCGGGCGGCACCGAATCCACCATGTCGCTCTCGCGCGGGGCCACGGCGATGAAGCCGAAATGCGGGCGCACCGGGATGCGGGCCCCCACCAGCACGCCCTCGCGCTTCTCGATCAGCCGGTGGTCGACGGGCACGCCGGGGTAGTCGATGGTTTCGTGCACGACGCCGAACGGGTCGGTCTGCGGCGCCCAGCGGAAGGAATAGACCGCCTCGGCATAGCCGCTCTCGCCGGCGGCATCGGTGCGGTAGATGGTGATGACCTCGCGCTTGCGCGGCTCGTCCAGAATGTCGTCATGGTGAAAGCCCCAGGCCGAGGCGGCGTTGGAGCCGAAGGCGGCGCCGGCATGCGCCGGGTTGGCGCAGGGGCGCGGCTTGAGATCGAGGATTTCCACTTCCAGCACGTCGCCGGGCTCGGCGCCATGGACGAAGATCGGCCCGGTGCAGATATGCACGCCGAAGCCCTCGCCCGCGCCGCGCCCGAAAATGGAGGCGTTGACCGGCCCGGCGCCGCGCCGGTCCACGGCCTTGTAGTCGGCGGTCCAGCGGAACACGCTCTCGGCCCCGGGATCGCCGGCGATCATCCGCTCATGATCGTCATAGGCGTGCTGGGTCAGGGTCTCGATCGTCACCCGCGCGCCGGAGCGCACCCGCAGGGCGGGGGCGATGCTGCGCGAGAGATAGCCCCAATGCACCGTCTCCCGCGAGACCGGCAGATGGTGATGGCCGGGCGCGACCACCTCGCGCGGGCGCACCGGCGCCGGCACATCGGGTGCCTCGGTGGCAGCTGCGGCCGCGGGCGCCGGACGGGCGGGCCGGGCGCCCGAATGCATGGGGCGGCCTCGCGTCCACCGCGTCTCCACGGTTGCGCCGGAGGATTTGCGGTAGTCGCGCGGCGAGATGCCATAGGCGGCGCTGAACACACGGCTGAAATGCGCCTGATCGGCAAAGCCCCAGCGAAAGCCGATCTCGGCGATGGAACGGTCGGCGTGCTGCGGGTTGACCAGATCGAGCCGGCACTGTTCCAGCCGGCGGTGGCGCACATAATCGGAGAAGGAGCGGTCCTGCCCCTCGAACAGCCGCTGGATGTAGCGGGCGGACAGGCCCTCGGCGTCGGCAATGTCGTTCACCGACAAATCAGGCTCGCGCAGCCGTGCCTCGATCTGGGCGCAGACGCGGGCGAGATGGGCCGCCTGCACCTGGGTGGCGTTGTCCTCCTCCGGCCGGGCCTCGGCCAGCAGCGCCGACAGCACGAGTTCGGTGATCGCCGGCTCCGCCGCCATGACATCGCCATCCTCCATCACGGCGAAATGCGAGGCAAGCGCCCGCATCAGCGGCCGGGCGGCGGCGGCGGAGACGGTTTCGCCGAGCACCAGCGTCGGCACGGTGGCGGCGCGGCCGAAGCGGCCCACCAGCCGCTCGCGCGGCAGGCAGAGCAGCAGCAGCTCGAAATCGTTGCGGAACTGCACCGAGAAGGGGTTGGCGGGGTCGCACACCCACAGATCGCCATCGGCGAATTCGGCGGCGCGGCGGCCGGAATCGGTGAGATGCCCGCGCCCATAGGTGACGAAGCCGATGAGCACCGGCGCGTCGCTCCTCGCCGGCTCCCGGGCGTTCCGGGCGGCCCGATCCAAGGCGGTGAGTTTCTGTGCCGCCGAGCGGAGCAGGGCGAAGGTCGCCTGCGTCGGCGAACGCTTGATCGAGACCTCGCCGAAATGAAACGCCTCCGTGGCGGCAAGCTGCGCCGCCAGACCGAGCGAGGCCAGCGTCTCGCGCCATGCCGCCTCCTGCTTGGAGGCGGGAAAGGCATTAATGGAGATGGGAACGGCTCGGTTCATGGACGATCCCTCGGGCTGGCGGACGGATGACGCAGGCGGCGCCTCGGCGCCAGTGAAGCACTTTGACGAATGGCGCACAAAAACTTGTCGTGGCGATCAGGGCCGGCGCTGCACAATTCCTCGTCATCTCCGCTTAACGCGCTGTAATAAAACAGTTTTAGCCAGGAGGAAGACCCGCGGCGCCATTGTGCCCCCGACAGGTTTGCCTCTTTAGGGGCATTGCTCCGGCCGCGTCGCGGCGGCTTAAGTGGCGCCGATCAATCACGGGGCGCCGCGCCTGGCGCCATCGGGACAAAGGGGAACAGCAATGGATCGTCGTGGATTCCTGGGCGCCGGTCTGGCGGGTACGGCCGCCGTCGCCACCCTCGCCGCGCCGCATGTCGCGCGCGCCCAGCAGAGCTTCAACTGGAAGATGACCAACGCCTATGGGCCCGGCGCGCCCTTCTATGTCGCCGGCCCGGGCAGCCCGACCTATTTCTGCGATCTCGTCGGCAAGATGTCGGGCGGGCGGCTCACCATCCAGCACTTCGCCGCCGGCGAGCTGATCCCGGCGCTGGAAGGCTTCGACGCCGTCTCCGCCGGCACGGTCGAGATGAACGCCGCCAATTCCTATTTCTGGGCCGGCAAGGTGCCGGCGGCGCAGTTCTTCACCTGCGTGCCGTTCGGGCTCAACTTCCAGGGCCAGAATGCCTGGATCTACCATGGCGGCGGCCTCAAGCTGTGGGAAGAGCTCTATGAGCCCTTCAACCTCGTGCCGATGCCGCTCGGCAATACCGGCGTGCAGATGTCCGGCTGGTTCCGCAAGCCGATCGAGAAGGTCGAGGATTTCAAGGGCCTGAAGATGCGCATCCCGGGCCTGGCCGGTAAGGTCTATGCGCAGCTTGGCGTCGATGTGAAGCTGCTGCCGGGCGGCGAGATTTTCCCGGCACTGGAGCGCGGCGTGATCGACGCGGCCGAGTTCGTCGGCCCCTATCAGGATCGCCGCCTCGGCCTGCAGAAGGCGGCCAAATATTACTACACCACCGGCTGGCACGAGCCGAACAACGTCACCGAACTGATCGTCAACAAGACCGCCTGGGAAAGCCTGCCGGACGACCTCAAGGAAATCGTTCGTGCCGCCGCCATGGCCTGCAACGTGCTCAGCCACACCTGGTGCGAGGCGACCAATGGCGAGGCGATGACCGACCTGGTGAAGAACCAGGGCGTGATCGCCGCGCCCTACCCGACCGCGGTGGTCGACAAGCTGCGCGAGGTGACCGCCACAACGCTGCAGCAGCTCGCCGATTCCGATCCCAAGATCAAGAAGGTCTACGACTCCTTCAGCAAGTTCGCGGCCGAGCACAGCCAGTGGGCCGGCCTGTCGGAGGCGGTGTACCAGACGCAGATCCGCAGGGGCTCATGAACGCCGCGCTGGAAAAGATCGCCCGCGGCCTCGACGCCATCGTCGAGGCCTGCGGCTGGCTGGCGGCGTGGACGGGCCTCGCGCTCGTCCTCGTCATGGCCGGCAATGTGCTGATGCGCTACGCCTTCAATACCGGCTCGGTGGCGATGCAGGAGCTGGAATGGCACCTGATGTCGCCGCTGACCCTGCTGTGCATCGCCTACACCATCAAGCATGAGGGCCATGTGCGGGTGGACATACTGTTCGCCCGCCTGCCGCCGCGCGTGCAGCAGGCGATCGACCTGTTCTCGGCGCTGGCGGTGGTGGCGCTCTCGGTCATCATCATCGTGCTGTCCTGGCGCTATGTGGCGCAGTCCTATCGCATCGGCGAGGGCTCGCCCGACCCCGGCGGGCTGCCCTATCGCTTCATCCTCAAGGCGATGATCCCGGCGGGCTTCGCGCTGCTGCTGCTGCAGAGCCTTTCCGCCACGGCGCGCGCGCTCGCCGCTCTTCTCTCCCCGATCGCGCCGCCGTCGGCGCCGTCGGACCCGGTGCCTGTCCATGCCCTATAATGAAATCCTGGCGATCGCCTGCATCGCCTCCTTCTTCGTCATGCTGTTCGTCGGGGTGCCGGTGGCGCTCACCCTGGCGATCAGCGGCTTCTTTTTCGGCTGGCTCGGCTTCGGCACCACGCTGTTCAGCCTGCTGCCGGCGCGCATCTATGGCGTCACCGCGAACTACACGCTGATCGCCATCCCGCTCTTCGTCTTCATGGGCGTGATGCTGGAGAAATCCCGGCTCGCCGACGAGCTGATGGAGGTGATCGGCCATCTCTCCGGCAGCCTGCGCGGCGGCATGGGGCTCGGCATCGTGCTGGTCGGCATGCTGATGGGCGCGACAACCGGCATTGTCGGTGCCACCATCGTCACGCTCGGCCTGCTCACTTTGCCGACCCTGCTGCGGCGCGGCTATGACAAGAGCCTGTCCTGCGGCGCGATCTGCGCCTCCGGCACGCTGGGCCAGCTCATCCCGCCCTCGACCATCCTCATCCTGCTGGCCGATATTCTCGGCGAGTCGGTCGGCACGCTGTTCGCCGCCGCGCTGATGCCGGGCCTGCTGCTCACCGGCGTGTTCTGCGTCTATATGATCGTCGTCGGCATCATCTGGCCGGAGAAGGTGCCGGCCATCCCGCTCGAGGAGCGCCGCGCCATGCCGCGCCGGGAGCTGTGGCTGAAGGCGCTGAAGGTGGGCCTGCCGCCGATTGGCCTGGTGCTGGCCGTGCTCGGCTCGATCATCGGCGGCATCGCCGCGCCGACGGAAGCGGCCAGCATGGGCGCGCTCGGCTCCATCATTGTCGCGGCGTTTGCCGGGCGCTTCACGCTGAAGACACTGGTGGACACGGTCCAGTCCACCGCCCGTATCACGGCGATGATGTTCTTCGTGCTGATCTGCTCGCAGGTCTTCGCCCTCACCTTCCGCGGCCTCGGCGGCGAGCGGCTGGTGCATGACGCCTTCGCGCTGGTTCCCGGCGGCACGGACGGCGTCCTGATCTTCATGCTGCTGATCATCTTCGTGCTCGGTTTCTTCATCGAGTGGATCGAGATCAGCTATATCGTCGTGCCGATGTTCCTGCCGCTGATGCAGAACGCCGGGGTGGACCTTGTCTGGGCGGCGGCGCTGATCGCCACCGTGCTGCAGACCTCCTTCCTCACCCCTCCCTTCGGCTGGGCGCTGTTCTACCTGCGCGGCGTCGCCCCGCCGGAGGTGCGCACCGCCGATATCTATCGCGGCGTCCTGCCCTTCATCGCCCTGCAACTGATGGCGGTCGCCCTGGTCTTCACCTTCCCCGCGGTGGCCACCTGGCTGCCCAAGGCGATCGGCTGGTAGCCGGAGGCGCGTGACATGCTGAATACGGTTCGTGCCCGCCGGGGCATGGTGACCTCGCCGCATCATCTGGCGAGCGAGGCGGGGCTGCGGGTGCTGCGCGAGGGCGGCAATGCGGTCGAGGCGACGCTGGCCATGGCCGCGACGCTGGCGGTGGTCTATCCGCATATGACAGCGATCGGCGGCGACGGCTTCTGGCTGATCGGCGCCCCCGGCGAAACCCCTGTCGGCATCGACGCCTGCGGCCGCGCCGCCGGCGCGGCGACGCCGGAACTCTACGCCAGGGCGGGTCTTGCGGCGATTCCGCAGCGCGGGCCGCTGGCGGCCAACACCGCCGCTGGCACCGTCGCCGGCTGGGGCCAGGCGCTGGCGCTGAGCGCTGAGCGCGGCGGCACCCTACCGCTGGGGCGCCTGCTGGAAGACGCGGTCTGGCACGCGCGCAACGGCTTCCCCGTCACCGCAAGCCAGAGCGAGCTGACCACGCAGAAGCTGCCCGAACTCGGTCCTGTCGCCGGCTTCGCCGACAGCTTCCTCGTGGGCGGCGCCGCGCCGGCCACGGGCGCGACGATGAGGCTGCCGGCGCTGGGCGACACGCTGGAACGGATCGGACGGGAGGGCGCGGAGAGCTTCTATCGCGGACGGCTCGCCCGCGACATCGCGCATGATCTCGCCGCGGCCGGTTCGCCGGTCTCGCTGGACGACCTCGCCGCCTGCCGTACCCGGCGGGTGACGCCGCTGCATGTCGATCTGCCCGGGCTGCGGCTGTTCAACTTCCCGCCGCCGACGCAGGGGCTGGCGTCGCTGCTCATACTCGGCATCTTTAGCCGGCTCGGTATCGCACAGCCGGAAGGCTTTGCCCATCTGCACGGGCTGATCGAGGCGACCAAACAGGCGTTTCTGGTGCGCGACCGCGTCGTCGGCGATCCCGATGCGATGGACGAGGACCCGCGCGACCTGCTCGCCGACGCGGTTCTCGACCGTCTCGCCGCGCGCATCGACCCCGCCCGCGCCCTTGCCTGGCCGGCCCCGCCCTCGGCGGGCGACACGGTGTGGCTCGGTGCCATTGACGGCGAGGGGCTGGCCGCCAGCTTCATCCAGAGCATTTATTTCGAGTTCGGCTCCGGCGTGGTGCTGCCGCAGACCGGCATTGTCTGGCAGAATCGCGGCTCCAGCTTCGCGCTCGCCGGCAGCGGGCCGCGCGTGCTCGCCCCCGGCCGCAAGCCGTTCCACACGCTCAATCCGGCGATGGCGAGCTTCAATGATGGCCGCCACATGGTCTATGGCACGATGGGCGGGGAGGGGCAGCCGCAGACGCAGGCCGCGCTGTTCTCGCGCTATGCCATGTTCGGCGAGGAACTGCAGGCGGCGATCACCGCGCCGCGCTGGCTGCTCGGGCGCACCTGGGGCGCCGAGACCGTCACGCTCAAGCTGGAGGATCGCTTCGCGCCGGAACTCGTGGGCGCCCTGCGCGCCGCTGGGCACGATGTCGAGATCGTGCCGGCCTTCGACGCGATGATGGGCCATGCCGGCGCCATTGTCCGCCGGGCGGACGGCACGCTCGAAGGGGCGGGGGACCCGCGCAGCGACGGCGCCGCCATGGGGTTCTGACGGTGCGGCGCCGGCCGGTCAGGCCGGCGTGGCGATCAGCCCGCCGCCGGCGCGGTTCAGCACCTCCATGCGCAGGCCGTAGATCGTCTGCAACTGCGAGGGCGTGACGATGTCGTCCGGCGCCCCGCGCGCCACCAGCCTTCCGCCGCTGAGGGCGAGGATCTCGTCGCAGAAGCGCGCCGCCATGTTGATGTCGTGCAGCACCGCGATGACGCTCAGCGCCTTGGCGTGCGAGAGGTCGCGCACCAGCGCCAGCACCTCAAGCTGATGGGCGATGTCCAGCGCCGAGGTCGGCTCGTCCAGCAGCAGGCATTCGGCGTCCTGCGCGACCAGCATGGCGAGCCAGGCGCGCTGGCGCTCGCCGCCCGACAGCGTGTCGACCAGCCGGTCGGCGAAGGGGCCGATGCCGGTCAGTTCGATCGCCTCCTCCACCTTGGCGCGGTCGGTCTCGGTGAAGCGGCCGAGCGCGCCATGCCAGGGATAGCGCCCGAGCGCCACCAGTTCGCGCACCAGCAGCCCGCCGGTGGGCGGCGTCGCCTGCGGCAGATAGGCCAGCTTGCGGGCGAAGCTGCGATCCTTCCACGCGCCGAGCGGGCGCCCGTCGAAGCGCACCTCTCCGGCTCCGGCCGGATGCTGGCGCGCCAGGATCTTCAAAAGCGTCGACTTGCCCGAGCCATTATGCCCGATCAGGCCGATCAGGCTTCCCTTCGGCAGCGTCAGGGTGAGCGGTTCGAGCAGCACCCGTCCGGGGACGGCGAAGCTGACGCGGTCGAGAGCGAACAGCGGCGCGGCGTCCGCAGCGGCGGCGGGGTGGGTGGGTCTCGGGTTCAAGCGGTATCCTCACCTGACGGCGGGAGTCGATCCGGCTCCCGGCTCTCCGCTTACGCCATTCCGCGGCGCGCGGTCAATTCAAGTATAGGCGGGCGGATCGGAACGATCTTATATTATAATAAGTCAAAACTATGGATGTTGAATCAAGTCAACAGCATGAATAGGGTGCGAGTCGACTCCACTCCACTCTCCTGTCTTGCGCTCCGGTTCGTGACGAGATGACTGCCCACCTTCTGGACGTGACACGGCTCTACGTCGCCGAGCAGGGGCGCCTGCGCGCCTATGTGCGCCGCATCCTGCGCAATCGGGCGAGCGCGGAGGATGTGGTGCAGCAGGCCTTCGTCAACCTCTTGGGCCGGCGCCCGGAGGCCGAGGCGCCGAGCCCGGCCTATGTCATGCAGGCGGTGCGGCATCTGGCGCTCAACCAGTTGCGCGACACGCGCCGGCGCGCCCAGATCGAGCTTTCCGGCGCGCCGCTGGACGAGATCGCCGATCTCGCTCCCTCGCCGGAAATGGCGGCGGTGCATCGCAGCGAGCTGCTGTGCCTGCTGACCGCCCTGGCCGCGCTGCCGCCGCGCCGGCGCGAGGCCTTCGTGCTCTGCCGCATCGAGGGGTTGTCCTATGACGAGGCGGCTGCGCGGATGGAGGTGTCGCGCAACACGGTGATCTCCCACATCGTCGCGGCGATGGCGGAACTCAGCCGGCGCCTGTAGGCTCCGCTCCCCGATCCGGAGGGCCGGGGCCGCGCTCCCGTCCCCCCAAACGCGCATGAGCCTTCTCCGTGACCGAACCCGTCGACACCGACGCCCTTGAATGGTTCGTGCGCCTGCGCGATGCGCAGAGCGGCGCCGATGAGCGTCGCGCCTTCGACGCCTGGCTCGCCGCCGATCCCGCGCATGGAGCCGCCTTCGCGCGGGCGGAAGCCCTGTGGCGGCGCTTCGATGCGGTCGAGCCGGAGTTCCGCCGCCTGCGCCGGGCCGGCCGGCTCGGCCGACGCGACGTGCTGCTCGGCGGGCTGGCGGCGCTCGCCGCGGCGCCGGCGGGCTATGTACTGGTCAACCGCCATATCCTGTTCGCCAGCGTGCGGACCGCCGCCGGCGAACGGCGCAGCGTCACGCTGGAGGATGGAAGCCGGGTGGAACTGGGCAGCGCCTCGGCGCTGACAATGGATTTCACCGCCGGCCTGCGCCGCGTCGTGCTGGTCGCCGGGGAGGCGTTCTTCGAGGTCGCCCCGGACCCGGCGCGGCCCTTCATCGTCGAGGCCGGGCCCGGGCGAACCCGCGCGCTGGGTACCGCCTTCGACGTGAAGCTCGGCGATTCCACCGTCGCGGTGGCGGTCGTGGAACATGCCGTCGCCGTGTCGGTGGCGAACACCCCGCCGCTGACGCTGGAGGCGGGCTGGCAGGTGAGCTACGGCCCCGGCGGCCTGACCGCGCCGGTCGAGGTGGACATGGCCCTTGTCCAGGCCTGGCGGCGCGATCGCCTGGTGTTCGAGGATGTCCCGCTCGCCGAGGTGCTGCGCGAACTGCAGCGCTACCGGCGCGGGCGCATCATCCTCATGGACCAGACTGTCGGCACCATGCCGGTGACGGCCGTGTTCGAGACCACCAATGTCGACGGCGCCCTTGCCACCATTGCGGCGACGCTTCCGGTGCGGGTGGTCGATGGCCGTCTCATTGCCCTCGTCTATGGCCGCTAGCTGAAATTTTTTTCCCCGCGCGCTCATTGGTTCGTCCCTCCCGGGTGTCTGAGCTTGTGAAGGCTGCACGACGCGCCCTTCGCAAGCGAACACAAAAGGGCAGGGTCCATGCAGCCAGGCGATATCGGGGACGGAACGGGCAGGGCATCGCGGCGCGGCGCGCCGGATCGGCGATTGCCTTTCCCGGCGCTGGCGCTGGCGCTCCTGATTACGAGCGCGCTGGTCACGCCGGCCCTGCTGAGCGCCCCGGCCCACGCCCAGGGCGCGCCCGCCGCCACCCGGGTGCGCCTCGATCTTCCCGCCCAGCCGCTGTCGCGCGCGCTGATCGCCTTTTCCAACGCCACCGGCCTGCAGCTTCTGTTCGATGCCGGGCTGGCGCGCGGGCGCACCGCGCCGGCGATCGCCGGCACCCTCACCTATGCCGAGGCGCTGGACCGGCTGCTGGCGGGCTCGGGGCTCACCTACCGGATCAGCGGCAACACGCTGACCATCGCCGCACCTTCCGCCGGCGGGGCCGGGGCTGCCGCCGACGGTTCGATCGAGCTCGGCATCATCGAGGTGGCGGGCGAGCAGAACCCGTTCGGTCCGGTCGACGGCTATCTCGCCACCACCACTTCCTCCGGCACCGGCATCGCCACGCCGATCATCGAGACGCCGCAGTCGATCAGCGTGGTGACGGCGGACCAGATCGCCGACCAGAACGCCACCTCGCTGACCGACACGCTGCTCTACACGCCCGGCGTGGTCGCCCAGTCCGGCTCCTTCAGCCGCATGGCCGACGATGTGATGATGCGCGGCTTCAACGTCGCCGACGGGTCGAGCGGCATGCTGCGCGACGGCATGCAGTTCCAGTCCAACGTCTATGGCGGCGGCCAGGAGCCCTACGGGCTGGAGCGCGTCGAGGTGCTGCGTGGGCCGGCCTCCATCCTTTACGGCCAGATGTCGCCCGGCGGCGTGATCAACGCCATTTCCAAGCGGCCGACCGAGGAGACGCTGCGCGAGGTCAATCTCGAAGGCGGCACTTATCAATACAAGCAGATCTCGGCCGATTTCGGCGGCAAGCTCACCGAGGACGGCACGCTGACCTACCGGCTCACCGGCCTTTACCGCGACGGCGAGAACTGGGTGAACAACACGCCGGACGACAAGGCCTACATCGCCCCGGCGATCACCTGGAGCCCGACCGACGACACCACCCTGACCCTGCTCGCGAGCTATCAGAGCGTCGATACCGCTTTCGCCACCCCGCTGCAGTTCGAGGATGTCAGTGCCGGCAACATCCCGCGCAGCGAATTTCTCGGCATTGACGGCTTCGACAGCTACAGCAGCGACAGTTCCACCGTCGCCGCCCTGTTCGAGCACCATTTCGACAATGGCCTGACCTTCCGCAGCAATGCCCGCTACTACGAGGCCAATGTCGACTGGAGCTACATGACCGGCAATCTCGCGCCGCTGTCGCAGACCGGCGGGCTGCTGGCCCGGATCGCCCAGACCCGCTACGACGCCTCCTATGGCGTGACCTCGGCCAATTCGCTGGAAGCCAAGTTCGATGCGCTGGGCGCCGAGCACACCGCGCTGATCGGCTTCGACTATTATCTGCGCTCCTACGATTCCCACCGCTATCGCGGCGGTTCCTACAGCTTCCTCGATCTCGACACCGGCGTCTCCTATGGCGGCCCGAACGTCAATTTCGCCATCGACCGCGGCTCCGACACGCTGGCCAACCAGTACGGCCTGTTCGTGCAGGACCAGATCAAGTTCGGCGAGCACTGGGTGCTGCTGCTCGGCGGGCGGCAGGACTGGACCAACAGCACCACCACCGCCTACCAGACCGGCAAGGTCACCGACCAGGAAGACAGCGCTTTCACCGGCCGCGCCGGCCTCGTCTATCTCTTCGACAACGGCCTCGCGCCCTATGCCAGCGTGAGCCAGTCTTTCCAGCCGCAGGTGGGGCTGAACTACGCCACCGGCGCGCCGCTCGATCCGAGCAAGGGCCTGCAATATGAGGCGGGCCTGCGCTATGAGCCGGTGGGGCAGAACCTGCTGTTCACCGCCGCCGTCTACGACATTACCCAGACCAATGTCGTGACCTATGACGCGCTGGGCTATTCCTACCAGCAGGGCGAGGTGCGCTCGCGCGGCTTCGAATTCGAGGCGCGCGGCCAGATCGGGCGGCTGGAGCTGATCGCCGCCTACAGCTACACCGATGCCAAGGTGACGGAGAGCGCCTATGCCGAGGATATCGGCCAGCAGGTGGCGCTTGTGCCGCGCAATGCCGCCTCGCTCTGGCTGACCTACACGCTGGACGAGATCGGCCTGCGCGGGGTGAAGATCGGCGCCGGCGTGCGCTATATCGGCACCACCAACCTCTATGACAGCCTCTACGAGGTGCCGGCCTATACGCTGGTCGACGCCATGGCCAGCGTCGATCTCGGCGTCTACAATCCGAAGCTGCAGGGCGCGACGCTGAAGATCAATGCCCGCAACGTTCTCAACGAGCAATATTATACCTGCGTCTCCATCGACGGCTGCCGCTATGGCGAGCCGGCGACGGTGATCGGCACGCTGAGCTATAAATGGTGAGGCACGCCGCGGGCACCGGTGCGGTGGCGCGGGCGGGGATCGACCGGCGCCGGCTTCTGGCCGGCGCCTGCGCCGTTCCCCTGCTGCTCGCCGCGCGGCACGCCGCCGCCAGCGACGCCTCGCGCCTCGTCAGCATGGACCTGCTGATTACCGAACTGCTGCTCACCCTCGCCATCGTGCCGCTGGCGACGCCCAATGTGGCGCTGTACCGCCGGCTGGTGGCCGAGCCGGTGCTGCCGGAGGCGGTGCGCGATCTCGGCCCGCTCGCCGAGCCCAATCTCGACTATCTGCGCTATCTCGCCCCCGAACGCATCCTGCTGGCGGACTGGCAGGGCGCGGGGCTGGAGGTGCTGGCGCGGATCGCCCCGCTCACCGCGCTGCCGGTGCTGCCGGGCAAGCAGCCGGCGGTGGCGCATGGCGAGGCGCTGCTGCGCCGGCTCGCCGCGCTGGTGGCCGAGCCGGCGCGGGCCGAACCGCCCATTGCCCGCTGCGCGGCGGCGCTGGAGGCGGGCGCGGCGGCGCTGCGCGGCTTTGCCCGGCCGGTCTATGTCTGCCGCTTCAACCGCGACGGGCGCAATCTCTCCCTGTTCGGCGGGCGCGGCATGATCGGCGACACGCTGGCGCGGCTCGGCCTCGCCAATGCCTATGAGGGCCGGGTCAACGGCTTCGGCGTCACCAGCGCCCCGGTGCTGCGGCTCGCGGAGCGGCCGGAGGCGGTGATCGTGCATTTCGACCGCGGCGTCGAGACCGAGGCGGCGCTCGCCCGGCTGGCGCAGAGCCCGGTGTGGAACGCGCTGCCGGCGGTGCGGCAGGGGCGGCTCGTCGGGCTGCCCGTGGTCTATCCCAATGGCGGGCCGTGTTCGGTGACGCGCTTCGCCCGCGCTCTGGCCGACCGCCTGCCGGCGCTGGGCGATGGCTGAGGCGGCGCGCCCGGCCACCGCCGGACCGGTGCCGCGCGCCACCGCCCGCCGGCCGGGCCTGAGGCTGGCGGCGGCGCTGCTCGCGCTCGGCGCGGCGCTGGCGGCGGTGAATCTCGCCGGGAGCGGCGTCACCATCGGCGCGCTCCGGCTCTTCCCGCCTGCGGACAATGACCTTGCCGCGCTGCGGGTGGTCTATGGGCTCCTGCCGCGCGTGGCGGCGGCGCTGTGCGCAGGCTGGCTGCTCGGCGTCAGCGCGGTGCTGCTGCGCCAGAGCCTGCGCAACCCGCTGGCGGAGGCCGGTACGCTCGGGGTGTTCGCCGCCGCGCGCGCCAGCGTCGCCGCCACGCTGGTCTGGGCGCCGGGCCTTGCCGCCGGCTTCTTCCTGCCGGCGCTGCTCGGCGCCGGGCTGGCGGCCGGGCTGGTGCTGCTCCTGTCGCTGCGCTCGCGCTTCGAGCCGCTGCGGGTGATCCTCAACGGGCTGGTGCTGTCGCTGTGCCTCGACGCCTTCAGCGGCCTGATGATCCTCGTGCATTTCGAGGAGATCGGCGAATTGCTGATCTGGCAGTCCGGCGCGCTGGTGCAGGACAATTGGTCCGGCGTCCGGCTGCTGGCGCTCGCGGCGGTGGCGACGGGGGCGGGCGTCGCCCTCCTGCGGCGCCCGCTCGGCCTGCTCGAACTCGGCGACGACGCGATGCGCGGGCTCGGCCTGCCGCCGGCGCGGCTGCGGCTCATCGCCTTCGTCCTCGCTCTGGTGCCAGCGGCGCTGGTCTGCGCCGAACTCGGCATTCTCGGCTTTGTCGGCCTCGCCGGGGCGGCGCTGGCCGATCTCTCCGGCGCCCGGCGGGCGGGCGCGGCGCTGATCGCCGCGCCGCTGATTTCCGCCGGGCTGCTGCTGGTGACCGACCAGACGGCACTGCTGCTCTCGGGCGCCATCGACATTCCGGCCGGCGTGGTGACGGCGCTGCTCGGGGCGCCGCTGCTGATCGTGCTGCTGCGCCGCCTGCCGCCGGCCCCGCCGCGCCCGGCCGCCGCCCCGACGACGACGCGGCGCCGGGCCGGGCCGGTCCTGGCGCTGGCCGGCCTCGCCTTGGCGCTGGCGATCCTCGCCGGCCTGTCGGTAGGGCGGCTGCCGGAAGGCTGGTTTCTCGCCACCGGGTCCGACTGGGCCGAGCTTCTGCCCTGGCGCTGGCCGCGCCTGGCGGCGGCCGGCGCGGCGGGGGGCATGCTGGCCTTTGCCGGCTGCCTGATGCAGCGGCTGACCGGCAATGCGCTGGCGAGCCCGGAACTGACCGGCGTGTCCTCCGGCGCGGCCTTGCTGCTGATTCCGGCGGTGCTGCTGCTGCCGCCCATGGGGCGCAGCGAAGCGATGGCGCTCGCCAGCCTCGGTGCGCTCGCCATGCTGGGGCTGAGCCTGCGGCTGGCGCGGCGCTCCGGCTTCGCGCCGGAGACGCTGCTGCTGACCGGCGTGGCGGTGAGCGCCTTTGCCGGTTCGGTGCTGTCGGTCGCCCTGGTGCTCGGCGATCCCCGGCTGGCGGCGCTGCTGGGCTGGCTGTCCGGCTCGACCTATGCGGTGCGCCCGGCCGATGCGGTGCTGGCGCTCGCTATGCTCGCCGCCGGTGTCGCCCTCCTGCCCTTTCTGCGGCGCTGGCTCGCTTTGCTGCCGCTTGGCGGCGCGGCGGCGCGGTCGCTGGGCGTCGGTGTGGCGCGGGCGCGGCTGGCGCTCGTCGTGCTGACTGCCGTGCTGACGGCGACGGCGACGTTGATCGTCGGCCCGGTCAGCTTTGTCGGCCTGCTGGCGCCGCATCTCGCCCGCCGCGCCGGCCTCGCCACGCCGCTGGCCGAGATCGGCGGGGCGGTGCTGATCGGCGCCTTTCTCCTGGTGCTGGCCGATCTTCTCGCCCGCACCATCGCCTTTCCCTGGGACGCGCCGGCCGGGCTGGTGGTGACGGTGATCGGCGCGCTGGGTTATGGCGTGATCATGAGGCGGCGATGATCGAGCCGTTGGCACCACTGTTCCGGGGCGCGCTGGAAGAGATCGGCGACGCGCTGTTCGTCGATGACGGCCGCGCGGGGCCGGAGCCGCTCGGCGCGCTGCTGGCCGGGGAGCGGCTTGCCGGCGTGCTCGCCCGTTTCGCCGCGCGCTATGACGAGCCGGAGGCGCGGGCGGTCGCCTCGCAATGGTCGAAGCTCTATTTCTCCCGCCTGCTGGTGCCGGCGACGGCGGCGGCGATCGCCGCCGACTGGCGCCTGCCACTGGCGCCGGAGCGGATGCGGGTGACGCTGGACGCCGAGGGCGGCGTCGCCGCCTTCGCCCTGCCGGAGCCGGGGGGCGCGGTTCGGGCCGGCGACGCCGAGACGCGCTTCGGCTTTCTGGTCGAGGCGCATCTGCCCGCGGCGATCGACAGTCTCGCGCGCGCCAGCGGGCTGACGCGGCGGGTGCTATGGAGCAATGCCGGCAATCTTTTCGAGCGGGTCGTCAGCCATTGCGCCGGCCTCTTGGGCGAGGCGCATCCCGGCGTGCGGCACGGGCGCGAGCTGCTGGCGCGGCGGCGGCTCGCCTCCGGCGCGGCCAACCCGCTCGCCGAGCCGGTGCGCTACCTCGCCGACGGCACCCGCCAGCGCCGCGTCTGCTGCCTGCGCTATCTCGTGCCCGCGCTTGCCTATTGCGGCACCTGCCCGCTCGACCGGCCGCCCGCCGTCAGAAGCGGTAATTGAGGCCGATCCGACTGCCTGGAGAGAGGCCGCGGACCATCCGGAAGTGCTCCGCGGGACACGCCGATACACGGTCTCGCCGACAGGCTCACAAAGGCCGTGGCGTGGTAGGAGAGCGACTGAAGCATCCGGTCCTCGACATGACCGAGATGGCGTATGCGCCCCGGCGGCGGATGCGCCAGCTCGGCGAGCCCCGGCAGGGTCTCGCGGCCATGGCCGGTGAGCAGCAGGCGGAGGTTGGGCAGGCGGGCGGCCAGAGCCTCGAACACGCGAAACAGCCCGGCAAAGTTCTTGTGAGGGTGGGCATGCATCGAGGCCAGGAGAAACGGTTCCGACCCGGCCTCCGGCGGGCGCGGTCCCGGAGGCTCCACACTGATGGGATTGTAGATCACCGCCTGATTGCGCGGCGCGCCGTAGCGTTCCAGATAATGTCGCCGCGTCGTCTGGCTGACAAAGACGAGGCAGTCGGAGTGCGCGCCGGCTTCCGCGAAGGCACCGGAGAGCCAGTCGCGGCGCTGGGGCGGGAAATACTGGGCCAGGAAGGCGAATTGCAGGTCGTGGATCAGGCTGATGACCGGCGAGGTGCCGCCCCGCAGCCGGCCCGGCACGGGCGACTGGAAATTGGGGAAGAACAGGATCGCGTCCGGAAGCTGGCGGGCGAGTGCCTGCGCCACATGCCGCTCGCGGTCGAGATAAGCGAGGTCGGGTGCGTCCAGCCCCAGGTGCCGCGCGAGCGCCCGCGCGGACAGCACGCGCGGGCTGAACTGCCGCGCAAGCAGCCCGAAGACCTGCTCCGATACCCGCGCAACGCCGCCCATGGTCGGGTAGTCCTGCACGATATCCATAAACAGAATGGGTCGCTTGACGTCGGAAGCCGTCAACACCGATGTCCTCCCGGCACGCACCCTGCGGCCCCTAGGCCTGCAGTTGCGGAACAAGACGCCGAAGCGTCGGGTGAAGGCAAAGTTGCGGGAGGATCGGGCGCCTGCCACCCGGCCGAACGATGTCTGGGCGATGGACTTTGTCCATGACCAGCTTGCCACCGGCCGCAAGATCCGCGTGCTGACGGTCGTCGACACCTTCTCGCGCTTCTCACCGGTGGTCGATCCGCGTTTCAGCTATCGGGCCGAGCACGTGGTCGCGAGCCTGGAAAAGGTCTGCGCCAAGGTGGGCTATCCACGGACGATCCGGGTCGACCAGGGCTCGGAGTTCATCTCCCGTGACCTCGATCTGTGGGCCTATGCAAAGGGGGTGACGCTGGATTTCTCCCGGCTCGGCAAGCCCACCGACAATGCCTTCATCGAGGCATTCAACGGCCGCTTCCGCAGCGAGTGCCTGAACACGCACTGGTTCCTGACGCTTGCAGACGCGGCCGAAAAGATGGAGGCTTGGCTCAGATATTACAACGAGGATCGGCCGCACGGGGCCATCGGCCACAAACCCCCGATCTCGCTGCAGAACCCCGGCGGCGCACCCAGCCCACCGCCGTGAAGAAGGCCGGAAACTCCAGCTTCCGGCGGTCCAGAAAATGGTCTCGGATCATCAACCCTCGGACTCTCTCCTAAGCCGGAGGAGAAAAGGGTCTCAGGTCAGCTAAATACGAGGCCCTTATTCAACCCCGATTAACAGCCCCCCTGACGATGCCGCACTGAAGCACTCGACGACCCATCGTCGACCCCTCTGACTAGTGACGCGCCCGAAGGAACTTGTTCAAACGATGCTGAACAAGAGGAATGGAGGCCATCATAAATAACATAAGAAAAAGAAGAACTAAATCGTCAACCACGCCTCCATTCTCGCCGGACATTTTTCTTATATATCTATTAGCCAATAATATCGATACATAAAGCGAAAAAATTAAAATTAGTGCAATAAAAATCATTATATAAAATACGGCATATGGCGGTGACCCCGCATGGACACGGAGACCCGGTAGCATGAATATAATTAATAAGTAAACGATAAAGAGGGACAAAAAGCATAATGAAATCGCAGTGGCAGGAAAAACCTTGCGATCGGAAATCTTATTTAAATCATTAAATATTAACAAAATACATACCCATGCATAAATGCCACCGGTTATGAATAATATTAAAATCATTGCGATTATGCTTCGCGGATATACATTATTAATCGACATGTCATCAGGCCTAAGTGTGCGTTTTATCGAACCACGTGTTTAATTTATCTAACGCTACTTCAAATCAGATGCGCTGCCGTTTGCGCCATTCCAGCCAAGAATATCCCGGATTTCTGGCCACGGGATCGTGCCTCCGATATCAGCGTAAAAACCGATCGTCAATCTATAACCAAATCCACTTGTAAGAGATACTTCAGGGGAAAACTCCAGCTTCCCTGGCGTTTTCCCCGCCCGTAAAAATCCATCTTTACCGTATTCGCTCACGTTAAGACTTGATTGATCATTAAATATAGAAATATTTACAGGTCCAATCTGCGCGCCCAAACGCGCAATAGTCGTATCCAAATCTATACTTCTGACATCACAATATGAACACTCGCCGGGATATACGCCGCTGGGGCCGATTGGAATGTCGGCGGATGAATTGTAACTCACGCCTGATCCTACAAGGCCAGCGCGGACGTTCCAAAACGCTTGTCCCGACTTCTTGCCAATGCCAATCGACAGTCCGATAAGCACGAAATCTCCATCAAGGGACCACAACCCTAGTGGGTCGGTGCAATTCCTTCCTCGTCCTTCTGAAGCAGATCGTCTCCGCTTCGCCGTAAAGGGCCGGGCCGCAGCGCACGACCGGGCCCCCCAGGGCCGGGAGACCAATGCCCCAGTGAGAGGGCGCTCAACGCTCGCTCAGGGCACCCAGCGATTCAAAAATGTGGGGTAAAGTGAGGGGCGTCCAACAAGCCCGGTGATAAAAACGATTTGAAATCAGCCGCTTAGGGCAATCAAATGGCGGAGAGGGTGGGATTCGAACCCACGGTACGCTTGCACGCACAACGGTTTTCGAGACCGTCCCGATCGACCACTCCGGCACCTCTCCTGCGCGGGCGCGGGGTCAGGCGCGCCAAGGAGTGGGGCTCAATAGCCGAGGCCCGGCCGCCGCACAAGTCCCCCGGCCGCTTCTCGCGCAATTCGTCCCGCGCCTTCACCCCGGCTCCGCCATCGGCCGCGCCGCCGGCGCTCCGTCCCATGGCGATACCCGCACCGATCGGCTCCCGCATCACCACGTTCTCCGCCAGCGGGGCCGGACGGAGCCGGGGTTCCCCGAGCTCGGCCCGCCCTTTGCGCGCGGCCGTGCCGGTGATACGGGTCATCGCACCGATTATCCTTCCACCGAGGACACGGCATGACGGCGATTGCCGGACTGTGGCGATTCGACGGCTCCGGCGGCGCGCGTCCGGTGGCGGAGCGCATGAGCACCGCGCTCGCCGCCTATGGGCCGGATCGCAGCGGCCTGCAGGAGGCGCGCGAGCAGGGCCTCGCCCTGGTGTGGCGGCAGATGCGCGTCACCGCCGAGGACAGTGTCGACCGCCAGCCGCTCATCGGCGCCGGTGGCGCGCTCTGGCTGGTGGCCGATGCCCGCATCGACAATGGCGACGAACTCGCGGACGCGCTCGGCCTGCCGGGTGAGGGGCCGGACCGCCCAACCGATGCCGGGCTGATCATGGCCGCCTATCAGCGCTGGGGCGAGGGCTGCGCCGATCGGCTGGTGGGCGACTTCGCCTTCGCCCTGTGGGACCGGCAGGCCGGACGCCTGTTTCTGGCGCGGGATTTCATCGGCAGCCGCCCGCTCTATTTCGCCCATGGCCCCGGCTTCTTCGCCTTCGCCTCGATGCCGAAGGGGCTGTTCGCCGTGCCCGGCCTCTCCGACGCGCTCGACGAGGCGGAAATCGGCGCCTATCTGGCGCTGCTGCCGGCGCATGGCACGCGCACCCTCTATCGCGATATCTCCCGCCTGCCCCCCGGCCACAGCCTGACCGTCCGCGGCGAGGCGCGGCGCCTTGAGCGCTACTGGCGACCCGAGGCGGCCCCCGCCGCGCCGGCGGGCGATTATCGCGAGCAGGTGGGGGAACTGCGCCGCCTCTATTCCCGGGCGGTTCGCGACCGTCTGCGCGTGCCGGCGGGCATGGGGGTGGGCAGCCATCTCAGCGCCGGCTTCGACAGCGCCTCCGTCACCGCACTGGCGGCGGACGAGCTGGCGAGGCAGGGCCGGGGCCTCACCGCCTTCACCGCCGCGCCGCGCGAGGGCTTCGCCCCGCCCGCCTATCAGGGGCGGGCGACCGACGAATCCCCCGTCGCCGCCGCGCTGGCAGCGCGCTTTGCCAATATCGACCACCTGGTCATCCGCACCGGCCCGGTCGATCCTCTGCAGCGGGTGGAGCAGTACCTGCCGGCGCAGGACCAGCCGGTGCTGAACCCGTGCAACCATGTCTGGATCAGCGCGATCGAGGCGGAGGCGGCGCGCCGGCGCATCCGCGTGCTGCTCACCGGCGCCATGGGCAACATGACCGCGTCCTATGATGGCCGGCCGCATCTGGCGCAACTGTTCCGGCGCGGGCGCTGGCTGCGGCTGGCGCGCGTGGCCATCGGCATGTGGCGGGACGGCACCAATCTCAAAGGTCCGTTCCGCGCGGCGCTCGGGCCGTATCTGCCCCGTTTCATTCTTGAATGGCAGGGCGCCGTTCCCGTGGCCTCGACCGATCCCTTCATCCACACCGCGCTGGCCGCTGATTTCCGCCACGCCATCGACCTCGACGCCATCGCCCGGGAGCGGGGCTGGGATCTGAGCTACCGCCCCTGGGCCGATGGCAAGGCGATGCGGATCGCCGTGCTGAACCGCGTCGACCAGGGCGCCGTGCATCATGCCAGCCTGGCGCGCCACGGGATCGACACTCGCGATCCGACCGCCGACCGGCGGCTGGTGGATTTCTGCCTCGCGCTGCCGGAACAGCACTTCATCCATGAGGGGCGGACCTCCTCGCTGCTGCGCGATGCCATGGCCGGGCTGATGCCGGCCGCGCATCTGGCGCAGCGGCGGCGCGGCTATCAGGCGGCGGACTGGTATGAGGGCGTCGTGGCCTCGCGCGACACGCTGCTGGCCGAGATCACCCGGCTGGAATCCTCGCCACTGGCCTCCCGCGCGCTCGACCTGCCGCGCCTGCGGGCGCTCGCCGCCGCCCTGCCGGACCCGTCCACCCCGCCGGACCAGCTCAACATGCTGACCCGCGCCAATGAGCAGAGCCACCGGCTCGCCCTGCTGCGCGGGCTCTCGGTCGGGCGATTCATCCGCAGGGTCGAGGGAGGCAATGGCTAGTGGCTTGAATGGTATTTACGTAGGGTTATGCGCCGGATCTGCCAAGCAACTCTGGTTGAGACGACCAGCATCTCGCGCGTAGGGTGAAACAACGCCTGGCGTCAGCAGCGCCAATATTGTCCTTTGTCGGCATCCAGTGTCAGTTTATAATAAATCAATTGAGCACTGTGACTGTGGACGGAGAACGACAATGGATATGACGACAGGGCGGGATGCGGTCTCTTCCCTTGGGGCCGATGCCGCGGACCCGGCCGGCTTCGAGGCGGCTGCGCCGGCGATCCGTCAGCCCTGGACGGCGCCTTCGGCCCGCCCCGTCGCGCTGGACGACATCACGCGCTGGTGCGGACGGGTCAACGGACGCTGGCATATTTAGCTGACCGCCCCCGGCGGGCGGCGATGGATGACCACGCCGCATCGCGGTGGATGTCGCTGCCGGCCTGTGGTGTTTAATGCCACCCCGCCGGACCCGCTCAACAGGCTGACCCGCGCCAATGAGCAGAGGCTCCGGCTCGCCCTGCTGCGCGGGCTCTCGGTCGGGCGGTTCATCCGCCGGGTCGAGGGAGGCAATGGCTAGCGGCTTGAATGGTATTTAAGTCGGGCCATGTGCCGGATCTGCCCGGCAACCTTGGTTGAGAAAACCAGTGTCTCGCGCGTAGGGCGAAACAACGTCTGGCGGTAGCGACGCCAATATTGTCCTTTGCCGGCATCGAGTGTCAGCTTATAACAAAATCAACGATCACAGGGCCTGTAGGTATTTAAGTAGTGCTCTGGGGTGCTTTAGTGTGGAACGCTCAGGCTGCAGCGAGGCGACGGAAGGGTGATGATGGAACGGAACGCGCAGTCGTGCTCCCGGCTGGACCCGAAGCGTGCCGCCGGCACGGAACCGCTGACCCTTCGCCGCCCGTGGAGGGGGCCGACGGTCCGGTTGGTGCCGCTGGATGCCGTCACCGAGGTCGCCGGCACTGATAACGAGGATACCGCAGCTTTTAGCTGAGCGCCCTCGGCGGTGGCGGGGACCGTGGCAGAAAGAAGCCGGCCTGCTGCCGGGTGAACGAGGAGGAAGCCATGAGCGTGATGAAGCAACAGGATGAGAAGGGTCCGCTGGCGACGATGCAGGCCGTTGTCGCGGGCGATGGCCAACCCCTTCGTTCCGGGCGCCAGCCCTGGAAGGTTCCAGAGGTGGCCGATGTCGGCGTGGCCACGCTGACGAGCGTCGTAAGTAATATGGGGCCCGACATCTCGGAACTTAGCTGAGCGTCCTCTGCGGAAGCGGGCGGTCGCGGCCGCACGCGCGGCATTGCGGTGGATATCGGTGCCGTCCTGTGGTACGTCAAAACCGCTGCGCGGGAGAAGCCCGCCTGACGGCCACACGGCAAGGGATGGTGCGATGAGCGTGATGTCAGAGGAGGACAAGAGGCCTTCGCTGATGGCCGCGCAGGCCGTTGTCGCGAGCGTCGGTCCGGCTCGCCGGGCGGTCCGTCAACTCTGGACGGCGCCTTCGGTGCTGCCGGTCGCGGTGGATGAGATCACCCGGCTCGGCACTGAAGTTGTTGTGGATGGGGCCGTCGTCCAATCCTGAGCGCCGCGTTCCGCGGCCAGCATGTCGTGGTGCCCTGACCATCGGCTTCAGACGCTCTCCCTCACCAGCCCCTCGATCGCCGCGCAGATATCCGGCAGCGCCGCCATGTCGGCCGTGCGCAGCAGGCTGACGACCGGCACCCGCCGCGCCATCTCCACGGACCAGGCGAAGGCGCTGCGGCCGCGGTCGATGCGCCGCGCCGCCTCGATCCGGTAGAGAAAATGCTGCAGGACAGCGGCTGCCTCAGGCGGCGCCAGCCGCTGCAGGCGGAAATCCGCCGCGTCGCGGTCGAGCCCGATCACCAACACCAGCCCCAGCGGCGCCGGCGCGTCCTGGAAGGCGGCCGGCAGCGGCACATGGAACTTGTCCACCCCCGCCTTCACCCGCCGCTCGTCCGGCGTCGCGTCGCCGCTGACCTGCGCCGAGGCCGACCAAAGCCGCACCGCCGGCGCGCCCGGCGCCACCTGGCCGGTTCCCGGCTCGACCACGGCGAGATCGTCGGTCAGCAAGCCATGGCCGCGCGCGATCATCGCCCGCGCCAGGGTCGACTTGCCCGCCCCGCTATGGCCGGCCAGCGCCACCGCCACCGGCCCAACCTTGACCACCGAAGCATGCAGCGGCGCCAGCCCGCGCTGGTGCAGCAGAAGCCCCAGCGGCGGGCCGAACAGCCAGGTGTGCAGCTCAAAATCCGGCAGGGGAGCGGATAGATCGGCCAACAGCGTGTGCCCGCCCATGGCGGCGAAGCGCTGGCCGGGCGCCGGCTCGAACAGCGCGCTGCCATCGGCAAAGAGGCTGAGCCCCTGCGCGCTGGCGACCGGCGCCGCGGCGGGCGCGTGCCAGGGCGTGAAGCGGATATGGATATCGGCCGGCCGCTCCGTCTCCGGCTCGGGCACGAGCAGGGGGAAGGCGCGCGGCGCGGCGATGGTGAGGCCATGCAGGCGGTAGCGGTGCAATGCGCGCTCCGGGCATCGGAGGGGAAGGCTGGCAGGCGGAAAGACCTCGTGCCGGGTCTATAGCCGGCATGGCTCGCCTTCGGAAGCGGGCTATGCGAAAAGGTGCCTCCGTTCGCGCCCGGTCGGCGCCGCGTGGTGTTCATTGTCGAGGCAAGCCTGCATGCTGACACTCCAGTCCCGCATCCGCCGTTCTCCGGATTGCCTGGCCGCGGAACTGGAGGGCGAAGTGGTGATGATGAATGTCGAGAACGGCGCCTATTATCAGCTCGACGCGACCGGCACCGATATCTGGAACCGGCTGGAGGCGCCAGTCGAGATCGGCGCGCTCTGCGCCGAACTGGCCCAGCTCTATGATGGGCCGCTCGCCGATATCCAGCGCGATGTGCTGGCCTTCCTGTCCGAACTCGCGGAGCGCAAGCTGGTGCTGGCGGCTTGAGGCCGGCCCTGCCTCACCGTCGACCCGCCGGTTGGCCGATTCCTCGCGTCGCCCGGCGTTCCGGTCGTTGATGGCAGGGTGATGACGGCACCGGCCGCGCCGGACGCGGGGCAGGGCTGCGCTTGCCAGCGGGGCGCGAGCGGCGTTATCTCCTCCGGCCGAAAGACGCGCCGGCCGTGCGGCCGGGCCCTGCTTCGCGAGCCCTGGGTCATCTCACTGTTTCACGGAAGCACTGAAATGATCTAATTCTTTGTTTTATCGCGTTTTCTTCACGCGAACCGGGATCCACTTCGCTCGAAAACGCTCTATGGGATGCCAGAGATGATCAGCAACGGTCGCCATGCCGGTGCCGGCACGGCCGGTGAGAGTGCCCGCAGGCGGGCGGACGGGCTGAGCCGCCGCAGCTTCCTCGCCGGCTCGGCCCTCAGCCTCGGGGCGTTCGGGCTGGCGGGCTGCGCCAGTCCCGACACGATGAGCCTCGCCGAGGCGGCCAAGGTCTATGGCCCGGTGCCGGAAGAGAAATTTCCGATCCCCGCGGTCGATGTCAGCAAGGTCAACCCGAAATATTTCCGCCGCACCGTCCGCTACGAGACGGACGAGGCGCCGGGCACCATCATCGTCGACCCGAAGAACTATTATGTCTACCGCATCGGGGAAGACGGCATGGCGACCCGCTACGGCGCCAATGTCGGCCGCGAGGGCTTCCTGTGGAGCGGTGACGCCTATGTCGGGCGCAAGAGCGAATGGGCGACCTGGACGCCGCCGAAGGAAATGATCAAGCGCCAGCCGGAAGCCGCCAAATATGCCCGCGGCATGCCGGGCGGCCTCGACAATCCGCTCGGCGCGCGCACGCTGCATCTCTACCAGAACGGCGTCTACACGCTGTACACGATCTATGCGACCAGCGATCCCGAATCCATCGGCTCGGGCGTCACCAGCGGCTGCGTCGGGCTGTTGAGCCAGGACATGATCCAGCTCTACA
Organism: Ancylobacter sp. IITR112; assembly: GCF_041415945.1. Lineage (NCBI taxonomy): Bacteria > Pseudomonadati > Pseudomonadota > Alphaproteobacteria > Hyphomicrobiales > Xanthobacteraceae > Ancylobacter > Ancylobacter sp. IITR112. The sequence continues at coordinate 3,713,533 of NZ_JBGCUS010000001.1, read as the reverse complement.
ACGAGACTCCGGTGAAGACCAAAGTCGTCGTCCTCCCCGCCTGAACGGCGGCGCCACAGGGCGCGCCTGCCTCCCTGCGCTTCTTCCGGCCAGGGCCGGCCCGCCGGCCCCCGTCCCCGCCGTCAGGACCGGCCTCAGCGGCCGGTTCCGGTCGTCGCCCGCCGCCAGAACCGGGCAATGGCCGCGTCGCCCGACTTTTCCATCGGAAACGGAAGAATCGTCAGCGATCTGTCAGCGCTTCTGCCCGAATTTTGCCGTGAGGGCGGTATGTTGGTATCGCCCGCTGCGGGCGGTGCCCAGTACCGCCCGGCAAGAACGGGTGAGCCAATGGATGGACGTGCGGAGCGCCCGATTTGGGACGGTGGAGCGCCATGGCCCGGCGTGGCGGACCCGCCGCCGGCAACGCGGCGTCGGACCTCCATCTTTCTGCGGCGCCTGCGGGCCGAGCTTGCCCGCGCCTTTCCCGCGCGCCGCGCGCTCCCGCTCATCGCCGCCGCCTGCCTGAGCGGGGCGCTCGACCTTGTGGCCTTTCTACTGCTGCTCGGCCTCGGCGTCGGGGTGATGGGGGCGCAACTGGTGAGCTTCGGCCTCGCCGCGCTCTGTCTTCACGGGCTGGCGTTGCGCTGGGCCGGGCGTGACGGCGCGGCGCCGCTTCCGCCAAAGGTCGATCTCGCGGCGCGGCTCGCCATTGTGGTGGTGCTGGCGCTTGCCCTGCGCACGGGCGTGCTGGCGAGCGCCGCCGCGCTGCTCGATCTTCCCGCGCCTCTCGCCTTCCTTCCCGCCCTTGGCGCAACGGCGATGGTCAGCACCCTTGGCGCGGTGTTCTTCGTCGTTCCCGCCACGCTTGCGCCGCTCTCGCGGGCGGCGCGCTGGCGGCTCGCCGCGCTGGCCGTGGTGGCCTATAGCGTGCTGTTGCGGCTGATGTTCCTGGGCGTCACCGAACTGATGCCGCAGGAAGCCTATTACTGGAACTATGCCCAGCATCTCGACATCGGCTATCTCGACCATCCGCCCATGGTGGCGTGGCTGATCTTTGCCGGCACCGAACTGCTCGGCAGCAACGAGTTCGGCGTGCGCCTCGCCGCCTGGCTGTGCTGGGGCGTCACCGCCTTCTTCAGCTTCCAGCTCGCCGGGCGCATGTTCGGCCGGTCGGCGGCGTTCATCACCGCGCTACTGGTGGCGACGCTGCCCTTCTATTTCGGCACCGGCCTCGTCATGACGCCGGACGCCCCGCTGACCGCCTGCTGGGCCGGAACGCTGTATTTCCTCGAGCGCGCCTTGCGGGGCGGCAAGGCCGGGGCGTGGGGGGGCGTCGGTCTCTGTTTCGGCCTGGGGCTGCTGTCGAAATACACCATCGCCCTGCTCGGCCCGGCGGCTCTCCTGTTCATGCTGCTGGACCCGCGCGCGCGCGGCTGGTTCAAGCGGCCGGAGCCTTATCTCGCGGCGGTTGTGGCGGTGCTGGTGTTCTCGCCCGTCATCCTCTGGAACCTCGAGCACGATCTCGCCTCCTTCGCCTTCCAGAGCACGCGCCGTGTCAGCGGCAGCTTCCGCTTCTCGTTGCCGGAACTGCTGCTCGGCGGCGCCGGGCTGCTGACCCCGACGGTGCTGGTCGCCGCGCTTGCCGTGCTCTGGCTGCGCGAGCGGGGCGTGGGCGGGCCCGCGCCCACCGCCGGCGAAGGCGGCGGACGGCAGGAGGAGCGGCGCCGCTGGCTGTTCATCGGGCTGTTCACGCTGGTGCCGCTGTCCGTCTTCGTCGGCTTCAGCCTGTTTCACATGGCGCGGCTGAACTGGACCGGCCCGCTCTGGCTGGCGGTGTTGCCGGCGGTGGCGGCCGGCCTGCTGGCGGCGCCTGACCGCCTCGGTCCGCGTCAGCGCCATCTGCAGCGTGCCGTCGCGCCCACGCTGGCCATTGCTCTCGCGCTTTACGGCGCCGGGCTCATTTTTCTCGTCGCCGGCCTGCCGGGGCCGCATGTGGTGGCACCCTTTCCCGCCGTGCCGGTGGCCTGGCAGGATTTCGGCGCCCAGGCGGCGAGCCTCGCCGAGGAGGTGAGGGCGACCACCGGGGATGAGCCCGTGCTGATCGGGCTGGATGCCTATAACATCGCCAGCCAGCTCGCCTTCTACGCCGCCGGCGCCGGGGCGAGGCCCGCCATGTCCGTGGGGCGCGGCGTGCTCGGCCAGCCCGCCCTCATGTATGGCTATTGGTACCCGCCCGACGCCTATGGCGGGCGGCAGGCGGTGCTGTTCGCCTTCTCGCGGCGTCGGATCGAGAGCCCCTTGCTGCGCTTCTCCTTCGCCGAACTCGGCGAGGTGAAACAGCGTGAGGTGAAAAGCAACGGCCGGGTCGTGGGGAGTTTCTACTACCGCGTCGGGCGTCTGGCGGCGAAGCCCGCCCTGGACCCTGCCGCCTTCGCCGCTTCGATGGCGCCGGACTGACGCGCCCGGCGCCACCGCTTCCCGTCAGCGCAGGCGGGCGGCATGCCAGGCGATGTGATCGGCCATGAAGGTCGAGATGAAGAAATAGGAATGATCATAGCCCTCGCGCAGGTTGAGCGAGAGGGGAATGCCGGCGCTCGCGCAGGCCTGTGCCAGCAATTGCGGCCGCAGCCCTGTGTCGAGGAAGGGGTCGGCGCCGCCCTGATCGACCAGGAATTCCGGGAAGCGCTTTCCGTCCTCGATCAGCGCGACGGCGTCATAGGCGCGCCAGTCCCGCTCATCCGCGCCGAGATACTTCTCTAGCGCCGGCCGCGACCAGTCCGCCGTGCTTGGCTGGGTGATCGGGGCGAAAGCAGAGCAGCTCCTGAACCGGTCCGGGTGCTTGAGCGCCAGGGTGAGCGCGCCGTGCCCGCCCATGGAATGGCCGAAGATGCCTTGGCGGCTCATATCCGCCGGGAACTGCGCGGCGACCAGTGCCGAGAGTTCGTCGACGAGGTAGGAATACATCCGGTAATGGGTGGCATAGGGCGTCTGCGTAGCGTCGAGATAGAAGCCGGCGCCTGAACCGAACTGCCAGTTGTCGGGCTCGTCCGGCACATCGGCGCCGCGCGGGCTGGTGTCCGGCGCCACGATGATGACGCCGTGGGCGCTCGCCGCCGCGCGGTACTCGCCTTTCTCCATCACATTGGCATGGGTGCAGGTAAGGCCGGAGAGATACCACAGCACCGGAACGGGGCCGTCCGCCGCCTGCGGCGGGACGAAGACGGCGAAGGTCATCGGCGTGCCGGTGACCGTGGAATCGTGGCGGTAGACGCCCTGAACGCCGCCATGCGACTTCGCTTTCGAGACGGTTTCCATTCTGCGCTCCTCAGTAGATCACGACGGAACGGATCGACTTGCCCTCATGCATCAGGTCGAAGGCGGTGTTGATCTCGTCGAGCGGCATGGTGTGGGTGATCAGGTCGTCAATGTTGATCTTCCCCTCCATGTACCAGTCGACGATCTTCGGCACGTCGGTGCGGCCGCGCGCGCCGCCAAAGGCGGAACCGCGCCAGTTGCGGCCGGTGACGAGCTGGAACGGACGGGTGGCGATTTCCGCCCCGGCCGGCGCCACGCCGATGACGATGGAGGTGCCCCAGCCGCGATGGCAGGCTTCCAGCGCCTGGCGCATCACGTTCACATTGCCGGTGCAGTCGAAGGTGAAGTCGGCGCCGCCATCGGTGAGGTCCTGGATCGCCTGCACCACCTTGTCGCTGCCGACGTCCATCGGGTTGATGAAGTCGGTCATGCCGAACTTCTTCGCCATCTCGACCTTGGCCGGGTTGATGTCGACGCCGATGATCTTGTCGGCGCCGACCATGCGGGCGCCCTGGATCACGTTGAGGCCGATGCCGCCGAGACCGAAGACCACGACATTGGCGCCGGGCCAGACCTTAGCCGTGTAGACCACCGCGCCGATGCCGGTGGTGACGCCGCAGCCGATGTAGCAGATCTTGTCGAAGGGGGCGTCCTCGCGCACCTTGGCCAGCGCGATCTCCGGCAGCACGGTGAAGTTGGAGAAGGTCGAGCAGCCCATATAGTGGAAGATCTCGCCGCTCTGGGCGCCCACCCGCTCGCAGGAAAAGCGTGTGGTGCGGTCGGGCATCAGCCCCTGGCCCTGGGTAGCGCGGATCGAGGTGCACAGGTTCGAGCGCTGGGACAGGCAGGTTTTGCACTGCCGGCATTCCGGCGTGTAGAGCGGAATGACGTGATCGCCCACCTTCAGCGAGGTCACGCCGGCGCCGACCTCGCGCACGATGCCAGCGCCCTCATGGCCGAGAATGGCGGGGAACTTGCCCTCCGAATCCAGCCCGTCCAGCGTGTAGGCGTCGGTATGGCACACGCCGGTGGCCATGATTTCGACCAGCACCTCGCCGGGCTTGGGCCCGCCGATCTCGATGGTCTCAATGGTCAGCGGCTTCTTGGCTTCCCAGGCGACGGCGGCACGCGATTTCATGGACTTCTCCCTCCGGAATCTGGTGCGCTATTTCAGATAGGTGCGCAAAATCTTCATGATGGCGTCGAGTTCGTCGGCGGCGGGACGCGCGCCGGCGGCCGCCACGGCGTGGCCGATGCTCTCGCGCAGATGGATGTCGAGCACCTCGGCCATCAGCCCGCCGGCGGCGCCGCGCAGCGCGGCGATCTGCTGCAGCAGCACGCCGCATTCGGCCTCCGCCTCGATCGCCCGTTCCAGCGCCTCGGCTTGGCCCTTGATACGGCGCAGCCGTGTCAGGGCGCGCTTCTTGTCGTCGGGTGAATGGGGCATCGCGACACCCTGCGGGCCGGCGGCGCCGGCGGATCGCGTCGTTGAATATACTGGAGGGAGTATCCACGCAAGAGAGAGCGGCACGTGGATGCCGACGCACGGCCCATGCGGCTTAATATTATCGCGATATATTTTTCGCGGCGCCTGCGCTATAATCGGCGGATAGGAGTACCTTTATGACCGAAGCCGCCAACCCGCCCCTGCCGCTGGACGACCACCTCTGCTACACCATCTATTCCGTCGGCATGGCCATACAGCGCCTCTACAAGCCGCTGCTCGACGAACTCGGGCTGACCTACCCGCAATATCTCGTGCTGAATGTGCTGTGGCGCGAGGAGGGGCTGACCGTGGGCGGCATCGCCGAACGACTGGCGCTCGAATCGAGCACGCTCACCCCGCTGCTCAAGCGGCTCGAGGCCGCCGGCCTGCTGCGCCGCACGCGCAATCCCGACAATGAGCGCCAGGTCGTGATCGCCCTCAGCGAGGCGGGGCGGGCGCTCAGGGGCAGGGCGGGCTGCCTGGGCGCGGAACTGACGCAGGCTTCGGGACGCAGCCCGGCGCAGCTCGGCGCTCTGAACCGCGACCTGCGGCAGTTGCGCGAGGCGCTCTACACCCGGCTCGGCGACTGGACCCCACCCGCCTGAAGGCGGCGCAGGGCCTGGTTGAGGGGCCGCCAGGACGCGCATTTGAGGTCGCGCAGATCATCGTCTCCGCCGTCGCCCCGTGCTACGAGGCGAGGACGAAACACTCTGGCTGGCAGAAGCTGCAGGTGCCCTCGCTATGAGCCCGATCCGTCCCGCCGGTACCGTCGCGGCCCGGCTCGCCGCGCTGGCCGGCAGCAGCGAGATCCGCTGGTCCATTGCCTTGCTCGACGGCGCCGGCGCGGGGCTCTGGCGGATGCCGGAGCTTCGGCTGTCGGGCATCCCGGCCGTGCCGTGCCGCAGGCCCTGCGCAAGCCTCCCCCTCGACAACAGCGCCGCCGCCCGGCGGCGGCGGTGACCGGGAAAAGCTGTTGGCGATGATCGAGGGAGGCGGCGGTGACCACCAGTGACGAACGGCGCGCCAGATTTCTCGCGCGGCTCAGCCGGCTTCACCCGGAGCAGATTACCGATCTGGTGCTAGCGCTGGAAGGGCGGCTCGTCGCGCTGCGGGCGGAGACGGCGCGGGCGCGCCAGCCAGTCGCCATCATCGGCCTGGCCACCCGCTTCGCCGATGCGGACAGCGCGCAGGCCTATGGAAGGCTGCTGTTCGAGGGGCGCGACGCGGTTCGCCCCGCCCCCGCCGACCGGCCGGAGCGCGCCGGCCTGCCGCCCGGCGGCTATGTCGAGGGGGTGGAGCGCTTCGATCCCGGCTTTTTCGGCCTGCGGCCGACCGAGGCCGAGGCGATGGACCCGCAGCACCGCCTCGCGCTGATGCTGGCCTGGCAGGCACTGGAAGATGCCGGCTATGCCGAGGCGGGCCGGCGCCCGCGCGCCACCGGCGTGTTTCTCGGCCTCGGCGCCAATGAGTATGAAGCGCGCTTTCAGGCGCGCGGCGCGCTTTCCCCTGCCGCCATTCTCGGCAATGCCGGCTCCATCGCCGCCGGGCGCATCGCCCATTGGCTCAATGTCACCGGGCCGGCGCTGGTGCTCGACACCGCCTGCTCGTCGTCGCTGGTCGCCGTGCATGCCGCCTGCAAGGCGCTGCGCGACGCGGAATGCGACCTCGCTTTGGCCGGCGGGGTGAACCTCACCCTCGACGCCGATGTCACCGCCGCGCTTGCCGCCGCCGGCATGCTCGGGTCCGGCCATGCCTGCCGCACCTTCGATGCCGACGCCGATGGCTATGTGCGCGGCGAGGGCGGCGGGCTGGTGGTGCTGAAGCGGCTTGCCGACGCGCTGCGCGACGGCGACACCATCCGCGCCGTCATTGCCGGCTCCGCCGTCAACCATGACGGCGATTCCGGCGCGCTGACCGCCACCGATGGCGCGGCGCAGCGGGCGGTGATCGCGCGCGCCCTGGCCGATGCGGGGGTGTCGCCGGCCGAGATTCAGGCGGTGGAATGCCACGGCACCGGCACGCCGCTCGGCGATCCGATCGAGGTGCAGGCGCTCGCCACCGCCTATGGCGACGGGAGGGCGGCGCCGCTGCTCCTCGGGTCGGCGAAGACCAATATTGGCCATCTCGAGGCCGCCGCCGGTATTGCCGGCCTCGTCAAGATGGTGCTGGCGCTGGAAGCGGGCCGGTTGCCGGCCACGCTGCACCAGCAGCGGCCCAATCCGCGCATCGCCTGGGACGAACTGCCCGTGCGGGTGGTGACCGAAGCGCAGGACTGGCCGGCCGGCGCGCGGCGCCGGGCCGGGGTGAGCAGCTTCGGCTTTTCCGGCACCAACGCGCATCTGATTGTGGAGGAGGCACCGCCCGCGCCGCAGGAGGCTGACGATGTGCCGCTCCCGCTCGTACTGGCCTTCTCCGCGCCGGATGCCGAGGCGCTGCGCCGCATCGCCGCCGGTCTGGCCGACCAGCTTGCCGCCGATCCGCATTTCTCGCTCGCCGGCATGGCGACGGCACTCGCCACCGGGCGCGGGCGTTTCGCCCACCGGGCCGCCTGTCTGGCCCGCACATATGAAGAGGCACTGGCCGGGCTGCGCGCCATTGCCGAGGGCGAGGCGCCGCAGGCGGGTGCTGTCGGGCAGGCGCTGCCCGAAAAGCCGAAGATCGCCTTTCTGTTTGCCGGCGAGGGCAGTGCGTGGCCCGGCATGGCGGCCGACCTCTCTGAGGCCGACCCGGTGTTCCGCGCCCGGGTGGAGTCGGCGGCGGCGCGGCTCGGCCCCGATCTCGCTGCGCGGATGTTCGACCGCGGCGGCGCGCCGCTGACCGAGACCGCCGAGGAGCAGCCGGCGCTGTTCGTGCTGGAAGTGGCGCTGGCCGAGCGGCTGGCCGCCTGCGGCGTCACGCCCGATATCGTCGCCGGCCACGGCCTCGGCGAGTGGTCGGCCGCCTGCATCGCCGGCGTGCTTCCCGTCGAGGTAGCGCTCGGCCTTGTCGCGGCGCGGGGCGCGCTGATGGGCGCGCTGCCCGCCGGCGGCGAGATGGTGGCGGTGTTCGCCGCGCCGGAGCGTGTCGCGCGGGTGCTGGAAAGCGTCGGAGCGCCGCTCGACATCGCCGCGCTCAACGCGCCGGACGAGGTGGTGGTGGCGGGCGAGAGCGCGGCCATCGCGGCCCTGCTCGCCGCGCTGGATGCGGCCGGCCTTCGCAGCCAGCGCATCCCCACCCGCCACGCTTTCCATTCCCGCCTCATGGAGCCGGCACTCGGCCCGTTCGAACAGCGGGTGGGCGAGGCCGCGCTTTCGCCGCCGCGCCTGCCTCTCGTCTCCGGCGTCACCGGAGACCTTTCCGCCGATTTCACCGATCCCGCCTATTGGGTCCGGCAGATGCGCGAGACCGTGCGCTTCGGCGCCGGGCTCGACACGCTGGCGGGCGAAGGCGTGCAGGTGGTGGTGGAAATCGGCCCCGCCGCCGCGCTGGTCGGCCTCGCCCAGAGTGCCGCCGGCTTCGCGGGCCGCGACACCCGCTTCGTCCCGACCCTGCACCGCAACCGCCCGGCGGGCGAGACGCTGGCGCTGGCTCTGTGTCGCCTGTTCGTCGCCGGGGTTGAGGTGGCGTGGCCGGCGTGCGGCGCGCGCCGCGCGCATCTGCCGCCCTATCCCTTCGCGCAGGAGCGCCACTGGGTCGAGGCTCCCCCCCGGCGCATGGCGGCGGTCTCCGCTGTGCCGTCCGCGCCGACGGTGCCCGCTCCGCTCTCCGCGCAAGCGCCTGCCACTCCCGCCGCCCCGCTTTCCGCCATCCCGCCCATGGCCGCCCTCACGGCGGCAACGGAGGCTCGCGTGTCCAGCCCTGTTCTCCCCCTCGCAAGCGCGGCTCCGGCCCCCACTGAGCCTGCCGCGCCGCTGAGCCCCGAGGCCGCCGGCTTCATCGCCGATTTCGCCGCGCGCTACGGGGCGGCGCATGGCGCCTCCCGCCGCCAGCGCGAAGCCTTCGGGCCGGTGCTGGCGGACAGCCGGGCGGCGGCGGGCCTGCCGGCGGAAGCCGCATCGCTGCTCGCGCCGATCATCGGCGTGAAGGGGCAGGGCAGCCATGTCGTCGATGCCGACGGCAATGACTATGTCGACCTCTCCATGGGCGCCGGCGTGCAACTGTTCGGCCACAACCCGCCCCTGGTGGTGGAGGCCATCCAGCGGCAGATCGCCGAGCAGGGGCTTTTTCTCGGCCCGCAGCCGGAACAGGCCGCCGAGGCCGCCGCGCTGATCGCCCGGCTCACCGGCAATGAGCGGGTGCTGTTCTGCACCACCGGCACCGAGGCGGTGATGACCGCGCTGCGCCTCGCCCGCCACGCCACCGGCCGCCCGCTGGTGGCGATGTTCGCCGGCTCCTATCACGGCCATTTCGACGGCACGCTGGCCCGTTCCGGTCCTGACGGAGAGAGCCTGCCGCTCGCCAGCGGCACCCCGCCGGGCATGGTCGCCGATGTCGTGGTGCTCGATTACGCCGACCCGGAAGGCAGCCAGATCGCGCTGGAGGCGCTGGGCGACCGCCTGGCGGCGGTCATTGTCGAGCCGGTGCAGAGCTGGCGCCCGAGCCTGCAGCCGCGCGACTTCCTGCACTGGCTGCGCGACTTCACCAACCGGGTCGGCGCCGCGCTGATCTTCGACGAGGTGCTGCTCGGCTTCCGTGTCGCCGCCGGCGGCGCTCAGGCCTGGGCCGGCGTGCGGGCCGATCTCGTCATCTATGGCAAGATCATCGGCGGCGGTCTGCCGATCGGTGTCGTCGCCGGCCGGAGCGCCTTGCTCGATGGCATTGACGGCGGCGTCTGGCCGCTGGAGGGCGCCGGCGGGCCGAAGGCCGAGCGGACGTTCTTCGCCGGCACCTTCGACAAGAACCCGCTCACCATGGCGGCAGCAACCGCCATGCTCACCCATCTCGACGCCGCCGGGCCCGGACTTCAGGAGGGGTTGAACGCCAACACGGAAGCGCTGTGCCATCGCCTCAACGCCATGCTGGAGGAAGATGGCAGCCCGCTGCGAGTGGAGCACTTCTCCTCCCTGCTGCGCTTCGCCGGCGCGAGCGACCTGTTCTACAGCCAGTTGATGTCGCGCGGGGTCTATGTGTGCGAGGGGCGCACCTGCTTCCTCTCCACCGCCCATAGCGAGGAAGATCTCGACAAGGTGGCGCAGGCGGTGCGCGACAGCGCCCGCGCCCTCGCCGCCGTGGGGCTTATGGGCGGCGCGGCGCTGCCGCCGCCCGCCCGGCCCCACAGCTTCGCCACCGCGCCCGTGCAGCAGGCGCTGTGGGCGCTCGCCGCCGCCAGCCCGGAAAGCGCGGCGGGCCATAACCAGTCGCTCGCCCTGCGCCTGCCCGGCCGGCTCGACGTCGCTGCGCTGACAGCGGCGCTGGCCGATCTCGTCGCGCGTCATGACAGCCTGCGCATGCGCTTCGAGGACGACGGCGGCACGGCGGTGATCGAGCCGCAGGCCGTGGTGGCGCTGGAGGAGGCCGATCTTCTTGACGACGTGGCCCTGGACACTTGGGTGAGGCAGGCGGCGGCACGGCCGTTTGATCTCGCCCGCGCCGGCCAGCTCCGCGTCGGCCTGCTGCACTGCGGCGGGGAGAGCGCGCTGGCATTGATCCAGCCGGATGTCGTCACCGATGGCTGGTCGCTGCGGGTGCTGGCCAATGAGCTTGGCCAGCTCTATTCCGCCCGCCTTGCCGGTACGCCCGCGGCGCTGCCCGCACCCGCTCCCTATGAGCGCTTCGCCGACTTCGCCCGCGAGGCGGCGGCGGACCCGGAGGCGACTGCGCAGTGGCAGGCCCTCGTCGCTAACCCGCCGGCGCCGCTGGCGCTGCCCACCGATCGGCCGCGTCCGCCGCAGCAGACCCACGCCGGCGCCCGCGTGCGGGTGCTGCTGCCGCCCGCCTTCGCCGCCGACCTCGCGGCGCGGGCGCAGGCGCGCGACGGCTCGCTGTTCACCCTGTGCCTTGCCACCTATGGCCGGCTGCTTGCCGAGCTTTCCGGGCAGGACGAGCTGATGGTCGCGATCTCCGTCGCCGGCCAGCCGCTGGTGGGCGAGCCGGGGCTGACGGGCTGCTGCGTCTCCACCGTGCCCGTACGTCTCGCCGGCCTCGGCGGCGACGCGCTCGGCGCCACCCGCGCGGCGATGGCGCAGGCGATGGCCTATCCCGCCTATCCCTTCTCCGCCATCGTTGGGGCGAGCGGCGTGGGGGGCGATCCCTCCCACCCGCCGCTGGCGAGCGTGTCGTTCACTCTGGACCGGATCGAGCCGCTGGCGGCTTTTGCCGGGCAGGTGCCGGTGCCGGTGGCCAATGGTCATGGAAGCGTCCGCCGGGACCTGGACTGGAATCTCGAACTCAGGGAAGACGGCCTCCTCATCGAGGCTCATTTCAACACCGACCTGTTCGATGCCGCCCGCGCCGAAGGCTGGGTCGCACGCTACAGGGCGCTGCTGGATGCCGTCGGCATGGCCTCGCCCGAGATGCCGGCAGCGGAAGAGCCCCTGATCACCAGCCTCGCCGACCATGTCGCGCACTGGGCGCAACACAGCCCCGCCGCGCCGGCCGTGGTCGATCGTGCAGGCACGCTGAGCTGGGCGGAACTGGCACGGGCCAGCGGCGAGCTTGCCGCGCGGCTGGCGGCGCAGGGCGTCGGGCGCGGCGACAGGGTCGCCTTCTGCCTCGCGCGCGGCGCCGGCCCGCTGGTGGCGATGGTGGCGGCGAGCCATCTCGGCGCGGCCTTCGTGCCGCTCGATCCCGATTTCCCCGCCGCCTATCGCGCCACGCTGCTCGCCGCCTGCGAGGCAAGTGTGCTGGTGGCCGATGCCAGCACGGCGGGCGAGCCGGTCACCGTGCCGGTGCTCGGATGGAGCCGTCATGCGGGGGAGGAGGCGGTGCCGCCCCGCGCCCGCCTTGCCGGCCCGGACCTCGCCTATATCCTGTTCACCTCCGGTTCCACCGGGCGGCCCAAGGGGGTGATGGTGTCCTGCGGCGGGCTCGATGCCTATGCGCAGGCGCTGCTGCAGCGGCTTGCCCTGCCGGGTCCGCGGGTCTTCGCCATCGCCACCTCCTTCGCCGCCGATCTCGGTTATACCAGCGTCATCGGCGCGCTCGCCTCGGGTGGCACGCTGAATGTGCTGGACGCGGCGACCGCGCGCGATCCTGGTGCCTTCATCGACTGGATGGCGCGCCATCCCGCCGATGTGCTGAAGATCGTCCCCACCCATCTCGCGGCGCTGATGGCGCATCCCGAGGCAGCGGCGCTGCTGCCGCGGCTGGCGCTGATCTGCGGCGGCGACGTGCTCACCTTCGGCCTCGTGCAGAGGCTGAAGGGGCTGCGGCCGGAGCTGCGCGTGTTCAACCATTATGGCCCGGCCGAGACAACCATCGGCTGCACCATGGTGGAAGTGACGGCGGCAATGGCCGCCGGCGCGGCGGCGCAGGCCGCCGACCGCGTGCCGGTCGGCACGCCGCTCGGGTCGGCCGAGGTCGATATTGTCGATGAGCACGGCGCGGCGCTGCCGGCGGGCGAGACCGGCGAAATCCGCGTCAGCGGGCCGGGTGTGGCGCTCGGCTATGTCGGGCGGCGCGAGACGGAGAATGCGGCGGAGGGCGAGACCGCGCCGGAGGGCGGGCCCGCCTCCGGCTTCATTCGCCTGGCCGATGGCGGGCGCGCCTATCTCACCGGCGATCTCGGCACGCGGGAAGCGGACGGGCTTGTCCGCTTTCTCGGCCGCAAGGATGACATGGTGAAAGTGCGCGGCCATCGGGTCGATCCCAATGGCGTCGCCGCGCAACTGCGCGCCTGCCCCGGCGTGCGCGACGGCGCCGTGCTGGCGCTGCACGAGGCGGACGGCACGGTGCGCCTCGCCGGCGCGGCGGTGGCCCCCGGCGAGGACCCGGCGCGGCTCGATGCACTGTTGCGCGAGAGGCTGCCGGCGGCGCAGCGCCTCTCCCGCCTCATCCTCGTCGACGCGCTGCCGCTCACTGCCAATGGCAAGCTGGACCGGGCCGCGCTGCGGGCGTTGCTGGCCGCGCCCGGGTCGGACGCCGCCGCCCTGCCGGAGGTGGCCACTACGGGCGACGCGCTCGCCACGGTGCTGGCGCTGTGGCGTGAGCTTTTCGCCGGTCGCGGCGCTGCGACCCCGCCGGGTCCGGACGACGATTTCTTCGCGCTCGGCGGCGATTCGCTCATGGCCATTCAACTGGCCGGCAAGGCCCGGGCGGCGGGGTGGCTGCTCGCCCCGGCGCAGATTCTCACCGCGCCGACGCCGCGCGCGCTCGCCGCGCTGATGAAGCCGGTCGCTTCCGGCGCCAAAGCGGCGCACGGGCCGGTGGCCGGGCCGGTGCCGCTGACGCCGATCCAGCACTGGTTCATGGACATCTCCATGCCCGAGCGCCGGCACTGGGCGCTCACCGCCGTGTTCGATCTCCCGCCCGGCACCGAGGCCGAGGCGGTGGAATCGGCGTTGGCGGCGGCGGTGCGGCGCCATGACGGGCTGCGCGTGCGCCTGCAGGAAGGATCGCCACCGGCGCAGCTCGCCGAGGAGGTCGCCGACCTGCCGGCGCTGCTGCGCGAACAGGTCGCAGTGGGCCAGGACGTGTCGCCCACCGAGGACCGCATGGCCGACCGGCTGATAGCCATGATCGACCCGCAGGCCGGGCGCCTCATCGCCGCCGGCATGATCGAGGCCGGCGCCGCGCTGCGCCTCGTGGTGGCGGTGCATCACCTCGTCTTCGACAGGGTGTCCTGGGCGATCCTTGCCGATGATCTCGCCAAGGCGCTGTCCGACCCGCCGCTGCCGGTGCCGGCGCCGCCCACCTCCTGGACCTGGTGGTGCCGGCATCAGGCCGGAGCCGGCGCCGCCTTCGAGGCGGATCGGCCATTCTGGCAGTCGGTGGCGCTCGCCCCCACCTCCGTGCCGCTCGATCATCCCGCCGCGCCCGATATCGAGGGCGAGGCGCGCCACCGCGACCTGCGGCTGGAGGCGGCTTTGGCCCAGCCGCTGCTCGCCGATCTCGCCGCGCGCTTCGGCCATCAGCCGCAGGAAAGCGCGCTTGCGCTCATTGCCCGGCCGCTCGTCACTTGGACCGGCGGGGCGCTGCAGCTTGAGCTGGAAGACCATGGTCGGGAAATACCCGGCCGCGCGTTGCCCGCACGCGAGCCGGGCGAGGCGACGATCGATCTGTCGCGCACCATTGGCTGGTTCACCACCCGCTATCCCGTCGCGCTTCCGGCCGAGTCCTCCGACCTGCCGGCGTGGCTGCTGGCGGTGAAGGAGCGGGCGCGGGCGGCGGCCGGGCGCGCCATGGGCTATGGCCTGCTGCGCAGCGCCGCCGTGCCGCTTACCGGCGCGCGGCCACAGGTGTCGTTCAATTTCCTCGGCGATATCAGCCGCTTCGGCCATGCCGGCCTGGCGCTGGTGCGGCTCGGCGCCGGGCGGGAACGGGCGGCGCAGGCCGCCCGTCCGCACCGCCTCGCTTTCCAGTGCTGGCGGGAGGGCGGCGCCCTCGTCATCCGCTGCGAATTCGGCGCCGGGCATGACGCGGCGACGATCGAGCGTCTGCTCGACGCTATCCGCGCCGAGGCGGAAGCCTGCCGCGCCGTGGCGGCGCAGTCGCAGCGGCGCTATTCGCCGAGCGACTTCGCCGGGCTCGCCCTCGGCCGGGACGATCCCGACACGCTGACGGCGTTCACCTGAACCGTGGCCGCCTCAGCCCGTCCAGCCCCAGCGAGCCGCCGCCGAACACCACCAGCGCGAAGGCCATGGCGGCCCAGGGCAGGTGGAAATTGGCCCAGCCCTCGGGAACGGTGAGCTGGATGACGGCGGTCATGAGCAGCAGGCCGAGCGCGGCGAAGCGGGTGAACAGGCCCGCGACCAGCAGCAGCGGCAGGACGATCTCGCCCGTTCCGGCCGCTGCCGCCATCAGGGTCGGGAACGGGTAGGGATAGGTGCCGCCAAACAGATGCAGCCGGAACTCCTCCTCGAACAGGAAGTGCGCGCCGGCCGAAAGAGTGAGGAAGCCGTCCCATTTGGTCAGGCCCGAGAAGAAGAACGGCACCGCCAGCGCCAATCTGAGGCCCAGCAGCGGCAGGGCGGGCGGGATCGCCGCCAGCAGTCCCTCCGCCCGGCCCACCAGCCTTGGCAGGGCGGTACGCGGCGCCGGGGGCGCGGAGGCCGAAGGGCCGGAGGCGGAGGAGCGCTCAAAGGCGGAGGTCATGGAACGTCCCCTTGCAAATCGGCGAAGGCGCCGAGGGTGAGAAGGCCGACAAGTGCGGCACCGACATCAAAGTCCGGCCCGGCCGCCAGCGCGGCCTCCGCCGCGACGCCGAGCGCTTCGCCCGCGAACAGGGCGGCGGCGAAGGGCGCGTCGGCGGGCGGCAGCACATGGATGTTCACCGCGAGTTCCGGCCGCACCACCAGCATGGTCTCGGCCTCCCACGCCTCCAGCGGAGTGATCGCAGCCGACTGATGCGCCGCCCAGATCGAGCCGGCGGGATGGGCGGAGCGTAGCAGCGTCGCCGAGGGGTGCGGGACGAGCACCAGCCCCGCCAGTCGCTCGGGCGGCACGGCGGCGAGCCGCCCAGGCGCCAGCGGCGCGGCGTCGGCGGCGTGGTAGGCCCGCGTCCAGGCCACTTCCAGCCGGGCGACATCGGCGAGATAGGGCACATCGTCCGCCGGTGCGAAGCCGGCGATGAAATCGGGGAAGTCGTCGCCATAGGCGAGTATCAGCGGCGAGGCGGGCTTGTGCTGGCGCACATAAGCCTGTGCCATCCCCGCGAAGAAGGCGGAGCCGACCAGCTTTTCCGTGACGGGAAAGCGCTGCGCCAGCGCGCGGGCGAGGCCGACATGCACATTGTTGCGATAGACGGCGAAGCGGGCGGCATCCGTCGTGCCGGACGCGCCGGCAAGGCCCGGCGGCGGGGGAACATCGGCATCGAGCAGCGCCTCGGCGAAGGCGTTCTGGCGGGCGGCGGCATCCATGGGTCAGGCGGCCTCCACCCGTGCGTTGCGCCGGGCGGTCTCGGCGGCGATCCGCGCGTCCACCCGCACCGCTTCGGCGTGCAGCGTGGAGAAGTCCGGCACGTCATTGTCCCATTCGATCAGCGTCGGCCGCGCGCCGCTGCGCGCCAGCGTGTGGTCGTAGAGCGCCATCACATCGGTGCGGATCGCTGAGCCATGGGTGTCGATCAGCAGCCGGTCGCCGGCGCCGTCCACCGTCTCGTCATAGCCGGCAAGATGGATTTCCCCGACGCGCTCGACCGGGAAGCGGTCGATATAGGCGGCGGGGTTGATCCGGTGGTTGACGCAGGAGACCATGACATTGTTCACGTCGAGCAGCAGGCCGCAGCCGGTGCGCGCCGCGACGGCGTCGAGAAAGTCGATCTCGTCGATCGTGCTCTCGGCGAACAGCACATAGGTGGAGGGGTTTTCCAGCAGCAGCCGGCGCCCGATCGTCTGCTGCGCCTCGTCGACATGCGCGCTCACCCGCTCCAGCGTCTCCGGCGTGTAGGGCAGCGGCAGCAGGTCGTTGAGAAAGCCGCTCTCATGCGTCGACCAGGCGAGATGTTCGGAAAAGCTCTGCGGCCGGTAGCGGTCGATCAGCCCGCGCAGCCGGCGCAGATGCGCCTTGTCGAGCGGGCCCGCCCCGCCAATGGACAGGCCGACGCCGTGCAGCGACAGCGGGTAAAGGCACGCCACCGCTTCGAGATAGCGGTGCGGCGGGCCGCCGGCGCCCATATAGTTCTCGGCATGAACCTCGAAGAAGCCGATGTCAGGCCGCTTCTCCAATATGTCGCGGTAATGTTCGGGCTTGAGGCCGAGCCCGGCGCGGGCGGGCAGGTGATCGGCGGGGGTCATGGCGTGTCTCGCGGCGTGGGGTGCGGGAGGGGAGGCCCGCCGGGGCGAGCCTCCTGAGCCGGCTCAGCTCTTGATCGGGGTCAGCGAGCCCATATGACCGCCGCCCTTCATGGTCACGCAGGTACCCTTGGGAACCGCCTTCCAGGCATTGCCCTGATAGTCCTTGGTCGAGGTGCCGGCGCAGGTGGTGCCCGGCCCGGCGGCGCAGTCATTCTGGCCCTTGAGGGCGATGCCGTAGCACTTCTCGTTGCCGGCCATCTTCTCCGGCGGCAGCGGGCCGGCGGCAGCCGCCGTGGCGAGGGCGGTGGCGAGCGAGCCGGCGAGGGCGAGAGCAAGGGTCGAGCGGTTCATCAGTGGTCTCCTGAGGGCTGGGCGCGGCCGACCTCGGCCGTGCCCTCAGCCTTTCGGGACCGGCGCCGGCGATGTTACGCTCCACCCTGTCACGAGGCCGTGATCGGCTGTGGCCGGCTCTTGGCCAATCTTTGCGCCGCGCCGTAACAAATCGCCCCGGGCGTGCGAACAGGAGAGACCGTGAACGGCCGGAAGGAGCGCGACCACGAACGCGAGCTCGCCGATCTGCTGCGCGCCGCGCTGGCGGGTGACGAGCGCGCCTATGCGGCGTTTCTCGCGCGTGTGGCCGGGCTGGTCCGCGCCTATGTGCGCGGTCGGATCAGTCATGGCGGGGTCGAGCCGGAGGATGTGGTGCAGGAGGTGCTGCTGGCGATCCATCTGAAGCGGCATACATGGCTGCCCGAGGCGCCG
This sequence comes from Ancylobacter sp. IITR112, assembly GCF_041415945.1. Classification (NCBI taxonomy): domain Bacteria; kingdom Pseudomonadati; phylum Pseudomonadota; class Alphaproteobacteria; order Hyphomicrobiales; family Xanthobacteraceae; genus Ancylobacter; species Ancylobacter sp. IITR112. The sequence goes on along the minus strand of NZ_JBGCUS010000001.1, from coordinate 3,696,121 downwards.
GTGCTGCCCTGGGTGTATGCCATTGCGCGCTTCAAGCTGATCGACGCCTTTCGCCGGCGCGGCCGGCGGGCGGAGATCGACGTTGATGACATCGCCGAGACGATTCCCCAGCCGGAAGTCGAGACGGTGAGCGCGCGCGACATCGGCCGGGCGCTGGACGGTCTCGCCCCCGGCCAGCGCTCGGTGGTGGCGGCGATCTCGGTCGAGGGACAGTCGGTCGAGGAGGCGGCGCGGCGGCTGAAGATGACGGAGACGGCGGTGCGGGTGGCGCTGCACCGGGGACTGGCCGCGATCGCGCGGCGATTTGGAAGCGACTGACATGAAGACCGACGATCTCATCCGGGCGCTCGCCGCCGATACACGCCGCTCCGCGCCGCCGCTCGGCACCGTCCGGCGCGCGGCGCTCGTGCTGGCGGTCCTGCTGGCGGGGGCGGTGTTCTCGCTCAGCCTCGGCCCGCGCCCGGATGCACTGGCGGCGCTGGAGACGGTGCGCTTCCTGTTCAAATTCGTGGTGACGCTGGCTCTCGCGGCGAGCGCCTTCGTGCTGCTCGGCCGGCTGGTGCGGCCGGGGGAGGCGGCGCGCGCCCCGCTCGGCTGGCTGCTGGCCGGGCCGCTGCTGCTCGTCATCGGCGTCGGGCTGGAACTGCTGGCGGTGCCGGCCGCCGAGTGGAGCACGCGGCTCGTCGGCGTCAATGCCCGCACCTGCCTCACCTTCATTCCGCTGATCGGCGCCGCCCCGCTCGTCGTCTTCCTCGCCGTGCTGCGCCATGGCGCGCCCACCCGGCCGGTGCTGGCGGGAGCGGTGGCGGGGCTGCTGGCCGGGGGGCTGGCGGCGGCGTTCTACGCCGCCCATTGTCCCGACGATTCCCCGCTCTTCGTCGCGAGCTGGTACAGCCTGGCGATCGCCGGCCTCGCCGCGGCGGGGGCGCTGATCGGCCCCCGCGTGGCGCGCTGGTAGGCGCCGCTCTAGCCGCGTATGTCCGGCTCGACCAGCCGGGCGAGATTGTCGAGCGATTGCTGCCAGCCCAGATAGCAGGCTTCGGGCGGGATGATGTCGGGCACGCCCGCCTGCACGATCTCCAGTTCGGTGCCGACCGACACCTCCCGCAAGGTAACGCTCACCTGCATCTCGCCGGGCAGCGCGGGGTCGTCGAAGCGGTCAGTGTAGCGCAGGCTCTTGCCCGGCACGAGTTCCTCATAGGTGCCGCCGAAGGCGTGGCTTTCCCCGGTGGTGAAGTTGCGGAACGACATGCGGAAGCTGCCGCCCACCCTCGCGTCCAGTTCGTGCACCGTACAGGTAAAACCGTGCGGCGATATCCATTTCGCCTGCGCGTCCGGCTCGATGAAGGCGCGGTAGAGCTTCTCCGGAGAGGTTGCGAGGACACGGTGCAGGCGTATCGTGCTGGGCATGCGGGTGGGCCTCCTGTGGGACATCCTGCCCGAGGACGAACGACCTTCGCCAGCGCCGACACGGCCGGCACATTTTTTCCCGGACGCTGTCGGTTCGCGCCGCCGCCCTTCGTCCTTGGGCCGTCAAGGACGGACCACAGGGAGAACCCGTGATGAACGTGCAGGCCTATCTGATGTTCAACGGCCGCACCGAGGAGGCGCTGGCGTTCTACGGGCGCGCCATCGGGGCGGAGGTCACGGCACTGATGCGCTTTGGCGAGGCGCCGGAGGCGCCGCCGCCCGGCATGATCCCGGAAGGCTGGGACGACAAGGTGATGCATGCCAGCTTCCGCGTCGGCGCCGCCGAGCTGATGGCGTCCGATGGCTGTCAGTCGGACGGCGCGGGCTTTGCCGGCATCTCGCTGGCGCTCTCCGTCGCCTCGCCGGCGGAGGCGGAGCAGCGCTTCGCCGCGCTGTCCGAGGGGGGCACCGTGACCATGCCCCTCGGCCCCACCTTCTTCGCTCCCGCCTTCGGCACCCTCACCGACCGGTTCGGCGTGTCGTGGATGGTTGTCGTGGCGACGGCTTGAGGGAGGCGAAGATGGCCCGGCAGGTCTTCCTTCTCGTCGGCACCCGCAAGGGCGCCTTCCTCGCCGAAAGCGACGCGGCTCGCCGCTCCTGGGCCCTGCGCGGCCCGTTCTGCGAGACATGGCCGACCAATCATGTCGTCGCCGATCCCGCCAGCGGCACGCTCTATGCCGGTGGCGGCAATGAATGGTTCGGCCCGGCGGTGTGGAAATCCACCGATCTCGGCGCGAGCTGGACCCATTCGAGCCAGGGCCTCGCCTATGAGGGCGGCGAGGCGCCGGTAAAGGCGGTGTGGAGCCTGGCGGTGGCCGGCGACGGCACGCTCTATGCCGGCGTCGAGCCGGCCGGCCTGTTCCGCAGCACCGATGGCGGGGAGAGCTGGACCCATCTCGACGGGCTGCAGAAGCACCCGACCCGGCCGGAATGGCATCCCGGCGGCGCCGGGCTGATCCTGCACTCGCTGGTGCTCGATCCCGCCGATCCGAACAAGCTCTGGGTCGGCATCTCCGCCGCCGGCGTGTTCGCCAGCGAGGATGGCGGCCTCACCTGGGAACCGCGCAATCGCGGCACGCGGGCCGATTTCATGCCGGAAGGGCAGAACTACCCGGAATTCGGCCAGTGCGTGCATTGCCTCGTCATGGCGCCGGGCGGGCGGGGGCGGCTCTACCAGCAGAACCATTGCGGCATGTACCGCTCCGACGATGGCGGCCATAGCTGGCAGAGCATCGAGCGGGGCCTGCCCTCCTCCTTCGGCTTTCCGGCGGCGGTGCATCCGCGCGACCCGGACGGGCTCTATCTCATCCCGCTCAACGGCGACATCAAGGGCCGGTTCATGCCGGAGGGCAACGCCGCCGTCTGGCGCACCGGTGATGCCGGCGCAAGCTGGCGGGCGCAGCGCGCCGGGCTGCCACAGGGCGGCGCCTATTTCAACGTGCTGCGCCAGGCGATGGCCACCGACACGCTGGAACCCGCCGGGGTCTATTTCGGCAGCAATGCTGGCGGGCTCTATGCCAGTGCCGATGAGGGCGAGACCTGGGACTGCATCGCCCCGCATCTGCCGACCATCACCTCGGTCGAAACGCTGGTGCTGGAGCGGTGAACGCGCGGGCGGGGGAGTGGCAGGACGAGGCGCCGGCGCCCGTGCTGGTGCGCCTGCCGCCGCATCTCGTCGTGCTGTTTCCCGGCGCCGAGCGGCTGGTGGCGCTTCCCGCCGCCAGCGTCGCGGAAATGGTCGACAGGCTCGACGCGCTCTGGCCCGGCATGCGCGAGCGCCTGTGCGACGAGACGCCGGCGATACGGCGCCACATCAACGTCTTCGTCGAGGGAAGGCGCGCCCGGCTTTCCACGCCGCTCGACCCCGGGGCGGATGTCTTCGTCATCACCGCGATCAGCGGTGGCTGATCTTTAGCATATCAGAGGTACCCCATGTTCTACGCCCTGCTTTGCTACCATAGGGAAGATGTCGTCTGCGGCTGGACCAAGGAGGAGGACGACGCCGTCATGACGAGGCTCGGCGTCGTGCACGAACGGCTGGCGGCGGCTGGCAAGCTCGGCCCGGCCGCGCGCCTGCTGCCGACCACGGCCGCCACCACGCTGCGCAAGGACCAGGATCCGCCCCTCATTCTCGACGGACCCTTCGCCGAGACCAAGGAGCAGCTTCTGGGCTTCTACGTGCTCGACTGCGAAAATCTGGAGGAGGCGCTCGACATCGCCCGCCAGCTCGGCGTGGCCAATCCCGGCGGTTGCTATGAGGTGCGTCCGGTCGGCCTGTTCCTTGACGGCGGCGCGCGGGCCTGATGGATGCGGCGCGCAGGATCGGCGCTGTGCTCGCTGCGGCGCGCCCGCAGGCACTCGCGGCGCTGCTGCGCTATTTCCGCGATCTCGACCTCGCCGAGGAGGCGTTTCAGGAGGCGTGCCTGCGCGCGCTGAAAAGCTGGCCGCAGAACGGCCCGCCGCGCGATCCCGCCGCCTGGCTCATCTTTGTCGGGCGAAATGTCGCGCTTGACGGCGTGCGGCGCCAGGCGAAGCAGACGGCGCTGCCGCCGGAAGATGTCCTCTCCGACACCGGGGATGCCGAGGCGGAAGCGGCGGCGCGGCTCGACGGGGCGCATTATCGCGACGACGTGCTCCGCCTGCTGTTCATCTGCTGCCATCCCGAACTGCCGGCAACGCAGCAGGTCGCGCTCGCTTTGCGCATCGTCTCCGGGCTCTCGGTCGGCCAGATCGCCCGCGCCTTCGTGGTCAGCGAGGCGGCGATGGAGCAGCGCCTCACCCGGGCCAAGGCGCGCATCGCCCGCGCCCAGGCGGGAGAGGGCGGCGTGCCCTTCGAGCCGCCGGGGCCGGTGGAGCGGGCGGAGCGGCTCGGTGCCGTCGCGGCGATGCTCTATCTCGTCTTCAATGAAGGCTATTCCGCCGCCGGGGACGCCACGGCCGCGCGCGACCCGCTGTGCGAGGAGGCGATCCGGCTGGCGCGGCTGCTGTTGCGTCTCTTTCCGTCCGAGCCGGAAATCATGGGGCTGACCGCGCTCATGCTGCTGCAGCACGCCCGCGCCCCCGCCCGCTTCACCGCTGACGGGACGGTGATCCTGCTGGAGAACCAGAACCGCGCGCTGTGGAACCGGGCGATGATCGGCGAGGGGCTCGCGCTTCTCGACAAGGCGATGCGCCACCGCCGGCCCGGCGCCTATCAGGTGCAGGCGGCCATCGCCGCGCTGCATGCGCGGGCCGCCACCGCCGAGGACACTGACTGGGCGCAGATCGACCTGCTCTACGGCACGCTGGAAATAATGACTCCCTCGCCGGTGGTGACGCTCAACCGGGCGGTGGCGATTTCCAAGCTGCGCGGCCCCGAGGCGGCGCTGGCCATGGTAGAACCGTTGGGTGAGCGGCTGTCCGACTATTTCCATTATCACGGCCTGCGCGGCGCGCTGCTGATGCAGCTCGGCCGCAAGGCCGAGGCGCGCGCGGGCTTCATGGCGGCGATCAGCCTCGCCACCACCCCGGCCGAGGCCGCCCATATACGCAGCCATCTCGACGCTCTCGCCTGAGGCACTATTCGCTTTTCCGCCGGGGGCGCCGGGAGCGGGCGGGGGTGAGTTCGATCCAGGCCGGGGCGTGGTCGCTCGCCTTGTCCCAGCCGCGCACCGCACGGTCGACCCCGGCGGCGACGAGGCGCGGCGCCAGGGAGGGGCTGAGCAGGAGATGGTCGAGCCGCAGCCCGGCGTCGCGCTCGAAGGCGCGGCGGACATAGTCCCAAAAGGTGTAGAGGCGCTCATCGGGATGCAGCGTCCGCAGCGCGTCCGTCCAACCCTGTGCGGTGAGAGCGTGAAAGGCCGCTCGCACCTCCGGCCGGAACAGCGCGTCGTCGGTCCAGCGCTCGGGCCGGTACACGTCGAGTTCGGTCGGCATCACATTGTAGTCGCCGGCGAGAACCACCGGCACGTCGAGCGCCTTCAGTTCCGCCGCATGCGCGACGAGCCGGGCGAACCAGCGCTGCTTGTAGGTGAATTTCGGCCCCGGCGCCGGGTTGCCATTGGGCAGATAGAGGCAGGCGATGACCATGCCCTCCACCGCCGCCTCGATATAGCGGGCCTGGCGGTCCTCCGTCTCGCCGGGCAGGCCGCGCCGGATGAGCACCGGCTCGCGGCCGCGGGCGAGGATGGCGACGCCGTTCCAGCTTTTCTGTCCGTGCCAGAGCGCGCCATAGCCGGCCTGCTCGACGGCGCGGATGGGAAAGCGGGCGTCGGCGGCCTTGAGTTCCTGCAGGCACACCACATCCGGTCGCGCCTCCTCCAGCCAGCGCAGCAGCACGGCGAGGCGGCCATTAATGCCGTTGACGTTGAAGGTGGCGATCTTCACCGCCGGTCCTCCATCAGCGCCATTGCTCCAGCACCTCCTCGGTGCGGGCGACCTCCACCTGCTGGCTGAAGCGGCGGGTGTAGAGCTCCATCAGCGCGTCATGGGTGGAATCGGAGGAACTGCACAGCGCATCCGTGACCAGAACCACGCGAAAGCCCCGGTCGATGGCGCCGAGCGCGGTGGCGAGAACGCACACATCCGTCTCGCCGCCGGTGACGACCAGCGTGTCCACCCCGGCGGGAGCCAGCAGCGCATCGAGCGCGCCCTCGGTCCAGGGCGAGTAGACGCGCTTGTCGACCACCCGCGCCGGCGGCACGAAGCGCTCCAGCGTCGGCACCAGGCGCGTCATGTCGGCGCCGATCGCCTCGCCGGTGACGGCCTCCCAGCGCTGATAGTAGCGCGCCCAACTCCCGATAGCGTCGCCCGGGCGCGGGGGCGGGATGAAGCGGGTGAACGCGGTGCGCTCCGGTTTATGGGTGCACAGCGCGTCGACCTTCGGCAGCACCTTTTCCAGCCAGGGCACCGCCCAGGGCGAACCGGGGCCGAACAGGCGCTGCATGTCGACGCACAGATGCAGGGCGTTCGCGCCGAGCGGACCGTGAACGAGGCCGAGCGCCGCCATGGCTTGCTCCTTCCGCCTGCGGGCCGTCGGGCCCGTCCTGCCCGGTTAATCCCGCGCCCGGCATTTTGTTGCCGGCAAGGCATCCCTCCGGTCAGGGAAAGCGGCGGCTGAGGAAGGGCGAGCCGCGCAGGCCGAAACGCCAGGGGGCTTCCATGGCCTTGCTGATACCGATGCGCGGTCCCGTCACGATGTCCGGCGCGCCCTCGCGCTCGCGCCAGTCGAAGGGCGGAAGGTCGAGCGGTGCGCCGTCGAGGGCGCCGGTGATGGCGAGCGCCTGCGTCAGCCGGCCGGGGCCGGCGCAGAGAAAGGCGGGGCCGCCCCGGCGCTCCGCCATGCGCTCCAGCCCCGCCACCGGCGCCAGCGCCCGCACCAGCACGGCGCCATGGTCCTGCGCCACGATGTTGAAGCACCAGTGCAGGCCATAGGAGCGGTAGACATAGGCATGGAAAGGCGGGCCGAACATAGCCGCATTGCGCGGCGTCGGGCCGGGATAGCTGTGCGAGGCGGGATCGTCGCGCCGATAGGCCTCGGTCTCGACGATGAGGCCGCCGACGCCGTCGACCAATAGTGTCACGCCGATGAGGCGCGGGGCGAGGGCGAGCGCGTCGCCTTCAAGCGGGATCATGAGTTCCGTCTAGCATAGCCGGGACCGGAGGGGGCAGGCCCCTCCGGCGGTCGGCGGCTCACCGCCCGGCGGTTCAGAACGGGCTGTCGGGGAAGTAGAATTGCGCCGCATTCTCCGGCGTGATCAGCGTCGAGCCGATGATGAAGCGGCCATAGACCGGCGTGTCGGAGACGAAGCGCAGAGCGGTGACTTCGAGCGCGGTGGAGATCTGCGCCGGGGTGTAGGATACGTCGACCGGGATCTGCGGGTCCTTGTCCATCACCCGCTTGATGATTTCCTTCATGCCGGCGCCGCCGACGATCCACATTTCCTTCTGCCGCCCGGCCTGGGCGATGGCCTCCATCACGCCGATGGCCATGTCGTCGTCCGCCGCCCAGACGGCGTCGATCTGCTTGTGCTTGGACAGGTAATCCTGCATCACCTGGAACGCCTTGTCGCGGTTCCAATTGCCGTGCTGCATGTCGAGGATTTCAATCCCCGAGCCGGCGATGGCGGCCTGGAAGGCGTCGACGCGCTCATTGTCGAGCGTGGTGGGAATGCCGCGCAGCACCACGATCTTGGCGCCGGGCTTGAGGTTCGCCTTGAAATATTCCCCCGAGACCCGGCCGAAGGCGGTGTTGTCGCCGGCGACATAGAGGTCCTCGATGCCGGGCTGGGACAGGCCGCGATCGACAACCGTCACCCATTTGCCGGCGTCCTTCACCGCCTTGACCGGGCTGGTCAGCGGTTCGGATTCGAAGGGCAGCACCACCAGCGCGTCGATGTTGCGCGTCGCCACCATGTCCTCGATATCGTTCACCTGCTTGCCCACCGCGCCGGCGGTGGCGAGCACGAAGTCGAGGTTCGGATAGGTCGCCTTCAGCCGCTTGATGGTTTCCTGCGCGTGCCAGTTCAGCCCGCCCATGAAGCCATGGGTGGCGGAGGGGATCGAGACACCGATCACCGCTTTCTTGCCCTGCGCGAGCGCGGGTATTGAGACGCCTGCGGCAGCCGTGGCCGCGCCGATGGCGGCGGTGGTAAGGAAGGTCCTGCGTTCCATTGTCGTTTCTCCCATGGTCTCCGCTCTCAGGCGGATGATGATTTGCCGCGCTGGAGAACCACCGCGAGCACGATGATGACGCCCTGGATCGTCCCGTTGAGGTACGGGGAGACGAGGTCCGCCAGGATGAGGATGTTGTCGATCGGGCTGAGGATGAGCACGCCGATCACCGTGCCCCAGACGCGGCCATAGCCGCCCTTCAGCGCCGTGCCGCCGATGATGACGGCGGCGATCGCCTCCAGCTCCCACAGCATGCCGGTGGAACCGGAGGCCGAGCCGAGGCGCGGCACATACATGATGGTGGCGAGGCCGACGAGCAGGCCGAGCAGCACATAGGTCATCAGCCTTATGCGCTCGACATTCACCGCCGAATACAGCGCCACCTTGTCGTTGGAGCCGATGGCCTCGCAATAGCGGCCGAAGCGCGTGTGCCGCATGGCGATCTGCCCGGCGACCGCCACGATGGCGAAGACGAGGATCGGCCAGGCGATGCCGAACAGGCCGGAATAATAGACCGGCCGGTAGAACTGCCGCACGCCGAAATCGAGGCTGATCGTGCCGCCATCGGCGAGCCAGGTCACCAGTGAGCGGAAGATGCCCATGGTGCCGAGCGTGACGATGAAGGGTTCGATCCGCGCTTTCGTCACCAGCAGCCCGTTGCCCAGCCCCGCCAGCAGCCCGAGGCCGAGCGCCAGCCCCATGCCGGCGAGGATCAGCGGCACGCCGACGCCCATGGTGGGCAGCAGCGCGTTCATGCCGAGAATCATCACCCCGGCGATGAAAGCCGCCATCGAGCCGACGGAGAGATCGAGCCCGCCGGAGGTGATGACGAAGGTCATGCCCACCGCGATCATGCCGATGAAGGCGGAGCGGGCGAGCACATTGGTGATGTTTCCGGCCGAGAGGAAATTCTCGTTGAGATACGCCCCCAGCGCCACCAGCAGGATCAGCGCCAGCAGCGGGCCGAGCGCGGAAAGACCGGGCAGGCGCGCGGCGAGGGAGGGCGCCGTCGCTTCCCGGCCGGCACCGGCGCGCGTGGTGTCAGACATGCGGGGCGCTCCCTGTCGGCTGTTCATTGGTGCCCATGACGAGGCGCACCACGGCGTTCTCGGTCAGGCGTTCGCCGTCGAGTTCGCCGGCGATCCGGCCGTGCCGCATCACCAGCACCCGGTCGGACAGGCCGAGGATTTCCGGCATGTCGGAGGAGATGACGATGACGCTGCGCCCGTCATTGGCGAGCGTGTCGATGAAGGCGTAGATCTGGCTCTTGGTGCCGACATCAATGCCGCGCGTCGGCTCGTCGATGATGACGATTTCGGGGTCGCCAAGCATGGTCTTGGCCAGGAGCAGCTTCTGCTGGTTGCCGCCGGAGAGATTGCCCACCTTCATGTCGCGGCGCGGGGCGCGGATGTCGAATTCGCCGATGGCGCGGGTGAGCGCCTCTTCCTCGCGCCGGCCGTCGATGAACAGGGCGCCGAAGCGAGCGAGGGTGGAGAGGGTGAGGTTCTCGGTGAGGTTCTTGTCGAGCAGCAGGCCGCGTTCCTTGCGGTCCTCGGTGAGATAGGCCATGCCGCTGGCGGCGGCGTCGCGCACCGAGCCGATGGTGACAGGGATGCCGTGGCGCAGCACCTCGCCGGTCACTGGGCGCAGCCCGACCAGCCCTTCGGCGAGTTCGGTGCGGCCGGAGCCGACAAGGCCGGAAATGCCCAGCACCTCGCCGCGCCGCAGGGTGAAGGAGATGTCCCGAACCAGCGGCGGCACGGAAAAGCTCCGCACCTCCAGCGCCACGCTGCCGGCATGGTGGCGCTTCTGCGGATAGATGTCGGCGAGTTCGCGCCCGACCATGGCGGTGGCCATGCCGTCCTCGCTGAGTTCCCCGCGTCCGGCCCGGCGCACCACCGCGCCGTCGCGCAGCACGGTGACGCGGTCGGCGAGGCGGGTGATCTCCTCCAGCCGGTGCGAGGTGTAGAGCAGCGCCACGCCCTGTGCCCGCAGCCGCTCGATCTGGCGGAACAGCACCTCCACCTCCCGATGCGTCAGCACGGCGGAGGGCTCGTCCATGATCAGCACCCGCGCCTTGCGGGAGAGGGCCTTGGCGATCTCCACCATCTGCCGGTCGGAGACGGGCAGGTCGCGGATGCGTGCCTCCGGCCGGATCGTGCTGCCGAGTTCGTCGAGCAGAGCCTGTGTCCCCTCCCGCATGGCGCGATGGTCGAGAAACAGCCGGCCCTTCTCGCGCCCGAGCCAGATATTCTCGGTGACGGTGAGATCGGGGGCGAGGTTGAACTCCTGGTGGATGACCACGACGCCGGCCGCTTCGGCCTGCGCGCCGGTGGCATAGGGGGCGGGCGCCCCGTCCAGCCGCACCGCGCCGGAGGTCGGCGCGAGGAAGCCGCCGAGGATTTTCATGATCGTCGACTTGCCGGCGCCGTTCTCGCCGATCAGCGCATGCACCTCGCCGGCACGGAGCGCGAAGTCGATGCCGTGCAGGATCTCGATCGGGCCGAAGCTCTTGCGGACATCAACGAGTTCCAGCACCGGGGCGGTCGCGCGCTCCGGGGCGGCGCTCACAGCGTCACCCAGCCGGCATTGCGGCGGGAGGACTGCACGCAGGCTTCAACGAAGCGCATCCCCGCCAGCCCGTCCGCCAGCGTCGGGAACAGCACGCCGTCGGGCACCGCCTCGCCCGCCTGACGCGCGCGGATGGCTCGTGCCGCCTCGGCATAGATGTTGGCGAAGCCTTCGAGATAGCCTTCCGGGTGGCCGGGCGGAATGCGCGAGACGCGGCCCGCCTCCGGCCCCGCCCCGGCGCCGTTGCGGGTGATGCGGCGCTTCGGCTCGCCGAAGGGGGTGAACCAGAGATAGTTCGGGTCCTCCTGCGCCCATTCCAGCCCGCCCTTGTCGCCATAGACGCGCAGGCGCAGCCCGTTCTCATTGCCTGGCGCCACCTGGCTCGCCCACAACATGCCGCGCGCGCCGCCCGCAAAGCGCAGCAGCACATGGGCATTGTCATCCAGCGCTCGGCCGGGCACGAAGGTCTGGAGGTCCGCCGCCAGTGCTTCCGGCGTCAGGCCGGAGACGAAGCAGGCGAGGTTATAGGCATGGGTGCCGATGTCGCCGGTCGCCCCGCCGGCGCCGGAGCGCTCCGGGTCGGTGCGCCATTCCGCCTGCTTGGAGCCGGATTTCTCCGCCGCCTCGGTCAGCCAGTCCTGCACATATTCCACCTGCACCAGTCGAACGCGGCCGATCTCGCCCGCCGCCACCATGGCGCGGGCCTGCCGGATCATCGGGTAGCCGGTGTAATTGTGGGTGAGGATGAACAACGCCTTGGACTGTTCCGCCGCCTTGGCCAGCTTCTTCGCCTCCGCCATGGTCGCGGTCAGCGGCTTGTCGCAAATGACGTGCACGCCGCGCTTGAGGAACTCGATCGCCGGGCCGGCATGCATGTGGTTGGGCGTGACGATTGCCACCGCCTCGATACCGTCCTTGCGCCGGACCTCGCCCTTCGCCATGGCGAGGTAGTCGTCATAGACGCGGGTAAGCCCGAGCGCCTCGCCCGAGGCGCGGGATTTCTCCGGCGTGGAGGAGAGGGCGCCGGCGATGAGGGTGAACTCGCCGTCGAGCCGGGCGGCGATGCGGTGCACGGCGCCGATGAAGGCGCCGGCTCCGCCGCCGACCATGCCGAGCCGCAGCGGGGCGTGGGAGGAGGGGGCGCTCATCGGTCCAGCCCCAGCAAGGCGCGGTTGGCGGCGCGGTCGGTGGCACCGGCGGCGAAGTCGTCAAACGCCTTCTCGGTGACGCGGATGATGTGGTTCCTGACGAATTGCGCGCCCTCGCGCGCGCCATCCTCGGGGTGCTTGAGGCAGCATTCCCACTCGACCACCGCCCAGCCGTCGAAATCCATCGCGGCCAGTTTCGAGAAGATGGCGCCGAAATCCACCTGCCCGTCGCCCGGGCTGCGGAAGCGCCCGGCGCGCTTCAGCCAGGGCTGGTAGCCGCCATAGACGCCCTTGCGGCCGGTCGGGTTGAACTCGGCATCCTTCACATGGAACATGCCGATGCGCTCGGCATAGATGTCGAGATGGTCGAGATAATCGAGCTGCTGCAGCACGTAATGCGAGGGGTCGTAGAGCATCTTGGCGCGGGGATGGTTGTCCACCCGCTCCAGGAACATCTCGAACGTGTCGCCGTCGTGCAGATCCTCGCCCGGGTGGATCTCGAAGCAGAGGTCGACGCCGCATTCATCCGCGTAGTCGAGCAGCGGCCGCCAGCGGCGGGCCAGTTCGTCGAACGCCTCCTCCACCAGCCCCGCCGGGCGCTGCGGCCAGGGATAGACATAGGGCCAGGCCAGCGCGCCGGAAAAGGTCACCATGGCGGTGAGGCCGAGATGCCTGGAGGCGGTGAGCGCCTTCTTCATCTGGTCAACGGCCCATTCCTGCCGCGCCTTCGGGTTGCCGCGGACGGCAGGCGCGGCGAAGCCGTCGAACATGGCGTCATAGGCGGGATGCACCGCGACAAGCTGGCCCTGCAGATGGGTGGACAGTTCGGTGACGACGACGCCGTTCTGCGAGCCTTTTCCCGCCCATTCCGAACACCAGTCGCGCGAGGCCGCCGCCTTGTCGAGGTCGAGAATGCGCGGGTCGTTGGTTGGCACCTGCACGCCTTCATAGCCGCACTCGGCGGCCCAGCGGGTGATGTTGTGCCAGCTATCGAAGGGCGCGTCAGTGCCGATGAACTGGGCCAGAAACAGGCCCGGTCCCTTGATGGTCCGCATGGTGTCCTCCCGACCGGCGTGCCGGCCAACCGTTGGTTTTTGTAATCGGTTGCAGCGAGCCTAGCGGAGGCGTGTAATCGTTTGCAAGAGGTGATCGGCAGATCCTGCCGTAACGGCATCGCGAGGCGATTGCCAGCGAGGGCCCGGCGCGGCTATGGAGGGGCCATGCAGCACCAGAGACCGAAGATCGTGGACGTGGCGCGGCTCGCCGGCGTTTCCACCGCCACGGTCAGCCGCGTGCTCTCCAACCCCGACGTGGTCAGCGCCGAGACGCGGCGCAGCGTCGAGGAAGCCATCCGCCAGACCGGCTATCGCCTCAACCACGCGGCGCGCAATCTGCGCCACCGTCGGACCGGCGGGGTGGTGGCCCTGGTGCCGAACCTGTCCAACCCGTTCTTCTCGCAGATCCTCGCCGGCATGGCGGCGGTGCTGGCGGGGGCGGGCTATAATCTGCTGATCGCCGATAGCTGCGTCATGGGCGGGGAGGCGCTCATCGCCTATGCCGAGCCGAGCCGCGCCGACGGGCTGATCGTGCTCGACGGCTCGCTGCCGGCAGAGGAGTTGAAGCGCCGTGTGCCCGTCGTGCTGGCCTGGGAATGGATTCCTGGCCTGCGCGCGCCGCGGGTGAAGATCGACAATCGCGCGGCGGCACGGGTGGCGGTGGAGCATCTCATCGGCCTCGGCCACCGGCGCCTCGGCCATGTCGCGGGTCCACCGGGCAATGTGCTGAGCGAGGCGCGCCTCGCCGGTACCGAGCAGGCGCTCGCCGCGCGCGGCCTGCCGCCGCCTCTGGTGCTGCCGGGTGATTTCAGCCTCGACTCCGGCCGTCGCGCCGGGGAGATGTGGTTGGCTTTGCCGGCGCAGGAACGTCCCACGGCGGTGTTCCTCGCCAGCGACGCCATGGCCTGCGGCTTCATCGGCGAGGTGCAGCATCGCGGCCTCGCCGTTCCGCGCGATGTCTCTGTCATGGGGTTCGACGATATCGAGTTGGTCTCGCACATGACCCCGGCGCTTTCCACCATCCGCCAGCCGCGCGAGGCGATCGGGCGGCGGGCGGCGGAGTGCCTGCTGGCGATGATCGGCGGCGAGACGCGCGAGGACGACATCGTCCTGCCGACCGAACTGGTGCTGCGCGCCAGCACCGCCCCGCCCATTACCGCCGATGCTGACGGGGCTGCGCTATCGTAAGCTGGCGGGCATTGCCGCATGGGTCATGCCTGAGGGAACAGGCGGGGAAGGCGTGGCGTGGTGCGTGTGAGCTTCGGACGAGCGGCGGCGTCCCTCTTCCCCCGGCGCCATGTCGGCGCCCTGGCCGCCGTAGCGTGCGGCGCATTTGCCGGTGCCCTCGCCGGCACCCCGGCCGGCGCGATCTATCTCAACGATGTCGATGCCGAGGCGGTCGGCGGAGTGGAGAACTGGTATGACAGCGCCAACCACTATCCCAATGTGGTGTCGCTCTCGATCGACGGCCTGTCGCACTGCACCGGCACGCTGATCAATTCCCGCACCGTGCTCACCGCCGGCCATTGCGTGCTGAACGACGATACTGGCCACCTCTACACAATGCTGGAGGAGGCGGAGATCCGCTTCTCCCCCGATTCCCCCAGCCCGACCGCCAATGATCGCGCGCTGACAGGCGTGGCGGTCAATCCGGCCTATGTCCCCTTCGGCTACCCCTCCAACGATGTCGCCCTCATCTCGCTGGCGCGGCCGGTGACGGAAATCGCGCCGGTGACGCTCGCCACCTCGCCGGAGCAGATGCCCGCCGCCGGCGAGGTGGTCTGGCTCGCGGGCTATGGCGAGATAGGCACGGGAACGGCGAGCAATCTCGGCTATGACGAGCGCCGCCGCGCCGTCGCCAGCTTGCTTGGCACTGCCGAAACCCTTCCCGATGGCACGCTCATCTTCGACCTGCAGTTCCGCGATCCGCTGAACCCTGACGATCCGAACTATTATGGTCTCACCGCGCCGGTGCCGGCCTGGCAGGGCACCGGCGCGCCCGGCGACAGCGGCGGGCCGCTGTTCATGGTCGGGCCGGGCGGGGAACGCATCCAGATCGGCGTGATGTCGACGGGGGGCATCGAGGATCCCGACAATCCCGGCACCTATATCTATACCTATGGCTCCTTCGCCACCTATGGCGCGGTCTCCGACCATGCGGAATGGCTTGCCGCCCTCGACCCGCTGCGCGCCACCACCGCTGCCGCCGGCGCCTTCGCCTGGAGCGAGGCGGCGAACTGGACCGATACGCAAGGCCGCCACGAGGTGCCGGACAATGGGGACGGGAATTTCGACGGCTATGGAAATCTCGGCCGCTATTATGAGGTGACGCTCGCGCAGCCCTCGCAGATCCGCCTCGACATGTCGCCGACCATCGACCGGCTGACCCTCGCCCATGCCGGAGCGGGGCTCGACATCGCGGCGGAGCGCCGGCTGGACGTGCTGCTCGACACGGTGCT
The DNA here is from genome assembly GCF_041415945.1 of Ancylobacter sp. IITR112. Taxonomy (NCBI): domain Bacteria; kingdom Pseudomonadati; phylum Pseudomonadota; class Alphaproteobacteria; order Hyphomicrobiales; family Xanthobacteraceae; genus Ancylobacter; species Ancylobacter sp. IITR112. The sequence continues at coordinate 3,680,767 of NZ_JBGCUS010000001.1, read as the reverse complement.
CATCGGCGGCGGGCTGCATATTGACGGCGCGCTGACGACGGCCCGCCTGCTGCAGGCCGGCGGCGTGCTCTCCGGGACCGGAACCCTCGGCGCGGCCGGCGGCTATGTCCAGACCGGCGGCGCGCTGGCGCCGGGAACGGCCGGCGCGCTGGGCACGCTGGTCCTTACCGGCGATTACCGGGCGGAGGCCGAGGCCCGGCTGGATGTGCGGCTCGGCACGGCGGGGGTGGACCGGCTGGCGGTGAGCGGCACCGCCAGCCTCGGCGGCACGCTGGCCTATCGCCTGTTCGATCCCGCGCCCTTCGGCAGCTACACCATGCTCACCGCCGGCGCCGGGGTCGAGGGCGAATTCGCCGCGCTGGAGGGGCCGGCCTCGGCCTTCGCCGCTGTCAGCGCGGTGACGGGCGACGACGCGGTGAGCCTCGTCGTGGCGAAGTCCCGCTCCTTCGCCTCCGCCGGCCTCACCGCCAATCAGCGCGCGCTCGGCGCCGCGCTGGACGCGCTCGGCCCCGGCGAGCCGCTGGTCGCCTCCGCCGCCTGGCTGCCGAGCCTCTCCGCCGCGCGCGGCGCGTTCGACCGTCTGTCGGGCCAGAGCTACGCCTCGCTGGAAACCCTGTTGCTGCAGGATTCCCGCTTCGCCCGCGCGGCGGCGCTCGACCGGCTGCGGGCCGCTTCCGGCGCGGGCGGCGGACCGGGCGCGCAGGTGGCGAGCTATGCCGATGACGGCACCCGGCTCGCCGATGCGGCCTCCGGCTCGGGCGCGGCGCTGTGGCTGCAGGGGTTCGGTTCCTTCGGCACGCTCGACAGCGCCGGCGCCGCCCTGTCGCGTGACATTGGCGGCTTTCATGCCGGGCTCGACCGGCTGGTGTTCGGGGACTGGAGGCTCGGCGCCTTTGGCGGCTATAGCCACAGCGCGCTCGGTGCCGGGAGCCTGGCCGCCTCCTGGGGGGTCGATAGCTACACGCTCGGCCTCTATGGCGGGCGCCGCTGGGGGCCGCTCGCGCTCAGTCTGGGCGGCGCCTATGGCTGGAACAACGTTGCAGCCAGCCGCAGCCTGGCCCTGCCCGGCCTGCCGCAGACGCTCACCGCCGATTTCAGCACTGGCACGGCGCAGCTTTTCGGCGAGATCGGCTATGAGATCGCGCTCGCCGGGGCGCGGCTGGAGCCTTTCGCCGGTCTCGCCTATGTCGCGCTGGAGGGCGGCCGCTTTCGCGAAACCGGCGGCGCGGCGGCGCTGGCGGTGTCCGGAGCGGACGCCGATGCCAGCTTCGGCACGCTCGGCGCGCGCTTCTCGCTGCCGCTCGCCACGCCGGCGGGGGTGGACCTGCGGGTCGACGCCTCCGCCGCCTGGCAGCATGTGTGGGGCGGTACCCCGACGCTCGCCGCCGCCTTTGCCGGCGCGCCGTCCGGCGGCTTCGCCAGCGGGCCGGTTTTCGCCGTCAGCGGGGCGCCGCTGGCGCAGGACACCGCGCTGCTGGAGGCGGGGCTGGTCGCGCAGGCCGGCGCCGACCTTGAGCTCGGCGTGCGCTACACCGGCCAGTTCGGCGACGGGCTGCGCGACAACGGTTTTCAGGCCAGCCTGCGGTTGCGCTTCTAGGCGGCGGCCCGTGCGCGCCGGCCATGACGATTGACCGCACCGGAAATTCCCCGCAGGTTCGCCCTGGGGCACGGGAGACCTGCGCCGGATCGGTCCGGCGCGTGCGCGAACAAGATCGTCCTTCAAGGGACGAGAGTTGGGGGTAACGTCATGAGCGACGATGGAGACCTGATACCGCCCGGTGGCCCCGGCGGCCCGGCACGCTGGACCTCGAGCGCCAAGGTGGGCGTCGGCACCGCCCGCACGGCCGCGAGCCGGCTGTGGTTCACGCTGAGCCACGGCATTCTCAACGAAATCTACTATCCCCGGGTCGATACCGCCTGCACCCGCGATTTCGGCTTCCTCATCACCGGGCCGGACGGCTATTTCGCCGAGGAGAAGCGCGATGCCGACCACGAGGTCGGCGTGCTCGAACACGGCGTGCCCGCCTATCACCTGCTGAACACCGCCCGCGATGGCCGCTGGCGCATCCAGAAGCAGATTCTTACCGATTCGCGCCGCGAGGTGCTGGTCCAGAAGGTCACCTTCGAGGCGCTGATCGGCGATATCTCGGATTATCGCCTGTTCGCCCTGCTGGCGCCGCATCTCATCAATGCCGGCGCCGACAATACCGGCTGGGTCGGCGACTATAAGGGCACGCCGATGCTGTTCGCCTCCGGCCGCCGGGGCCAGTCGCTGGCGCTCGCCTGCTCGGTGCCGTGGAAGGCGCGCTCGGTCGGCTATGTCGGCACCTCGGATGGCTGGCAGCAACTGAACCACCATGGCTGCCTCGAAGAGCGCTACCGCCGCGCCGAATCCGGCAATGTGGCGCTGAGCGCCGAGGTCGATCTGGAAGCCAGCAATGGCGAGATGCTGGTGGCGCTGGGCTTCGGCGCCCGCCCGGAAGAGGCGGGCTTCCGCGCCGTCTCCAGCCTGCAGGAAGGCTTTGACGAGCTGCGCCGCAGCTATGTCCAGGGCTGGCGCGCCTGGCAGAACACGCTGATCCCGCTCGACCACCCGCAGGGGCGCTCCAACATCAACGCCTACCGCGCCAGCACCATCGTGCTCGCAACCCATCAGCCCAACTCGATGCCGGGCGCCATCATCGCCAGCCTGTCGATCCCCTGGGGCTTCAACAAGGGCGACGAGGATCTCGGCGGCTATCATCTCGTCTGGCCGCGCGATCTCGTCGAGAATGCCGGCGGCCTGCTGGCGGCGGGCGCCTATGACGAGGCCAAATCGGTGCTCGGCTATCTGCGCGCGATCCAGGAGCCGGACGGCCACTGGTCGCAGAATGTCTGGCTCGACGGCGTGCCCTATTGGGGCGGCGTGCAGATGGACGAATGCGCCTTCCCGATCCTGCTCGCCGACATGATCCGCCGCAGCGGCCATTTCGCCCATGGCGAGCTCGATGGCTACATGGACATGATCACCCGCGCCGCGCGCTTCATCGTGCTCAACGGCCCGGTGACCGGCCAGGACCGCTGGGAGGAGGATGCCGGCTACTCGCCCTTCACCCTGGCGGCGGAAATCTCCGCCCTGCTCGCCGCCGCCGACATGATGGACCTCGCCGGCCGCGCCGCCGACGCGCATTATCTGCGCGAGAAGGCGGATGCGTGGAACGACTCGATCGAGCACTGGACCTTCGCCACCGGCACCGATCTCGCCGACAGGCTGGGCGTGCAGGGCTATTATGTGCGCGTCGCGCCGCCGGAGACGGCGGATGCCGCCTCCCCGCTCGACGGCTTCGTCCCGGTGAAGAACCGCCCGCCGGCGGATACCGACCAGCCGGCGGCGCAGCTCATCTCCCCCGACGCGCTGGCGCTGGTGCGCTTCGGCCTGCGCGCCCCGGACGATCCGCGCATCCTCGACACCATCAAGGCGATCGACGCCATCCTCAAGGTGGAACTGCCGCAGGGCCCCGTCTGGTACCGCTATAATGGCGACGGCTATGGCGAGCACGAGGACGGCTCGCCCTTCGACGGCACCGGGGTGGGCCGCGCCTGGCCGCTGCTCACCGGCGAGCGCGCCCATTACGAGATCGCCGCTGGCAATCTGGTGCGCGCCGGCCAGCTTCTGGTGACGCTGGAGGACTGCGCCGGGCCGGGCGGGCTGCTGCCCGAACAGGTGTGGGACCAGGACGACATTCCCGAGCGCGAGCTTTATAAGGGCCGTCCTTCCGGCAGCGCCATGCCGCTGGTCTGGGCGCATTCCGAGCACATCAAGCTGATGCGCTCGCTGCATGACGGCAAGGTGTTCGACACGCCGCCGCAGACCGTGCAGCGCTATCTCGTCGACAAGGTCACCTCGCCGCGCCGGCTCTGGCACTTCAACCAGAAGCTCCGCTCGCTGCCCGCCGGCCTCGCCTTGCGTCTCGAACTGCCGGCGCCGGCCATCATCCACTGGTCGCTCGACGGCTGGACCACCAGCGAGGACACGCCGACGCGCCCGACCAGCTTCGGCCTTCACATCGCCGATCTGCCGACCACGCTGCGCCATCATGGGCGTCATCTGCGCTTCACCTTTTTCTGGCCAGAAGCCGAGAAGTGGGAAGGCGAGGATTTCAGCGTCGTCATTGATGGCGACGGCGCGCTGTTCCACGCGGCGGCCGACGAGCCGGCGGTGAGCCGACGGGTCGCCGAGCCCGCGCGCAGCGATGTCGAAGGAGGGCAGACATGACAGAGGCGAACAAGACGGCCGAGACGGGCAAGCCGGGCATTCTGGCGGCGGATATCGGCGGCACCGGGCTCAAATGCGCCCTCATCGACGATCACGGCACCATGCTGTCCGAGCGGGAGAAGGTCGACACGCCCCATCCCTGCCATCCGGAGGCGCTGCTCGATGCCTATGCCGGCATGGCGGCCAAGCTGCCGGCCTTCGACCGCATTTCCATCGGCTTTCCCGGCGTGGTGCGCAATGGGCGGGTGCTCACCGCGCCGAACCTCGGCACCGAGCTGTGGGCCGGTTTCGCGCTGGCGGACGCCATGGCGGCACGGCTGAAGGCGCCGGCGCGGCTGATCAACGATGCCGAGATGCAGGGCTATGGCATCGTCTCCGGCACGGGGCTGGAACTGGTGATGACGCTCGGCACCGGCTGCGGCACCGCGCTGTTCCGCGACGGCGAACTGATGCCGCATATGGAGCTGGCGCACCACCCGGTGCACGACAATCTCACCTATGACGAATATCTCGGTGTCGCCGCCTATGAGACGCACGGCAAGCACCACTGGAACCACCATGTGAAGCGGGTGATCGAGCTGCTCTACGTACTGCTGCACTATGATCATCTCTATCTCGGCGGCGGCAACGCCAAGCATGTCGAGATCGAGCTGCCGGCCAATGTCAGCCTGGCCAGCAACGATGCCGGCCTCACCGGCGGCGCCGCGCTCTGGCGCAAGGGGTGAGCGGGGGCCTCTCCCTCCTGTGCACCCTCATCCCCGGGCTTGACCCGGGGATCCGGCCTTTCCAACTGCCACACGGCAGATCGCCAAGCCCATCCCCCGCCGCCCGAGCCTCTGGAAGCCCGGCTCAAGCCCGGGCATGAGGGCGAGGCGCGACCCCTATTCCACCACTTCCGCGGCCTGCAGCACGGCCTGCAGCAGCACGTCCGCGCCGGCGCCGGCCCATTGCGGGCTGATCTCCTCCGCCTCATTATGGCTGAGCCCGCCGACACAGGGGCAGAACAGCATCGCCGCCGGCATGACCTTGGCCACCCAGCACGCATCATGCCCGGCGCCCGACACCATGTCGCGGTGGGAATAGCCGAGCCGCTCCGCTGACGCGCGCAGGCTCGCCAGCAACACCTCGTCAAACGCCGTGGGGTCGAAGGCGCCGACCTCCTCGATCGCCACCCCGATGCCGAGATCGGCCGCCACCTCGCGCGCCGCCTGCTTCACCTGCTCCGCCATGGAGGTGAGCGTCGCCAGTTCGGGATGGCGCAGATCGGCGGTGAACACCACCTTACCCGGCAGGATGTTGCGCGAGTTCGGCGCGAACACCAATTGCCCCACTGCGCCCACCGCCTTCTCGCCATGCGCGCGGGTGATCGACTCGATGCGGTCGATGATGCGCGCCGCGCCGAGGCTGGCATTGAGCCGGCGGTCCATCGGCGTCGTGCCGGTATGGGCCTCGCGACCGGTCAGCGTCACCTCCACCCAGCGCAGCCCCTGGCCATGGGTGACGATGCCGATATCGACGCCTTCCTCTTCGAGGATCGGCCCCTGTTCGATGTGAAGTTCGAAATAGGCGTGGCCCTTGCGCTGGCCCACCGGCTCCGCGCCCCTGAAGCCGATGCGCTCCAGTTCGTCGCCGAAGCGCAATCCCTGCGCGTCCATGCGGTCATACGCCCAGTCGAGCGTATGGACGCCGGCATAGACGCCGGAGGCGACCATGGCGGGGGGAAAGCGCGAGCCTTCCTCATTGGTCCAGTTCACCACCTCGATCGGCCGGCGGGTGCGCAGGCCGAGATCGTTCAGGGTCCGCACCACTTCCAGCGCCGCCAGCACGCCGAGCACGCCGTCGAACTTGCCGCCGGTCGGCTGGGTGTCGAGGTGGGAGCCGACGAGGATCGGCAGCGCCTGCGGGTCGGTTCCCGCGCGGCGGGCGAACATCGAGCCCATCGCGTCGATGCCGACGGAGAGGCCGGCCTCTTCGCACCAACGCTGGAACAGCCGCCGCCCCTCGCGGTCGGCATCGGTCAGCGCCTGCCGGTTATTGCCGCCGGCGATGCCGGGGCCGATCTGCGCCATGTCCATGAGGCTGCCCCATAGCCGGCTTCCGTCCACGCGCATATTGCCGGTCTGCTGGTTCATGAGGGGGCTCCTGGGCAGGGGCCGGCAGGATCGCCGGCGAAAGCCGCGCATGTTAGGGGCGTGGCGCGCCGCCACCAAGCCGGCGTGGCGAGAATATTTGCGTGCCTTTTTTCGCGGCGCCCGTGGCTGCGGCTTCGGCTTTTCCGATCCAGACCATGACCATTTAATGGTTTGCGCCAGCGGCAATGCCCTTCATCCTGCCGCCCCGCTCTCCTGCCTCGGCCTGCCCATGCCCCTTTCCCGCCCGCTCGCCCTTCTGGACCGGCTGATCGCCTTTCCCACCGTCAGCCGCGAATCCAATCTCGCCCTGATCGACTATGTGCGCGACCTCCTGGCGCCGCTCGGGGCGCGGCTGACGCTGGTGCCCAATGCCGAGGGCAGCAAGGCCAATCTCCACGCCGTGCTCGGCCCTGCCGGCGGGGGCGGGGTGCTGCTGTCAGGCCATACGGATGTGGTCCCGGTCGAGGGGCAGGCCTGGACCAGCGATCCCTTCCGGCTCACCGCCCGCGGCGACCGTCTGCTGGGGCGCGGCACCTGCGACATGAAGGGGTTCCTGGCCTGTGCGCTGGCGGCGGCGGAACAGGCGGCGGCGCGCCGCCTCACCCGGCCGCTGCACCTCGCCTTCAGCTATGACGAGGAAATCGGCTGCGTCGGCGTGCGCGGGCTGATCGAGCGCCTCGTCGGGGCGCCCGATCTGCCCGCGCTGTGCGTCATCGGCGAGCCGACTCTGCTGGAGACCGTCATCGCGCATAAGGGCAAGCTGGCGGCGCGCGTCACCTGCCGGGGGCGGGAATGCCATTCCTCCCATGCGCCGGAAGGGCTCAATGCCATCCACCTCGCCGCCGACATGCTGGCGGAGATGCGCCTGATGCAGGACGAACTCGCCGCCGGCCCGCGCGACGAGGCCTATGCCGTGCCCTTCACCACCGTGCATGCCGGCACCATCCAGGGCGGCACCGCGCTCAACATCGTGCCCAATGGCTGCACGATGGAGTTCGAGATCCGCAACCTGCCCGCCGATGATCCCTCGCTCCTCATGGATCGGCTGTTCGACAAGGCGGCGGCGCTGACGCGGGCGGCAGAGGCGCGCTTTCCCGGCACCGGGGTCAGCGTCGACATCGTCAATGCCTATCCCGGGCTGGAGACGCCGCCGGAGGCGGAGGTGGTGACGATGCTGCGCCGGCTCAACGGCGAGGGACCGTTGCGCAAGATCGCCTTCGGCACCGAAGGCGGGCTGTTCCGCGAAAAGCTCGGCATTCCCACCGTGGTCTGTGGGCCCGGCGACATTCGCGACGCGCATAAGCCGGACGAATATGTCAGCCGCGACCAGCTCGCCCGCTGCGCGGGGATGCTGGGGCGTCTCGTGGACGAGATCAGCGCCTGAACCGCCCGCTCACCGCACCCGCGCCAGCCGGGTGCGGGCGACGAGAAGCGCCAGCACCGCCGAGGCGGCGCAGGCGAGCGCGGCGAGGTCGACCGCATGGGAAAAGGCGTCATGGGCGGCACGCAGCAGCGGCGCGCCCAGTGCCTCGGGCAGCGTCGCGGCGGCGATCACGGCCGCGTCGAGCGTGCGCTGCGCCGGTTCCAGCAGCGCCGGGGGCAGGCCGTCCGGCAGGGGGGCGGCCTCCATGCCGAGCCGGTAGCTCGCCGCCACCAGGCTGCCGAGCGCGGCGATGCCGAGCGCGCCGCCAAATTCGAAGCTGGTCTCGGAAATGCCCGATGCCGCTCCCGCGCGCTCGGGCGGGGCGAGGCGCATCACCAGATCGGTGGTGATCGTGCCGGCCGGCGACAAGCCGAGGCACATCAGCACGATGGCCGCCATCAGCAGCCCCATTGAGGCGTCGGCCCGCAACTGGGTGAGCAGCAGGAAGCCGAGAATGGCGCTGACGAGGCCGACCGAGAGCACATCCACCGCCCGCCAGCGGCGCACCAGGCGCGGTGTCGCCATGGAGCCGATGGCGAAGCACAGGCCCGACGGCGCGGTCCACAGCCCTGCTTCCAGCGGGCTCATGCCGAGCACGAGCTGCAGATATTGCGAGATGAACACGAAGATGCCCATCACCCCCATCATCGCCAGCACATTGATCGCCAGCGCCGCGCCGATGCCGGGATGGGCGAACAAAGCGAGGTCGATCATCGGGTCGGCGAGGCGCCTCTGCCGGGCGAGAAACAGCCCGGCGACCACCAGCCCCAGGGCGAGCGCGGCGCCGGCTTCCAGCCCCGGGCCGTGCTCGGCCACGCGCTTCATGCCATAGACCAGGGTCAGCACGGCGACGACCGACTGGACGGCGCTGACAATGTCGAGCCGCCCCGCCGCCTCGTCGCGAAATTCCGGCAGCAGCAGCGGCCCGGCGACCAGCAGTGCCAGCATAACCGGCACCGCGGCGAGAAACACCGCGCTCCAGCCGAAATAGGTGAGGATCACTCCGCCCACCAGCGGCCCCAGCGCCGCTCCGGCGGAAAAGCAGGCGATCCAGACGCCGATGGCGAAGGTGCGCTCGCGGTCGTCGAGAAAGATGTTGCGGATCAGCGAGAGCGTCGAGGGCGCCAGCGTCGCTCCGGCGAGGCCGAGCAGGGCGCGGGCGAGAATCAACTGTTCGGCGCTGCGCGCCATCGCCGCCAGCACGGAGGCGGCGGCGAAGGCCGCCGCGCCGGTGAGGAGAAGCCGGCGCCGGCCGATGCGGTCGCCCAGCGTGCCCATCAGCATGAGCGCCCCGGCGACCATGAAGCCGTAAATGTCGATGATCCACAAAAGCTGCGCCGCCGAAGGGGCGAGGTCGAGCGCGAGATGCGGCACGGCGAGGTTCAGCACCGTGAGGTCCATCGCATAGACGGCGCAGGGCATGGCGATGACGCCCAGCGCCACCCAGTCGCGCGGACGGGCGCGGAGATCGGAGGGAGAGGTCGCAAGCGTCATGGTCTGGTCCTGCCCGGCACGGAGGGCCGCAGGTCCTTTGCCCGCAGCGGACCGGACGCAATAGCCGATCGCCCGCCGCACGGCCAGTTCGGTATCGTCCGCATGCCCGCGTGCCGGCGGCGCACGGTGCAAAACCGCCATCCGGGCGGGGCTGTGTCGAGACGAAATCGCAGGGCGCGGTGGAGACCGGCGCCGGGTTAACCGATCATTAACCAAGGTTAACCGAATCTCTCCCTTCGTTGGGGAGATTCGCGCCATGAGCACTATCAGCCAGACAGGACCGTCGATCCGCTTCCGGGGACGCTCGTTCATGGCGATGACGCTGGTGGCGGATGTGCCGATCGAGGCGTGGCTCGCCAATTTCGATGTCTGGCTGCAGCGCTCCCCCGGCTTCTTCAACGGCCGCACCGTGGTGCTCGATCTCGCCGACACGGCGCAGAACAAGGCGGGCGTCGAGCGCTGGATCAGCGAACTCGCCACGCGCGGCGTGCGCCTCATTGGCCTCGAAGGCGTCCGCCCCAGCCTCGTCGATGCCGGCATGCCGCCGATTCTGCGCGGCGGGCGCGACGCCACGCTGGTGATCGAGGATGTGGCCGCGCCGGCACCGCGCAAGCCGGCCGAGCCGGTCAATCTGATCATCGAGCGCCGCGTGCGCTCCGGCCAGTCGGTTGTCTGCCTTGAGGGCGACGTGACGATCATCGGCTCCGTCGGCGCCGGGGCGGAGATCATCGCCGGCGGCTCGATCCACGTCTATGGCACGCTGGCCGGCCGCGCCATCGCCGGAGCGACCTTCGGCGCCGCCGCGCAGATCTTCTGCACCAGCCTCGATGCCGAACTTCTCGCCGTCGACGGCACCTACCGCACGGCCGAGGACATTGACGACGCCTTTCGCGGCAAGGCGGTCCGGGTCTCGACCGCCGACGCCGCCCTGCAGATCACCGCGCTTTAGGAGCGAAGAAAGACATGGCTAAGATCATCACGGTCACGTCGGGCAAGGGAGGCGTCGGCAAAACCACGACGACCGCCGCCATCGGCGCCGCTTTGGCCCGCACCGGCGACAAGGTCGTCGTCGTCGATTTCGACGTGGGGCTTCGCAATCTCGACCTCATCATGGGCGCCGAGCGCCGTGTGGTGTACGACTTCGTCAATGTCATCCAGGGCGATGCCCGCCTGCCGCAGGCGCTGATCAAGGACAAGCGGCTGGAATCGCTGTTCCTGCTGCCGGCCTCGCAGACCCGCGACAAGGACGCGCTCACCGAAGAGGGTGTCGACCGGGTCATCGGCCAACTCGCGCAGCATTTCGACTGGGTGATCTGCGACAGCCCGGCCGGCATCGAGCGCGGCGCGACGCTGGCCATGCGCCATGCCGAGATCGCCATCGTCGTTACCAACCCGGAAGTCTCCTCGGTCCGAGACAGCGACCGCATCGTCGGAATTCTCGACGCCAAGACGCTGAAGGCCGAGCGCGGCGAGACGGTCGACAAGCGCCTGCTGCTGACGCGCTACGACCATGCCCGGGCCGCGCGCGGCGACATGCTGAAGACCGAGGACGTGCTGGAAATCCTGTCGCTGCCCCTGCTCGGCATCGTCCCGGAAAGCGCCGACGTGCTCAAAGCGTCGAATATGGGCGTGCCGGTCTCGATCCACGAGCCGAACAGCGCGCCGGCGCGCGCCTATCAGGACGCGGCGCTGCGTCTCAAGGGCGAGAGCATCGCCATGGAGATTCCGCGCCAGCGCAGCGGCCTGTTCAGCAAACTCCTGCGGAGGGCGGCATGACACTGTGGAAGCGGCTATTCTCCAGCTCCAGCGCGCCGCAGGCGCGCGAGCGGCTGCAGATCCTGCTGTCGCATGAGCGGCAGGTGCTGGGCGGCAGCGATCTTCTGGCGCGCCTGCGCGAGGACATTCTCGCCGTCGTCGCCAAGCATGTGCCCTGCGAGCAGGACAATGTGAAGGTCCGGCTGGAACGCGGAACCCCGATGTCGGTGCTGGAGATCGAGGTCGAGGTGCGGGGCGACCTCACCCTTCCGGTCGGCCGCGCCGCCTGACGCGGCGACGAAGGCGCGGGCGCCAGGGCCCTGCCGGGCCCGCCCGCGCCGCCCGCCGTCAGAACCGGTAGTTGAGGCCGATCTTGACGGCCTGGAACGACGCCGAATTCGAGGCGTCGCGGCCGTCCTTGATGGTGGAGGTGCCGATCACGTTCTCATAGACCGCCCGCGAGACCAGGTCGCACCAAATGCCTCCAAGAGTGCCGCAGAGCGTCTCGTTGCGAACCACCAGTGCCGTGCCCACCTTCTTCGAATAGGTTTTGGTCACGCCCGAGCGCGCCTTCCAGAACATGAAGCTCTTGGGATCGAAGCCGGCGAAGGAATACTCGGCCTTGACCGACCAGCGGTCACTAATGGCGTATTCCGCGCCGCCGCCGGCCACGAAGCCGGTCCGGGTCTGGCTCGCGGATTCCGTGAAGTTCAGATTGGTCCGGCTGCCTCCCGGATTGGAGGTGGTGGCAGAGGCCGAGATGTACTGGGCGCGGTCCTCGGTCTCATGAAGGAAGGCCACGCCCGCCGTACCGTAGACCAACCACTGGTCGTTCAAGGCGTAGCCGAATTTGGCGCGTACCGTACTCATCCAGTCGAAGGAATAGTCAGTCTGCGCTTCCGGCATGCGGTTGTTGATCAGGTTAGGCCCTTCGGTCGCGCCGAGCACGCTGGAACTGCCGATGTCGAGATAGCTGACATCGGCCTCAATGCCGAACACGACGTTGTTGGCGAACTGGTAGTTATAGCCGACCTGCCCGCCCCACAGACCGCCGCTGAAGTCTTCATTGGCGGACTCATTGAACGCGCGGGGGGCGTAGCTGCCATCCGCCAGCGTGGTGGTGCCGCTGACCGAGCCGAAGCCATAGCCGAACGAGCCGCCGGCATAGAGTCCGGTCCAGCGCGCGCCATTGCCGCGCAGGCCGACGGGCAGCGGAGCGATCGGCTCGTCGCTGCCGAAGGTGCCGGTGAGCGTGGCCATGAAGGTGCGGCCGGGGGCCGGCATGTCGGTGTTGTTCAGCGCGTCGACATAATAGGCGTCGAGCAGGTTCTGCACGCTGATATCGAGAGTCAGGTGGCTGTTCAGCTTCCACTGGGCGAAGGCGTCGACCACGGTGTAGGGCTCCCACACCTTCGTAACCCAGGTGAAGTACTCGCCATCCTCCGCCACCGGCACCAGCCGCTCGCTCATATAGGTGACACGTCCACCCAGCGTCAGCCGCTCGTCGAAGAAGCGGGCGCCGGCCGTCAGCGAGGCGGTGAAGCGCGGCGGGATCTGGTTGGTGAGGTAGTCGGCGGAAAGGGTGTAATCGGTGCAGACGCCGTTCTGCTGGCAGGACTCGAAGTCGGTGTAGTAGTTGAGACCGAACTCGGTGAAGACGGCACCGGCATCGTAGCGTCCGGAGAATTCGACACCCTTGAAGCGGACATAATCGTAGTTGAACAGCCCCATACTGCCGTCGAACTGGCGCCCGATATAGTTTTCGGTGGTGTTGTCGAAATAGGCGAGCTTCAGCCGTAGCTTGTCGCCCGGCAGAAGAACGTCGTCCCGTAGCAGGTTGGTGCCGAACTCCCAGTTGCTCGCCTCTTCCGCCTGAAGGTCCGGGTTGAAGACCTGGTCGCTGCGGGTCTGGCTGGTTTCGCGCACGCTCGGCGGGCGGATGCCGCTCTGGTACTGGCCGTAGATCTGCCAGCCTTCAAGGGGAGTCACCATCACGCTGGCGCTGGGGCTCAGTCCGTCGCCGGAATAGCCGGAGAACAGCTCGCCCTTAACGTTGTAGGAGGTGATGCCGTTGAAGGAGGTGTTGTAGGTCAGATATTCCAGCCCGGCCGAAAGTTCGAGCCAGGTGGCGGGCTCCCACTTCACCCGCGCAAAGAGCGCGCCGACCTCCCGCTCGCCATTGGCCGGAATGGCCCAGAGCGCCACGTCCGAGAAGTCGTAGAACTGCGTCGGCCGGGCATTCTCATAGACATAGGAGCCGCCATAGCTCACCGCGACCGGCATGCCTCCCACCGAGAAGCGCGAGGTGTTGCTCGCGTTCACGCCGACATTCTGCGACTGCTGGTCGAGTTGCTCCACCTCGTTGAGCACCATGAAGACATTCGTCTCCTCCGTGTTCGAGACGTAGGCGTCGATCTTGAAATCGACGAGATTGGTACTGGTCGGGGTGTAGTGATAGCGCAGCGTGGCCTGGTTGATGTCGACCGAGGAGAGCGGCAGCTGGTCCGTAACCCCGTTGCCCGCCGTGATGACAGAGGGCGACACCTCGCCGAACTCGTTGCCGTAATAGAGATAGCCGATCTGCAATTGCTGCTCGTCGGTGGGGCGGAACGTGGCTTTCAGCAGCGCCGAGGTCACATCCTCCGAGGTGTTGTAGACAAGCTGGCCATGGCCGTAATTCGACAGCGGCACCTCCTCGCCGAGATAATCGGTCGTGGTGAGGGAGCCCTGCGTGCCGGCGAAGTAATTGCCGGTCTTGCGCCGCACCACCGCGCCGATCACGTCGACATTGTCCTCGCGCACGGCGAGGGCGAAGCTGCCATTGGTGAGTTCCGCGCCGTCGCCGCCGCCGAACACCGCCGCTGTCTCCCCCACCACCGGAGCGACCGAATTGGTGGCGAGCCCGCCGCGCACCCGCACCCCCCAGCGCTCGCCGGCCTTGAGAATGTCCTCGACATTGAGCGTCTCCATGGCGATGGTGCCGCCAATGGCGCCGGCCACCGCGCCGTCGGGTCCCTTGGTGATGGTGATGCCGGAAATCATGTCCGGGTCGACATAGGCGCGGCTGTCGATGCCGGAATAGCCGCGATAGCTCGATGTCGATTGCTGCGAGCCGTCAATGGTGGTGGCGACGCGGTTCTGCCCCTGCAGGCCGCGAATATTGGGGTCGATCGAGGCGCCATTATTGCCGCCGCCGGAAATGACGCCGGGCGTGCCCTGGAACAGGGCGCCGGCGGTCTGCGGCGGAAAGCGCTCGATTTCCTCCGAAGAGATGTAGTTGGTGGAGCCCGGCGTCTCGAAGGGCAGGTCGGCGGCGGCGCGAGCGCCGGACACGTCGATGGCGTCGAGCGCGATGGCGCCGTCCGCGCCGCCCTCGGCAGCCGACAGGGTGGCGCCGGCGATGGTCACCGTATCGGCACTGGTGAACGACCAGACGAGGCCGGTACCGGCGAGCAGCCGGTCGAGCGCCGCCGCGCGCGTATAGCTGCCGGTCAGCGCCGGGCTGGTGCGGCCGGCGACGAGATGCGAGGGAAACAGCAGGCGCAACCCGGCGCGGTCGGCGAAGGTGGTCAGCGCCGCACCGAGATCCTGGGCGCGGATGTTCAGGCTGACGCTTTGCGTCGTCCTGTCCTGCGCCCGCGCCGGCGCCTGCGCACCGAGGACGGCGCAAAGGGCCACCGATGTCAGCAGCGCGAGGCGCAGAGAGAGAGCGCCGTTCCGGTTTCGCCTCGATATCCTGACCTTCATGCCATCCGCCCCATTGCCTCGCTGAGATCCGGGCATGGCCGGGGTGCCGAAGGCGCCGGAGCCGCATGCCGTTCATGAGCAAGGACGAAGCGAGGCGAGGAATCTTGCACCGGCACCGCGCGCTTTTTTTCAGCGCACCGGCCGCGCGCCGGCGGGAGCGTCAGCGCAGGATCGTCACCAGCGGCAGCCTTGTGATGCGGACCGGCAGCGTCTCCTCGATGGTGCCCAGAATGGCGTCGGGATCGCGCAGGTCGAACACGCCGGTGACAGCGAGGCCGCGCAGAGCCGGATCGGCGATGACGATGACGCCGCTGCGGTGGCGCTCGATCTCGGCGACGACATCGCCGAGCGGGCGATGGTTGAAGATCAGCTTGCCGCGGCGCCAGGCGGTGGCGGCCTCGCCATCGGCGGGCTCGATGCTGCCGACGCCCGTACCGGGCGCGTAGCTCACGCGCTGATCGGCGCCGACCGCCACGCTGTCCTGCCCGGGACCGCCGGAGGACACGCTCACGGTGCCCTCCACCACGCTGACCACCACCGCGCGGGTGCGGATATCCACGTCGAATACTGTGCCGAGGGCGCGCGTCGTGCCGCCTTCCGCCTCGACGAGGAAGGGGCGGTCCGGCGCAGGGGCGACGCTGAACACGGCCTGGCCCTGGTAGAGGATCAGCCGGCGCTGGTCGGTGTCGTAATCGACGGACAGCGCGGTCGCCGCATTGAGCGCCACGGACGACCCGTCCGGCAAGGTCACGGTCCGCTGCTCGCCGGTTCCGGTCCAGTGGTCGGCGAAAAGACGCGGCGGGATCGCCCCGGACCGTTCCAGCGCGATGCCGCCGCCGATGGCGGCGAGGCCCCCGATCACCGTGCGCCGTGTCACCCGCAGCCGCCGCTGTGCGGTCTCGCGCAGCCCGGCCTCCGGCGCACCGACGCCCTGCCAGATGGACTCGGCTTCCAGCGCCGCCCGTTCATGCGCCGGGCTGAGCGAACGCCAGCGGCCGAAGGCGGCCCGGTCCGCCGGCGCGGCATGGCCCGAATGCAGCCGGACGATCCATTCGATCGCCTCGTCGCTGAGGGCGGTGTCGGCGTCCGGCTGTCCGTTACGCTTGCGCATCGTTGCGTCCATCACGCGCCTTGCCGAGGGGAATAAGGTCAGGCACGAGCCTTCCCGGGCGCATCCCGTCGCATGACCCGGCCACGGGCCTCAAGCGGCCTCGCGCAGATGGTCGCGGCAATGGCGCAGCGCCTGCGCGAGATAGCGCGCCACCATGCTGTCGGAGACGCGCAGCCGCGCGGCGATCTCCCGGTGCGAAAGCCCGTCGCAGCGGTTCAGCAGCAGCGCCTGGCGCGGCTTGGCCGGCAGGCGGGCGAGCGCGACGGCGAGCCGGCGCAGCCGGTCGCGGTCGATGGCCACCACCTCGGGCGAGGGGCCGGCATCGGCAATCGCTTCCAGCACGACGTCATCGCTGATGCAGCGCGAGCGGTGCCGCCTTTCGCGTCGCTCCAGGTCGATGGCGATGTTGGAGGCCACGCGCAGGATGAACGCCTGGCGGTCATGGATCGTCCCCGCCTTCTCGGTCATGCCCGCCAGCCGCATCCATGTTTCCTGCAGCGCGTCCTCGGCGAGTTCGCGGGAGCCGACGCGATTTCTGAGCGCCTGCCGCAAGGTTTTCCACTGCAGCACGTAGAAGGATATCAGGTCGCTGGCGGGGGGTGCTGCCGTTGTCATCGCCGGATGCAGAGGTGTCGCGTCATCGGATGGTTGATGAGGCTCCTCTAGCTTCAATAAAAAAGTCTAGCAATAACAATATATTATATGAGTTCTAAAGCATTGCCGCGCGCAAATCAGGAATGATTCCAGCAATGGCGAACTCCTGTTGTTTTTCCGGGCATTGCGCACGCCCGCCGCCCGGCATCCTCACGCAAACATCCCCGCCGCCCGCCAAGATTTGCGCGGCCCGTGTGGCGCCGCAGTAACGACCAGGCCGCGCCGGACCCGCAGTCCCCGGTCGCGTCAGCGGCTCTGTCGCAGGGGCTGCAGGAGTATGGGAGGTGGCGCCCGCGCGCCCGACAGGCGGCGGGCCGTCGCGCGGACCCGACGTGGCTCTGGATGGACATAAAGGACCCAACGTCAACATTTTTTCTATCTGTTGCGCGCGCTCGCTTGTCAGCGGGTAGTCGGGCGCGCATAGCTGCTGACGCAGCGGGCAGCCAGAGGCGTCGGACGGATAGGCCCTCGTTTGGAGTCAGGGGAAGCTGGGTGAGGGTAGCTATTCTTTCGTCGTATGCGCTGGCCACTTTTCCGGGGCTCTACAATGTCGCCCTGGGGCTGGCGGCTGAGGGGGCCGATGTTCTCGTCGCATCACGAGACCGTCCGGAAGACCTGCAGCCACCCCTCCCAAAAGGCATCACCCATACGCGCCTGCCGCGCAAAGCGAACCGAAAGGGCCTGCGTGCCCTCGCCCTTTTGCATGGCGATGGGCTGTCAATCCTCGCCCGCTTCCAACCGGACTGGATCATCGCCGAGCACGAACTGGTAGTGACGGCACTCGCCTATAAAATGGCGCTTCCGTTCCGCCGTACCCGTATCGCCGCCTTTTTCTGCGACTACTATGACAATCGCCACATGAAATTCATCGGCCGGTTGGCGTCACTTCTCGACGCCTATGTCGACGTGTGCGATCTGCGGCATAGCTGGCGGCGGCGGGACTGGCCGAAGTTGGTGGCTCCGGGCTTCGTCATCCGCCTTTCACCGGTGCTGACCACGCCCCCGCCGGCTGTCGACCGACCGCCGTCAAGTCCGAGAGTGGTGTTTACCAGTTCCTTCCATGTTCTGACCTCGATGGATCGCGATCGGCTGACGCGGTTCTTCGACCGTCTCTGTTCCCGCGGTATCACTCTCGACTGGTACCTCTACGGTGCCCCCAACCAGCCCGAGGCCACGCGGCGCATGGTCGAGATCGCGCGTGGGATCATTGTGCATCCCGGCTACCGGGTGCTGGAGCAACTGCCGAAAGCCGAGCTCTACGCCCTCCTGCCCTCCTACGATGCGGGGCTGCACTGGGCACCGGTGGCGGAGGCGGAGAACGCCAATGCCTTCTGGAAGGCCTATTTCCTCTCCGCCGCGTCGAACAAGGTCGGCGAGTACATCGCCGCCGGGCTCGCCGTCGCCTATGCCGGCAATCCGGGCCTGCGCTACCTGCCGGACTCGCTGTCCATCGCCTTCGATCCGACCGATCCGGAACAGGGGGCGGACCAGCTCGCGGACCGCCTGCTCGATGCGGCCTGGCTCAAGAGCGCAAAGGAGGCGGCGCGACGCTATCATCGCGAGGAGATGAATGCCGAGGCGCAGACGGCCCCTCTTGTTCGGCATATCCTCGGTCAACCGTCCAAGGCTTGACGCGCCGCCTCACATCGGCGCGCGCAGGCCCTCGACGATCAGCAGCAGCCCGCCGAGCACCATCACGGCGTGTCGCCCCGCACTGATAGCGCGAAGAACAACTCCATCGCCGTTGAGGGCTCTTTCCCGCGATAGTAGCATTTAACACCGTAGCGTCCCTGCGGTACGGCGACGTCCGCCATGCTCGCGGTCGTCACATTGCCAACGGTGAGGCCCCTGTCGCCCACGTCCATGTCGCCGGACGTAAGAAGAACATATCCGTCATCAATGGCGGTGGGTTCGACGGCGACGCAGACGGCGACGTCGCCATCATCGCGCGCTGGCACCACGACGCCCTTCGGCCCCCACCACGGGAGGGGGCCGTTCGGGACTGGATATGCCGACAGGTCCGCCTTGTCCCACAGGCCGATCTGGCCATAGTTGACGTAGTGGGTGCCGGCATAAAGTCGCTCAGTTGCCGCCATAACAGACGTTCACTCCATTCACGACGGCGAGGTTCAGCTGGTTCGCCTGCGGTATATTGGTGAGGGCGACATTGAAATTGGTGCCGTCACCAATGTTATTTTGAGTGTAGAACCCGGACAAAATACCTCCCTGGCTATTATTTTCAATCAACGGAACGATCATCGACTGGTTGCCAGCCCCGCCCTGGACCGTGCTGGCGAAGGCGTATTCATCGCACGACAACACGGTCCCGCCCGCCAGCTGGTTGAGCTGCGTGACGGTCTGGGCATAGACACCGCCGCAGGAGGCCTGCCGGTTTTGGGTAATGACCTGCTGATTGGTGGTCCGCGTCAACTGCGCCGGCCGGCCGGCCGGCCTGCAGAGCGGTTGCGATATTGTAGGTGATGCAGGGCAGATTGACACCATCAAAGGTAACCGTCTGGGCTGCGACTGTCGTGCTCTGGGCCGCTGCGAGGATGAACAGGAGCGTGGAGCCGAGTGTTCGGGCAGTGAAGCGGCGGCGGGTGGCCGATATAAGTGCAAGATTCAGTTTGTTCATCTGAGTTTTCCGAGGCAAAAGTCTTCCCATTCCCGCACCAGAATTGATGCAAGCCGGGTTGAGGACGGTTGGTTTACTGATGCTTCAGGCGACACTGTCGCGTTCCGCGAGAGCTCGTCGCAGAGGTCAGCGGTTCAGGCAGTTCTGGCGATTCAGGTGCGAAGCGGGTGCTTCTAGGCGTCTACCGTCACGGTGAATGTGCCATCCGGGTTGTATTCGACCGATATAACTCGCGCGCCGGAGGTGAAATCACACGGCCCGGCGTTGCCAGTGTCGTAAATTATGATCTGTCCGACCGGTATTGCGCCGATCTTGACGTAGAAGATAGGCAGAGGTGCGCAGTAGAGCTGGCTGCTGGGCTTCGGCGTCAGGAAACTTGACAGGACGATACTGCTGTCCTGGTTGATCATCGCGCAGCCGCAAAAGAGGTCTTCGACATCGCTCGGGCCGAAGATCGGCACCTGGAAGCCGAAGCAGCCAACCGAAAGCCCCGCTTGGTTGTAGGGAGCGGACAGCCCGAGAGGGTTGAGCAACAGGTTTGTGTAGTTGGCGGACGTATTCACCCCCACCGTGGTCAGGCTGATGGGCTGCACAGCCGCCGACAAGCTCGCCGTGTTGAAGGCGGTGCTGGTCAACGTGTTTGCAGATTTAACGGCTAAAGAAGTCGTCGGATTTCGGCAGACGGCCCCGGCATAAACCTGAATGTCGAAGCCAAACTCCAGTTGCGCTCCCGAACTCGCGCTGGGAGCAAGCTGTCCGGTGGCAAGGCTTGATGAATACACGGTCGCGCCCGAGCCTGATCCCGTGAAGCTTGCCTGCCGCTGGAAGACATAGAAACTGGCGTTGTTGCTCGTCATGTTCTTGACGATGATTTTGTATTGCGCCCCCATCGTCTGCTCCTCAGCCCATGCGGATGGCTTCTGTTCAGCTTGACTTGAGTTTGACGGGTGAGCGGCGGCCGCCGCAGGAGGGTGCGGGGTACTCCATCCAGAGCGGCCGCCGAACCGGGATGCGTTACTGGATGATCTGCGTCGACCAGCTGCCGTCAGCTTTCAGGGTAACGTCGATGATGGTATGGCCGCCGGTGAAGTCGCACTTCGCTGCGCCGACGCTCGACTGCGTGAAGTTCATCACCGTGCCGGGCGTGTAGCTGCCGGTCTGCACATAGTAGGTGAGAATCGGCTGGCAGTCGGTGTTGCTCGCCGGGTTGGCGACAACGAAGTTCGACAGCACGACACCGCCGTTCACCTGCACCGCGGAGCCGACATTGTAGACGGCGGGCGGCTGATAGATCGGGGTGATGATGCGGAAGGCGCCCTCCTGCACACCCTGTCCCACCGTGGGCGGCGACAGGCCGAGGGGGTTCACCGAGGCGGTGGTGCAGTCATCGGCGGTGCCCGACGCCGGCGCGAGATCAATCGCGCGGATGGCCGACGCGAAGCCCGAGCTCTGGCCGACCTGCGGAACCTGATTGCTCGCCTGCTGAATGCCGGCGTAGTACTGCAGGTTGACCTGGAAGGTCAACAACCCGCCGGTGGACTGATAGTTTCCGAGGCTCTGCGTGTAGAGCGCGTTGCTGTAAACCGCGCCGCCGCCGGTGTAGTTGGCCGGTTGCTGGAAGAAATAGAAGTTCTGAGTCGCGGCTTCGAGGTTCTTGACGTTGATCGTCAGTAGCGTCGACATGAGTGTTGCTCCAGAAATAGCGTTGCATCGTCATTGGCGACAACGATCAACTGGCGCACGGGTAAGAGCGACGCCAGGTGATAACGTATCGTGGGTAGAAATGAATTGTTACGCAACTTCAAGTTGTTTCACAGTGCTCAAAAGATGCCGCTTTTGTTGCGCTCAGCGCAATTGCCGGCTCGAGGCCAGGGCCTCCACGAGATCGCGAAGGGCGGTGCGGATCGCAGCGGGTTGGTCGCGAACGGATTCCAGAAACTGCATTTCGATGGCCGTGACGCGGTCATGCTTGTGCCAGTCGAGGCTGCCGCGATCGAGCAGGAGCCAATCCAAGGATACATCGAGCCGGGCCGCGAATTCGCAGGCGCGCTGTAATGAGACGTGTCCTCCGTTCTGCCATCGCGAAATTGCCGCGACCGAAACGTTCAATTCCCTTGCCAGTGCCTGTGTCTTGCTGAAGTTCCGGACAAACATCGCGTGCCGAATCCGCTCGCCGCGTGCGGGATCTTCACTCATCGTCTTCTCCATGTTCTGAGATCAACGCGCTCAGGGCGCTCTGCGCCAGCGGATTTTTCGATTATGTCGAGAACAGGGAGCGTTCACATCTGAGTTGAAGGGGAGGTCGACCAAAGAACATCATATGAATGACGCGGGCAGATAGATATCTGACGCGCATCTTCCGAGCAAAATGTATAAATTATTTATTTTATGAACCAGAAGGCCGACATATACATGAGGGAGGTCCGTCGATGGCCGTCCGTGCGGCAGCCGATGGTGCGATCGTAACCGCTCGCTGACATCGCCCGGCGCGTCAGTGAAGCTGGCGACGCCGACATCGCGGCGCCGTCCGAACGGCTTTTGGTGGACAACCCGCGGCGCATCGGCGATTTCGTGCAAGCGCCCGTGCAAGCGCGCCCGGCGCGCCCGCCGCGCGGCGCGGGCGATGTGAGCCGCCGGCCGCGCCAGAGTCTTGTCGAGAGCCATTCCCACAAAGGGGCCGCGCGGTTTTGCGATAGGAATTGCGTGTAATCAGTGAGTTAGAGCACTTCCCGGGGTGGGAGGAGGGCGCGGGCCATCCGCGCCGTCCGATATGCGCGCAGAGGCCATCATACGCGCAGAGGCCATGGACGGCCCTGCCAAAGGCCCGTCAATGGCCTCGTCGCCGGCGGTTACTTCACCGCGCCGGTTTCCTTCAGGAACGCTTCGGTCGTGTCGGCGAAATGGGTGATGAACGCCTGGTACTGCGCGTGCGGGATGTAGTTCGGCACCAGCACCTCCTCGGTGTAGCGCGCCTTGTAGTCGGGGTCGGCGAGCACGTTCTTGATCGCCTCGTCCCACAGCTTGGTCACGTTGTCCGGCAGTCCCTTGGGGCCGGCAAGGCCGCGGAACTTCACCACCGTCACATCATAGCCGCTTTCCTTCACCGTCGGCACGTCAGGCTTTTCCGGGATGCGCTGCGGGTTGAAGGTGGCGAGCAGGCGGATCTTGCCGGCGTCGAGCTGCGAGCGGATCTCCTGGATTTCGCCGATGCCGATATCGAACGTGCCGTTGAGCACGTTGAGCATGATTTCGCCGCCGCCCTCATGGGTGACGAGGGTGGCGTCGACGCCGGCGGCGCGCTTGAGCCGTTCCGCCGCCTGGCTCTCCAGCGAGGTCGGGTTGGAGGCGCCCCAGCGGACGCGCTCCTTCTTCGCCCTGTCGATCACGTCCTTGAGGCTGGTGAGCGGGCCGTCGGCGCGGGTGTAGATCACTTCGCTGTCGGCGAACAGATTGGCCAGCGGTTCCAGGTCTTTATAGGTGACGGACGGCTTGGAGAGCAGCGAGGTGTGGATATAGGTCGGCGTGGCGGCGTAGAACACGCTGCCATCGGCCGGGGCCGCCGCCACGCGGGCCATCGCCTTGGCGCCGCTGCCGCCATGCACATTCTCCACGACGAAGGTGGCGCCGATATATTTGCCGAGATATTTCGACAGCTGGCGCAGCAACAGGTCGCTGCCGCCGCCTGGGCTCGAATGGGTAACGAGGGTAACGACCTTGTGCGGGTAGGGGAGGGGTTCGGCAGTGAGGCTGAGCGTTCCCAGCCCCAGGGCCAGCACGGCGCTCAGAAAGCCGGTCAGGGTCTTTCGCATGGTTTCCTCCCAGGGATGCGGGGCCGCCTCTGACGGGCGGTCTCCCGGCGATGTGTCAGGGGCGGGCGGCGCGGCTCCCTTTGGCGCGGGATGCGTCGCCTTGGCTCAGGCGCGCGATCAGGCGCGTCGTTCCTCGGCCCGGCCGGCGGGCGCGGAGCGGAGCGGGCGAGTAGCGGCGCCGTGCGGGGTTCGACATGGGCGAAGCAGGGCGCTCGACCTGGGACAGGCCGGCCATAAAAAAGACCCCGGCGCGGGGGCGCCGGGGTCAAAGGAGGGCCTTCCGGCAGGAAGACCCTGGGGAACGGGGAGAGTCCGCCTCAGCCGCAGGAGGCGGGGGCGTGATGGTCGAGCGCGTCGAGATCGAGGAAATGTCCGGCGCGGTCGCGCTTGGCGGCGAGATAGCGGATATTGTCCGCCCCGCGCCGCCCATAGAGCCGCTCGACACCGGAAACCTGCAGCCCGGCGCGGGTGAGCGCGGCGATCTTTTCGGGGTTGTTGGTCATCAGCACCACGCGCTCATAGCCAAGCTGGCGCAGCATGGCGGCGGCGAAGTCGAAGCGGCGGGCGTCGAGATCGAAGCCGAGCGTCTCGTCCGCCTCATAGGTGTCGAGCCCGTCGCTCTGCAGCCGGTAGGCGCGCATCTTGTTGGCGATGCCGTTGCCCCGTCCTTCCTGGTCGAGATAGAGCAGCACCCCGCCGCCGGCCTGCGCCATGGTCGCCACCGTGGTGCGCAACTGGTCGCCGCAGTCGCAGCGCAGCGAGCCGAACAGGTCGCCGGTCAGGCAGGCGGAATGCAGCCGCACCAGCACCGGCCGCGCCGGGTCCGGCGCGCCCACCACCACCGCCACCTGTTCACGCAGGCCCTCGCCGCCGCGGAACACGACGAATTCGCAATTGCGCGCGGTGAGCAGCGGCACAGGCGCGCGCGAGACGATCTCGACATGGGTGGCGCGGTCTTCGCCATAGCGGGTGATCGCCTCGGCGCGCACGGTCAGCGCCGGCAGGGTCAGCGCCGCCGGGGCGAGCGGGCCGACCAGCACCGCTGGCAGCATCAGCGCCAGCGTGGCGAGCTGCAGCGCCGCCGCGCCGGCCGCGTGCGGGGCCGCCAGTTCGTCCGGCAGGGCGGTGCCGGCGCGTGTCCTCGCCTCCTCGCCGCTCGCCTGGCGCGCGCTCAGCGCCTCGATCCGCGCACTGCCGAGCCCGGCGGCCGGCAGCGCCATCGGCTCGCTCCATTCCGGCCGGCCGAGGGCGCGCAGCCGCGCCGGGGTCAGCACCAGTTGCAGCGTGCCGCCGGTCAACTCGTCCAGCGCCGCCAGCCGGCCGGCATCGGCATATTCCGCGCTCGCCGCCAGAAACAGCCGCCCGGCCTGCGCGATGACCACCGGACGCCCGGCGCGCATCTCGGCGATGGCGCGCTCCGCCTCGGTGAGGGAGGTGTCGCCGAA
Organism: Ancylobacter sp. IITR112; assembly: GCF_041415945.1. NCBI lineage: Bacteria > Pseudomonadati > Pseudomonadota > Alphaproteobacteria > Hyphomicrobiales > Xanthobacteraceae > Ancylobacter > Ancylobacter sp. IITR112. The sequence continues at coordinate 3,656,307 of NZ_JBGCUS010000001.1, read as the reverse complement.
CAGGCTCGTCATCGTGCCGGCGGTCGTCGCGCTGCTGCTCATTTGAATTTTCTCCCGCTGCACCATTTCCGTGAGTTGCACGTAGTAGCTACGGATGTAGGGCGCCAACGGACCAGCAACGCCGCCGGCCTCTCATCGTTCAGTGCGCGAACAGCAAGCAGCGGGGGGCCTTTACGTGAATCGTCGTGAGCTACCGACCGACCCGCTGGCCGCGCTCTATGAGCCGCTGCTGCGGCCGCGCGCCACGCCCTATGTCGTCGCCCAGCTCGGCCAGTCGCTCGACGGCCGGATTGCCACGCCGACGGGAAAATCACGCGATATCAACGGCCTGTGTGGGCTCGACCATCTCCACCGGCTGCGCGCTCTGGTGGATGTGGTGGTGGTCGGCGTCGGCACGGTGGTGGCGGACAACCCCCGCCTGACCACCCGCCGGGTGCCGGGGCGCAGCCCGGCGCGGGCGGTGATCGACCGCACCGGCCGCTCGCCGCGCGACGCCAAATGGCTCGCGCCGGACGGCTGTCACAGAATCGTGTTCACCCATAATGACGCCGGCTGGCCGGAGGCGGTCGAGCGGATCGGCGCGCAGGATGAGCCCGATATCTTCGAGCCGGCTAAGCTCATCGCCGCGCTGGCGGCGCGCGGCCATCGCCGCATTCTGGTGGAGGGCGGCGCCTCCACCGTCTCGCGCTTCATCGACGCCGGGCAGGTGGACCGGCTGCATGTCTGCGTCGCGCCGATCATTCTCGGCTCCGGCCGGCCGGGCCTCGCCTTGCGGCCGATCGACGGGCTGGACGGCGCGCTGCGGCCGCGCGTCGATACCTATCTGCTCGACGATGGCAATATTCTCTGCGACTGTGACCTGCGCGGAACCGGCGAGGGAGAGACGGATGTCGGCGTCTGATCGGAACGTGCTGGCGGCCCGCTATCGCTACGCACCCACCGCCCGTCTGCTGCACTTTGTGGTCGCGCTCCTCGTCATCGGTCTCATCCCGCTCGGGCTCTATATGGTGGCGCGCGGGGAAGCGACCGGCTTCGACGCGCTGACCGGCTCGCTCTACAGCCTGCACAAATTCGTCGGCTTTCTGGTGCTGTGGCTGGTGGTGCTGCGGGTGCTGGTGCGGCTGCGCCGGGGCGAGCCGGCGCGGGCGGAACCGCTCACCCCGTTCGAGCGGGTGGTCTCAAGCCTCGTGCATGCCGCGCTGTATCTGTTGCTGCTTGTCGTGCCGCTGCTCGGCTGGGCCGGGGTCTCGGCCTATCCCGCGCTCAACGTGTTCGGCCTGTTCGATCTGCCGGCGCTGCTGGCGCCCGACGAGGCGCTGGCCAAGCGGATTCTCGGCCTGCACGGCCTGCTGGCGCAGCTTCTCGGCGTGCTGGCGCTCGCTCATATCGCTGCCGCGCTCTATCACCGTCTGATCAAGCGCGACGGGGTGATGGCGCGGATGTGGCCCCCGGTCTGAGCCGGCGCCCGCGCCGCCTCAGAGGTGGCCGAACACATCGCGATGGCCGATCCGCACCGTCTGCGCCGCGGCCTGCGCGCGCGCCCAGGCGGCGAAGTCCGCCCGCCGCTCCGGCTCGATCGCGCCCGCCGCCTGCGCGAAGCCATCGGTGAGGGCGCCGATCAGCGCCGCCTCGCCAGGGCCGAGCACCCACGGGCTGGTGAGCGAGCCATAGCGGTAGCCATGCTGGCGCAGCAGTTGGGCCAGCGCCTCGCTGGCGGCCGGCCCGAGCGCCGGCCCGAAGCCCTTGTCGCCGCGCTGGTGGCGGTTGAAGGCGGCGATCACCCGGCCGTCCAGCGGCTCGGCGGGCGACCATTCGGCCTCGCCATCATAGTTGAGCACGGCATAGAGCGGCAGGCGGCGCGCGGCGAGGCCGGCGACAAGGCGTTCCAGCCAGTCCTCGGAGACGAGGTCGAACAGCGCGGCGGCGGTCACCAGCTCGGCGCCGAGCGCGGCGAAGTCGAGGCTGCGGCGGGTCAGGTCGGCCTGTTCGAAGCTCACCTCGATCACCCGCCCGTCCCGGTGCAGCACGAGCCGCTCGCCCGCCCTTTCCGCCCGATCGGCCCAGGAGGCCAGGGCCGCGCGCGCCCGGTCCAGCAGCAGCCTGTCGCCGTCGATCAGGTGCCAGTGCTGGCGGGGCGGCAGGTCGGCGGCGAGGCCGCGAAGATTGGAGCCGGTGCCACAGCCGAGATCGACAATGGTGAGCGCGTCACGCCCGGCGAAATGCGCCTTCACCCGCGCCAGCAGCGCCGGGTTGCGGGAGGCATGGTCCACCGGCTCGCGCAGGGCCAGCCAGTCGGCAGCAAAGCCGCTCATCGGGGCATCTCCTTCAGGGCGGCGAGCACCGTCGCCGCGGTCTGGGTCCAGCTCGGCAGGTTCTGGCCATGGCGCCACGCCGCTTGCGCGAGGCGCGCGCGGGTGTGCGGCGCCGCGATCAGATCGCGCAGCGCTTGCGCGAGGCCTGCCGCGTCGCCCGGTTCCACCAGCAGGGCGGTCTCCGCCGGCACGGTGTCGGGAATGGCCCCGGCGCGGGTGGCGACAAGCGGCAGGCCGCGCGCCAGCGCTTCCGTCAACCCCATGCCATAGCCCTCGAACAGCGAGGCGGTGACGAACAGATCGGCGTCGTCGAATACCTCCGCGAGGAGTTCCGGCGCCAGCGCCCCGGTGAGCCGGATGCGGTCGCCAAGGCCATGGGTGTCGATCAGCCCGGAAACACGCGCGGTCTCCGCGGGATCGCGGTCGGTGGCGCCGACGATGCGGCAGTCCCAGGCGAGATCGGTCAGCCGCGCCAGCGCCTCCACCAGCACGCCATGCGCCTTGCGCGGAATCACCGCGCCCACCGCCAGCAGACGCGGCGGCTGCCCGCTGCCACGGGCCCGGGGGGCGGGGTCGGTGCCCGGCAGGGCGACGCAGAGCCGCCCCGGCGGCACGCCGTAATCCTGCACCAGCCGCCGCGCGGTCGCGGGGCTGGTGGCGATCACCGCCTGCGCCTGGGCCAGCGCCGCCTTTTCACTGGCGAACAGCGCCGCCCGCTGCCCCTCGCCGAGCCCGCTTTCCAGTGCCAGCGGATGGTGCACCAACGCCGCCAGCGGCCGCCCCAGCGCCTGCAGCAGGTCCACCGGCAGCGCGCCGAAGGCGAGCCCGTCGATCAGCACCTTCTGGCCGGGCGGCAGGGCGGCGAGCGCCTGCGCGCTCGCCTCCAGTTCCGCGCCGGTGGGAAAGGGGAAGCCGGGCGGCAGGGCGAGCGGGGTCAGCATCCCGCCGGCGCCGGGCGCCTCCTCGATCACCCGGCGGTCATAGGCATAGCCGCCCGTCGGCAGGCTCAGATCACCGGGAATGGCGAAGGTGAAAGCGTCCACGCCGCCGCCTCAGCCGAGGCCAGCTTCGAAGCTGGCGCGGGCGAGGTCGGTCTCGTGCAGCGTCACCTTGATCTTTGCCAGCCCGTGCCCGTCCTCTCCCAGCGCGCCGCTCCGCGCGGCGGCGGCGATGGCGTCGAAAATATAGCGGGCGAGAAATTCGGTCGTTGTGAGTTTGCCGGCAAACTGAGGCAGCGTGTCGAGATTCTGATAGGCGAGCGGCGCCAGCGTCGCCTTCAACACGTCGAGCGCGGCGCCGATATCCACCACCACCTGCGTCGCCGTCAGTTCGGCGCGGAAGAAGGCGACATCGACCACGAAGGTCGCGCCGTGCAGGCCCTGCGCCGGGCCGAAGAACGGGTCGGGCAGCGAATGGGCGATCATGATGCGATCGCGGACTTCGACACAGTACATGGCATCCCTCATCGGTAATCGAGCAGGATCGCCAGCGCGTCCTCGCCCCCGGTCAGAAGTGGCGGCAGCCGGTGCGGCGCCTCGTCAAAGGCGACGACATGACTGACCAATTGGTCGAGCCGCGCATCGTCGAGCAAAGCGAGAGCCTTGGCCAGCCGGCGCGCATGCGGCCAGCGCGGCCGCCGTGAAGGAGATACGCAGCCGACCTGCGAGCCGATCAGTTGCAGCCGCCGGCTGTGAAAGGCCTCGCCCAGCGGCACGGCGGGGGCGTGGCCGCCAAACCAGCTCACCTCCACCACCTTCGCCTCGAACGCCGCCGCCGAAAGCGCGGTGGCGAGGCCGGCGGCGCTGGCGCTGGTGTGGAAGACGAGGTCGGCATCGTCGCCGATGGCGTCCGGCATGGCGAAGGCCGCGCCGAAGGCGCGCGCCAGCCCTTCGCGCGCCGGGTTCACATCCACCAGCGTCACCTCGGCGCCGGGAAGCCGTGCGGTAAGCGCGGTAAGCAGCAGCCCGACCACCCCGCCGCCGACAATGGTGATGCGGTCGCCCGGCCCGGCGCCGGAATCCCACACCGCGTTGAGCGCGGTCTCCATATTCGCGGCGAGGGCCGCCCGCGCGGGCGGCAGGCCCTCCGGCACCGGCATCGCCGCCGCGAGCGGGAGACGGTAGCGGTCCTGATGCGGAAAGAGCGCGAAGATGGTGCGGCCGATCCAGTCCGCCGGCCCGTCCTCGACAACGCCGACGCTCTGATAGCCATAGTGGACGGGGAAGGGGAAATCCCCATTCTGGAACGGCGCCCGCATGCGCCCCCGCTCGCCCGCCGGCACCGCGCCGTCCAGCACCAGCCGCTCCGTGCCCCGGCTCACCGCCGAGACGAGGGCGCGTATGGTCAGCGTTTCGCCCGCGTCGTCGCTGTCGCCCGCCCGCGCGGGCAGCGGGGCGCGCCGCAGCTCGTAGCGGCCCGGGCCGGCGCACCAGAGTTGCCGGCTCATCTCCGATCTGTCGTCCATCGCGGATGCCACCCCTGCCGCTCTTTCCGCGTGCATAACAGCATCACGGTCCGGTTAGATCCCCAAAAGCGCGTGAACCACCCGCCACGGGGCGCGTACAAGCCTGCGGAGCGCGACCATGGTGGCCGCTCGCCAGCGCCGATCCGGGGACCCGCATGAGTGTGGACGAGAACATCGCCGAAGGACGCTTCACGCTTGGTGAGCGCGCGCGGCTCACCCCCACCGGCGTGCAGACGGTGCGGGAACTGGCCCGGCGCCGGGCGCTGGTGTTCACGCTGATCGGCGTGACCTATTTCGGTCTCATCGGCCTTTTCATCCACCTCATCGGTCATGGCGGCATCACCGTGCTGGACGGGCTGCTGCTCGTCGCCTTCTGTATCTCGACGCCCTGGACCATCCTCGGATTCTGGAACGCCATCATCGGCTTATGGCTGTTGCACGGGCCCGGCGACGCGCGCCGCTCCGTCTATCCCTATGCCGTCCGCGCCACGGATGACGCGCCGATCACCGCCCGCACCGCGATGGTGATGACGCTGCGCAACGAAGATCCCGCCCGCGCTTTCGCCCGCCTGCGGGCCATGCAGGGCGAGCTTTCGCAAATTCATCCGGGAGACGCCTTCGCGTGGTTCGTGTTGTCTGACACAAATCAGCCGGAAATAGCGACGGAAGAGGAGCGATTATTCGCCGCCTGGCGGGCGGAGAGCGGCGGAACGTCATCGCTTCACTACCGCCGCCGCACCAGCAATGAAGGCTTCAAGGCCGGTAATATACGCGATTTCCTTGACCGCTGGGGGGATGACTACGACTACATGATCACGCTCGACGCCGACAGCTTCCTCGGTGCCGGGGCGACGTTGCGCCTCGTGCGGATCATGCAGGCCAATCAACAGCTTGGCATTCTCCAGAGCCTGGTGGTCGGCCTGCCGTCGCCCTCGCCCTTCGCCCGCATCTTCCAGTTCGGCATGCGCCACGGCATGCGCTCCTACACGATGGGCGCCTCATGGTGGGCGGGTGATTGCGGTCCCTATTGGGGGCACAACGCCGTCATCCGCATCGCCCCGTTCAAGGCGCACTGCCGCCTCCCGAACCTGCCCGGCAAGGGCCCGCTCGCCGGTCCCATTCTCTCCCACGACCAGATCGAAGCCGTGCTGATGCGCCGCGCCGGCTATGAGGTGCGGGTACTGCCGGAAGAGATGGACAGCTACGAGGAAAACCCGCCGCATCTGACCGAATTCACCCGCCGCGATCTGCGCTGGTGCCAGGGCAACATGCAGTATTGGCGCCTGCTCACCCTGCCTGGCCTCAAGCCGATGAGCCGTTTCCAGATTGCCTGGGCGATGCTGATGTATCTCGGCGCCGTCGCCTGGATGGCGTTCGTCGCCGTGGCGGCGCTGAAAGTATTCGACACGGAAACGACGGACGCCCCCTTTCCCGCCGCTCTCGGCCTGACCCTGTTCGCCGCCATGTTCGCGATGAGCCTCGCGCCCAAGATCGCCGGCCTGCTCGACGTGGTGCTGCGCGCCGGCGAGCGGCAGCGTTATGGCGGAACCGGCCGGCTGGTAGGCGGCGCGCTGGCGGAATTCGTGTTTTCGGTTCTGCTGGGGCCGGTGGTGGCCTTCCGCATCGCGCTTTTCATGCTCGGCCTCTTGTTCGGCCGCACGGTGACGTGGGAGGCGCAGGCGCGCGATGCCGAACGGCTGTCCTGGCGCACCGCTCTCGCCGGCCTGTGGCCGCAATTCCTGTTCGGTGCCGCGCTGGCGGCGCTGCTCGCCGGCTTCGCGCCGGGTGCGCTGCCTTGGGCGCTGCCCATGCTGGTGGCGCTGCTCGCCGCCGTGCCCTTCGCGGTGCTCACCGCCGAGCCGGCGCTCGGTCGATGGCTAACCCGCCGGGGCCTGTGCGCGACGCCGGAGGAGGCGTTCCCGACGGGAAGCCTCGGGGCGCTGCAGGCGCAGCAAGTCGGGGCCTAGCCGGCGCGGCGGGCGCCGCCCCTGCGCCATTCTTGGAATGGCTGAAAAGCAGCCCGCGCCGCCTGTCGTCTCTCATGGGGTATTCATGTAGTGCCTGTCGGGCTGACAGGGCGCGGCGGCGCGCCTGCGCCGGGCTCATCGCCGTTCGGCGTGTCCCGAGCGGGAGTGTCGGCGCACGTTTTCTCGGTTGATCCATGCGTTTCCGTTTCCGCAAGGCCTATGTCGATCTGGTCGATTACCGGCTGCATGTCCTGCGCGCCCGCCTCGCCGGTGCCTTGCGTCTGGAAGCCACGCCGGTCGAGGTGCCGGGCGAGCGGCACCATCCCGGTAATCTCCACGCGATCTTTCTCATCTGGCAGCCGCGCGCGACCCCTGGTATGTGCGCAACGCGCTCGACGCTCTGGCGGAAGTCGGCGTCAATGTGACGCTCGTGGTCAATCATCCGCTCGGCGAGGAGCGGCTGGCGGAGCTTCTGCCGCAGGTTCACCGCGTGCTGCTGCGGAACAATGCCGGCCGCGACATGGGCGGCTACCGTGACGGCATTCTCTCCTTGCTCGACGATCCGCCGGAACGCCTGCTGATCATGAGTGACAGCGTCTATTATTTCCGCTCAGGTCTCGCCGAGATGTTCCGGAAGCTCGCGACCTCCTCCTGCGATGTCTGCGCGACCTTCGAGAACTGGGAGCTTCGCCACCACATCCAGTCCTTCTGCTACTCGATCTCGCGCCACATGCTGGAGCGGCCGGCCTTCCAGGCGTTCTGGCGCAATTATCTGCCGGTCAACGCCCGGCCTTGGCCATCGGCAAGGGCAAGGTGGGCAGCTCCCGCTGCATGCTGCGTGAGGCCAGGTCGGTCGAGGTGGTCTTCAACCTGACCGATTTGCGCGCGGTCCTTGCTGGCCTCGACGTGCCCACCCTGCGCAGCCTCGCCGCCCATCTCCCGCTCGATCTGCGTGCCCCGGTGCTGAGCGCTGCGCCGGAGCGGGAAACGGTCCTGACGCGGCTGCTGGAAGCGGTTCTCGCCCGCTCGCAGATTCACTCCGGCGGCTTTCTCTTCCGCCGCTTTCTCTTCCGCCGCTTTCTCGGGTCGCCGCTGATCAAGCGCGATCTTCTGTTTCGCCAGCAATATCACCTTTATGAGCTGGAAGCCCTGCTGCGGGCGGGCGACACGGAAGGGCGCGAGACGGAGATCCTGGCCGAGTACGGCGCCAAGGGCATAGGCTACCAATTGCAGGGCCGGGCGCGGCTGCGCTTTCTGCTGGAACTCTAGCCACCGCGCGCCGCGCTCGTCATAAGGAGCGGATGGAGCCTTCTGGACCGCCACCGCGCCGGAACCGCACCGACCCCGGGGGCGGCCCCGGTCGGCGCCCCCTGCGCGCGGCGCTGGGCGTGCTGTTCCGCCTGCTCTGTGCGCCGCTGATCCTGCTCGACGAGCTGGTGCGCCCGTTCTATCGCCCGCTCATTGCCCGCCTGGCGGCGCTCGGCATCATGCGGGCCTTCGAGCGCTGGATCGCCGCGCGCTCGGTCTGGACCATCCTGGTGCTTCTGGCCGTCCCCTATGTCACCATCGAGCCGTTGAAATTCGTCGCGCTGGTGTGGATCGCCGATGGCTGGCCGAAGGCCGGCACCGTGCTGTTTCTCCTGGCCTATCTCGTCAGCTTCGTCGTCATCGAGCGCATCTATTCCGCCGGCAGGCCCAAGCTGATGACGCTTCCCTGGGTGGCGTGGGTCATCGTCACCCTCACCGCCCTGCGCGATCGCGTGGTGGCGGCGCTTCGGCTCGATCGGCTGAAGACCACGCTGCGTCGCGCCGTGCGTGATCTGCGCCGCCGGCTGCGGCGATGGTTCTGATGCCCGCGTTTGCTCCCCCCATCCCAAAGCATGGGCGTGATCATCTCAATCGCCTAACCGGCTGAGCCTAGGCGTGATACCGGGCAAGGGGGTCGGGCGCCTAACCTTTCGGGGTGATGAGGCCACATGCCGTGGCGTCGAAACCCGGAGAAGACCGATGAACAAGTTCCTCACCCTCGCCGTTCTGTCCACCACCCTCGTGCTCGGCGCGGTTTCGGCCGAGGCGGCGGCCACCCGCCCGGCGCCTGCGCCCGCCCAGACCCTCGTCGAGGGCCGCAACACCACCGAGACCGTGACCGCGCGGAACGCCGCCGCCGCCATTCGCGAGCAGGTTGAAGGCAATATGCGCTCCGCCAACTGAGCGCAGCGCACCGTCGACACCCTGTCGGCCCGGCCCGCGGCCGGGCCGAACGCCTTTCGCACCGCGCCGGGCGCGTTCCGCCCGATTGTCTCCGGCCCCCACCGGTCAGCTATACTGACGCAAAAAGCGGGGATGGCTTCAACCGTCGCCCTGATGCGCAGGGGGGCGGGAGACAGGAGAATGAACGACAGCGAGGCGCATCCGGTAGCAATCACCTGCCGGGACGGCGTAAGGCTCGGGGGCCATGTCTGGACGGCAGCCGAGCCTGGGCCGCCCCATGGCGCCGTCGTCATCAACCCGGCAACCGGCGTCGCGGCGCGCTATTACCACCGCTATGCCCGCTTCCTGGCCGGCCACGGTTTCGAGGTGCTGACCTTCGATTATCGCGGCATCGGCCTCTCGCGCCCGGCGCGCCTGCGCGGCTGCGGCTATCGCTGGCGCGATTGGGGCGAGCGCGATGTCGACGCCGCATTTGGCTTCATGCTGGCGCGCTCCGATGCGCCGCTCATGGTGGTGGGCCATTCCATCGGCGGTTTCCTGCCTGGTCTCGCCGAGCGGGGCGCGCGCGTCACCCGCCTGCTCACCATGGGCGCGCAATATGCGTGGTGGGGCGATTATGCGCCGCGCCAGCGCGCCGCCCTGCTGCTGAAATGGCACGTCGCCATGCCGGTGCTCACCGCGCTGTTCGGCTATTTCCCCGGCAAGCGGCTCGGCTGGCTGGAAGATCTGCCGGCCGGAGTCGCGCATGAATGGAGCTTTCGCGGCCCGCGCTTCGAGGCCAGCCACCCGCGCCCCGAGCGCGCGGCGGCGTGCGCGCGCATGGCGATGGTGCGGGCCGACATCCTCGCCGTGGCGATGAGCGACGATCCGCTCGGCACGGTACCGGCGCTCACCCGCACGCTCGGCTATTACACCGGCGCCCGCCGCACGCTGGTGCGCCTCGCTCCCGCCGATTACGGAAGGGAGACGATCGGCCATTTCAGCCTGTTCCACGACAGCCACGCGGCGGGCTTCTGGCGCGACACGCTCACCTTTCTGCGCGAGGGACGCAACCCCTGGCCGGATCATGTGGTGGCGGCGCTGCCGGGCGGTTGAGCGTCAGCCGGCTTCGATCAGCGCGGTGATCTCCGCCACGCGCCGGGCGACCTCGTCCGGCGCGCCCCTGGCCTCGACATTGAGCCGCAGCAGCGGCTCGGTGTTGGAGCGGCGCAGGTTCAGCCGCCACGCGCCGAAATCGAGCGAGAGCCCATCCGTCTCGTCCCGCGCCGGGGTCGCGCCGACGAAGGCGGCTTCCACCCGTGCGACCGCCGCGGCGGGGTCGGCGAGGCGGAAATTGATCTCGCCGGAGGAGGGAAAGGCCGCCATCCGCGCCGAAACCAGCGCGCTCAGCGTCTGCCCGCTCCGCCCCATCAATTCGGCCACCAAGAGCCAGGGGATCATGCCGGAATCGCAGCACATGAAGTCGCGGAAATAGTGATGCGCCGACATTTCACCGCCATAGACCGCGCCGGTGTCGCGCAGCGCCTGCTTGAGAAAGGCGTGGCCGGTGCGCGCCTGCACGGCCCTCCCTCCGGCGCGGGCGACGCAGTCGCGCGTGTTCCACACCACGCGGGGATCATGCACGATGGTGGCGCCGGGCTCCTTGGCGAGGAAGGTCTGCGCCAGCAGCCCGACAACATACTCGCCGGGAATGAACCGCCCGGTCTCGTCGAACAGGAAGCAGCGGTCGAAATCGCCGTCCCACGCCACCCCCATATCGGCCCCTGCGGCCACCACCGCCTCTGAGGTGACCGGCTGGTTCTCGGGCAGCAGCGGGTTGGGAATTCCATGGGGAAAGCCCCCGTCCGGCTCATGGTGCAGGCGGATGAAGCGGAGCGGTGCCCCGCGCGCCTCCAGAGCGTCCGCCAAGGCGTCGAAGGTCGGCCCCGCCGCGCCGTTTCCGGCGTTCACCAGCACGGTGAGCGGGCGCAGTGCCCGCGTGTCCACAAAGGAGAGCACGCGCTCGACATAGGCCGCGCGGGCGCCTTCCGCCGGGACGACCCGACCACCCGGCCGGTCCGGCAGTTCGGGCCCTTCCGCCAGCGCCTTTATCGCCGCCAGCCCCGTCGCGGTGTCGAGCGGGGCGGAGCCGGCGCGCACCAGCTTCATGCCGTTATAGTCCATCGGGTTGTGCGAGGCGGTCACCTCGATGCCGCCATCGGCGGCAAAGTCGGTGACGGCGGCGTACATTTCCTCGGTGCCGCACAGGCCGAGGTCGAGCACCTCCACCCCGCCGGCCACCAGCCCCTCGGTGCAGGCTGCCGCCAGCGCCTCCGACGAGGCGCGGCAGTCGCGCCCAATCACCACCCGCCGCGCGCCAAGCCCTTCGGCGAAGGCGCGGCCGATGCGGCGGGCGATGGCCTCGTTCAGTTCCTCGCCGAGCCGGCCGCGAATGTCATAGGCCTTGAAGCAGGTGAGCATGAGCGAGCCTTTCGCAGCGGAGCCGCGCAACGGCGGCGTTCGCCGGCGATACGGACTTCGCGGGGAGAGATCAAGGCGCTTGATCCGCCTTGCCTTTCAGCCATGGCCCGCCCAAACTCCGCGCCCTGGTGCCGGCGTGCGGTGCCATGTCGTTAGCGTGACGTGCAAGGCTCCATGGCTCACCTCTATCCCGTTCTTCTCTGCGGCGGCTCCGGCACGCGCCTGTGGCCTCTGTCGCGCAAGAGTTTCCCCAAGCAGTTCGTCAAGCTCGGGGACGGTGAAACGCTGTTCCAGGCGGCGGCCCGGCGCCTGTCCGGCCCGGACGTGTGCCCGCCGCTCATCGTCACCAATGCCGATTTCCGCTTCATCGTCACCGAGCAGCTCGACGAGGCCGGCATCGCGCCCGGCGCGGTGCTGATCGAGCCCAGCGCCCGCAACACCGCTCCCGCCATCCTCGCCGCCGTGCACTATCTGGCGGCGCGCGATCCCGACGCGCTGCTGCTGGTGATGCCCTCCGACCAGGTTGTGCCCGACAGCGCGGCGTTTTCCGCCGCCGTGCGCGCCGGCCTCCCCGCCGCGCAGGCCGGGCGCATCGTCACCTTCGGCATCCGCCCGACCCGGCCGGAAACCGGCTATGGCTGGCTGGAGCTTTCCCATGCGCCGGATGGCGAGGCCCTCGCCCCGGTGCCGCTGCGCCGCTTCGTCGAGAAGCCGGATGCCGACCGCGCCGGCGCCATGCTGGCGGACGGGCATTATCTATGGAACGCCGGCATCTTCCTGTTCTCGGTGGAGACGGCACGGCGCGCCTTCGCGGCGCATGCTCCGGACATGCTCGCCCCGGTGCGGCAGGCGGTGGAGCAGGCGTCGAGCGATCTCGATTTCCTGCGCCTCGCGCCGGAGCCCTGGCTGCGGGCGCAGGATATTTCCATCGACTACGCGATCATGGAGCGCTCGGACAATCTCGACGTGGTGCCGTTCACCGGCGCCTGGTCCGATCTCGGCGACTGGGCCTCGGTCATGCGCGAGGGCGAGGCGGATGCGCGCAATGTCGTCGCCCATGGGCCCGTCACCGCCATCGACTGCGCCGATTCGCTGCTGCGCTCGGAAGCCGAGGGGCTGGAGCTGGTCGGCATCGGGCTGAAGGACATGCTGGTCGTCGCCATGCCGGACGCGGTGCTGGTGGCCGACCGTTCCCGCTCGCAGGAGGTGAAGCAGGCGGTGACGGCGCTGAAGACGCGCGGCGCGCGCCAGGCCGAGCATTTCCCCCGGGATCACCGGCCCTGGGGCTGGTTCGAGACGCTGGCGCTGGGCGACCGCTTCCAGGTCAAGCGCATCGTCGTGCATCCCGGCGCGTCGCTGTCGCTGCAGAGCCATTATCACCGCTCCGAGCACTGGATCGTCGTCTCCGGCACCGCCCGCGTCACCATTGACGGCACGCCGCAACTGCTCACCGAGAACCAGTCGGTCTACATCCCGCTCGGCGCGGTGCACCGCATGGAAAACCCCGGCAAGGTGCCGATGGTGCTGATCGAGGTGCAGACCGGCACCTATCTGGGCGAGGACGACATCATCCGCTACGAGGATGTCTATGCGCGCGGGCAGGGGGCGAAGGGATAGCCCCGCTTATTCCTCCGCCAGCGCCGCCCGCCAGCCGCCGCTGGCGGTGATGTCGCGCGCGTCCTTGAGCCCGTGCGGCTCGCACAGGAAGCCCTTCACCGAGTGGCCGTCCTCCAGTTCCACCGTGCCGATGACGAGCGGGGCGGGGATGCCGGCGAGGAAATCGCCAACCGCCGCGCGCGGCAGCGCCCACACTTCGAGGGCGATGGCGGCGCCCTCGCCCTCGGCGACACGCAGCAGGCCCGGCCGGGCGGGCGGGCCGCCGGGCAGGGCGAACAGCCGGTAGTCGCAGCGGGTGCGCGCCTCGCGCAGGAAGCGCCCGCCGCGCCCGGTCAGTTCGCCATTGAGCGGCAGGCCGGCCATATGGGCGCCGCAGACGGCAAGGGCGATCTCGTCCTCGGCGATCTCGTCCTCCGCGCTCTCGTCCTCGGCGCTGCCGTTCTCCGCCACGCGCCCGGGCGCCCCCCCGCGCTCGATCCGCAGCGCCAGCGCGGCGGCGCGGCCATCCTCGCCCGCGCGCGCCAGCACGGTCAGGCTGCCGGGCCGGCCGTCGCGGCGCGGACCCGTCGGCACGGCGATGCCGCACAGATCGAGCAGATTGACGAAATTGGTATAGGTGCCGAGCCGGCTGTTCGGTCCGAACGGGTCGGCGGCAATTTCCTCTCGCGTGACGAAGCAGGGAATGGTCGGCACGCACAGCAAATCGGCGCCCTCCAGCGCCTGCGCGCAGACCCGCCGCAATTCCTGCAGCCGGTACAGCCCCCGGAAGGCATCGACGGCGGAAAGCGCGAGGCCGGGGGTGAGGATCGCCCGCGTGACCTCATGCAGCGTCTCCGGCGCCTCGGTCAGCCGGTTGCCCACCGCGGCCGCGCGTTCGGCCACCCAGGGGCCGCTATAGAGCAGTTCCGCAACGGCATAGAACGGCGCGAGGTCGATCTCGCGCAGCGTTGCCCCCGTCGCCCGCAGCCGTTCGAGGGTGGCGCGGAAATGGGCGGCCTGCGCATCGTCACCAAAGGTGCGCAGGCTCGCGCCATCGGGCACCGCGACCGTCACCGTCCCCCGCAGCGGCGCGAGTTGCGGATGGGGCAGGGGACGCGACCATGGGTCTTCCGGGTCGAATCCGGCGGTGAGGGTGAACAGTTCCCACGCCTCGGCGACGCTGTGGGCGAAGATCGAGATGGTGTCGAGCGTGCGGCAGGCCGGCACCATGCCGGCAGAGGACAGCGCGCCGAGGCTCGGCTTCAGCCCGACAATATCGTTCAGCGCCGCCGGCACCCGGCCGGAGCCGGCGGTGTCGGTGCCGAGGCCGAACGCCACCAGCCCGCGCGCCACCGCCACCGCCGAACCGGAAGAGGAACCGCCCGGCACCAGCGCCGGGTCGAGGGCGTTGCGCGGCACGGGATAGGGCGTGCGCACGCCGACGAGGCCGGTGGCGAACTGGTCGAGATTGGTCTTGCCGAGGCAGATCGCGCCCAGCGCCCGCAGCCGTGCCACCACGAAGGCGTCGGCCGATGCCTCATAGGCGAAGTCGGGGCAGGCGGCGGTGGTCGGCATGTCCGCCACGTCGATATTGTCCTTCACGGCATAGGGAATGCCCCAGAGCGGGCGTCCGTCCGGCGCTCCCAGGGCGCGCGCCTGCGCAAGGGCACTCGCCCGCGCCTCGTGCAGGAAGATGCCGGGATCGGCGAGGGCATCCAGCCGGGCAAAGGCTTCCGCGATCACCGCTTCCGGCCGCAGCCCGCCAGCATAGGCGGCGCGGAGCGTGGGGAGGGTGAAGGCGAGATCGCGCGGCATGGGCAGGCCCTCAAAGGTGACGAAGGCGGCATGGTAGGCAGCGCCGCAACACTCCGCCACAGGCTTAAGCAAATAAGCGATCATTGTATACAGAACGAGCCGACGCCGCGGTGCTGGCCGCCCGTCACGCCCTTGCGGTCGGCCTGAAGTGTTGATGTCGTAGGGGAAATCGGCCGCTGGCCGCCGCGCTGCGCTCGTAAAAGGATCATTCCCGCGCGCGCCGCGCCGCCCGCTTGGGCGGAGGTCGCCTGTGTACAGTGCGGATGACGGTTCGGGCATGCCACGCTGGCGGCATGCCGCCGCCAGCCCGGGCGCGCTCCGCTGCCGTTCGTCGCGCAACCCTCCGCTGACGCAGCGTTTTTCCCCGGCATGGCCATAAAATACGGCAAGCCTAGTTTTTGATCATGTTTTCCTCCGCAGGGGCCGGCGAGGCCGGTGCCCATCTGCGCCAGCCATCGACGGCGGCGGGGGATCAATCCGTGCGGCGGAAGTTCCCGGCTCCCGATAAGATCTCATAACAATCTGATATCTTTATAGTTTTTTTGGGAAGCCCTATCCGGCACGACGCCGGGCAGGGCTTGGCATGGGGTTTGCGGGAGGTAGGCCGGCAGGGTTCCCGGCGTCGCCGCTATGCCGGGGTTCTGCGGTCACGATGCCATGGCCGGCGTGTCGTGCGGCGCTCACCGCACGCCGCACGGCCCCCGAGGAGGAACCATGAAGCTTCCGGTAAGTGCCAGCGAGAGTTTCGTCGAGTTCGCTGGCGTCCAGAAGAGCTATGATGGCGAGGTGCTGGTGGTCAAAGATCTCAGCCTGCGCATCCGCCGCGGCGAATTTCTCACCATGCTGGGCCCGTCCGGTTCGGGCAAGACGACGACGCTGATGATGCTGGCCGGCTTCGAGACGCCGACCTCCGGCGACATCATGCTCGACGGCGCCCGCATCGACGCCCTGCCGCCGGAGAAGCGCAATATCGGCATGGTGTTCCAGAACTACGCGCTGTTCCCGCATATGAGCGTGGCGCAGAATGTCGGCTATCCCCTCAAGGTAAGGGGCGTGGCGAAGGCGGACATCGCCGCGCGTGTCGCCCGGGCGCTCGACATGGTGCATCTCGGCGGCTTCGCCGCGCGCATGCCCGGCCAGCTCTCCGGCGGCCAGCAGCAGCGCGTCGCCCTCGCCCGCGCGCTGGTGTTCGAACCGAAGCTGGTGCTGATGGACGAGCCGCTCGGCGCGCTCGACAAGCAATTGCGCGAACATATGCAGATGGAAATCCGCCATCTGCATGAGCGCCTCGGCATCACCGTGGTCTATGTCACCCATGATCAGAGCGAGGCGCTGACCATGTCGGACCGCGTCGCCGTGTTCAATGCCGGCATCATCCAGCAGGTGGCGCCGCCGGCCGAACTCTATGAGAACCCCGCCAATTCCTTCGTCGCCCAGTTCATCGGCGAGAACAATCGCCTGCCCGGCCGCATCGAGGCGGCGAACGGCACGCTGTGCTCGGTCGTGCTTGCCAATGGCGATGTCGTTACCGCCACGCTGACCGATGCGGCGCGGGTGGGCGAGGACTGCCTGCTCTCCATCCGTCCCGAGCGGGTGAAGATCGCCCCGCCCGGCGCCGCGCTCGATAATCATTTCGAGGCTGTGATCGCCGAGACGATCTACCTCGGCGACCATGTGCGCGTGCGCTGCGTGCTCGACGGCGGCGCCGAAGTGGTCGTGAAGCTCGGCAATGTCGAGGACCGCCCGGTTCTCGCCCCCGGCTCCCGCATTCCGCTGGCATGGCGCGCGCAGGACTGCCGCGCCCTCGACGCGGCGTGAAACCTCCGCCCCCAGACCTTCGCCCCCTCCGATCCAAAGGGAATGACCATGCCGTTGAAGTCGCTGACGATGACCCTTTCCGCGCTCGCCCTCGCGGCGAGCTGCGGCACCGCCTTCGCCGCGGACAGCCTCACCATCACCTCCTGGGGCGGCGCCTACCAGACCAGCCAGGACGAGGCCTATTTCAAGCCCTACACCGCCAAGACCGGCGTGAAGATCACCCAGGAAGAATATAATGGCGAGGCCGCGCGCATCCGCGCCATGGTCGAGTCCGGCAACACCACCTGGGATGCCGTGGATGTCGACGCCGCCACTGCCCAGCAGGGCTGCGACGAAGGCTTCCTCACCCCGATCGACTATTCCAAGTTCGGCGGCGAGGGCGCCTTCGTGAAGGGCTCGACCTTCGAATGCGGCATTCCGACCATCATCTATTCCACCATCTATGCCTATGACGCCGACAAGATCAAAGACGGCCCCAAGACTATCGCCGGCCTGTTCGACACCAAGACCTGGCCGGGCAAGCGGGCGCTGCAGAAGACGCCTTTCGGAAATCTCGAATTCGCGCTGATGGCGGACGGCGTGCCGGCCGACAAGGTCTATGAGACGCTGAAGACCAAGGAAGGCGTCGACCGCGCCTTCAAGAAGCTCGACACCATCAAGAACGACATCGTCTGGTGGGAGGCCGGCGCCCAGCCGCCGCAGCTCCTCGCCTCGGGCGAAGTGGTGATGGCCACCGCCTGGAACGGGCGCATTTTCAACGCCAACAAGGTCGACAAGAAGAACTTCAAGATCGTCTGGGACGGCCAGTTGCTCGATTATGACCTGTGGGCGATCCCGAAGGGCGTGAAGGACCTCGATGCGGTCTACAAATTCGTCGAGTTCGCCTCCAGCCCGGAGGCGCAGGCGGCGCAGACCAAGTACATCTCCTATGGTCCCGCCCTGCTCGCCGCCACGCCGCTGGTCGCCCCCGACATCCTGAAGGACCTGCCGACGGCGCCGGAAAACGCGAAGACCGCGCTCGCCAATGACCCGGTCTTCTGGGGCGACAACAAGGAAGAACTGCTCAAGCGCTTCAACACCTGGATCGCCCAGTGATCCCGGGCGCGCCGGTGACTGGCCGCCGCGCGTCCTGAACACGCGCCCGCTCCCTCGGGGGCGGGCGGAAGGCAAGCCGGGGCTCTCGGTGCCCCGGCCGCTCACCGACCGCGCCGCCCTCCGGGGCAAGGCCGCGGCAGCAACCGAGGGGGATTTCTCGACATGGCCGTGGCCGCCCTTCCGGGCGAGGCCGGACCCGACGCGGACCGCATCTCGCTCAAGACCAAGCTCCGCCGCGCCGAGCGGATGAACCGCGCGCGCTCCTTCTCGCTCGTCGCGCCGCTGCTCGTTTTCGTGCTCGCCGTGTTCGCCCTGCCGATCGGGCTGATGCTGGTGCGGTCGGTGGAGAACACGGAGGTGCGCGAGACCATGCCGCGCACCATGGCGGCGCTGGCGGCCTGGGACGGGCGGGAGACGCCCGGCGAGGCGGTGTTCGCCGCCTTCGCCGACGATCTCGTGCAGACGCAGAAGGACCGCACCACCGCCCTCGTCGGCAAGCGCATCAATTACGAGGTGCCGGGTGCGCGCTCGCGCTTCCTCAAGGCCGGCCGTCTGGTCGATGCCGGCGGCGGCGGGCCGTGGAAAGAGAAGTTCATCGCCAGCGACGCGGAATGGGGCTCGGTGGAATTCTGGGCGATCATGAAGCGCGCCGGCAACAGCTTCACCCCCTATTATCTGCTCACCGCGCTCGATCTCAGGCAGGACGCCGCCGGGGCGGTGACGGCGAATTATCCCGACCAGTCGATCTTCATCGACATCTTCATCCGCACCCTGACGATCAGCCTGGTGGTGACGCTGGCGACGCTGGTGCTCGGCTATCCGGTCGCGCATCTGCTCGCCATCCTGCCCCCGGCGCGGGCCAATGTACTGATGATCCTGGTGCTGCTGCCCTTCACCACCTCCATTCTGGTGCGCACCACGGCGTGGATCGTGCTTTTGCAGAGCAATGGCGTGCTCAACGACATCCTGCTGGCGCTGCACCTGACCACCGAGCGGGTGCAGCTCATCTTCAACCGCTTCGGCACGGTGCTGGCGATGACGCATATCCAGCTCCCCTTCACCATCCTGCCGATCTATTCGGTGATGAAGTCGATTCCCGCCTCGCATCTGCGCGCGGCGCGCTCGCTCGGCGCCGGGCCGCTGACCGCCTTCGTCTCGGTCTACATGCCGCAGACGCTGCCCGGCGTCGGTGCCGGCTGCCTGCTCACCTTCATCCTGTCGCTCGGCTACTACATCACCCCGGCGCTGGTCGGCGGGCCGCAGGACCAGATGGTCAGCTATTTCGTCGCGCTCTACACCAACCGCGAGATGAACTGGGGCCAGGCCTCGGCGCTGGGCGGGCTGCTGCTGATGATGACGCTGGTGCTCTATGCGGTGTTCAACCGCGTGGTCGGCATCGACAAGGTAAAGCTGGGCTGATCGACATGCTGGCACCGTCCTACGCCACCCCGCGCGAGAAACTGGCCTATTTCCTCTTCGCGGTGTTCTGCACCCTCGTCTTCCTGTTCCTGATCGGCCCGATCCTGGTGATCATGCCGCTGTCCTTCTCCAGCGAGCCCTGGTTCACCTATCCGCTGCCGGGGCTCAGCCTGCGCTGGTATGTGGATTTCTTCACCGATGATCGCTGGCGCATCGCGCTGCAGAACAGCGGCATCGTCGCGGTGTTCTCCACCCTCATCGCCACCGCTCTCGGCACGCTGGCCGCGCTTGGCCTGTCGCGCGGCAATGTGCCCTTCGCCGGGCTGATCCTGTCGATCCTGATCTCACCGATGATCGTGCCGGTGGTCATCGTCGCGGTGGCGATGTTCTTCGGCTTCGCGGCGGTGGGGCTGAACAACACCTATATCGGGCTGATCCTCGCCCATGCCATTCTCGGCACGCCCTTCGTCGTGATCACGGTGACGGCGACGCTGACCGGCTTCGACCGCTCGCTCACCCGCGCCGCCGCCTCGCTCGGCGCCTCGCCCTGGACCGCCTTCCGCACGGTGACGCTGCCGCTGATCGCGCCGGGCGTGACCTCGGGGGCGCTGTTCGCCTTCGTCACCTCCTGGGACGAGGTGGTGGTGGCGCTGTTCCTCGCCAGCCCCGACCAGCGCACCCTGCCGCGGCAGATGTTCTCCGGCATACGCGAGCAGATTTCGCCGACCATCACCGCCGCCGCGACGCTGCTTGTCGTCTTCGCGGCGCTGCTCATGCTGACGCTGGAACTGCTGCGCCGCCGCTCCGAGCGGCTGCGCGGCACGGCGGGCTGACGCCGCCGGCCATGCGCCGGCCCGGCCGGGTTTCGCTCAGTTCTGGAAGGTTTCGCGCAGACGGTCCCATTTCAGCCGCGCCTTCACCGCCAGCGGCCAGGCGGCATGGCCGAGGATCGGCCGGATGCGGGTGACGGGCAGGTCGAGCGCCTCGGCCCCGCCCCCGGCGGCGTGGCGGGCGAGCATGCGCCCGGTGGCGGTGGCCATGGCGACGCCGCGGCCATTATAGCCAAGCCCGATGGTCAGCCCCGGCTCCGGCTCGTGCAGATGCGGCAGGTGATCCCAGGTCACCGCCACCTGCCCGTTCCAGCGATGCGTCCAGTCCATCGCTTTCAGCACCGGGAACAGCCGCGTCGCGTGGTCGATCAGGGCGCGGAAATCCTCGGGTGCGGTCGCCGGCCGCAGCACGCTGCGCCCGCCCATGACAAAGCGGCCGGCATCGTCCAGCCGGTAATAGGCGTAGGAGGCCGACATCTCATACAGCACCACGCCATCAGGCATGATCGGCGCGGCGAGTTCCGCCGGCAGCGGCTCGGTGGCGGTGATGGAGGAATAGACCGGGATCACGCTGCGCCGCAGCCCGGGCACGAGATCGTCGCTATAGCCATTGGTGGCGAGGATCACCCGCTCCGCCGTCACCCGGCCGCCCGGCGTTTCGATCAGCCAGAAGCTGCCCGCCTTCGCCAGCCGCAGGGCCGGCGTATCGGTGAACAGGCGCGCCCCTGCCTTCAGCGCGGCGCGGGCGAGGCCGCGGCAATAGGCGAGCGGGTTCACCTGCCCGCCGCGCCGGTCATGCGCGCCGAGGCAATAGGCGCCGGTGCCGGTGAGGCGCGCCATCTCCTTGCCCTCGGCGATCACCACATCGGCGCCGCGCGCCTGCCATTGCCGCTGGAACTCACGCACGCCCTTGGCGGCGCGTTGCGACAGAGCCGCCCTCAGCGTGCCGCCGCGCTTGGGTGCACAGTCGATGCGGTGGCGGGCGATGAGGTCGAAGACGAGGCCGGGCGCCTGATCGCCGAGCCGCACCATGCGTCCGCCGAGATCGGCGCCGAACACCTGTTCCAGCTCCTCCGGTTCCCATTTCAGCCCGGGATTGACCTGCCCGCCATTACGGCCGGAGGCGCCCCAGCCGATCTGGCTCGCTTCCAGCAGCACCGTGTCGACGCCGGCCTCGGCGAGGTGCAGCGCGGCGCAGAGGCCGGTAAAGCCGCCGCCGACAATCACGACCTGGGCGGTGGCGTCGCCGGTGAGCGCCCCGGTTTCGGGGGCCGGCGGCGCGGTCTCGCGGTAGAGCGAGCGCGGCATCGGGCGGCGGGCGAGGGTCTGGACCATGGGCGTGTTCCGGTCGGGGGGTGGCGGATCGAGGGCGCGGGCGGGTCAGAGACCCGCCATGGGGCGCGGCCGCGATCCATCGAAGAAACGCGACAGACGGTAGGGGTGGGGATCGGCTATCGGCGTGGCGCCGGTGACGAGATCGGCGACGAGATGGCCGGCGCCCGGGCCGATGCCGAAGCCGTGGCCGGAAAAGCCGGTGGCGACGATGAGGCCGGATACCGCGTCGACGGGGGAGATCACCGGCACCGCATCCGGCGTGGCGTCGATGAATCCGGCCCAGCTCTGCACGATGCGCGCCTTCGCGAAGGCCGGGAAGCGCCGCTTCAGCGCGGCGAAGGCCTGGTCGAGATAGCCCCGGTCGGGAGCCGGATCGAGCACCCGCGCCGCCTCATAGACCGAGGGTTCGTCGAAGGGGCGCCGCGCGCTCTCGCGCCATTCGGTGACAAAGCGCGGGCCGAGCCGCAGCCGCAGCGAGGCGAATTCCATCTGCAGCGCCGGCAGGAAGGGGAGGGCGAAGCGGAAGCTGTCCGGCACGATCGGCACCACGTTCACATGCCCGTTGGCAAGGGTGTAACCGCCATCTTCCCGGCGCCGGAAGGCGAAATCATGGTCCCACAGCGCCGGCGTGGGGCCGCCCTCCACCGGCGAGGTGCGCAGCACGCTGGCGCGCACCTTGAGCTGCGGCAGGTCGATGCCGACATCGGCGAGGATCCGCCGCGTCCAGGCGCCGCCCGCCACGATGACGGTCGGCGTGGCGATGCGGCCGCGCTCAGTGACGGCGGCGATGACCCGCCCGCCGCCGGTTTCCACCCCGCGCACCGCGCAATCGGCGAGGATGACCGCCCCGCGCTTTCGCGCCGCCTCGGCGATGGCGGGCGCGGCCTTCTGCGGTTCGGCCCGCCCGTCGGACGCGCACCAGAGTGCGGCCGGCGGTGGCTTCGTGTCGCCGGGCATATGCTCCGCCAGCCGGGAACCGGTGACCATCTCGGCATGAATGCCGGCGCCGGCGGCCTCCCTCACCCAGTCGGCGAAGGAGGCTTCCTGCTTCGCGTCATTGGCGGCGAACAGAATGCCGGTCGTGGTGAAGCCGGTGGCGGCGCCGATATGGGCGTCCATGCCGCGCCAGAGCCGCAGCGCCTCGCGGATCAGTTCGAACTCGCGCGGATCGCGCTTGGCCTGCCGGCACCAGCCCCAGTTGCGGCTGGATTGCTCGCCGGCAATGTGCCCCTTCTCGCACAGCACCACCTTGAGGCCGCGCTCGGCGAGATAGAGCGCGCTGGTGGTGCCGATGATGCCGCCGCCGACGATCACCGCATCGGCGTCGGGCGGGCAGAAGGGGTCGGAAGCGACGGGTACGACCTGGGGGCCCATGTTGACCTGTGTGAACGGGTAGCGAGATGCGGCGCTTCATGCGCCGCGTGGGACGGCAAAGCTAGCAAAAGCAGTGCCAGGGCGGGCGGGGCGCGCGCGGGCCCGGGTCGCGCCGCCAAAGTGTACTGCCGTTGCGGGAGGTAAAATAATCTACCAAACGAATAATATAGTACCGCCACGTCGTGTCGCAACGGGCCTGAACTCGACAAAATTGCCGGTAAAATAATGCTATTCTACCCATTATGGTATGGTATTCGCAGTAGATTATCTGCAATCCAGAGAGGTGTTGCTCATTTGCACTACGCGAATCCAACGGATTGGCTACATTGCCGGCATGTGATCCATCTGGGGGAAGCGATATGAAGAATGTACTGCTCGGAGCCGTCCTGATGACCACCGCCATGCCGGTGGCGGCGATGGCGGCGGATCTGCCCTATCCGACCAAGGCTGAAGTCGTGGTCATGGAGCCGATGTTCTCCTGGACCGGCTTCTATCTCGGCGCCAATGTCGGCTATGGCGGCAATGAATTCGAATACCCGTTCTCGGTCTCGTCCGACGGGTTCCCGGTCGCCAGCGGTTCGGCGACGGTCGATTCGAGCGGCTTCTTCGGCGGCGCGCAGATCGGCTATAACTACCAGTTCCTCAACAATGTCGTTCTGGGCGTCGAGGCCGACTTCCAGTGGTCGGGCATCGAAGGCAAGTTCGATGCGGGCCTGAACGTGCCGCTGGCGGGGGCGGGCGCCTCCCTGCAGGCCGGTTCGGAAGTCGAGTGGTTCGGCACCATCCGTGCCCGCCTCGGTTATGCCTTCGATCACCTGCTGGTCTACGGCACGGGTGGCGCGGCCTATGGCAAGGTGAAGTCCACCGTCAGCGTCGTGGCTCCGGGCTTCCTGCTCAGCGAATCCGCCGACGACACCAACTGGGGTTGGACCGCTGGCGCCGGTTTTGAGTACGCCATCAACAACAACTGGACGCTCAAGACCGAATATCTCTACGTCGATCTCGGCGAAACCACCGCGATCAGCGGCTTCCTGGCGCCGGGCGTGTATGGCTCGCTCGATGCCAAGACCACCTTCCACACCATCAAGGCCGGCCTGAACTACAAGTTCTGAGTGCCTTCCCTCCTCGGGCGACAATTGAAAGGGCCGCGCAAGCGGCCCTTTTTCTTGCCCATAATCTCGCTCATGATCTCGCGGGTCTCGCCGGCGCGCCGGATGTCATTTCTGTTCAGTCGCGCTTTCATCACGCGAACCGGCGTCAAACTCGCTCGAAAGCGCTCTAGCGGTCCGGCTCCTGCGCGCGGAAGCTCGGCAGCGCCCGCAGGGCGAAGGAGGCCAGATGCCCGGGGTCGCGCAGCCCGGATTTCGCGCCTTCGAGGATGGCGAAGGCGAGCAGGCTGCGTATGCCCTCGCCAAGCGCGAAGCGCTGGGAGGCCTGGTCGCAGGCGCGGGCGAAGGCCGCGTCGAGCAGCATCACGTCTTCGGGCTCGTAGGCGGCCCCGGCGAGGGCCTCCTCCAGGGCGAACGGGCTGGGGGGCTCTGACATCGCAAAGCGCATGCGCAGGCTCCTTGCAGGTGAAGTGGAGCGAAAGCGCGACGAGACGAGCCCGAACTCTCCCAGCCGTCGGCCTGCTGGTCATCACCGACGATGTCGAAGTGTAACACGGTCCCGGCCTCCGCCGGCCGGCCGCGGATACCGCCGCCCATGGCCCGCTGACGGCGCCGGCGGGCGCGTCGCTTCGGGGGCCATCTCCCTTGAACGAGAGCGGAACCTTTGGCCTCGCGGGCCGTAGACGGCGAGGCGATGGGGCGATCCCCACCCGCCTCGCGCGCGAATGTGATCCGGACCCGCATCGCATGCGTAGACGACTTCTTAAGGTGCGGAACACTCGAACGAGGCGTGGCACATGGTGAGGACGATCCAGGCGAAGGGGTGGCTGCGCGCCAGCGGCTTCGGCTCGGCCACCGCCAGCTTCGAAATCCGCTTCGAGCGCGACGGCGCCGTCGGCTCGGTCCGCTCCGAACTCGCCGTCATCACCGAGGCCCGCGCCGCCGGCCGTGCCAATCTGGTGACGGAAGCGGGCCGCTGGATCGCCATCCGCCCGCTGGACACGAACGGCACCCTGCTTACCTTCCGCGTGCTGGACGACGAGGCGACGGTGAACCGCTGCTTCGGCTGAGAAGCGGGCGCCTGATCACGCCGGCGGGCGCGGCTCCTGCGGGGCGGGGGCGGGGCTGCGCGCGGGGACGACATCGCCGGTGATCAGCCGCGCGGCGCGCTGATAGGTCAGGTAGTTCCACAGCCAGGAGAGGGCGACGGTCAGTCGGTTGCGCGCGCCGACCAGAAAATAGACGTGCACGATCCCCCAGAACATCCAGCCGAGAAAGCCGGTCAGTTCGAGCCGTCCCAGCTTCACCACCGCCGCATTGCGCCCGATCGTGGCGAGATCGCCGGCATGCCGGTAGCGGAAGCCCGGTGCCTGGCCCCCGGACAGCCGCGCCCGGATCACCTCGGCGACATGGTCGCCCATCTGCTTGGCAGCGGGCGCTATGCCGGGCACCGGCCGCCCATCTGCCTGGCTGACAGCGGCGGTGTCGCCGATGACGAAAATGTCCGGCTCGCCCGGCAGGCTGAGATCGGCTTCGACATGGCAGCGCCCGGCACGGTCGGCGGCGACGCCGAGCCAGTCCGCCGCCGGCGAGGCGCGCACTCCCGCCGCCCAGATCTTGGTCGCCACCGGCAGGCTCTCGCCCCCCTCCAGCGTGACATGGTCAACCCCCATGTCGATGACCGGGCGCCCTGTAAGCACCTCGACCCCCATCGCTTCCAGCCGCTCGCGCGCATGCTCGGACAGCCGCTCCGGCAGGGCCGGCAGCAGCCGCGGACCGGCCTCGATCAAGAGGATGCGGGCGGTGCGCGGATCGACCCGCTTGAAGTCCGGCGCCAGAGCATGACGGGCGATTTCCGCGATGGAGCCGGCGAGTTCCACGCCCGTCGGTCCGCCGCCGATGATGGCGAAGGTGAGCAGCCGGCGGCGGATCTCCGGCGAGGAGGTCACTTCGGCCCGCTCGAACGCCAGCAGGATACGACGGCGCAACTGGGTGGCGTCCTCGATGTCCTTCAGCCCCGGCGCGAAGCGCGCCCATTCCGGGTGGCCGAAATAGGAATGCGTCGCCCCGGTAGCCAGGACAAGGACATCGTAGCGGATCGGCCCCTCGCTGGTGAGGAGTTCGCGGCGTGTGCGGTCCACGCCCTCGGCCTGTGCCATCAGCATGGTGATGTTGGGCTGGCGGGAGAGGATGTGGCGGATCGGCCAGGCGATATCGGCCGGCGACAGGGTGGCGGTGGCCACCTGGTAGAGCAGCGGTTGGAAGCAGTGGTAATTGTGCCGGTCGATCAGCGTCACATCCACCGGGGCCTTCGCCAGTCCCCGCGCCACCTCCAGCCCACCGAAGCCGGCGCCGACAATGACGACATGGGGCCGGGGCGCCGGGTCCGGTTTTGTCTCACCCTCGCTCACGCCGCCCCTCCCCGTGGATGGCCGCTCCGCGCGCCAGCCTGGCGCTTGATCCGATCAGGCTAAATCAACCTGATCGGCGAAAAGTCTTCCGCGCATGTTCGTGCGAAGCGGTTTCCGCTTCGCACGAACGATAGGCCTCGCTTCAGGAACCGGCCGCCGTTGCGGGCGGATGGTCCCGGCGGAACTGCTTTAGCGCGGAAGCCGGTAGGCGATCACGTAGTCGCCGGCCTTGGTGCCGATGGAGCCATGCCCGCCGGCGACCTGCACGATATATTGCCGCCCGCCCGACTCATAGCTCATCGGTGTCGCCTGTCCGCCGGCCGGCAGGCGCTGCTGCCAGAGCTGGGCGCCGGTGGCGACATCATAGGCGCGGAGATAGTCGTCGATGGTGGCGGCGAGGAAGGCGACGCCCGAGGCGGTGAGCAGCGGGCCGCCAATGCCGGGCACACCCATCGGGATCGGCGGCAGCGGCACGGCTGCAGCATCGCGCACCGTTCCGTTCTTGTGCATCCATGCTTTTTCGCCCGTCCTCAGATCGACCCCGGCGACATAGCCCCAGGGCGGCGCCTGGCAGGGCAGGCCGAGCGGCGAGACGAACGGTCCCATCCGCACGCCGTAATCGCCGCCGGCATTGACGTTCAGCCCCGCCTCGCCGGCATTCACCTGTTCGGTGGCGGAAATCTCGGAGGAAGGCACGAGCTGCGAGGTGAAGGCGAGATAGGTCGGCATGGCGAACATCACCTGCCGTACCGGATCGACCGCCACCGAGCCCCAGTTGAAAGTGCCGAAATTGCCGGGATAGACCAGCGTGCCCTGCAGCGTCGGCGGGGTGTAGCGGCCTTCATAGCGCAACTGACGGAAATGGATGCGGCAGGCGAGCTGGTCGAGCAGGCTCGCGCCCCACATATCCGTCTCGCGCAGCGGTTCCGGCGCGAAGCTGAGCGCGGAGACGGGCTGGGTCGGCGCGGTCCACTCCCCTTCAATGGCCCCACCCGGGGCGGGCACCTCGCGCACGGGCAGGATCGGCTGGCCGCTGCGCCGGTCGAGCACATAGACATCGCCCTGCTTGGTCGCCTGCACCAGCGCGGGCGTGGTGCCCTGGTCCGTGTCGAGGTCGATCAGCACCGGCTGCGCCGGCACATCCATGTCCCAGAGGTCATGATGCACGGTCTGGAACACCCAGCGCACCGCGCCGCTGGCAATGTCGAGCGCCACGACCGACGAGGAGAAGCGCTCCACCGCCGGGCTGCGATGCGCGCCGAGCTGGTCCGGAGTCGCATTGCCGAGCGGGATATAGACCAGGCCGAGAACAGGGTCGGCGCTGAACACGCTCCAGCTATTGGGCGAGTTCGCCGTATAGGTCTCGTCCGGTCCGAGCGGGGTGGTGCGGTCGGGATTGCCGGAATCCCAGGCCCAGAGCAGCGCGCCCGTCACCGCGTCATAGGCGCGGATCACGCCGGAGGGCGATTCCACGGCGTAATTGTCGTTGACCGAGCCGCCGATGATGACGCGGTCATTCACCACGGTCGGCGGCGAGGTGGAATAGTAGAAGCCGCTCTTCTGGTTGGGCATGTTGGCCCAGAGATTCACCGTGCCGTTCTCGCCGAAGCCGGGGCAGGTCGCGCCGGTCCGCGCGTCGAGCGCGATCAGCCGGGCGTCGGAGGTCGGAAGGTAGACGCGGGCGGTGCAGGCCGGCGCGGCCGCGAGATCGGCCTCGATGACGGCGGGATCGCGGTAATAGGAAAGGCCGCGGCAGGTCTGGTGCTGGCGTTGCGGGTCGAGCCCCTCATCGGCATCGAAGCGCCAACGTTCCTCGCCAGTCTCGGCATCAAGCGCGATGGCGATGTGATGCGGGGTGCAGAGATAGACGAGATCGCCGACCTTCAGCGGCGTCACCTGATAGGTGGTCTCGTTCACATCCTCGGGCCCGCGCACATCGCCGGTCCGGTAGGTCCAGGCCACTTCGAGCTGGGCGACATTCTCTGGCGTCACCTGCGCCAGCGGCGTGTAGCGCTGCCCGGCAAGCGTGCGCCCGTAATGGTGCCATTCCCCATCGGGCACGGCGCCATCGGGAGCCGTGGCGCCCCCTGTCTGCGCCTGCAGCCGGCCGTCGATCCGATGCGGATCGCGCAGCAGCGCGGCGCCGGCGACGCCGATGCAGCCGACCAACACAAGAGCCAGCAGCACACGGCCGGCATTCCAGCCGCGTCGCCCGACCGCCCAGGGGGTCAGCAGCCACAGGCCGAGCAGCACGATCAGCCCGCCGCGCGCCGCCAGCGGCCACCAGTCGAGCCCCACTTCCCACACCGCCCAGCCGAGCGTTGCGGCGAGAAGCACCGCATAGAGCAGACGCGCGCCAGCGTGTCGGCGCCCGGCCAGCACCGCGCAGATAACGAGGCCGATCCCGAGCACCGCATAGAACGGGCTGCCGCCGAGCGTGATCAGCCACACCCCGCCCGCGGCGAGAAACAGGCCGATCAGCCCGAGCAGGACAGCAGTGACAAGGGCGGGAGCGGAGGCGCGCATCGGCCAGCCTTTCGGTCCGGGGGATGGGTGCGTGGCGCCCGACCCAGGACGGCGAGACCGACCGGAGCCGTCGCTCATCGCGACGGAGCCGCGCCGGCAAGGCGGCACGTGCGCCGGGTTAACCGGCGAGCCGGCGATGCGTTCCGTTCCCCGCGCGATCGCCGGTCAGGCCGGGACCGTCTGCGTGAGGGCGGGGAGGGGCGAGCCCAGGCTGCTGCGTGGGTTTTCGTCTTCCAGCACGAAGAACGAGCTGATGAGCCAGATCACGGCGATGGCCGCGATGAGGGCGAGGGCCAGACGCAGCGCGGTTCGCTGGGACATGATGTCTCCTCTCTGTTTCGGCGGTCTGGGCGTGGACGGCACGCGATTTGCCGGCAAATCATCTCGCGCGACGTCTGCCGACCGCGCGGCCGCGAGGCGCCGGTTGGGCCGGCGCCTCGCGCCGGCGTCACGCGGCCTTCAGCGCCTTGGCGTTCGCCACCTTGTCGGCGAGCTTGGTGAGGGCGTCGTCGGTCATCGACTCTTCCTTCAGCGTGGCGTCGAGCAGCGTCACCGCGTCCTTCATGCCGAGCACCTGCGCCCAGCGCTTCAGCGTGCCGTAGCGGGAGATCTCGTAATGCTCCACCGCCTGGGCGGCGGCGGCGAGGCCGGCGTCGAGCGCGGGCTGGCCCTTGAATTCGTCGAGGATCTCCTCGCCTTCCTCAAGGATGCCTTCGATGGCGGCGCAGGTCTTGCCCTGCGGGCGCTTGCCGATCAGCTCGAACACCTGCTGCAGGCGCTCGATCTGACCCTCGGTCTCGTCGCGGTGCTTCTCGAACGCCGCCTTGAGTTCCGGCGACTGCGCGCCGCGTGCCATTTTCGGCAGCGCCTTCAGGATCTTGCGCTCGGCGTAGTAGATGTCCTTCAGGGTCTCGTGAAACAGGGTTTCGAGGTTCTTCTCGGCCATTTCGGTCTCCGTCGCGTGATGTCCCCAAGCCTCGCGCCGACAACGGCGGCTGTGACGCTTCGTTCCCGGGCCTTGCGGCGGCTTTTTGCGGCTGCAGTGGGGAACTGATCCGCGCGGCGCGGCGCGCCGTACCCGCTGGCACACCCTTCTCGCTCCCGGAGCGCGCGCCCATGCAGTTCTTCGTTGCTTATGTCTCGACCGGGCTTGTCTTCCTCGCCCTCGACGCGCTCTGGCTCGGCTTCATGGCGAGCCGCGTCTATCGCCCGCTGATCGGCGATCTCATGGCCGAGCAGCCGAACTGGCCTCCGGCGGCGCTGTTCTATCTGCTCTATGTCGCCGGCGTGGTCGTCTTCGCCGTGCAGCCGGCGCTGGCTTCGGGCCGCTGGACCACGGCGCTCGCCCTCGGCGCCTTTCTCGGCTTGCTGGCCTATGGCACCTATGATCTCACCAACCACGCCACGCTGCGCAACTGGCCGGCGGCGATGACGGCGATCGACCTTGCCTGGGGCACCTTCCTCACCGCCGTGGCGACCACGGCCGGCATGCTGATCACTCGCGCCATCACCGAGTGAGCCGCCATCGCGGCCAGAAGGCGTTGACGCGGCGCTGATAGGCGCGGAATGCCTCGCCGCGCGAGCGCAGCATATGCGCTTCCGTCGGCGGAATGCCGGAGGCATGGACCAGCAGCACATACATCAGCGCCGGCGCCAGCAGCGCCACGAGGCCGGGGAGATAGGTGAGCGCGAGGGCGATGGCGGGGTAGGCGGTCCAGCCCAGCCACTCGAAGAAATAGTTCGGGTGGCGCGTGAGCCCCCACAACCCGACATCGCACACGCGCCCGCGATTGCCGGGATCGGCGCGGAATTGCGCAAGCTGGCGGTCGGCGACGGCCGCGCCGGTCACGGCGCCGAGAAACAGCGCGACGCCCAGCACGTCTCCCGGCCGCCAGAAGGGCAGCGGGTTATGCGCCGCCGCCGCCACCGCCACGGCGAGCACGAACCCCGCCAGCGCCTGTACCTGCAGGAACAGGAACAGGCGCTGCGCGGCGGCCTCGCCCCATTGCCGGCGCAGATCGGCATAGCGCGGGTCGTCATGGCCGCGCCGCGTCCGGTTGAGGATATGGGTGCCGAGACGCGCCGACCACAGCCCCACCAGCGCCGCCACCAGAAGCTGGCGCGGCGCCCAGGGCGTGGCGCCCAGCGGCAGCAGGGCGGCGGCGACGCCGGCAAGGCCGGTGGCATAGGACCAGATCGTGTCCACCCAGCCATGATTGCCGCTGCGCTCGGCCGCCCACCACGCTCCCGCCATGGCGAGGCTGAGGAAAAGCGCGATCGCGGCGAGCGAGAGGATCAGCGTCATCGGGCGCCTCCGCGCGCCGGCACCGCCGCGACGAAGTCGGTCACATCGTTCAGCGCCGGGGCCAGCAGGCGCAGCGGCGGCGAGAACGCGCCGATGATCAGCCGGTGATCGACGCCTTTGTAGAGTCTGACATCTGCCTCGCCGCCCTTGGCGCGGATGCGCTCGGCGAGGCGGGTGCTGTTGCCGGGGTCGACCGTGGTGTCGCGCTCCCCGGCGGCCAGAAAGGCCGGCGGGGCGGCGCGGGTGGCGAAATGGATCGGCTGGCTGCGCCAGCGCTCCGCCTTCGGGCCGAAGATCGCCTTCAGCCGCGCGCTGCGCAGGGGAAGGAAATCATAGGGTCCGGCCAGCCCGACCAGCCCGGCCACGTCGCGCTGCGGGTCGAGCCCGACCGCGCCGAGCCATTTCGGGTCGAGGCTCAGCAGCGCGGCGATCTGCGCCCCGGCGGAGTGGCCCATGAGGATGAGCCGGTCTGGGTCGCCGCCATAGCGCGCGGCATGGGTTTTTGCCCAGCGCACGGCCCGCGCGCCATCCTCGACAAAGGTGGGAAAGCGCACCTGCGGGTAGACCCGATAATCGGGAATGATCACGACCATGCCGCGGCTCGCCAGCGCGGCGCCGACGAAGCGGTACATGGCCCGCTCGCCGGAATCCCAGCTCCCGCCATAGAAGAACACAACGACCGGCAGATCGGTGCCGTTGCCGGAGGCGGGGCGGTAGACATCGAGCCGGTGGCGCGCCCCCTCGGCATAGGCGAGGCCGGTGTCGACCCGCGCCGGCTCCAGGCGGGAGAGCGCATTCAGCACAGCGACCGGACCCTCGGCGGCGCGGGCGGCAAGGGTCATCAGCAGGACGAGGGAGATGACCAGCGCCGCGCGCATCCGCTAGAGCCGGACAAAGGGCTGGACCAGCCGGCCGAAAAAGCCGTTCAGCCGCATGCTGCCTTCCAGCGCGGCCAGGCAGATGCACTCGCCTTGGGGATCGACGATCGGCTGGTGCTCGATGTCCTGGTCCATCTCGCTGAGATCGCCCGGCCCGTAGCGGCCGAACCCGTCGGAGAAGGAGCCGGAAATCACCTGGGTGAACTCGGTGCCGACATGGCCGTGCTCAGGCAGCTTGCGGCCCGGCCCGACGCGCAGCAGCGTCAGCCGCGCCTGCGGGTCTTCCGGCAGCCGCACCGTGCTGGCGCGCACGCCGAGGCCGATCCAGCGCCAGGGGCCGATCTCGCAGTCCTGCAACGGCGCCGGCAGTGGAATGCCGCCCGGCAGCGTCGCCGGCTTGCGCGCCGTCATCGTCGCCTCGGCATGAACGGGCCCGGCAAGCGCGTCCGGCGCCCTGTCCTCAAGGTCGATCGCGCGCAGCGCGGCGGCGAAGGCGTCGGGCGCCATCGGCGCCGGCGGCATTGCCTCCAGCAGCGCGCCACCCACCGCCTCGAACGCGGCGAGGCGCGACCGGCAGCACGGGCAGGTGGCGAGATGGACCGCGAGCACCCGCGCGGGTCCGGCGGGTAGCTGGCCGGCGGCATAGCGCAGCAGCGTTTCGTCGGTTGCGTGGTGGCGGATCGTCATGCGTGGCCTTCCAGAAGAACGCGCAGCCGGCCGAGGGCGAGGCGCACGCGGGATTTGACGGTGCCCAATGGCAAGCCGAGCTCGCGGGCGATTTCAGAATGCGCCTTCTCACTGAAGAAGGAGAGGCGCAGCACGGTGGCTTGTTCGTCGGAGAGCGTTTTCAGCGCTTCGCGGACGCGCGCCTCGCGCTCCGCCGTCAGCAGCAAGGTCTCGCCCGACGGGGCGGTTTCCACCTCGACCGGCTCGTCCTCGCCGGCCGCGGCGGTGCGGACCCGGCGCAGATGGTCGATGCGCAGATTGCGGGCGATGGTGAAAATCCAGGTCGCGGCGCCGGCGCGGGCCGGGTCGAAATAGGACGCCTTACGCCAGACCGAGAGCATCACCTCCTGGGCGATCTCCTCCGCCGTGTTCGGCGGCAGGCCGGAGCGCCGCAGAAAGGCGTTCAGCCGCGGCGCGAAATAACTGTAGAGGCGGGCATAGGCCTGGCGGTCGCGCTCGCCGGCGACCTTGACGATCAGCCGCGCGAGTTCGTCGCCATCCGGGACGCCGTCATCTTTCATCAGCCGCGTCACCTCCCGCCTCCGCCTGGGTGGCGCGGCCGGGGCGGGCTCTGTCGTTCGGGCAGGGTCGAGCGAGGCATTCATGCACCCTTCTACGCAACGGCCCGGCTGCCGGATCATTCCGCTCGCGAGTGATCCGGCGCCCTGCCGTTCGCGTACATTAGACAACCTTCGCCCGCCGCTCCACAGCCCCAGGTTTTCGCGTCATGAACATTCGTCAGGACTTCGTGCCCGGCTCGGCGCTGTCCATCGCGGTCGTCGGCGCCGGCATTTCCGGCCTCTCCGCCGCCTGGCTGCTCGGCAAGCGGCACGCGGTCACGCTGTTCGAGACCGAGGGCCGGCTCGGCGGCCATTCCAACACGGTGGAGGCGGCGGGGGTGCCGGTCGATACCGGCTTCATCGTCTATAACGAGAAAACCTATCCCAACCTCACCGCACTGTTCGCCCATCTCGGCGTGGCGACGCAGGCGACCGACATGTCCTTCGCGGTGTCGCTGGATGGCGGGCGGCTGGAATATTCCGGCGCCAATCTGCGCGGCCTGTTCGCCCAGCCGCGCAACATCGCCTCGCCGCGCTTCCTCTCCATGCTGGCCGACCTGCTGCGCTTCTACCGCAACGCACCGCGCGATCTCGCCACCCTGGGCGATGAGAGCCTCGACGCCTATCTCGACGCGCACCGCTACGGCGCGGCGTTCCGCGACGATCATCTCTACCCCATGGCGGCGGCGATCTGGTCGACACCCGCCGCCGAGGTCGGGCGCTACCCGGTCGCGGCCTTTGTGCGCTTCTGCGAGAATCACGGCCTGCTGCAGCTTGCCGACCGCCCGATCTGGCGCACCGTGACCGGCGGCAGCCGGCGCTATGTCGCCCGGCTGCGCGAGGACTTCACCGGCGAGGTGGTGTGCGGGGGCGCCGTGCGCGGGGTGCGGCGGGAGGCGCGCGGGGTGGTCGTCACCGATGCCGCCGGCCGCGAGCGCCGCTTCGACCATGTCGTCATCGCCACCCATGCCGACCAGGCGCTGGCGCTGCTGGACGCCCCCACCGCGCGCGAGCGCGACCTGCTCGGCGCCTTCCGCTACAGCCGCAACGAGGCGGTGCTGCATGAGGATGCCCGGCTGATGCCGCGCCGCCGCGCCGCCTGGGCGGCGTGGAATTACCTCGCCGACCGCCGCGCCGACCCTAAGCTCTGCGTCACTTACTGGATGAACTGCCTGCAGAACCTGCCCGCCGACCGCCCGCTCTTCGTCACCCTGAACCCGACGGAGCCGCCGGCGCCGGGCTCGGTGCACTACCGCGCGAGCTATGAGCACCCGCTGTTCGATGGCGGCGCCATGGCGGCGCAGCGGCGGCTCTGGTCGCTGCAGGGCGAGGGCGGCGTGTGGTATTGTGGCGCCTATTTCGGTGCGGGCTTCCATGAGGACGGCCTGCAGGCGGGGCTGGCGGTGGCCGAGGCGCTGGGCGGAATCCGGCGCCCCTGGAGGGTGGCGGCGGAGTCCGGCCGCATCGCCCTTCCCGCCGGCTACGCGCCGCAGGCGCTGGCGGAGCTGGTTGCATGAGCGGGGCATCGGCGCTTTATGCCGGCGAGGTGATGCATGTGCGGCTGAAGCCGCGCCGGCACCGGCTGGCCTATCGCCTGTTCTCGCTGCTGCTCGACCTCGACGAGATCGACGGGCTCGACCGCCGGCTGCGGCTGTTCTCGCGCAACCGCTTCAACGTCTTCAGCTTCCATGACCGCGATTATGCCGATCCGCAGGCCGGCCCGCTGAAGGCGCAGGTGGAGCGGCTGCTGGCCGAGGCCGGGCTGGCGCCCGATGGCGGCGCCATCCGCCTGCTCACCCTGCCGCGCCTGTTCGGCTATGCCTTCAACCCGCTGAGCATTTATTTCTGCCACCGCCGCGACGGCGCGCTGAGCGCGCTGCTCTATGAGGTGAACAACACTTTCGGCCAGCGCCACTCCTATCTCATCCCGGTTGCGCCGGGCGAGGTGGCGCCGCTGCGGCAGAAGGCGGAGAAGCGTTTCTACGTCTCGCCTTTCATGGATATGGGGCTGACCTACGCTTTCCGCGTCAACCCGCCGGGGGAGGCGTTGCGCATCGCCATTCTCGCAAGCGACACGGAGGGGCCGGTGCTCAGCGCGGTGCAGACCGCGACCCGCCGCCCGCTGAACGATGGCGAGCTGGCGCGGGCGATGCTCGCCTATCCGCTGCTGACGCTGAAGGTGATCGCCGGCATTCATTGGGAAGCGCTGTTCATCTGGGCCAAGGGCATCGGCCTGCGCCCGCGCCCGCCCGCCCCCGAGGCCCCCGTCACCATCTCGCCCGCGCACCGACACTGAGGAAACGCCGCATGCCGCGTGACGCCGATCTTCTCGCCGATTCCACCCACGACCTCGCCCATGCGCGCGAGCTGCCGGCCGCGCGCGCGGCCCGCGCCGGCTGGCGCGAGGCAGTGCTGGCGCGGCTGCTCGGCCAGCTTGCCGTCGGCACGCTCACCGTGGTGACGCCGGAGGGCCGGCGGCTGGTCGGGCGGGGAGTGCGTCCCGGCCCGGAGGCGACGCTGGTGCTGCAGCGCTGGCGGGCGGTGCGGCGGCTGGTGACGGGCGGCGACATCGCCTTTTCCGATGCCTTCATCGCCGGCGACTGGTCGAGCCCCGACCTGCCCGCGCTCATCGAACTGGCGGCGCATAATCTCCCCGTCCTCGCCGGGCGGATCGACGCCCTCGCGCCGGTGCGGCTGTGGAACCGGCTGCGCCATGGGCTGCGCCGCAACTCGAAGACCGGCAGCCGTCGCAACATCTCCTTCCACTATGATCTCGGCAATGATTTCTACCGGGCGTGGCTCGATGCCAGCATGAGCTATTCGTCGGCCATCGCGCTGCCGCCCGGCCAGACGCTGGAAGCGGCGCAGCAGGCGCGGCTTGCCCGCATCGTCGAGATGATGGAGGTGCGCCCCGGCGCGACTGTGCTGGAAATCGGCTGCGGCTGGGGCGCGCTGGCCGCCGCCCTGGCACGGGCCGGGGCGCGGGTGACCGGCATCACCCTCTCGCGCGAGCAGCTTGCCCACGCGCAGGCGATGGTCGCCGCCGACCCGGCGCTCGACGGGCGCACCGATCTCAGGCTGCAGGATTACCGCGATGTCGGCGAGCGCTATGACCGCATCGTCTCCATCGAGATGCTGGAAGCGGTGGGGGAGGCGTATTGGCCGACCTATTTCGCCAAGCTGCGCGCCTGCCTCAATGAGGGCGGCACGGCGGTGCTGCAGGTCATCACCATCGCCGAGGACCGCTTCGAGTCCTATCGCCGCAACACCGATTTCATCCAGCGTCATATTTTCCCCGGCGGCATGCTGCCGACCAAGACGCATATTGCCGAACACGCCGAACGCGCCGGGCTGGAACTGGCGGAAACCCAGTGCTTCGGCCTCGGCTATGCCGACACCCTGGCCGAATGGCGCGCCCGCTTCCACGATGCCTGGCCGCGCATCGCGCCGATGGGCTTCGACGACGGCTTCCGGCGGCTGTGGGACTATTATCTCGCCTATTGCGAAGGCGGCTTCCGCGCCGGCGCCATTGATGTCGGGCTTTACCGGCTGAAGGGCTGAGCGCGCGGCGGCACGCCTCGCGTGAGCCTGATCGGACCGGGTTGAATCGGCCGGATCGGTAAATCAGTCGCCAAATCGGTGAAGAATCACGCCCCGCGCAGGCCGCGGCGTTCAGCCCCGGGCATCTTCGTCCGCGCGGGCACACGCACCGGCGTGGGAGTCAGCGTAGGCGCACGCCGCCGCTTGCCGCCCGGCCCGGCCTTCTCCTCATCTTCCCCCATCAGCATGATGGCGAAACCCATCTGCACACTGCCGAAGGTGATGCCGACGGCGAAGGTGAGGATGACAAGGGCGATGACGCCGGAAGCGGACTGGCCGACCAGCGTGCCGAGCCGCCCGACATCGAGCAGCACCAGCGTGCCGACGAACAGCGCGCCGAGGCCGACGCCGATCAGTGCGTGACGAAGCAGAAACCGCACGAGATGGGGCATGGGTGATCGCCTTTCCGCCGCGTCGCGGCCGCGTGGCGAGGGCGGCGCCCCGGCCGCGCACGGGCCAGCAGTATAGAGCGCCCGTCCTCAGGTGAAAACATCCATAAAGCCGATGCCGGCACGGTGTCTGCGCCGTGCGGCGCGCGCTGCCGGCGGCGGACCGCGAACGCGGCCGGCGACCTTGCCGCTGCGCTCGCCATCGCGTCTGGCGCGGCCGGCAGGCGGCAGGCGGCAGGCGGCAGGCGGCAGGCGGCAGGCGGCGGTAGGCTGGGACATCCTGTCCACTGTCGGGCGCCGTGCCGCCCGGTACAGTGATGCGGGCTCAGGAACTCCGTCTGCATGGCACGGCCTTTCTCCCGCTTCCACCGTTCGATCGCCGGCAGGGCCGCACCTTACTCGGCCATCCGTGCCCGGGGGCTGTGGCTGCGTCTTCTCTGTGCCCTGCTGCTGGTACTGGCGCTTTCGGTGCCGCGCCCGCCAGTGGTCGCCGCCGCCGAGGCGGGAATCGACCTGTCCCAGTACACCCTGCCCGACGGGACGCTTCCCGACCTCTGCCTCAGCCCAACGGATGCGGACGGCGCGTCGCACGCACCCGCGCATCATCCCGGATGCGATGCTTGCCGCCTGCAGGGCGCCCCGGCGGTGCCCGGCCCGGCGGCGGAGCTCTTCGCCCGCGCCGAATACCGTAGGGTGATGCAGTCTCCGGTGCCGGAGGATTCCGAGGCTGGTCCGGTCCCGCTCTACCGCATCTCGTCACGGGCGCCGCCCGCACTCCGCCCCGCCCTCTTCGCGGCAGGCGGGCGCCTGCCTTGGCTGTGACGCTGCCGGAGCGGCCCGCCTGAGGGCGTCCGGCGCTTGCCGGATCATGCCCCATGTTTCTTACTTCCTCGCTCGCATCCCCGCCCTTTCCGGTGTGCGGGGCGGTTCCGCTCCCGGCGGCCGTCCGGGTCGCGCCGCCCGGCCGCCCGCGCCGCGCTTTCCCGCCGCTCAGAGTGGCGCCGGGAGTGACGGCGGTGCTGCCTGACACGGGGCCCGGCGCGGCGCCGCTCGCCCGTGTGCTGTTGGGCTGTGTGGCCCTTACCCGCCATCTCGATGCCGAGCGCCGGCAGATTCTCGATATTGTCGGGCCGGGCGGGCTGCTCGACCTCGCCGTGCTCGCCCGGCTGGGCGCCGCGGCGGTGGCGCTGACGCCGACGCAGCTTGAGCCGGTGGACTTGGCTCCCGAGGCCCGCCACGCCCTGATGGCGGCCAATCAGGAGATGCTGCTGCTGCGGGCGCTCGGCCACGTCGCCCGGCTCGGCCGGCAGAGCGCGGGCGAGCGTGTGGCGGGCGCGCTGCTCGATCTCTCGGCCCAGTTCGCCGAGGCGGGCGCGACGGTGGCCGGCGCTGGCTTTCCGCTGCATCTGAGCCGCGCGGATCTCGCCGACTGGCTCGGCCTGACGCTGGAGACGGTGAGCCGCTGCATGAGCCGCCTGCGCGAAGAGGGGCTGATCGCCTTCGGCCGGGAGGGTCGGCTGATGCTGACGGATGCCGACGGCCTCGCGCGTATCGCGGCGGGTGAGCGCAAGGTCGAGGCGCTGTATGCCGCCAAGGGTGCGAAGGGTGCGAAGGGCGCGAGAAGCGCCAACGGTGCGAAGCGTGCGAAGGATATGAAGCTGGCCCGCGCCGTGTCGTCCTCGCCGCCGGCCGCGGGCGGAGCCGCTTGCGCGCCGTGAATGCAGGCTGTTCTATGCGCCTGTCGATGCACCCATCGATTCTGCATGGTGTCCGTGCGGCGACGCCGCATGGATGAAACGGGAACGGGGAAGGACGTGGAGCCGCGAGGTTCCGCGCCGAAGCCCCGACCGCCCCCGCGACTGTGAGCGGCGAGCGGCCTTCCATCGAGCCACTGGAACGCGCCTTCGGGCGGTCCGGGAAGGCGGAAGGCATGCCGTGACCCGCGAGTCAGGAGACCGGCCATGCGGATGAACCCCATGCGCGCCGTCGGGTGAGACGGCACAGGAGACCATCATGCATATCGAACCCGGCCTTGTGGCCGAAGGAAAGATCTGGCTCAGCTATGTCACGGCGGCCGGCGCGGGCGCCTATACGCTGAAGCTCGCCGCCGACGCGGTGGCCGAGCGCGGCGTCGTCTCGCTGGCGCTGCGCAGCCTCGCCACGACGGCGCTCGTCTTCGGTTTCTTCGAGATTCTGCCGCACCATCCGGTCGGCGTGTCGGAGGTGCATCTCATCCTCGGCTCGACGCTGTTCCTCATTTTCGGCGTCGCGCCGGCGGCGATCGGGCTGGCGGCGGGGCTCGCCATTCAGGGTCTGTTCTTCGCGCCCTTCGACCTGCCGCAATACGGCATGAACGTCACCACGCTGCTGGTCCCACTGTTCGCACTGGCCTCACTGTCCACCCGACTGATCTCACCGAACACGCCCTATGTGGAGCTGAAGTACCGGCAGGCGCTGGCGCTTTCCACCGCCTATCAGGCCGGAATCGTGGCCTGGGTGGCGTTCTGGGCCTTCTACGGCCACGGTTTCACTGTCGAAAACGCCTCGTCGATCCTCTCCTTCGGCGCGGCCTATATGCTTGTTATCATTGTCGAACCTCTGGTCGACCTTGCGGTGCTGGCCGCCGCCAAGGCGCTGAGCGGCTTGCGCGGCACGCCGCTGTTCGAGCGGCGCCTCTACGATGTGGCGTGAGCCGTGCCGGGCGCGCCGCGTCCGGTAGCGCCGAACGGCTGGATATCATCCGCGACCTCAACGGGCCTGACGCGCGGACCCTTGGACAAAATGTCCAAGGGTCTGTCGTAGGTTAGCTCTGTCAGAGCGTCCGGCGGCCTGCCATGATTCCCTAGGGGAATCGGTGAGATGGCTGGCACTTCACGACGCTTTGGGCTCGGCGTTGGCGCGATGGCGCTGGCGCTTGCCTATGTGCTTGTCGCGCAGATGGCGCTCTCCGGTGTTTTCGCCGGGCGCATATGGGCCAATCCGGCCGCCGCCGCGACCCTTGCCCTCTGCGTCGATGCCTCCGCACCGATCGGTCACGAAAACACGGGCCATCACCCGCCCCACTGTCCATTCTGCACAGCGCCGGATCGTTTCATAATACCCGAAGCGCCGGCGGATGCGGCGCCTGCCCATCTCGCTGTCGTGTCCCACTGGGCACCGGCAACCGTCTGCCCGTCGCTCGCCGCGCTCTTTCGTTGCGCCCATCCTCCGCGCGGACCACCTGGCGCACCCTTCCTCGTCTGATGCAGCCGCGCGGCCTCCCCGGGGCACGCCGATCTTCCCATGTGGCCGCCCGCCGCCGCGCCGATATGCGCGCCGGGCCGCAGACCGATGGAAATGCCATGCCTTCCTTTGCTCTCCTGCTCCGCACCGCTCGGGGCCGCCTTTCCTGCAGGCCGCGCTTATGCCGCTCGACGGCACTTGCCCTGCTGTGGTTACCCGGCGTCCTTGCCGACGCCAGCGCTCAAACCGGCCGGCCGGATGCCAGCGTTGTTGAACAACTGCCCACGGTCATGGTCGTTCGGCCCGCCGGCACGGCCGACTCGGAGGCGCCGCCGGACCTCACCTATGACGGCTTCGTCCCCGCCGACACCGGCACCATTTCGACCTTCCAAGCCAGCAACGCGACACTGTGGACCACCGATTCCGGTTCGCTGATCGACCGCGTGCCGGGGGGCGCATCCTGGGGCGCGGGCGGGGTGTCGAGCCTGCCGGCGGTCAACGGCATGAGCGCCGACCAGGTTCAGGTATCCATTGACGGCATGCTGTTCGGCCCGGCCTGCCCGAACATGATGAATCCGCCAATGTCCTATGTGAACCCGGCCATGATCTCCCAGGTGGCGGTCTATTCCGGCACCGCGCCCGTGAGCCTCGGCGGTGACTATACGGGTGCGCGCATCGACGTGACCGTCGCGCCTCCGGCCTTCACCGACAGCGAGGAAATTGTCTTCTCCGGCAGCGTGTCCGGCTATTACCGCAGCAACGGCAATGTCGTCGGGGTTGATGTTAAGCTCAATGCGGCCAATGAGGTTGGCAGCGTCAATTACACTGGCGGCTGGGTGCAGGCGGACGATTACACATCTGGCAACGGCACGACAATCAAGTCGACAATGTACGAAACTCAGAATCATGCCCTGAGTCTGTCGCGCAAGCTTGACGATGGCCTGGTAACCTTACAGGTCGGCGGCCAGTTCATTCCGTACCAAGGCTATGTCAACCAGTATATGGACATGGTCGACAATAAGAGCTTCTTCGTCAACGGCGCGCTCGAGAAGCAGTTCGACTGGGGTCAACTGGAGGCGAACGCCTTCTATAACCATGTGCGCCACACTATGGGGTTCATCGCGCCGGACAAGACCGGCGACATGCCGATGGACACGAAGAGCACCGACATGGGCTACCGTGTCGCCGGCACGCTGGAGCCGACCGCGATCGACATCGTGCGGGTTGGCAACGAGCTCTATTACAATCAGCTCGATGACTGGTGGCCGCCGGTCGAGGGCTCAATGATGATGGGGCCGGACACGTTCTGGAACATCAATGACGGCCAGCGCCTGCGTGTCGGGGTGTTCGCCGAGTGGGAGCGAGTCCTGTCCCAGAACTGGACCGCCATTCTTGGCGCGCGCAGCGATGTCGTCTGGATGAACACGGGCGATGTACAGGGCTATAATGAGATGATGTATGGCGCCAACGCGGCCGCCTTCAATGCGCTGGACCACGCCCGCACCGACATCAATATCGACGGTTCGGCGATCCTGCGCTACCAGCCGGACGAGGCACGCCAGCTCGACATCGGCCTGGCCCGCAAGACCCGCTCGCCAAATCTCTATGAGCGCTATTCCTGGTCGACCAATGCCATGGCGATGAGCATGATCGGGTGGTTCGGCGACGGCAATGGCTATGTCGGCAATATCGACCTCGAGCCGGAAAAGGCTCATACGGCGAGCCTCACCGCCACATGGCGCGACCCGGTCCGCAAGGCGTGGGAGGTGCGGGTGTCGCCCTATGCCAGCTATGTCGAGGACTATATCGACGTGCGCCGTTGCGCGCTGCCGGGGTGCCTCGCCAACCTGCCGGACAACCTGACCGCCACCGAGGGCTTCGTCTATCTGCAGTTCGCCAATTACGACGCCTATCTCTACGGCATGAACATCGACGGGCGGCTCGACCTGTGGAACGACCCGACCTATGGCAAGGGTGTGTTCCGCGGCAATCTGAACTTCGTGCGCGGCCAGCGCGTCGACGGGGTGAATCTGTACCACATCATGCCGGTCAATGCGACGCTGGCGCTGGACCATGTGCTCGGCAACTGGACCACAACCGCCGAGGTGCAACTGGTGGGCGCCAAGACCGAAGTGAGCGAGGTGCATAACGAGCTGGAAACCAGCGCCTATGCGCTGTTCAACCTGCGCACCAGCTACGAGCAGGGTCCGTTCAGACTTGACCTCGGCATCGAGAACCTGTTCGACACCGAGTACGACCTCCCGCTCGGCGGAGCCAATCTGGTGAATTACCAAGTTTCCTCGATGATGGGCACCTCGCCCGCCTGGGGTTATGCGGTCGCCGGTCCCGGCCGCTCGTTCAATGCCCGGCTGACCGTTTCGTTCTGAAGCCTCACTTAACCCCTGCGCCCCGCGCAGGGGTCCTCCGGGCTCGGTCTGCGTGGGGCTCCTTGTTGCTTCATGTTTGCCTAAAGAGGGGTAGACCCTCACCGTCTTTCGGTTGATAGATCGAAAAAACGACGTGTGAGGAGCGCCTGCCATGGAAGCAACCCGGCCCGGTCCCGTTGAGGGGCCGCTGAGCGGCATCCGTGTGATCGAGCTTGGCAATCTGATCGCCGCCCCTTTTGCCGCCCGGTTGATGGCGGAATTCGGCGCCGAGGTGATCAAGGTCGAGGCGCCGGGCGAGGGCGATCCCCTGCGCAAATGGCGCAAGCTGCACGAGGGCACCTCGCTCTGGTGGTACCTGCAGTCGCGCAACAAGAAATCCGTCGCCATCAATATGCGCCTGCCTGAGGGGCAGGAGGTGGTACGCCGTCTCGTGCGCGATGCGGATGTGCTGATCGAGAATTTCCGCCCCGGCACGCTGGAGCGCTGGGGGCTTGGCTGGGAGGCGCTGAAAGCGATCAACCCCAACCTCGTCATGGTGCGGATCTCCGGCTTCGGCCAGGACGGGCCCTATCGCGAGCGTCCCGGCTTCGGCGCGGTGGGCGAGGCGATGGGCGGCATGCGCTTTACCACGGGCGAACCCGACCGCCCGCCCGCGCGTACCGGCATCAGCATCGGCGATTCGCTGGCCGCCCTCCACGCGGTGATGGGGGCGCTGATGGCGCTGCTGCACATCAAGTCCGGCCGCGGCACCGGGCAGGTGGTGGACGTGTCGCTGTTCGAGAGCGTCTTCAACATGATGGAGAGCCTCGTCCCGGAATATGATGTGTTCGACTTCGTACGCACGCGCTCGGGCGGAGCGCTGCCCGGAATCGCGCCTTCCAATTCCTATCCGACTGCCGAAGGCACCTATGTCATCGTCGCCGGCAATGGCGACGGCATTTTCCGCCGGCTGATGGGAGCGATCGGACGCGACGACCTCGCCAGCGATCCGCGCCTCGCCTCCAATGACGGGCGCGTGCGCCATGTCGAGGAGATCGACGGGGCGATCACCGCCTGGACGAGCCGGCATTCGCTGGATGAGGTAACGGCGGCACTCGATGCTGCCGAAGTGCCGAATGGGCGCATCTATTCGGTCGCCGATATTGTGACCGACCCGCAATATCTCGCCCGCGACATGATCCTGCCCTCGACCTTGCCGGATGGATTGAACGTGAAGATGCCCGGCATCGTGCCCAAGCTTTCCGCGACGCCCGGTACGGTCCACTGGCTGGGGCCGCAGCTCGGCGAACACACCGCGCCCGTTCTTGCCGCGCTCGGCTATAGCGAGGATGAGATCGGCGCGCTGGTCGAAAGCGGCGCGGTAGCGATGGGTGGGGCCGGGGGGCAGGGGCAGCCAGCATGAGCGTCGCCTTTCCCCCACATGTGTTCATCCAGG
Source organism: Ancylobacter sp. IITR112 (assembly GCF_041415945.1). Taxonomy (NCBI): domain Bacteria; kingdom Pseudomonadati; phylum Pseudomonadota; class Alphaproteobacteria; order Hyphomicrobiales; family Xanthobacteraceae; genus Ancylobacter; species Ancylobacter sp. IITR112. The sequence continues at coordinate 3,612,063 of NZ_JBGCUS010000001.1, read as the reverse complement.
AAGTTGTGACGCGCGACGGGCTGCAGATCGAGCCACGCTTCCTGCCCACCGAGGACAAGGTCGCGCTGATTGATGCCCTCTCGCAGACCGGCGTCGCCAAGATCGAGGTCACGTCCTTCGTCTCGCCAAAGGCGGTGCCGAACCTTGCCGATGCGCGGGAAGTCGCGTGTGCCATCACGCGCCGGCCCGGTGTGACCTATGTCGCGCTGGTGCCAAATCTGCGCGGCGCAGAGGCGGCGCTGGAGGCGGGCATGGACGAGCTGAATCTCGTGGTCTCGGTGAGCGAGACGCATAATCTCGCCAATATGAGGATGGCTCCGGCCCAGTCGCTCGTAGGCTTCCGCGCTATTGTCGCGGCGGCCTCTGGCACGTGCGTGACACTCAATGGCTCCATCGCTACGGCCTTCGGCTGCCCGTTTGAAGGCGCACAATCGCCGCAGAAGGTGCTGGATCTGGCGGAGACACTTCTCGCCTGCGGCCTGCACTCCGTGACGCTGGCCGACACGACCGGCATGGCCAATCCGCGGCAGGTGGCGGAGCTGGTCTCGGCCTTCCGCGCGCGCTTCCCCGGCGTGCCGCTGACCCTGCATTTCCATAATACGCGCGGTATGGGGCTCGCCAACGCCTTCGCCGCGCTGGAGGCCGGCGCGGACCGATTCGACGCCGCGCTCGGCGGCATTGGCGGTTGCCCCTTCGCGCCCGGTGCCACCGGCAATATCTCGACCGAGGACCTCGTTCACATGCTGGACGAGATGGGAGTCGAGACCGGCGTTGACCTGTCGGCCCTTCTGGCACTGGCGCGCAGCCTTCCGGCGCTGCTCGGCCACGACATTCCAGGCCAGGTTGCCAAGGCCGGCCGCAGCGGCGACCTTCACCCCGCGCCGGCGCATCTGCGCGCCGCCCAGTAGGACCACGACATGGCAGGTGAGCCCATGAATCTTGCCCTCGCGGCGGAGCCATCCCCCCAGGCGGGCCTTTCCCGGACTGTGGAGCACGCGCCGCTCGCAGTCGCTCTCGATGAGATCAGCATCAGCTTCGCCGTGAAGGGCCGGCCGGTGTTCAAGGCGGTGGCGCCGACCTCGCTGCGGGTGCGGGAAGGTGAGTTCGTCGCGATTGTTGGTCCCACCGGCTGCGGCAAGTCCACCCTGCTCAATGCCACGGCGGGCCTGCTGGCACCGGCGGGCGGGACGGTGTCGATCTTCGGCGAGCCTCTGGCGGGCCTCAATTCCCGCGCCGGCTATCTTTTCCAGCAGGACGCGCTGATGCCGTGGAAGACGGCACTCGACAATGTGGCCATCGCGCTGGAAATCGGCGGGATGGCTCGGGGGCAAGCGCAGGCGCAGGCGCAGGACTGGTTGAAGCGGGTCGGTCTCGCCCGCTTTGTCGAACGCTACCCGCATGAGCTTTCCGGCGGCCAGAGGAAGCGCGTGGCGCTGGCGCAGATGCTGATCCGCCAGCCGAAAATCCTGCTCATGGACGAGCCTTTCGGCCCGCTCGACGCGCAGACGCGGCAGATCATGGGTACGCTGCTGCTGCGGCTGTGGGCGGAAGACCGCAAGGCGGTAATGTTCGTTACCCACGACCTTGAAGAGGCGATCGCGCTGTCCGACCGCGTGGTGATCATGTCGGCCGGGCCGGAGGCGCGGATCATCGGCGATTTCCCGATCGACCTCGCCCGTCCGCGCGACACGGCGGAAATTCGTCTCGACCCGCGTTTTCACGAGCTTCATCGGCTGATCTGGAACCAGTTGAAGGCCGAAGTCGCCAAGACATATGGAGAGGAGATGCCGTCGTGAAGCTGCATCCGGCCAAGCTCCTTTTCCTGCAGATTCTCGTTGCGGTGGCGGTGCTGGCCATCTGGCAGATCGGTGCCACGGTGCCGATCGGCGGCGACTATCTGCTGCCCGAGTTCTTCTTCTCCAAGCCCGGCGATGTGCTCGGCCGGGTGGTGGAACTGTTCGTCTCCGGCACCATCTGGAAGCATCTCTGGATCACGCTCACGGAGACCGTGCTGGCCTTTCTCATCGGCGCCGGCGGCGGCGTGGTCGTCGGTTTCTGGTTTGCCCGCAAGCCGCTGGTTGCGGCGGTGTTCGACCCCTATGTGAAGATGGTCAACGCCCTGCCGCGCGTTGTGCTCGCGCCGATCTTCATGCTGTGGCTGGGCCTTGGCATCTGGTCGAAAGTGGCACTGGGCGTCACGCTGGTATTTTTCATCGTGTTCTTCAACGTCTATCAGGGCGTGAAGGAAGTAAGTCCGGTAGTGCTCGCCAATGCGCGCATGATGGGGATGAACGAGCGTCAGCTCTTCCGTAATGTCTATTGGCCGTCAGCCATGTCGTGGATGTTCTCCTCGCTGCATACGGCGGTTGGCTTCGCTCTCGTTGGCGCCGTCGTGGGCGAATACCTCGGCTCCTCCGCCGGCCTGGGCTACCTCATTCATCAGGCGGAGGGCGTGTTCGACGTCACCGGCGTGTTCGCCGGCATGTTCATCCTCGCCGCCTTCGTGCTTGTCATCGACTGGTTTGTCACCCGCATCGAGAAGCGGCTGCTGGTGTGGCGCCCGCAGGCGGCCAGCGAACAATCGTAAACATGCGAACGACAATAAAGGGAGGAAGTACCATGAAACTGCGAAGCCTGTTGCTGGCGGCCTGCCTGCTCGTTCCCGCCCTGGGTGCGGCCCGGGCGGGCGAGATCGAGAAGCCGAACCTCACCATTGGCGTCGGTGGCAAGCCACTGCTGTATTACCTCCCGCTGACGCTGACGGAACGGCTCGGCTACTTCAAGGACGAAGGTCTTACTGTCGAGATTAACGACTTTGGCGGCGGCTCAAAGTCGCTGCAGGCGTTGATCGGCGGCTCGGTGGATGCGGTGACGGGCGCCTATGAGCACACGATCCGCATGCAGGACAAGAAGCAGGACATCCGCGCCGTCATCGACCTCGGCCGCTATCCCGGCATTGTCGTCGGCGTGAGCAAGGATAAAGCCGAGACCATCAAATCTGTAGCGGACCTCAAGGGCGCCAAGATCGGCGTCACCGCTCCGGGATCCTCGACCTATATCCTCGTCCAATATCTGATGATCAAAAACGGCATGTCGCCGGACGACGCCTCCTTCATCGGTGTGGGCGGCGGTGCCTCCGCGGTGGCGGCGATGCAGAAGGGCGAGATCGACGCCATCTCGCATCTCGATCCCGTCATCTCCAAGCTGGAGGATATGGGCGAGTTGAAGATCCTCGTCGACACTCGCACCACGGCCGGTACCGAGGCGGTGTTCGGCGGCCAGAACCCGGCGGCCGTGCTCTACCTGAAGGAGAGTTTCATCAAGGCCAACCCGAACACGGTGCAGGCGCTGACCAACGCTTTCTACAAGACGCTGAAGTGGCTTGAAAAGGCGACGCCGGAAGAAGTGGCGGCGAACGTGCCGCAGGAATACTGGCTCGGCGACAAGGAACTCTACATCAAGGCGTTCAACGCCTCGCGCCAGTCCTATTCGACCGATGGCAACATCGACATGGCGAGCATGAAGAGCGCGCTGAACCTCATCACCACCACTGATCCCAAGATCGACCCGGCCAAGATCGACCTGTCGAAGACCTTCGACGGCTCCTTCCTCGCCAAGGCGAAGAGCCAATAGGGCGCACGCCGCCGGCCGGCTCAGCCTGCCGGCGGCGCGTCTCAGATGATGCCGGCCGCGCGCAGTGCCTGCCGTTCCCTCGGCGACAGGCCAAGCCGCTCCTCCAGCACCTCGTCCGTGTGCTGGCCGAGGAGGGGCGGGGCCGTGGCGTCGCTCGTCGGTGAATCGGCGAGACGGAGCGGGCTGCGCACACCGGGGGCGGTGCCGCCGAGCGCATGAGGGAGCGCGGTTGCCAATCCCCGCGCCAGCGCCTGCGGCTCGGCGAAAGCCTGGGCGATGGTGTTGATCGGCCCGGCGGGGACGCCGGCGGTGTCCAGCATGGCGAGCCATTCGGCGGTGGTCTGCCGTTTCAGCGCCGCGGCGATCAGCGGCACGAGCGTGTCACGATGCGCCACCCGCTCGCGATTGGTGGCGTAGCGTGCGTCTTCCGCCAGTGAAGCGAGGTCAGCGAGGCGACAGAAGCGGGCGAATTGCGCGTCGTTGCCGACCGCAAGGATGAGGTGGCCGTCGGCCGTCTCGAAAGCCTGATAGGGCACGATGTTCGGGTGGGCATTGCCCAGCCGGCGCGGTGCGCTGCCACCGACAAGGAAGTTCAGCGCCTGGTTGGCGAGGCTCGCCACCGCGACATCGAACAAGGCGATATCAATCCTCTGACCGCGCCCGCTCCGGTGGCGCTGTTCCAGCGCCGCGAGAATGGCGATGGTGGCATTCAGTCCGGTGAGGATGTCGACCAAGGCGACGCCCACTTTCTGTGGCTCGCTCTCGGGAGCTCCAGTCACCGACATCAGGCCGGACATGCCCTGGATCATGAAATCATAGCCGGCCCGGCCCGCTTCCGGCCCGTCCTGCCCGAAGCCGGTGATGGAGCAATAGATGAGGCGCGGGTTCAGCGCGGCGAGGCTGTCATAGTCCAGCCCGTAGCGCTTCAGGCCGCCGACCTTGAAATTCTCGACCACCACGTCGCTGTCGCGCGCCAGAGCGTGGATCAGCGCCTGACCTTCGGGCCGCGCCATGTCGATGGTCACCGAGCGCTTGTTTCGGTTCGCGGCGAGAAAATAGGCACTCTCGCGTGTCGGCTTGCCCTCACCGTCCGCCAGCCAGGGCGGGCCCCAGCCGCGCGTGTCATCGCCCTCGCCGGGCTTTTCGATCTTGACCACCTCGGCGCCGAGATCACCAAGGGCTTGCGTCGCCCATGGACCGGCGAGGACGCGGGAAAGATCGAGCACGCGGATGCCGGAGAGGGCCTGAGCGGACGGCGAAGAGTCGGCGGCATCGGTCATCCAAGCATCCTCGGGCTGGGCGCGGGGCGCGCACGATAGCCGCGCCGCCCTGGTTGCGCCATTGGCCTGCGAGCCCCCGGGCACTGTGGCGGCAGGGCTACGCAGGCTCTGTCGCCACCCGGCGACGGGCGCTTTTCCTTGACAGCAGAGGGCTCGCTTTGTAAGGAGCCGGCCTGCGTGGTGGGATGCTGTGTCCCCTGCGCTTCATCAACCGACCGAAAGAAGCCGGTCCAGGCGGCAACGCCGGAGGCCGGCATCGAACGAAAGGACAAAACATGTTCGCGGTCATCAAGACGGGTGGCAAGCAGTATCGCGTCGCCCCCGATGCCCTCGTCACCGTCGGCAAGATCGAAGCCGAGGCTGGCGCCTCCGTGACCCTGCCGGTGCTCATGCTCGGCGGCGACAGCCCGAAGGTCGGCGCTCCCCTCGTGGACGGCGCTTCCGTGACCCTTGAGGTTGTCAAGCACACCCGCGGCGCGAAGGTCATTGCCTTCAAGAAACGTCGCCGTCAGAATTCGCGTCGCAAGATCGGCCACCGGCAGGACTTCACCGTCGTCCGCGTGACCTCGATTACCGGCGCCTGAGACCGCCAGCTAGGAAAGTAGGAGAGCAACATGGCTCATAAGAAGGCAGGCGGTTCCTCCCGCAACGGTCGCGACTCGGCCGGTCGCCGTCTTGGCGTGAAGAAGTTCGGCAGCGAGAAGGTCGTGGCCGGCAACATCATCGTGCGTCAACGCGGCACCACTTGGCATCCCGGCACCAATGTCGGCATGGGCAAAGACCATACCCTCTTTGCGCTGATTGACGGCCGAGTCGAGTTCCGAGCCAAAGCTAATTCCCGCACGTACGTATCCGTCATTCCGGCCGCCGAGGCCGCCGAATAAAGCCGGTGAGGGTTCTTGGAAATCCCGCCGGTCTCGCCCGACCGGAAGGATTTCCCGAACGTCCGTGACGGACACCCGGGGTACCCGACAGGGGAGGCGAGGAAACCGCCTCCCCTTCGTCGTTCCGGTCCCAGGAGCCCTCAGATGACCATTGTCGAAGCGACCCTCGGGTCACCCCTCGTCGAGAGCAGTACCGCCGTCCTCGAAACCGGCCGCCTTGTGCTGCGCGTGCCCCGGATCGAGGACATGACGTGGATCGCCGAACTCGCCGACAACCGAAAGGTGGCGGAGATGACGGCGAACATTCCCCATCCCTACGGCATGGCGGATGCGGCTTCCTTTGTCGCCAACCTGCCGGGCGGGCCGCAGGCGGCAACCTTCGCGATCTTCCTGAAGAACGCGGGTGCACTGCGTTTTCCCGATGCGGCCGGTTTCGGGCCGGCGATCCCGGTCGGCATGTGCGGCTTCAACCGCCGTGACGAGGACGTGCCGGAGATCGGCTACTGGCTCGGCGAGCCCTATTGGGACCACGGGATCGCGACCGAAGCGGTGCGGGCGCTGATCGACCACGCTTTCGCCGACCGCAATCTGCCTGCCTTGGTCGCCTCCGCCCGGGTCGTCAATCCGGCCTCGCGCGGCGTGCTGGAGAAGTGCGGCTTCCAGTGGACCGGCGTGGGGCTCGCCCGGGTGCGAGCGATCGGCGCCTCGGTGCCAGTCGATCGCTTCCGCCTGGAGCGGCGGCTATGGACCTCGCTGCGCGCCTGGGGCGCCACCCAGCCAGCGCGGCTGCACGAGCTTGATGCCGTTCGGCATTGAACCGACCTTTTGTTAGTCTTGGAGGGCTCCCGCCCCGTGGGCGCCCGCAACGTTGAGCCGTACCGATGAAGTTTCTTGACCAGGCCAAGATTTATGTCCGCGCCGGCGATGGCGGCGCGGGCTGCCTCTCGTTCCGGCGCGAGAAATTCATCGAATTCGGCGGCCCCGACGGCGGCGATGGGGGGAGGGGGGGGGATGTGTGGATCGAGTGTGTCGATGGGCTCAACACGCTCATCGACTACCGCTACCAACAGCACTTCAAAGCCAAAAAAGGCGGCTACGGCATGGGAAAGAACCGCGCCGGGGCCAAAGGCGACGATGTTGTGCTAAAAGTGCCGGCGGGCACCGAGGTTCTTGAGGAGGACGGTGAGACCGTTCTGGCCGATCTGACCGAGGTCGGCCAGCGCATCCGCTTCCTGAAAGGCGGCAATGGCGGCTTCGGCAACGCGCATTTCCAGACCTCGACCAACCAGGCCCCGCGCCGCGCCAATCCCGGCCAGGAGGGCGAGGAGCGCTGGATCATCCTGCGTCTCAAGCTGATCGCCGATGCCGGCCTTGTCGGCCTGCCCAATGCCGGCAAGTCGACCTTCCTCGCCGCCACCACCGCGGCCAAGCCCAAGGTGGCGGACTATCCCTTCACCACGCTCCACCCCGGCCTCGGCGTCGTGAAGGTGGACGGGCGCGAATTCGTCCTCGCCGACATTCCCGGTCTCATCGAGGGTGCGCATGAGGGCGTCGGCCTCGGCGACCGGTTCCTCGCCCATATCGAGCGCTGCCGCGTGCTGCTGCACCTTGTCGACGGCACCAGCGAGCATGCCGGCAAGGCCTACAAGACCGTGCGCGCCGAGCTCGACGCCTATGGCGCCGGCCTGGAGGACAAGCCGGAGATCGTCGCCCTCACCAAGATCGATTCGCTCGATGCCGAGACGCTGAAGGCGCAGATGGACCGGCTGAAGCGCGCGGCGAAGAAGAAGCCGCTGGCGCTTTCCGCCGCCACCGGCGAGGGCGTGCGCGAGGCGCTGCGTGCGCTGCTCGGCATCATCGACGAGGGTCGCGCGGAAGAAGCCGACAAGGTGGTGCCGGAACCCTGGCGCCCGTGAGGGGGCTCTCCACCACGCACGATCCCGGATCGGCCGTGCGGCCGTCCGGGATGACGCCGGGCTGACAATTCCCCGCGCCTTGCCGGCCAAATCGGCGTATGTAGCCCGCCGTCTCCCTCTGATCGAAGCCCGCCGCGATGACCCTTTCCACCGACGCCGCCGCCAACGCCCTTGCCGTTCCTGAGGCGACCCCCGCCGCGCCGCAGCTTGCCGGCTTCCGCCGCATCGTGGTCAAGGTCGGCTCGGCCCTGCTGGTGGATTCCGCGCGCGGCGCGCTGCGCCATGCCTGGCTGGCGGCGCTGGCGGAAGATGTGGCCCATCTCCACCGCGAGGGGCGGGAGGTGCTGGTGGTCTCCTCAGGCGCCATCGCGCTCGGGCGCAATGTGCTGGGCCTGCCGCGCCGGCCGCTGAAGCTGGAGGAAAGCCAGGCCGCCGCCGCCGTGGGGCAGATCGCGCTGGCGCGCGCCTGGTCGGAAGCCCTCGCGCATGAAGGCGTCGCCGCCGGGCAGATCCTCATCACCCTGGGCGACACCGAGGAGCGGCGGCGCTATCTCAACGCCCGCTCGACCATCGCGAAGCTCATGGAGCTGAAGGTCGTCCCCGTCATCAACGAGAACGACACGGTGGCGACCTCGGAAATCCGCTATGGCGACAATGACCGGCTCGCCGCCCGCGTCGCCGGCATGACCAGCGCCGATTTGCTCATCCTGCTCTCGGATATTGACGGGCTCTACACCGCCCCGCCGAATGAAGACCCCGAGGCCCGGCTCATCCCCGTGGTGCCGCGCATCACGGCGGAGATCGAGGCCATGGCCGGCGGCGCCGGCACGGAGCTGTCGCGCGGCGGCATGAAGACCAAGATCGAGGCGGGCAAGATTGCCACCACGGCGGGCGCGCATATGGTGATCGCGTCCGGCAAGGTGAAGAACCCGATCCGCGCCATCGAGACCGGGGCGCGCTGCACCTGGTTCCTCGCCCCCGCGAACCCGGTGGCCTCGCGCAAGCGCTGGATCGCCGGCGCGCTGGAACCGCGCGGCGTGCTGCATCTCGACGCCGGCGCGGTGGCGGCGCTGCGCCGGGGCTCCTCGCTGCTGCCGGCGGGGGTGACGCGGATTGAGGGCACGTTCTCGCGTGGCGACGCGGTGGTGCTGCGCGGGCCGGACGGGGCGGAAGTCGGCCGCGGGCTGGTGGCCTATGACCACGACCACGCCGAACGGCTCAAGGGCCGCTCATCGGACGAGATCGCCGGGATCACGGGGTTCGAGGGCCGCACCGCGATGGTGCACCGGGATGATCTGGTGCTGGGGGGTGGGTGAGTCTTGTAATCGCACGCTCGTATGCGATGGTAACCTTCCAAAGCCCGACTCGCGTGGAAGCAGATGCTGAAGACGGTTTTTGTCGAAAATTTTATGCGCCTGAATGAGAGGGTTTCAATAGATCTGGGTCCAGTAACCGTTTTAGTCGGGGCTAATGGTTCTGGAAAATCCTCAATATTGAAGGCCGTCCATTGGTCGATACGCTGTGCAACTCTGAGGGACGCCAGCGGTAAGACTACTCTTGAACAAATGGACTACACTCCGAGTAGGGAGTTCCTTGAGCTCGCGCATAAGAAGCGAATCCAAAACAAGGAAGACCTTCCAAAAATAAAGGTCGGATTCATTGACGATCACGGTAATGAAACTGTCATTAGTATAAATGCTGCGCGCAATGAAGCAGGAGCTCGGACCGTAATTTCGGGTCCGCTAGCTACAGCACTTACAGATGAACAGCCGCAGACTGCATATATCCCAGGCCTGGCTGGCCTTGCAGAGGTAGAAACAGTTCTAGCAAGTCCAGTGTTGCATCGACGAGCAGCTTCTGGCGAAGGGGGTTCTGTTCTCCGTCATATCTTGCTTGACTTGGCAGGAACTGGGTCTGGTTCTGGTTACACGGAGCTAAATGAGCTGAATAGTTGGGTTGGTAAGGTTATAAATGGAGTTCGATTTTGGGTTAAGTTTGACAGATTGCGTGATGTAAACATCGATGCACAGTTCTGGACGCCGGATATGAAGGCCCCAGGTAAAAATATAGCCCAGCAGCGCAAGCCGCTTGAGATGGCGGGAACGGGCTTTCTTCAAGTTGTACAGATTTTTGCTTATTTATTGAAATTTAAACCGAGACTTCTCTTGATCGATGAGCCAGATGCGCATTTGCATCCCGGAACTCAAGAGCTTTTAATCAAATCAATTGAAGAGGCGGCGGTTCAATTTCCTGATACGCAATTTCTACTTACCACACATTCGCCTAATTTAGTTCGTGCGTGCGGGGCCGAAACTAGGGTTCATTGGATAAATGATGGCTTAATACGTTCTGAAGACGAGCAGCGAATTCGTCTGAGAATGGGGTGGGGCGCCTTAGATAAGGAGATAATACTCTTTTCAGAAGATGAGAAGATAAATTTGATGCAATCTCTGATATCTCAATGGCCGGATCTTAGCAGAAAGGTACTTGTCTGGCCAACATTTGGAGCAGGTGGATTGCCGAGTGGAGAGGCATTGGCGAAATTAAGAAAAGCTCTTGGTATCGGCGTGCTTGTGCATCGTGACCGTGATTTCATGTCTGATGAAGATTGTACAGCTTGGTGTGAAAAGAAAGGGTATATTGCGAACGATATTCCCGTGTGGATCACGCCCGGATCAGATATTGAGGCATCATTTGTAAATGATGAACATATTTCTGTCTCCTTTGGAGTAGATAGGGAAGTTGCCAAGTCATTTATTGAACAAGCAATTGTTAATATGGATGCAAGAGAAATTGAGCGCGATTTCAATAACGCGTTAGCGGCTGCAATATCCGGAATTTCTGGAGATAATAGAAGTATAATATCCGAAAGATGGCGTGATCTAGGTGGCGTTGGTAGAGAGACAATTAAAGGGAAGGTGCTTCTATCATCTATAGAAGTGATAATTAGGGCTCTTTATAGGGATACTCCGGAGTCGAGGAGGCTTGCGCTTTTGCCTAGAATCAGATTTGCGACCGCCGATTATCCCGTTTGTCTCTGTCTTAAAGGCAAAATCATTGAAGCAATTGCCGGTGGTGCACGTGGGCGATGACAGGCATTTAAGCCACCCCTCACTCCCCCCTTCGTGACCCCACATCCCCCGCGCCCGCCCTATCTTCTCCGGCATGCACCGTCGTTCCCTGCTTGCCGCTCCGCTGCTTCTGCTCACCCCGCGCCTCGGCCTTGCACAAGATGCGCCCGCGCCTGACGCCGCCCCTCCCGCGCTGAACGCGGTGCTCGACCGCGCCGGCACGCTCGAACCCTTGCGCACCGTGCTGGTCAGCCGGAACGGCGAAACGCTGGCCGCGCGCGGCTATAGCGGCGGGCGGGTGGACCGGCCGACCAACATCAAATCCGCCTCGAAAAGCATTCTTGCCATGCTCGCCGGCATCGCCATTGATAAAGGCGTGCTGGAGGGGACGGAGCAGAAGATCGCCCCGCTGCTGAAGGCCGACCTGCCTGCCGACCCCGACCCGCGCCTTTATGAGATCACGCTCGGCAACCTTCTCTCCATGCAGGCGGGGCTGGAGCGCACCTCTGGCGCCTTTTATGGCGCGTGGATCGCCAGCCCCAACTGGGTGCGCGCCGCGCTGGCGCGGCCTTTTGTCGATGAACCGGGTGGGCAGATGCTCTATTCCACCGGCTCCTCGCATCTCGTCTCCGCCATCCTCACCCGGGCGAGCGGGCGCTCGACGCTGGCGCTGGCGCGGGATTGGCTCGGGCCAATCGAGGGCTTCGAAATCGCCGATTGGGAGCGCGATCCTCAGGGCATTTATTTCGGCGGCAACCAGATGGCGATGCGGCCGACCTCGCTGCTCGCCTTCACTGAAACCTGCCGCAATAGCGGGCGCAACCGGGCCGGGGAACAGGTGATCCCGGAAGCGTGGATCGCCCAATGCTGGCAGGCGCGCACGCAATCGCGCTTCACCGGCGACGCCTATGGCTATGGCTGGTTCACAAGGGCGATCGACGGCGCGCGCGCGCATTATGGCTGGGGCTATGGCGGGCAGATGCTCTATGTGGTGCCGGAACGCGGCGTCTCGCTTGTCATGACCTCCACGACAGACGCCCCCTCCGGCCGCACCGGGCATCGGGACGATGTGCACGCGCTCGCCGGGGACGTGCTCGCCGCGCTGCGGTGAGGGCGGCGCCCGTTTCGCGTGCAGTGCGGCAAGCGCGCCTGCCGAAAAGCGCGGCAGCAGGGTGCCGGCGTCGGCAGCGGACAAGGGGTTCGTCGCTTTTGTGCAACGCAGCGACGGGCGCGCGGCGCTGGCATATTTCATGCTCCACCTCCCCCCGGTCCATGCCATCCCGAGGGGAACGCCGTGACGAAGAAGACAGAGCCGACCAATTCGTCGATCGAGACGCTGCTCGCCGCCCGCAGCTTCACCCGCCGCGTGCTGTTCAAGGGCGCGCTCGCGGCCGGCACCATGGTGGCCGCCGGGCCCTATCTGGTGCGCGACGCCTTCTCCTCCTCCGGCGAGCTGAACCTGCTCAACTGGGCGGACGAACTGCCCGAGCCGGTGATCCCGGAATTCACCAAGAAGACCGGCATCAAGGTCAACTCCACCCCGTTCTCGCAGAATGAGGAGCAGATCAACAAGCTGCAGGCCACCGAGGGCGAGGGCTTCGACCTGTGCGCGCCGACGCGCGACCGTGCGCCCCAGTTCAAGGAACTCGGCGTGCTCGCCCCCTATGACCTCTCCAAGCTGAAGCTCGACCAGGTGCTGCCGGCGATGATGGAAGGCTCCACCAGCGTGTGGACCTGGGATGGCGGGCTCTACCATGTGCCGCATTGCTGGGGCTCGGAGGCGATCGCCTGGCGCACCGACCTCGCCACGCTGGAATACCCGACGCTGAGCTACGGCACGCTGTGGGCGCCGGAGTTCAAGGGCAAGATGCAGGGCCGCCCGCACTCGCTGCTGCTCGGCATCGGCCTGTGGTGGGACAAGACCGGCAAGCTGCCCTCCAACCGCATGCTCGACGCCTTCAAGGACGAGGCGACGATGAAGAAGATCTACGACCCCATCCTCGCCTTCGCCATCGAGAACAAGGCGCAGGTCAAGCAGTTCTGGGATTCCGCCGACAACACCAAGTCCGGCTTCATGGAAAATGGCTGCGTCATCGGCCAGACCTGGGACGGCCCGCCGCTGTCGCTGAAGAAGGACGGCAAGCCGGTGAACTACATGGCCCCGCAGGAAGGCGCCATTACCTGGATCGACGGCTGGTCGATGACCAAGGCGGCCAAGAACACGGCGCAGGCTTATGAGTTCATCAACTTCATCCACACGCCCGAGATATCGGCCATGGTCGCCAATGGCTCGGGCTACAACCCGGTCGTGAAGGGCGCCGATGCCTTCCTGACCGAAGTCGCCAAGAAGAACTTCGCCGAGGCCTATCCCGGCAACGCGCTCGACAATCTGTGGAGCCGTCCGCCGGAGCCGTCCTGGTACGCCGAGCTGCGCACCCAGTATGCCGAGAAGTTCAAGGCGGCGTGAGCTTCGCCGACCGACGCGCTGCCTCACGGCCGGACCTCTCCGGCCGTGAGCGGCACCCGGGCGACCTCTTCGCCCGCCTCTTCCCCGAGTACAGGAAATCCGCATGGCCGCTGCCGTCGAGCTTGAGGGCGTCAATGTCACCTTCGGCGATTTCGTCGCCGTCAGGGAGGCGAACCTCACCATCGAGCCGGGCGAGTTCTTCTCCTTCCTCGGCCCGTCCGGCTGCGGCAAGACCACACTTCTGCGCACCATTTCCGGCTTCATCGAGCCCACGCGGGGGCAGGTGAAGATCGGTGGCCAGGACATGAAGGGCATCGGCCCGAACAAGCGGCCGACCGCGCTGATCTTCCAGAATCTCGCCCTGTTCCCGATGATGACGGTGGCGGAGAATATCGGCTACGGCCTCAGGGTGCGCGGCGTTCCCCGGCACGAGCGCGACGAGAAGGTGAAGAACCTGCTGATCCAGGTCGCGCTCGCCGAGCACGGCCACAAGAAGGTGTCGGAACTTTCCGGCGGCCAGAAGCAGCGCGTCGCCATCGCCCGGGCGCTGGCGGTGGAGCCTTCTGTGCTGCTGCTGGACGAGCCGCTCTCCGCGCTCGACCTCAAGCTGCGCCAGCATATGCGCAGCGAATTGCGCGCCATCCAGAAGCGGGTCGGCATCACCTTCATCTACATCACCCATGACCAGGGCGAGGCGCTGACCATGTCGGACCGCATCGCTGTCATGAATGCCGGCGTGATCGAGCAGGTCGGCGATGGCCGCGCCGTTTATGCCGAGCCACGCACGCCCTTCGTCGCCTCCTTCGTCGGCGAGAACAACCGCATTCGCGGGCGGGTGAGCCATGTGGAAGAGGGCTTCGCTACGCTCGACACGCCGCTCGGCACGCTGAAAGGGCGCAACCCGGTGGGGCTGGGTATCGGGCAGGAGGCGCTGCTGTTCGTGCGGCCGGAAGCAATGCGGCTGCGCGCCAATGGCGGCACCGCCGGCTTCACCGGCGAGGCGCTGGATGTCGCCTATGAGGGCAGCGTCACCCACATCACGCTGCGGGCGAAGAGCGGGCAGAAGGTGACGGCGAGCGTCGGCGCCGGCGTGCCGCTGCCCAGCGTCGGCGAAGAACTGCGGCTCGGCTTCACCGCCGCGGATGGGCTGGTGCTGGCCCTGGGGGAAGGACAGGCGCGATGAATGGCAGCCTCGCCTTCGTCTTCGGCCTGCCGCTGGCGGTCGTTGTGCTGTTCTTCGCGCTGAGCGCCTATGAGCGGCGCATGGGCGTGGCGACCGGCCCCGGCTTCTTCCAGCGCAACGGCCTCGCAGTCGGGCTCTATCTCGTTCTCGCTGTCGGCTTCTGGGCCTTCTTCATCATCCTGCTGCCGCAGCTCGCCATGGTGGACATGTCGTTCCGCCCGAAGCTGCCGCCCTCGCAGATGGGCGGGCCGAAGGACCTCTACACGCTGGAGAATTACCGCTACTTCCTGTTCGGCTCCACCACCTCCACCGCCGAATGGAACTGGCTGCACATCAAGGCCTTCTTCCTCACCATCGGGGTGAGCATCATCATCACCCTGATCAATTTCGCCATCTGCTACCCGCTGGCTTTCCACATGGCACAGTCGGCGAGCGCGGCGCGGCTGCGCATCCTGCTGCTGCTGCTGATTTTGCCCTATTGGGTGAACGAGATCCTGCGCGCCTTCGCCTTCCGGGTGCTGCTCTCCTCCGGTGGCATCATCAACCAGATGCTGATGGGCGCGGGCCTCACCTCCGAGCCGATCGACTTCCTCGGGGCCGATGTCGGGCTCTATATGGGCCTTTCCTACGCCTATCTCCTGATGATGATCTTCCCGCTCTACAACGCCATTGAAAGCCTGGACAAGAATCAGGTGGAGGCGGCGCGGGATCTCGGGGCGCCGTGGTGGCACATCCACGCCTTCATCGTGCTGCCGCATGCCAAGCCGGGCATCGCCTCGGGCTGCACGCTGGTATTCATGCTCACCGCCGGGGCGCTGGCGGCGCCCCTCGTGCTGGGCGGGCCGCGCACGCTGTGGTTCACCCCCATCGTCTATGATCGCTTCTACCAGGCCTTCAATTGGCCGCAGGGGGCGGCTTATGCCTTCATCCTGCTGGTGAGCTGCATTCTGTTCGTGCTGGTGGTGCTCAAGGCGTTCCGGCTCAGCCTTGGAGAAATCACGCGATGATTCCGGGTCCGTTCCAGCGGGTGATGTTCGCGCTCTACACGGTGATCTTCTTCCTCTATCTGCTGGGGCCGTTGGCGGTGATGGCGGTATCCGCCTTCAACACCCCGCAATACCCGCAGGTCTGGCCGATCGAGGGGCTGACTCTCGACTGGTTCGCGGCGCTGTTCGCCGACCAGGACATGATGACCGGCCTGAGGATGAGCCTGTGGATCGGGCTGCTGGTGGTGTGCATTTCCGTGCCGATCGGGCTCGCCGGCGCCATCATCATGACGCAGATCCAGCCGCGGGTGCGCTCGCTCTATTATCTCGTCGTCGTCTCGCCGGTGCTCACTCCCGGCATCATCATCGGCATTTCCACCGTGGTGTTCTGGCGTCAGTTCACCGGGCAGACCGGCACGCGCTTTCTCTATGACGGCGTGGTGCTGACCGTTCTGGGCCAGGCGAGCTTCATCTCCGCCTATTGCATGCTGATCATCCTCGCCCGGCTGCAGCGCTTCGACCGCTCGCAGGAAGAGGCGGCGCTGGACCTCGGGGCGAGCTACCCGCAGGTGTTCCACCACATATTGCTGCCCTTCCTCAAGCCGGCGCTGGCCTCGGCGGCGGTGCTGGCCTTCCTCTCCTCTTTCGAGAACTACAACACCACCACCTTTGCCATCCTCTCCGACAAGACCCTGACCACCGTGCTCGCCGGGCGGGTGCGGCAGGGCTCGACGCCCGCCATCTCCGCGCTGGCGGTGGTGATCGTGGCGGTGACGGTGATCGGCGCCATCGCCTATGAGATCTATAAGCGACGGGCCGACGCGGCCGCCGCGCGGCGCCAGCGGGCAGCGCTGGAAGCGGAGGAGGCCGAGCTTACCGGCGCGCCGACGCCGGCCATGGGGTGAGGGCCTCCGCCGGGTCGGACAGCGAAACTCTACTGGCTCGGGCCAGAGCCCGGCGGCGAGGGGGGTGGCGGAAGAGAGTGGGAGTCGAACCCACCAGGGACCGTCTCGCGGCCCCTTCCGGATTTGAAGTCCGGATACCTCACCGGAGGTAACGCTCTTCCAGAAGGCATGTCCGCGCCCCGGGCGGGGGCGGGCGTAGCAGTGTCGTCGATCGCCCCGAACAGGTCCAGCCGGTGGCGGTTGATGCGGCGCAGATCGCCACGCCGCAGGGTGACGCCGTGGCGGTCGAGACATTCGAGAATCTGGATCGCCACCTTGCGGCCGACGGCGTGGCCGCCGGCCTCGATGCGGTCGCGGAAGGCGGAGGCGGTGAAGTCCCGGCCCGGCGCGGCCTGCGCCAGCGCCTCGGCGAGCGCCACCATCTCCGCCAGGGTGGGGCGGAGGAAGAAATGGTCATGCGCCACTTCGTCCACCTTGCCCATGCGGGCGAGCAACTTCATCAGCCGGCGGATCTCGCTCTCCGCCTCGCCCGTGAGCGCGGCCAGGTCGCGTACGCGCGGGGGGCGGAAGCGGCCAGTGCCGCCGAGGGCCGGGGCGATACGCGCCCACAGCGCCTCGTCGCCATCGGTGAGGCGCACCTCATGGTCGGGAAGCCGCACCCAGGCCCCCTCGCGCACCAGCGCGCCGGCCTCGGCGAGCCGGTGCAGCGCCTCGGAGAAGACGGGCCGGACGAGGCGCGGGACGAGGGCGAGGCGCAACTTTTCCGCGCCGATGCCGGGCAGGTCGGAATTGGCCGCGTGGAACTGCGCCAGTTCCGTGCGCAGCGCTTGCGTGTACGCCAACCAATGCGCGGGGGAGAGCACGGTCAACGTGTCGCCACTGGCGAGGACGGTGAGGCCGAGCCGCGCGGCGATGTCCTCCGGCGCCTGCGCCGCAAGCGCCCGGTCGCGGGCGAAGGCGGCGAGGTCGAGATGATGGGGCGGCACCGCCAGCAGGCCGGTCACCGCAGCGTACGGGTCGGCTTCGCGCAGCGCGGCGAGCTGGGCAAGGCGCGCGGGAGCGCGGCGTTTGCGGGCCGGGGCGCGCAGGTCGATGAGACGACCGCCGCCGATGCTGCGCTGCGCCGAGGTGTCGCGAATGACATAACGGTCGCCCACGGCGGCGGCGATGGGCCGTTCCAGCACGATCTGCACGAGGCCGGTCGTGCCGGGGGCGATTGTGTCGTCGGAGAGCGGGACCAACCGCCCCCCGATCTCGCTCGCGCCGTGGTGGAAGCGCACCGGAAACCAGGCACCGAGCGGTTTCGGCTCGCTCGCCAGCACGGTGAGCGTGGCGTCGATGCGCTCGGTGGGGGCATGCAGCGCGGGGGTGAGCACCATGTCGCCGCGCTTGATCGCCTCCGGCCGGATCGCCTCGCCGGCGAGGTTGAGCGCGCAGCGTTCGCCGGCGCGGCCTTCCTCCGCCTTGCGGTTCTGCGCGTGCAGCGAGCGCAGCCGCGCGGGCAGGCCGGATGGGCTGACCATGAGCGGATCGCCGACGCGGACCCGGCCGGACAGCACGGTGCCGGTGACGACGGTTCCGGCACCGGCGAGGGTGAAGCTGCGGTCCACCGCGAGGCGAAAACGTCCCTCCGCCGGGCGGGTCTCGGACTGGCGGGCGGCGTCGATCAGTGCCGCGCGCAACGTCTCCATACCCTCGCCGGTGCGGGCGGAGACGGGGAGAACCGGCGCGCCCGCCAGCGCCGTGCCGTCGAGCAGGGCGGCGATCTCCGCCGTCACCGCGGCGCGGCGGTCGGCATCGGCGAGATCGGCCTTGGTCAGCGCCACCAGGCCGTGGGAGATGCCGAGCAGCTCGATGAGCGCGAGATGCTCGCGGGTCTGCGGCATCACCCCGTCATCGGCGGCGACAACGAGCAGCGCCATGTCGATGCCGCTCGCCCCTGCCAGCATGGTGTGGATGAACTTCTCATGGCCGGGCACGTCGATGAAGCCAAGCGTGCCGGCCTCGGTGGCGAGATAGGCGAAGCCGAGGTCGATGGAGATGCCGCGCGCCTTCTCCTCCTTCAGCCGGTCGGTGTCGGTGCCGGTCAGCGCGCCGACCAGCGCGGTCTTGCCATGGTCGATATGGCCGGCGGTGCCGATGATCATGCCGGCACCTCAAGACCGGCGAGGCTGGCGAGGAAGCCGGCCTCGTCCTCCAGGCAGCGCAGGTCGAGAATCAGCGCGCCCTCGCTGATGCGGCCGATGACCGGGGCGGGCAGGGCGCGCAGCGCGCCCGCCAGCGCGTTGAGCCGCCCGCCGGAAGCTTCCGCCGCCGGGCGGATGGCGAAGCCGGCGCTGGGCAGGGTTTCCAGCGGCAGCGCGCCGGAGCCGATCTGGCTGGTGCAGTCGACGATCTCGATGTCGAATTCCTCGCCGAGTGCCGCGGCGACCGGCTCGGCCAGTTCATGGGCGCGGGCGGCGATCTCCGCTCGGGTGCGCGCCAGCAGCCGCAACGTCGGCAGGCGCGCGGCGAGCCGCTCCGGGTCGCGGTAGAGCTTCAACGTCGCTTCCAGCGCGGCGAGGCGGATCTTGTCGACCCGCAGCGCCCGCTTCATCGGGTTCCTGTTGATGGCGGCGATAAGGTCGGCACGGCCGACGATGAAGCCGGTCTGCGGCCCGCCGAGCAACTTGTCGCCGGAAAAGGTGACGATGTCCGCCCCCTCCGCCACCGCCTCCCGCACCGTGGGTTCATGGGCGAGGCCGAGGCGGGCGAGATCGAAAAGCGTGCCGGAGCCGAGATCATTGACGAGCGGCACGCCGCGCGCCCGGGCCATCTCCGCCAGCTCCCGCGCCGGCACTTCCTTGGTGAAGCCCTCGATGCGGTAGTTCGAGGTGTGCACCTTCAGCACCAGCCCGGTCGCCTCGTTCAGCGCGCCGGCATAGTCCCGGGAGTGCGTGCGGTTGGTGGTCCCGACCTCGACGAGCTTCACCCCCGCGCGGGCCATGATGTCAGGCATGCGGAAGGCGCCGCCGATCTCGATCAGTTCGCCGCGCGAGACGATGGCCTCGCGTCCGAGGCCCAGCGTGTTCAGCACGAGAAGCACGGCGGCGGCGTTGTTATTGACCACGGTGGCGTCTTCCGCCCCGGTGAGGTCGATCAGCAGGTCGCGCACATGGTCGTCGCGCTCGCCGCGCTTGCCGGTGGCGAGGTCATATTCCAGCGCCACGGCGGCGCGCATGGCCTGCGTCGCTGCTTCCACCGCTTCTTCCGACAGCACGGCGCGGCCGAGATTGGTGTGCAGCACCGTGCCGGTGAGATTGTAGACCGGGCGCAGGCGCGAGCGGGCGCCACGCTCCAGCGCCTCGGTGGCGGCGAGAGCGACATGGTCGGCCGAGGGCAGGGCCGCGAGCCGGCCCGCCAACAGGCAGGCGCGCAGTTCCTGCAGCGCGGCGCGGATGGCCGAGGTGGCCGGGGCGCGGCCGAACATCTCCACCGCGCTCTGGCCGGCGGGCGTGGCGAGCACGCGGTCGACCGAGGGCAGGTCGCGCGGGCTGGGGGAGGCGGGACGGGAGGGCGCGTCCATGGCCACGCCCTCAATAGCCGAGCAGGAAGGGATTGAAGGCGGCGCGGCGATAGGGCCCCTGCCGCATCATCAGATCGAGCCCCAGCGTGCCGATATCGTCCGCCACCGGCTCGATGGTGACATCCTTGTTCTGGTACATCACCTTCACATAGGTGCGGCACTCGTCGCAGGTTTCCGCCTTCACCGTGCCGGGGCTGCCGTCGATTTCCTGATAGCCGATGCCCTTGGTGGTGCCACAGGCGCAGCAGCGGATGCGGACATAGTTCCACAGCGTCGAACAGAGCGAGCAGGCGCAGAAGCGGTTGCCATGGGCGTTCGGCCATTCGACGATGAGCGAGGCCACCGGCGGCCCGCCGCAGGCCGGGCACACGCCATCGCCCACCGGCACCAGCTTTTTCGCGTCGAGCGTCGCGGCAAGACGGGCGAAATGCACCTGAAGCCCGGCGGCGACATAGACATGCTCGGCGAGGCGCTCCACCGGCAGATCATGCGCCAGCACGTCGCGCACCATCTGCGCCCGCACGGCGCCATCGGCGAGGCGCACGCGGGTGAGCGCCTGCCCGGCTTCTTCCGGCATGCTCACGCCGGCAGCGGCGTCGAACAACTGGTCGAGCGTGGACTCCAGCGTGTCGTCGAGCCGGGTGGCGGCGCGCTCCAGCGCTGGCATTTCGAAGGCGCGGGCCTGCTCCAGCTTCTCCGGGTCGGGCGCCTCCACCGGCGGCAGGGACGGCACGATGGCCTGCTGCGCCTCGATAAGGCCGGCGACGAAATCGAGATAGGGCTTGAGCGGGCTCACCGCCGCATAAGTGCGCAGCCGCTTCGCCCGCACACCGAACAGATGCGCGGGGTCGGGCAGCACCGCGAAGGGCGGGGTGGAGACGGTGCCGATCACGCTGGGATCGGGCTGAAGGTTCTGCGACATCACTCAACCTCACGAACCGCACGGGCCACGTGGAACGGAAGGGCCCCGCCCCGGACAGGCAGGCGTCCGGGACGGGGACGACAGCGAGCGCGCTATTCCGCCGGCGTCGGCGGGCGCTTGCCCGGCCGGGTGCCGACCAGTTCACGCAGCCATTTGCGGTGGTGGCGCCACGCCCAGCCGCCGGTGACCTTGCCCCGGGTCATGGCGCCAATGGTGCCCTTGACCCAGATGGCGGCATAGACATGGATGATCCACACGCAGATGATCGCCACCGCCGCAATGGAATGAACGAGGATGGCGACGCGCTTCTGCTCGATGCTGGTGTAGGGGTAGAAATACTGGTCCCACATCACCACGCCGCTGGCGATGAGGATGACGATGAGGGCCGACATACCCCAGAAGACGAATTTCTGACCGGCATTGTACTTGCCGATTTCCGGCAGCCGCTCCTCCCGCCCGCGCAGCACGTCACTGATGCGGGCGAGCCAGGTGCCATCCTCGCGCGCGGGAAGATTGGCCTTCCAGAAGCGCAGGAACAGCCCCGCGAAGGAGAAGAACAGCACCACGCCGATCCAGGGATGGATCGCCCGCGTCCATTGCCCGCCGCCGAACAGGCCGGTGAGGAAGAACAGGCTCGGCGTGAACAGGGCGAGGCCCGACAGCGCCAGCAGGATCAGGCTCAGCGCCGTGATCCAGTGGTTGATGCGCGCGCCGACGGTGTAGCGCGACACCTGGACCGGGTGGCCCGGGCGAACGGCGTCGCCCGGTTCCACATCGTCCGGCAGGTGGCCCGCCTGCGGGGTCTTGAGGTTGCTGGCGCTCATGGCGTCCTCCCCTCGCTGTGGCCGGCCGAGGCGGCGGTCGGCGGCGGCGGGGTGCCGTCGGCGAGCCGCTCGGCATTCTCCTCATCCTCTTCCGACACCTTGTTCGGCCCGGCGACGACATAATGCAGGAAGCCGGCGGCGGCGGCGAAGCCCATCACGGCGAGGCCGACATATTTGGTCACGCCCTTCCACGCATCGACAATGGGCGAGATGCGCGGATTGTCCGGCAGGCCGGCATAGATGGACGGCGTGTCGGCATGGTGCAGCACATACATCACATGGGTGCCGCCCACGCCCGGCGGATCGTAGAGGCCGGCGTTCTCGAAGCCGCGCGACTTCAGGTCCTTGATGCGGAAGTCGGCCCACTCCTTCATCTCGTCCTTGGTGCCGAAGACGATGGCCTGGGTCGGGCATGCCTTCTGGCAGGCCGGGCCCTGGCCGACGGCGACACGGTCGGAGCAGAGCGTGCATTTATAGGCAGTGTGGTCGACCTTGGAGATGCGCGGGATGTTGAACGGGCAGCCCTTGATGCAGTAGCCGCAGCCAATGCAGTTGTCGTGCTGGAAGTCCACGATGCCGTTGGAATACTGCACGATGGCGCCGGGAGCCGGGCAGGCCTTGAGGCAGCCCGGATCCTCGCAATGCATGCAGCCATCCTTGCGGATGAGCCATTCGAGATTGTCCGTCTCGGGGTTCACCCATTCGGTAAAGCGCATCAGCGTGAAGGTGTCCGGCGTCAGGTCCATGGGATTGGTGTAGATCCCGTGGTTGAAGCCGATCTCCTCGGTGAGGTTGTTCCATTCCAGGCACGCGGCCTGGCAGGCCTTGCAGCCGATGCATTTGGAGACATCGATCAGCTTGGCCACCTCGGTCAGCCGCTCAGCGGGCGGCGTGACCGTGGAAGCGCTGCGGCGGAGAATGTCCTTCTCGCCGAAGCGCGGAGTGGCGGCGTCGGTGGCGACGTTGGGATTGGGGATCGCAGGAAACATGATGCCGCCTCCCTATGCCACCACCGGCCCGGTGGAGGGCTCGATGTTGACCATGAACGCCTTGAACTCCGGGGTCTCGATATTCGCGTCCCCGACGAAGGGGGTGAGCGTGTTGGCGGGGAAGCCCTTGCGGGCCGAGCCGACGAAACCCCAGTGGATCGGCACGCCGACGATGTGCACCGTCTTGCCGTCAATGGTCATCGGCTTGATGCGCTTGGTGACGACCGCCTTGGCGTAGAGCTCGCCGCGCTTCGACCACACCCGCACCCAGCCGCCGAGCGCGATGCCCTTTTCCTTCGCCAGTTCCTCGGAAATCTCCACGAACTGTTCCGGCTGCAGGACCGAGTTCACATGGTTGTTCTTGGTCCAGTAGTGGAAATGCTCGGTGAGACGGTAGGAGGTGCCGGCATAGGGGAAGTTGGGATCGCCAATGTCGGCGAAGCTCTTCCAATCGTCCTTGAACACGCGCGCCACCGGGTTGCCGCGGATCTTCGGCGCGATGACATTGGCGACCGGGCTTTCGAACGGCTCGTAATGCACCGGGAACGGTCCGTCCCGCATCATCTTGCGCACCCAGAGCCGCGAGGTGCCCTCGGGGTTCATGATGAAGGGGCCGACATCCCTCGGCTTGGCGGTGGGGGCGATGTCCGGCACGTCGTAGCCGGTCCATTTGGCGCCGTCCCACTCGATCAGCTTGCGCGAGGGGTCCCACGGCTTGCCGTCGAGGTCGCAGGAGGCGCGGTTGTAGAGCACGCGCCGGTTGGCCGGCCAGGAATAGGACCATTTGAGGAACATGCCGGCGTCGCCGGGATCGGAATTGTCCCGCCGCGCCATCATGTTGCCGGCCTCGGTCCAGCAGCCGGAGAAGATCCAGCAGCCGCCCGCCGTGGTGCCGTCGTCGCGCATCTGGCCGAAGCCGGAAAGCTGCTTGCCGGCCTCCAGGATCTTCTTGGTCGGATCGGCGGGGTCGAAGACATCGACCAGCACCGACCCGTTCATCTCCTTCGCCAGTTCTTCCGGCGTCGGCTCGCCCGGGTCCTTGTAGGACCAGTTGAGGTTGACGATCGGATCGGGGAAGGCGCCGCCTTCCTTCTGGTACAGCGCCTTCAGCCGCAGATGAATCTGCGCCATGATCCAGGTGTCGGTCTTCGCCTCGCCCGGAGGCGAGCCGCCGGGCCAGTGCCATTGCAGCCAGCGGCCGGAATTGACCAGCGAGCCTTCGTCTTCGGCGAAGCAGGTGGTGGGAAGCTGGATCACCTCGGTCTTGATGTCCGCCGGGCTCACCTTGTTGAAGGTGCCGTGATCCTCCCAGAAACGGGCGGTCTCGGTCTCAAGCGGGTCCATGATGACCAGCAGCTTCAGCTTGGCGAGGCCGGCGGCGAGCTTGCCCTTGTCAGGGAAGGCCTGCAGCGGGTTGAACCCCTGGCAGAAATAGAGGTTCACCTTGCCCTGCTTCATCATCTCGAAGATGCGCAGCACGTCGTAGCTGGCGACATCGAGCTTGGGCAGGTAGTTATAGGCCCAGTCATTCTCCGCCGTTGCGGCCGGGCCGTACATGGACTTCATGAAGCTGACGAAGAACTTGCGGTAGTTCTGCCAGTAGCTCGTCTGGTTCGGCCGCAGCGGCTTGAAGGCCCGCGTCGACATATAGGTGGTGAAGTCCGGTTCCTTCTGGGTGGGGATGTTGAGATAGCCGGGGATGAGGTTGCTCATCAGCCCGAGATCGGTCAGCCCCTGGATGTTGGAATGCCCGCGCAGAGCGTTCATGCCGCCGCCGCGCACGCCGATATTGCCGAGCACGAGCTGCAGCATCGCCATGCCGCGAATATTCTGCGCGCCCTTGGAATGCTGGGTCCAGCCGAGCGCGTACATGCTCGTCATGGTCTTGGTCGGCGTCGAGCATTCCGCCACCATCTCGGCCACCTTGAGGAAGGCGTCCTTCGGTGTGCCGCAGACGCGCTCCACCATCTCAGGCGTGTAAATGGCGACGTGCTGCTTCAGCAGATTCCACACGCAGCGCGGATTCTGCAGCGTGTCGTCGACCACGGCATAGCCGTCCGGGCCGATCTCATATTCCCATGTGTCGCGGTTATAGTCGCGCTTTTCCTCGTCATAGCCGGTGAACAGCCCGTCCTGGTAGCCATAGCCCTCGCGCACGACGAAGCTGGCATTGGTGAAGGGCTTCACATAGTCCCACTGCACCTTGTCATTGCTGATGCAGTAATTGATCAGGGCCATGAGGAAGACGATGTCCGACCCCTGGCGGATCGGCGCATAGAAATCCGCCACCGAGGCCGAGCGGTTGTAGCGCGGGTCGACGACGATGAGCTTGGCGCCACGGTTGGCTTTCGCCTCGGTGACCCATTTGAATCCGCACGGATGTGCTTCGGCGGCATTGCCGCCCATGATGACCACGAGGTCGGTGTTCTTGATGTCCGTCCAGGCGTTGGTCATTGCTCCACGGCCAAAAGTTGGGGCGAGACTCGCCACCGTCGGGCCGTGTCAGACACGCGCTTGGTTATCGAACGCCAATATGCCGGTCGAGCGCACGACCTTGTAGGTCGCGAACGCCGTCTCGTTGGTGGTCGCGGAGGCCGCGAGGAAGCCGGCGGTGAGCCAGCGATTGACGGTCACGCCGTCCTGGTTTGTCGCGACGAAATTGGCGTCGCGGTCGTCCTTCATCGCGCGGGCGATCTTGTCGAGCGCCGCGTCCCAGGAGATCGGCTCGAAGCTGTCGGCGCCCGCCTTGCGGATCATCGGCTGGGTCAGGCGCGTCGGCGACTTCACGATGTCGCGCAGCGCCGCGCCCTTGGGGCAGAGCGTGCCGCGATTGGTCGGATGGTCGGCGTCGCCCTCGATATGGACGATGTCGGCCTTCTCGCCTTTCTTCAGGTCACCCTTGGAATAGATGATGATGCCGCAGGCGACCGAGCAGTAGGTGCAGGTGTTTCGCGCTTCCGTGGTGTTCACCAGGTGGAACGGCTTCACGGCAGCGGCGACGGCCGCCTCCGCCTCGCTGAAGCCGAAGGCACCCAACGTGGTACCGGCAAGGCCGGCCCCCGACGTTTTGAGGAACGTACGGCGCGAGAGCTCCATATTCATCGTGGCCCTCCCCGTGATCTCTCCTGAAAGCCCATCGGCCGATAGGCTTTTCCAATCACAAGGCTATTTTTTAGCTTCTCCAATGTCAAACAGTCTCGAAGTCCAGGCTGGGACAAAAACCCGTGTAGAGTCAGGCTCTTCCCGATGTTGCCGTGCGATCTCGAAATGTTGCGATGCAACCGTCGCGGGTTTTGCCCGACAGGCGATTGACGATTCCCCGGGTCCGGCGCAGCATCCTTGCCGTGCGCGCCTGGGCGGCTCCCGCGTGTCGGGGCGAAAAGAACCTCATCCTGCTGACGGCCGTTGCTTCCCTTGCGTCATTGGCGCTGGCGGGAGCCGGGCCGGCGCGTGCCGGCGCGCCGCTGCAACCGGGCACCGTGCCGCCTGAGCTGGAGCTTGCCTCGCTCGACCATGGCCCGCAGACGCTCGCGGCGCTCGCCGGGCGTCCGGTGCTGGTTCACTTCTTCGCGACCTGGTGCGCGCCCTGCCGCGACGAGATGGCCGGACTGACACGGCTTGCGTCGCGACGGGCGGCGGGACCGCTCGCCCTCCTGGTGGTGGATGTCGGCGAGGTGCCGGTGCGGGTGCGCCGCTTCTTCGCCGCCCAGCCAGTGCCCTTTCCCGTGCTGCTGGACGAGGACCGCGCCGCGCTCAAGGCGTGGAAGGTCCCCGGCCTGCCTGCCACCTTCGTGCTCGATGCTTCCCATGCCCTGCGCATCGTCGCCGATGGGCCGGTGGACTGGGACGACCCTGCCGCCGACCGCCTGCTCGACACGCTGTCCGATCCGGCGGGCGTGCCCCTCGGGGCCGCGCTGCCTCCGCTCCACCTCAATGAAACGACCCGGGAGAATGCGCCATGACCACTCGCCGTGACTTCCTCAAGACCGGCGTCGCCCTCGCCGCCGTCGCTGCCGCCCCGCACGCCGCCCTCGCCCAGGCCGCCGGCCCGGCCGCTGCCGCCGCTTTCGCGCCGAAACCGGGCAAATGGCGCGATTTCGAGGTGGTCACCGTGCTCGACGTGAAGCCGGTGGAGGGCCAGACCGGCCCGGCGCAGGCGTGGGTACCGCTCCCCTCCTATACCGCCAGCGACTGGATGAAGCCGGGGGAGAGCACCTGGAAGACCAACGCCGCCACCGCCGAGGTGGTGAAAGACGCGCATTATGGAGCGCAGATGCTGCATCTGACCTGGGCGCCGGGCGAGGAAAAGCCCCGTGTCGAGATCACCTCGCGCTTTTCCACCCGCGACCGCGCCACCGATTTTGCCGCGCCGGGCAAGGTGGCGGCGCTGTCGGCCGAGGAGCGGGCGCTGTTCCTCGCCCCCACGGACCTCATCCCCACCGACGGCATCGTCAAGGCCACCGCCGACAAGATAACCGCCGGCAAGACCTCGGACCTTGAGAAGTCCCGCGCGATCTATGAATGGGTGGTTGAGAACACCTATCGTAACGCGGCGACGCGCGGCTGCGGCACCGGCGATGTCGGCTCGCTGCTGGCGAGCGGCAATCTCGGCGGCAAATGTGCGGATCTCAACGCGCTTTTCGTCGGGCTGAACCGCGCCGCCGGCATTCCCGCGCGCGACCTCTACGGCATCCGCGTGGCCCCCTCCGCCTTCGGCTATAAGAGCCTGGGCGCCAATTCGCCGACCATTTCCAAGGCGCAGCACTGCCGCGCCGAGGTGTGGCTCGACGGCTTTGGCTGGGTGGCGACCGATCCGGCCGATGTGCGCAAGGTGGTGCTGGAGGAGCCGCCGGGCAAGAACGCGCTGGACGACGCCAAGGTGGTGGCGGCGCGCGCGGCGCTGTTCGGTTCCTGGGAGGGCAACTGGCTCGCCTATAATGACGGCCACGACATCGCCCTGCCGGGCTCGAACGGGCCGAAGCTCGGCTTCCTCATGTACCCGCAGGCCGAAGTGGCGAGCCTGCGCCATGACTGCCTCGATCCCGACGCCTTCACCTATGTCATCAAGGCGAGCGAAGTGAGCGCGTGAACGACCCATGATCGTCCTCCCGGCCGCGCGCAGCGCGCGCCGGGATCGTCCTCCCGCCACGACGCGATCCCGGCTCGGCCTTGCGGCCGTCCGGGATGACGCGCGACAGAGGCCATGTCCATGCTCGACACCCCAACCCCAGCCGTCCCGTTCCGCCTCACCAGCCTCGCCCATGGCGGCGGCTGCGGCTGCAAGCTGGCGCCCGCGGTGCTGCGCGAATTGCTGGCGGAACAGCCGGCCAGCGCCGGCTTCACGCGGCTGCTGGTCGGCACCGAGACCGGTGACGACGCGGCGGTCTACCAGTTGAACGACGACACCTGCCTGATCGCCACCACCGACTTTTTCATGCCGATGGTGGACGATCCCTATGTGTTCGGCCGCATCGCCGCCACCAACGCGATTTCCGATGTCTATGCGATGGGCGGCACGCCGCTGCTGGCGCTCGCCATTCTCGGCATGCCGCTCGGCCGGCTGGAGCCGGCCATCGTGCGCGAGATCCTGAAAGGCGGCGCCTCCATCGCCGCCGAGGCCGGCATTCCGGTGGCCGGCGGCCATTCCATCGACGCGCCGGAGCCGATCTACGGGCTCGCTGTGATCGGCACCGCACGGCCCGATGAGATCCGCAGGAACAGCACCGCGCGTGCCGGCGACGTGCTGATCCTCACCAAGCCGCTCGGCGTCGGCATCTATTCCGCCGCGTTCAAGAAGGAGAAGCTCCCACCCGCCGCCTATGACGAGATGGTCGCCGCGATGACGACGCTCAACCGCATCGGCAACGCGCTCGGGCGGGAGGCGGCGGTGCATGCGGTGACCGACGTGACCGGCTTCGGCATTCTCGGCCATGGCCTCGAAGTGGCGCGGGGCTCGGGGCTCGGATTGGAGATCGAGGCGGCGGCGCTGCCCGTGCTCACCGAGGCGCGGGCGCTGGCGCAGGCCGGCTTTGTCACCGGCGCCTCGCACCGCAACTGGGCGAGCTATGGCGAGGGCGTGCGGCTGCCGGAGGGGATGGCGGAGGCGGAGCGCCACCTGCTCACCGACCCGCAGACCTCCGGCGGGCTCCTGGTGGCGGTGGCGCCGGAGGCGGCGGAGCGGGTGCTTTCCGAAATCCGCGCTGCCGGTTTCCCCCGTGCCGCGCGGATCGGCCGGGCGGTGGCGGGGGCGCCGGCCGTCACGGTGGTGTGAGAGCCGGCGCGTATCGCCGCCCGCTGCTTCTCTCGCCCGGGAAGGCGGGTTTATGCGCGGGCCGTCGCGGTCTATCTTCGCGGCGACGCGGCGGGCGAGGGGGCTTCGCCCGCGCCAGATGCAGGGATTGGGTATGTCTCACACGGGTCTCGAACTCGCCTTCGGGCGCGGCGCGCTGCGCCTCACTCTGCCGCCGGAGGCAAAGCCCACCCTGTTGCGCAAGGCGACGCTGCCCAAGCTGCCGGACAATGCGGCGGCGATCCGCCATGCCCTCGCCCATCCCGTCGATGCCGCGCCACTGGCGGACCTCGCCAAGGGGCGCAACAGCGCCTGCATCCTCATCTGCGACATCACCCGCCCGGTGCCGAACCGGCTGTTCCTGCGGCCGATGATCGAGACGCTGATCGCCGCCGGCATTCCGGCCGGGGCCATCACCGTGCTTGTCGCGACCGGCCTGCACCGTCCCAATGAGGGGGAAGAACTGGCGGAACTGGTCGGCGACCCCTGGGTGCTGGAACATGTGCGGGTGAAGAATCATTTCGCCCGCGATGAGGCGGCCCATGTTGACCTTGGCCCGACGCCGACGCGCGGCACGCCCGTGTTCATCGACCGGCGCTTTGTCGAGGCGGAGCTGCGCATCGCCACCGGGCTGGTGGAGCCGCATTTCATGGCCGGCTGGTCCGGCGGGCGCAAGGTCGTGGCGCCGGGCGTCGCCGGGCACCAGACCATCCGCACCTTCCATTCCGCCCGCTTCATGGAAGACCCGCTGGCGGTGCAGTGCAATCTCATTGGCAACCCGCTGCATGAGGAGCAATTGGAGATCGTCCGCAAGCTCGGCGATGTCTATGCGCTGAACACCGTGCTGGACGAGACGCGCGATCTGGTCTTCGTCTCCTTCGGCGAGATCATCGCCAGCCACCTCGCAGCGGTGGACTTTGTCGAGGGCGCCACCATCATCGAGGCGCCGCGCCGCTATGCGACGGTGGTAACGTCTTCAGCCGGCTATCCACTCGACAAGACCTATTATCAGACAGTCAAGGGCATGGTGACGCCGCTCGATATCCTTGAGCCCGGCGGCACGCTGATCATCGCCTCGGAATGTTCGGAAGGTTTCGGCAGCGAGGAATTCCGCGCCGCGCAGGCGCGGCTTGTGGAACTGGGCCCGGAGCGCTTCCTCGCTACCCTCACCGCCAAGACGCTGGCCGATGTCGATGAATGGCAGACCGAGATGCAGCTCAAGCCCATGCGGGTCGGGCGCATCCAGCTTTACACGACCGGTCTGAGCGAGGAGGAACGGCGCATCACCGCGGTGGAGATCGTGCCCGACCTCGATGCCGCGATCGCGGCGAGCCTGAAGCGCTCCGGCGACAACGCGCTCGCCATCATTCCCGAGGGGCCCTATGTGATCCCGGTCTGCCGGCCGACGCAGGCGGCGGCGTGACTGCCGGGGATCTCGGCGCCGGCCCGGTGCGGCACATCCATCTCGATGCGGTAGGCGGGGTGGCGGGCGACATGTTTGTGGCCGCTTTGCTGGACGCTTTTCCGCACCTGACCGCGCGCGTGCTCGCCGATGCCGGCGCCGTGTTGCCGGAAGGTGTGGGGGAGCCATTTCTGCGCGAAGGGCTGAGTGGGGGTCTCGCGGTGAGGCGCTTCGGGCTGGAAGGGGCCACGGACGCGCTCCACGCCCATTCTCATGCCCATGATCAAGCCTATCCTCACGCCCACGGACCCGCGCATTCCCACGCCCATGAACATTCGAGTGCCAGCGCGTCGGAAGGGCTGGGTCCCCGGGGCAGGCCCGGGGATGAGGAAGTGCACGGAAGTAATAGGCCGGCTTATCATCATCCCCGCACTTACGGTGCCGGCACCTATCGCGACATGGTCGCGCGGATCGAGGCGGCAGAGCTGAGCGCGGACACCGCCCGTCACGCGGCGGCGATCCTCGGCCACATCGCCCGGGCGGAAGCCGCCATTCACCGCGTGAAGGTGGACGAGGTGCACTTCCACGAGATCGCCGATTGGGATTCGCTGCTCGACGTGGTCGCCGCCGGCAGCCTCGCGGCGGCGCTGGAGGGCGCGGAGTGGACCGTTTCTCCCCTGCCGCTCGGCGGCGGGCTGGTGAAAACCCAGCACGGGCTGCTGCCCGTGCCGGCGCCTGCCACCGCCGCCATCCTGCACGGCTTCGACTGGTGGGACGATGGCGTTGCCGGCGAGCGTGTAACCCCAACCGGGGCGGCGATCCTCAAGCATCTGGCTCGGTCCGGGCGGCCCTCCGGCGGGCGGCTGGTCGCCTCCGGCACAGGGGCGGGCACGCGGGACCTCCCTGGCCTGCCCAATGTGCTGCGGGCGCTGGTGTTCGAGGAGGCGCCGAGCGAGGGCGCGGCTGAAAGCGCGTGTGAGGGCGACAGCGTTACCGTGAT
Source organism: Ancylobacter sp. IITR112 (assembly GCF_041415945.1). Taxonomy (NCBI): domain Bacteria; kingdom Pseudomonadati; phylum Pseudomonadota; class Alphaproteobacteria; order Hyphomicrobiales; family Xanthobacteraceae; genus Ancylobacter; species Ancylobacter sp. IITR112. The sequence continues at coordinate 3,580,747 of NZ_JBGCUS010000001.1, read as the reverse complement.
CGAATGCGAGATCGACGACATGACCGGCGAGGAGATCGGCACCGCTACCGAGCGCCTGCGCCATGAGGACGGTGTGCTCGATGTCAGCCTCGGTCAGCGGTTCGGCAAGAAGGGCCGGCCCGTGGTGGCGCTGCGGCTGCTGGCCCGGCCGGAGCGGGTCGGGACGGTGGCGCAGGCGTGCTTCGCCCAGACTTCGACGCTGGGGCTGCGGCTGCGCGAGGAGCGTCGGCTGATCCTGAAGCGGGCGGCGGGCGAGGTCGACGGCGTGGCGATCAAGCGGGCCGCCCGCCCCGGCGGCGACACGGTGAAGGCGGAGAGCGACGCGCTCGCCGGCGACACCCTCGCCGCGCGGCGGGCGGTGAAGCGGCGGGCGGAGCGCGGCGATGAGTGAGGAACCGGCGTTGCCGCCGGCCGAGCGGCTGGCCTGCGTGCTCGGGCGTTTCGAAGCGCTGGCGGTGGCGGTGAGCGGCGGAGTGGATTCACTCACCCTCGCCAGTTTTGCGCAGCGCCACGGCGTGCCGCTGACCGTGATCCATGCCGTGTCCCCGGCGGTGCCGGCCACGGCGACGGCGCGGGTGCGGCATCTCGCGGCAGCGCGGGGCTGGGAACTGATCGTCACCGGCACCGGCGAATTTGACGATCCGCGCTACCGCGACAATCCGGTGGACCGCTGCTATTTCTGCAAGACCAATCTCTATGACCGCATCGCCGGGCTGACCGACCGGCCGATCGCCTCCGGCGCCAATCTCGACGATCTCGGCGATTATCGCCCCGGCCTTATCGCCGCTGCCGAACGGCGGGTGGTGCATCCCTTCATCGAGGCGGCGATAAGCAAGGCGCAGGTGCGCGCGCTGGCGAGGGCGCTGGGTCTCGGTAGCGTGGCGGAATTGCCGGCGCAGCCTTGCCTCGCCAGCCGGGTCGAGACCGGCATCGCCATCGACGCCGACGACCTCGCCTTTGTCGAACAGGCCGAGCAGCGCCTCGCCGCGCTGACCGGTGCCGGCACGCTGCGCTGCCGCATCACCCATGCCGGCGTGGCGGTGGAGCTGGACGCGGCGGCGATGGCGCAGGCGAGTGCCGTCGACGCGCTGATGGCGGGGCTCTGCGCGAAGGCCGGGCGAGCCTATGCCGGCAGCCGGCCCTATCGGCGCGGCGCCATGTTTGTCGGCGCGCCGGCCATGGAAACCTGAGCCATGGATTTCACCTTTGACTGGGGCCGCGCCAAACGCACGGGTCTTCCCGAGGCGGTGCTGTGCAGTGCCAAGTCGCCGGCGCAGCTCGCGGAAATCCTCGCCGCCGCGCGCGAGCGCAATGCGCGGCTGCTGCTGACCCGGCTGGAGCCGGCGGGTTTCGCGGCGCTGGGCGCGGCCGCGCGGGCGGGGCTCGATTATGATCCGCTCTCGCGCAGCGCCGTGCTGGGCGGGGAGGTCGCGCTGGCGGCGGCGCGCGTCGCGGTGGTGGCGGCCGGCACCTCGGACCTGCCGGTGGCGCGCGAGGCTGAGCGCACGCTCGCCTTTTGCGGGCATGGGGCGCGGCTTGTGGCCGATGTCGGCGTGGCCGGGCTGTGGCGGCTGATGGAGCGGATCGAGGAGATCCGCGCCTGCCGGGTGGTGATCGCGGTCGCGGGCATGGAGGGGGCGCTGTTCAGCGTGCTCGGTGGTCTGGTCGCCGCGCCCGTCATCGCCGTGCCGACCTCGGTCGGCTATGGCGTCGCCGAGGGCGGCCGCGCGGCGCTGAGCTCGGCACTGGCGAGCTGCGCGCCGGGCGTGGTGACGGTGAACATCGACAATGGCTTCGGCGCCGCCTGTGCCGCGTTGAAGATACTGGGCGCCGGCGCGTCGGAGAACGGCTGATGGCGCGGGTTCTCGTCACCGGCGGCTCCGGCTTCATCGCCGCCCATGTGATCCTCGCTTTGCTGCGCGCGGGGCATGAAGTGAGGGCCACGCTGCGCGACACGCGGCGGGAAGCCTCGGCGCGCGCCCAACTCGAGGTGGGAGGGGCGCCGGTGGAGGCGCCGCTGAGCTTCCATGCCGCCGATCTGCTGGAGGATGCGGGCTGGGACGCCGCCATGGCCGGCTGCGACTATGCCCTGCATGTGGCCTCTCCCGTGCCGGGAGCCGCGGCGGCGGGCGATCCCGCGGCTCTGATCCGTGTCGCCCGCGAGGGCACGCTCAGGGTGCTGAAGGCGGCGCGGGCGGCCGGCGTGCGGCGGGTAGTCGTCACGTCCTCCTTCGCGGCGGTGGGCTATGGCACGCCGCTGCGCGCCGCGCCCTATGACGAGCGCGACTGGACCGAGCCGGACGCGGTGGATGTCGACGCCTATACCCGCTCCAAGACGCTGGCGGAGCGGGCGGCGTGGGCGTTCATCGCCGGCGAGGGGGCGGGAATGGAACTGGCCACCGTCAACCCGGTGGTGGTGCTTGGCCCGGCGCTGGGACCGGACATGTCGGCCTCGCTCGATCTCGTCCGCGCGCTGCTTGACGGGGCGGTGCCCGCCTTGCCCCGGATTTATCTCGGGCTGGTCGACGTGCGCGATGTCGCCGCGCTGCACCTCAGGGCGATGACGGCGCCCGAAGCGGCGGGCGAGCGCTTTCTGGCGACAAGCGGCGAGGCGCTGTCGCTCGGCGAGATCGCCCGCACGCTGCGGCAAGGGCTCGGCCCGGCGGCGCGGCGCGTGCCGCGCTTTGAGCTGCCGGATATCGCGGTGCGCCTCGCCGCGCTGGTGCTGCCGACGGCGCGGCTCGCCGTCCCCCGGCTCGGCATCCGCCGCAGTGCCACCTCCGCCAAGGCCCGGGAGACGCTCGGCTGGGCGCCGCGTCCGGCCGAGGAGGCGATCCTCGCGACGGCCGAGAGCCTGATCCGGCTGGGGATGGTGAAGGGCTGACGTTTTTCTTCGGCGCACGGTCGTGCCGCCTCGCCGTTCGTCGTCATCCCGGCCGTAGCGCAGCGGAGAGCCGGGATCGTTCGCAATGCTGCGTGCGATCCCGGATCGACCCTGCGGGTCGTCGGGGATGACGGTCAGCGGGAGGAGATGACGGTCAGCCCGGCGAGCCCAGCGGCTGCTGCTGGGTGATGCAGTGGATATTGCCGCCGCCCAGAATGATCTCATGCGTCGGCACGCCCACCACCGCGCGGTCCGGGAACAGGCGCGAAAGGATCGCCTGCGCCTTCTCGTCCTGCGCCGGGTCGAGCAGCGGCATCAGCACGAAGCCATTGCCGAGATAGAAATTGGCGTAGGAGGCGCCGAGCCGCTCTCCGGGACGGCGCGACATGGTGCCGGGCTCGGTGCCGAGGTCCAGCGCCTCCTCCGCCGTGCGGAACAGCGGCCCCGGTAGGGGCAATGTGACGATCTCAAGGGCGCGCCCGCGTGCGTCCGTCATTGCCGACAGCCGCTCGCGCGCGTCCTTGGAGATGGCGTATTGCGGGTCGAGCGGGTCGTCGCAGCCGGTGAGCGCCACCACGCCGGGGCGGACGAAGCAGGCGAGATTGTCGATATGGCCCGAGGTTTCGTCGTCGACGAGGCCGGCGCCGAGCCAGAGCACCTTGGAGACGCCGAGATAGTCCTTGAGATGCTGCTCGATCTCCTCGCGCGTCAGGTCGGGATTGCGGTTCGGGTTGAGCAGGCATTCCTCTGTGGTCAGCACCGTGCCTTCGCCGTCGACATGGATCGAGCCGCCTTCGAGGATGAGCGGCGCGGCGTAGCGCGGGGCACGCTCGATCTCCAGCATCTTGGCGGCGATCAGCTCATCCTGGTCGCAGGGCGTGTAGAGCCCGCCCCAGGCGTTGAAGCCCCAGTCCACCCCGCGCAGCCGACCGCGCGTATCGGTGACGAAGCTGGCGCCGCAGTCGCGACACCAGGCATCGTCGGAGGTGGCTTCCACCACGCGCACCGAGGGCGGCAGGGCGGCGCGGGCATGGCGCCATTGCCGTGGGCTGGCCAGCATGGTGACCGGCTCGAAGCGGGCGATGGCGCTGGCGACATCGACGAAGGCGGCCTGTGCCGGCCCGGCATCGGCGCGCCAATTGTCCGGGCGCTCCGGCCAGATCATCCAGGTGCCGGCATGCGGCTCCCATTCCGCCGGCATGCGGAAGCCGTCGGCGGCGGGGAGGGTGGCAAGGGTCTCGCTCATCGTGCCCGCCTGCCTTCAGCCGATCGGCCGGGTGGGCGCCCGCCCGTCGAGCGAGAGCAGGGGAGCGTAGAGCTCCGGCCGGCGGTCGCGGAACACGCCCCAGCTCTGGCGCTGGCGGGCGATGCCGTCGAGATCGAAAGTGGCGGTGAGCACGGCTTCTTCCGTGCGCCCGGCTTCGGCGACCTTCTCGCCGGTGGGGCCGGCGATGAAGGAAGAGCCGTAGAAGGTGATCTGCGTCCCGTTGCGCCCAGGCTCGGTGCCGATACGATTGGAGGCGACGAGCGGCGTGAGATTGGCGCCCGCATGGCCCTGCATCACACGCTGCCAGTGAGCGGCCGAATCAAGGCTCGGATCCTGCGGCTCGGAACCGATGGCGGTGGGATAGAGCAGCACCTCGGCGCCGAGCAGCGCCATGGCGCGGGCGCATTCCGGGAACCACTGGTCCCAGCAGATGCCGACGCCGACGCGCCCCACCGCCGTGTCCCACACCCGGAAGCCGGTGTCGCCGGGGGAGAAATAGAACTTCTCCGTATAGCCTGGCCCATCGGGAATGTGGCTTTTCCGGTAGAGGCCGAGCACCTCGCCATCGGCGTCGACCATGGCGAGGCTGTTGAAGGTGGCCTGGCCGGCACGTTCGAAGAAGGAGACCGGCAGCACAACGCCCAGTTCGCGGGCGAGGCGGGCGAAATGGCCGATCAGCCGGTTGCCCTCCAAGGGCCGGGCGAGGTCGAGGAATTCGTGCAACTGGTCCTGGCAGAAATAGGGGGTCTCGAACAGCTCCTGCAGCAGGATGAGCCGCGCCCCGCGCCCGGCGGCCTCGCGCACCAGGGCGTCGGCGCGGGCGATATTGCCGTCGATATCCCAGTCGCAGCGCATCTGGGTGGCGGCGACAGTCAGGCTGCGCATTTCATTCTCCGAATGGCCGGTGGGTCTGGTCAGTTGACGGCGCGCAACGGCTTTTCCAACACCGCGATGACGCGCGCAAGCTCATGCCCGCGCTTGAGGATGAGCCCGGTCTGCGACACCACAGTGTAGGCACCTTGGCGGCGGGCGAGTCGCGGGTCCTTCTCGATGCGGTAGATCGGCACCTCGGTGGCGCGGCGGAAAATCGAGAACACCGCCTTGTCGCGGGTGAAGTCGATGGCGTAGTCGCGCCACTCGCCGAGCGCGACCATGCGGCCATAGAGATCGAAAATCCGGTCGAGCTCGCGCCGGTCGAAGGCGACGCGGTCGACGCGGGCGCCGACCGGCAGGGCTATGGGGTCGATGTCCGCCAAGCGGCGCCTCCGGTCTCTGTGGCCCACGGGCGGGGGCCGGTGGGCGGAACCGTGTCATGTCGCCGTCATGATCCACCGGGCAGGGCGCCGCTTCAAGCCCCTCGCAGCCGCCGACCCGGCGGGCGGGCCCGGAACGAAAAAAGGGCCGGCGCCTGGCCAGCCCTCAAGGGAGCAATTCGGGGATTGAACCTAGATAACGTCAGGCCGGCCCACAAACGCCGCGGGGGGCTGGGGGGCTGGGAAACCGATGCGCTCGCGAACCGGCCCAACGCTATGAAAGCAACGATGGAGGGCGGGCGGGGCATGGCAAGGGCCGAATTCGGGCAGCCTTGTGTTTTCCGTTAACGAGAGCGTGATTCCGGTGGCTGAATGTATCAGTCCAGCGGCTGCAGCGCCGCGCCGAGCACGGCGCCCGGCTCCGTCGAGGAGCCCGTCTGGACGAACACCGCCACCGCGTCGATGCCCTCGCCCGGCGCGCGGTGCACCGGCGCCTCGAAGCGCACCGGCGTCCCCTCGAAGGTGCCGAGCTTAACCCAGCCACGCACCACATTGTGGTAGACGACACGGGCGCCTTCATTCTCGCCCCGGCCGATCTCGACACCCATGCGGCTTGCCACCGGGCAGAGCCAGACCTCGGCCTTGGCCGCGCCGGGCATGGCGCCGATGTCCACCGTCACCCGGTCGCCGCGGGTGGCCACGGAGACCGGCAGAGCCGGCGACGGGCTGGATTCGAGGGCGCGTTCCAGCGCCACCCGGTCCGAACCGATGGTCATGACGCGGCCGTTCACCACGGCTTGCGGGGTAAACATCTTGCCGTCGCCGCGCATATGCGCATAGGCCTTTTGCCGCAGCGAATGGCCGTGCTTGGCCAGCGTGTCCTTCCAGCCGAGATAGTCCCAGTAATCCACCGCCAAAGTGAGGGCGAGCACATCGGAGCGGGCGGCGAGTTCGCCCATGAGCTTGTCGGCGGGCGGGCAGGAGGAACAGCCCTGGCTGGTGAACAACTCGATCACCGCCTTCGGCGCCGTGATCGGCTTCACCGGCTCGGCCTTGACCGGCAGTTCTTCGGCGCGGGCCCCGGCCGGGGCGGACAGCAGGCCGATCAGGGCGAGGGCAAGGCCCGGGAGCAGCGCGCGGGCGGCGTGGGAGGCGCGGACGCGCGGGCCGAAAGCGGAAGCGTCGGTCAGGGACATCTCGGGCGCTTGTCCTTGGGCGCGGGGACTCAGGGCACGCAGCGGGCAGGCCCGGCAGAGGGCCGCCCTCGCAGGGTTCGGCGCGGGCCATGGCCGGGGTCTCCGGCCGGCCCGCCTCCAAGGCAATAGGACGACGCACGGCGCGCCACCAGTCACATTCGGGTGTCGCCGTTGACGCCGGCGTGACGGGGCGGGGGGCGACGGCGCGGCGGGATGAACATGAAAAGGCCGGCACAGGAGGTATCCCGTGCCGGCTCCTTGTCAAGAAGTCCCGTCGGTTCAGGCGGCGAGATTGCGCAGCACGAAGGGCAGGATGCCGCCATTGCGGAAGTAGTCGAGCTCGTCCAGCGTATCAATGCGGCAGGTGAGCGGGACGTTCTTGATCGTGCCATCGGCGAAGAGGATCTCGGCGATCAGCGTCTGGCGCGGCTTGAGATCGCCCTCAATGCCCTTCAGCGTGACGATCTCGTCGCCCTGAATGCCGAGCGACTGCCAGGATTCGTCGTTCTGGAACACCAGCGGCACCACACCCATGCCGACGAGGTTCGAGCGGTGGATCCGCTCGAAGCTCTGGGCGATGACGGCGCGGATGCCCAGCAGCGCCGTGCCCTTGGCCGCCCAGTCGCGTGAGGAGCCGGTGCCGTATTCCTTGCCGGCGAAGACGACGGTGGGCACGCCTTCCTGCCGGTAGAGCATGGCCGCGTCATAGATCGGCATTTCGGTGCCGTCCGGCCAGTGGCGGGTGAAGCCGCCTTCCTTGCCGGCCAGCATCTGGTTCTTGATGCGGATATTGGCGAAGGTGCCGCGCATCATCACCTGATGATTGCCGCGCCGCGTGCCGTACTGGTTGAAGTCGGCCGGGCGGACCTGATGGTCGCGCAGATAGGCGCCTGCCGGGCTCGCTTCCTTGATCGAACCGGCCGGGGAAATGTGGTCGGTGGTGATGGAATCGAGGAACAGCCCGATCACCCGCGCCTTGATGATGTCGGTGACGGGTTCCGGCTCCATCTTCATGCCCTCGAAATAGGGCGGGTTCTGCACATAGGTGGAACGGTCGTCCCAGGCATAGGTCTCGCCGGCGGGAATGGCGATCTTCTGCCAGTTCTCGTCGCCCTTGAACACGTCCGAGTACTTCTCCTGGAACATCTTCTTGGTGACGTTCTCGCGGATGAAGGTCGCGATTTCCTGGTTCGAGGGCCAGACGTCCTTGAGATAGACGGGCTGACCGTCCGAGCCGGTGCCGAGCGGCTCGGTGGAAAGGTCGATCTGCAGCGAGCCGGCAATGGCGTAGGCGACCACGAGCGGCGGGGAGGCGAGGTAGTTCGCCTTCACATCCGGGTTCACGCGGCCTTCGAAATTGCGGTTGCCGGAGATGACGGCGCCGGCGATCAGGTCGTTCTTGTTGATCGCCTCGGAGATCGCTTCCGGCAGCGGGCCGGAATTGCCGATGCAGGTGGTGCAGCCGAAGCCGACCAGATTGAAGCCGAGCGCGTCGAGGTCGTCCTGCAAGCCGGCGGAGGCGAGATAGCCTTCCACCACCTGGCTGCCGGGGGCGAGCGAGGTCTTCACCCAGGGCTTGGACTTCAGGCCCTTCGCCACCGCGTTGCGGGCGAGCAGGCCGGCGGCGATCAGAACGCTGGGGTTGGACGTGTTGGTGCAGGAGGTGATGGCGGCGATGGTCACGTCGCCATGGCCGAGATCGTAATCGGTGCCGGTCACCGGCACGCGCTTGGCGGTCTCGCCCGCCTTCTTGAACTCGCCTTCCAGCGCGGCGAGGAAGCCCTGCTTGGTGCCGGAGAGCAGGACCCGGTCCTGCGGGCGCTTCGGCCCGGCGAGCGAGGGCAGCACGGTGGAGATGTCGAGCTCCAGCACATCGGTGAACACCGGATCGGCGGTGCCGGCGGTGCGCCACATGCCCTGCGCCTTGGAATAGGCCTCGACCAGCGCGATGCGGTCGTCGGTGCGGCCAGTCTCGTCGAGATAGGCGATGGTCTCCGAATCGACGGGGAAGAAGCCGCAGGTGGCGCCATATTCGGGGGCCATATTGCCGATGGTGGCCCGGTCGGCGAGCGAGAGGTGGTCGAGGCCGGGGCCGAAGAATTCGACGAACTTGCCGACCACGCCCTTCTTGCGCAGCATCTGGGTGACGGTGAGCACGAGATCGGTGGCGGTGATGCCTTCCTTCATCTCGCCGGTGAGCTTGAAACCGATCACCTCGGGAATCAGCATGGAGACCGGCTGGCCGAGCATGGCCGCTTCCGCCTCGATGCCGCCGACGCCCCAGCCCAGCACGCCGAGGCCGTTGACCATGGTGGTATGGCTGTCGGTCCCGACGCAGGTGTCGGGATAGGCGACCGTCGCGCCGTCCTCCTCCTTCGTCCAGACGGTCTGGGCGAGATATTCGAGGTTCACCTGATGGCAGATGCCGGTGCCGGGCGGCACGACGCGGAAATTGTCGAAGGCCGACTGGCCCCATTTCAGGAAGCGGTAGCGTTCCTGGTTCTGCTTGTACTCCTCTTCGACATTCTTGCCGAAGGCGGCGTTGTTGCCGAAGAAATTGACGATCACCGAATGGTCGATGACGAGATCGACCGGCACCAGCGGGTTGATGCGCTTGGGGTCGCCGCCGAGATGCACCATGGCGTCGCGCATGGCGGCGAGGTCGACCACGGCGGGAACGCCGGTGAAGTCCTGCATCAGCACGCGGGCGGGGCGATAGGCGATTTCGTTCTCGACCTTGCCGCGATTGACCAGCCAGTCCTTGATCGAGACGATGTCCTTCTGCGACACCGAGCGGCCATCCTCGAAGCGCAGCAGGTTTTCCAGCAGCACCTTCATCGAGAAAGGCAGGGCCGAGACGCCGTCGAGGCCGTTCTTCTCCGCCTCCGGCAGGCTGTAATAGACGTAGGTCTTGGACCCGACGGTGAGAGTTTTACGGCATTTGAAGCTGTCGAGCGACGTCACGGCTGGCAGGTCCCCGCTAACAAAGTGACAGGATGCGCTGGGCCTTGGAGAGAAGCGGGCTCGCGGGCTATAGCTCAGCTCGGGCGGGCCATGGCAGGGCGCCGGGCGCATCGTTCAGTTTTCTATATAGAGCCATTTCAAACTCCGATCCTAGAGGGCATGACGCGATGCATTGGAAATTTGTGCGGCGCGTCGGCGGCGCTCCGGCACGGGGCCGGTCATGCGGCTGGTGGTGAGCGATCTGGCGTGCCGGCGCGGGGTGCGTCTGCTGTTCGAGCGGCTGGGATTCACGCTGGAGGCCGGCCGTTCGCTCATCGTCACCGGGCCGAACGGCACCGGCAAATCCTCGCTGCTGCGCCTGCTGGCCGGGCTGGCGCGGCCGGAGGCGGGCGTGCTGCGGCTGGAAGGCGCGCCGGAGCCCGAGGATTTCACCGAGGAGACGCACTATCTCGGCCATCTCGACGCGCATAAGGCGAGCCTGAGCGCGCAGGAGAATCTCGCCTTCTGGCGCGCCATGCTCGGCCGCCCGGCGCTTTCCGTCGGCGACGCGATGGAGGCGGTCGGGCTCGGCGGGCTGGAGCGGCTGCCGGTGGCGGTGCTCTCGGCCGGGCAGAAGCGGCGCCTGGCGCTGGCGCGGCTGCTGGTGGCGCGGCGCCCGCTGTGGCTGCTGGACGAGCCGACCACGGCGCTCGACGTGGCGGCGCAGGCGCGCTTCGGCGAACTGGCGCGGGCGCATGTGGCGGCGGGCGGGCTGATCGTTGCCGCGACCCATGCGCCGCTTGATTTCGGCCCGTCCGAGGCGCTCGACCTCGGCGCCTGGCGGCCGGCGCGGCCGCTGCTGGCGGAGGTGGAGGCATGAGCCGCGCCTTTCTCGCGCTGCTCGCCCGCGATCTGCGCCTCGCTTTGCGCGCCGGCGGCGGGGCGGGGCTCGGCGTCGTGTTCTTCCTGGCCGTGGTGGTGGTGACGCCCTTCGCCATCGGCCCGGACCTCGCTTTGCTCGCCCGCATCGGTCCGGCCATCCTGTGGATCGGCGCGCTGCTCGCCTCGCTGATCGGCCTCGACCGGCTGTTCGCGGCAGATGCGGAAGACGGTGCGCTCGATGTGCTCGCCATGGCGCCGCTGCCGCTGGAACTGGTGGCGGCGGCGAAGGGGCTGGCGCACTGGATCGCCACCGGCCTGCCGCTGGTGGTGGCCGCGCCGGTGCTGGCGCTGCTGCTCAACCTCGCCCCGGCGTCGATCGGCGCGCTGACGCTGACCCTGCTGGTCGGCACGCCCGCCATCACCTTTCTCGGCCTGATCGGCGCCGCCTTCGCCGCCGTGTTCCGGCGCGGCGGGCTGCTGGTGGCGGTGCTGGTGATGCCGCTGACCATCCCGGTGCTGATCTTCGCGGTGGCGGCCACCGCAACTGCGCTGGGGGGCACGGTGCCGTTCGGCACGCCGTTCCGCATCCTGCTCGGCCTGTCGCTTGGGGCGCTGGTGCTCGGCCCGGTGGCGGCGGCGGCGGCGCTGCGGGTGGCGCGCGACTGACGCGGCGGGCTCTGGTATGCCAGACGCCGCGACATCCTCGCGCAGGGGTGGAAAACCCGCCGCGCGCGGGCGCGGCGGGCGCGGTGCAACAATGCGCCGCAGGCCGCGCAAAGCCTTGTGCCGGCTTGCAACCGAGCGGGAGCGGGGATTCTCCGGTCGCTACGTCATTTGCCCCGGTTTTTCCCTCACGCGCTCGTGTTGCAGCATGCGGAGAGCCGTGTTAGGGAACCGCCGACTTCACTGTCGGGTAAGGGAAACCCCTACACCGCCTTGAGTTCACTTCCTTCCAGTCCGGAAGCAGCGTCCCCGCCCGGGCGGCGCGCGCACCGGACGAGCCCCGAGAGAGGCAACGTGGCCGAGACCTACGTATCCGGAGTGGCAGGACGCTACGCGACGGCGCTGTTCGAGCTGGCCCGCGACGCCAATGCCGTCGATGCGGTGAAGGCGGACCTGGACCGGTTCAGCGCGATGATCGCCGAGAGCGCGGACCTCAAGCGCCTGGTGCGCAGCCCGGTCTTCGCTTCCGAGGAGCAGGAGAAGGCGGTCGCCGCCCTGCTCGCCAAGGCGGGCATCACCGGCCTCGCCGCCAATTTCTTCAAGACCGTGGCGGCCAATCGCCGTCTGTTCACGGTCGAGACCATCATTCGCGACTTCGGCCTGCTCGTCGCCGCCTTCAAGGGCGAGGTGACGGCGGAAGTCACCGTGGCGCAGCCGCTGTCGGAAGCCCACGCCGCTACGCTGAAGCAGTCGCTCGACACGCTGACCGGCAAGGACGTCAAGCTCGCCATCGAGGTGGATCCCTCGCTCCTGGGCGGGCTGAAGGTCAAGGTCGGCTCGAAGCTCGTCGACGCTTCCCTCAAGACCAAGCTCAATTCGATCCGCACTGCGATGAAAGAGGTTCGCTGATGGATATCCGCGCCGCTGAAATTTCCGCGATCCTCAAGGAGCAGATCAAGAATTTCGGCCAGGAAGCCGAAGTCTCCGAGGTGGGTCAGGTTCTGTCCGTCGGTGACGGCATCGCCCGTATCTACGGTCTCGACAACGTCCAGGCGGGCGAGATGGTCGAGTTCGAGAACGGCACGCGCGGCATGGCGCTGAACCTCGAAATCGACAATGTCGGCGTCGTCATCTTCGGTTCCGACCGCGAGATCATGGAAGGCCAGACGGTCAAGCGCACCGGCGCCATCGTCGACGTTCCGGTCGGCAAGGGCCTGCTCGGCCGCGTCGTCGACGCCCTCGGCAACCCGATCGATGGCAAGGGCCCGATCGAATACACCGAGCGCCGCCGCGTCGACGTGAAGGCCCCCGGCATCATTCCGCGCAAGTCCGTGCATGAGCCGATGCAGACCGGCCTCAAGGCCATCGACGCGCTGATCCCGATCGGTCGTGGCCAGCGCGAGCTGATCATCGGCGACCGTCAGACCGGCAAGACCGCCGTGGCGCTCGACGCGATCCTGAACCAGAAGCCGCTGAACGCCGGCGATGCGCCGGAGAGCCAGAAGCTCTACTGCGTCTATGTCGCGGTCGGCCAGAAGCGCTCCACCGTCGCCCAGTTCGTGAAGGTGCTGGAAGAGCAGGGCGCGCTGGAATATTCCATCGTCGTCGCCGCCACCGCCTCGGACGCCGCGCCGATGCAGTTCCTGGCGCCGTTCGCCGGCACTGCCATGGGCGAGTTCTTCCGCGACAACAGCATGCACGCCCTCATCATTCACGATGACCTGTCCAAGCAGGCCGTGGCGTACCGCCAGATGTCGCTGCTGCTGCGCCGCCCCCCGGGCCGCGAAGCCTATCCCGGCGACGTGTTCTATCTCCACTCGCGCCTGCTGGAGCGCGCCGCCAAGCTCAATGACGAGAACGGCGCCGGCTCGCTGACCGCCCTTCCGGTCATCGAGACCCAGGCCAACGACGTGTCGGCCTACATCCCGACCAATGTGATCTCGATCACCGACGGCCAGATCTTCCTCGAGTCCGACCTGTTCTTCCAGGGCATCCGCCCGGCGGTGAACGTCGGCCTCTCGGTGTCGCGCGTCGGCTCCTCGGCGCAGATCAAGGCGATGAAGCAGGTCGCCGGCAAGATCAAGGGCGAGCTGGCCCAGTATCGCGAACTGGCCGCCTTCGCCCAGTTCGGCTCGGACCTCGATGCCTCGACCCAGAAGCTGCTCAACCGCGGCGCTCGCCTCACCGAGCTGCTGAAGCAGTCGCAGTTCGCGCCGCTGAAGGTGGAAGAGCAGGTCGTGGTGATCTATGCCGGCACCAATGGCTATCTCGACGCCCTGCCGGTGTCGAAGGTGCGGGAGTTCGAGCAGGGCCTCCTGCTGTTCCTCCGCTCCAAGCATGCTGACATTCTCGACACCATCCGCACCTCGAAGGAACTGTCGAAGGACACCGCCGACAAGCTCGTGAAGGCGCTTGACGCCTTCTCGAAGACTTTCGCCTGATCGGCAGAGCGGAGCATCGGGTAGATGGCCAGCCTTAAGGATCTGCGCAATCGCATCGCTTCGGTGAAGGCGACGCAGAAGATCACCAAGGCGATGCAGATGGTCGCTGCCGCCAAGCTGCGGCGCGCCCAGCAGGCCGCTGAGGCCGCGCGTCCCTATGCCCAGCGCATGGAAAGCGTGCTTGGCAACATCGCCGGCACGATTTCCGGCGGGCCGGACGCACCGCTGCTGCTGACCGGCAATGGCAGGGACGACACGCATCTCCTCATCGTGCTGACCGCCGAGCGCGGCCTGTGCGGCGCCTTCAATTCCTCGATCGTGCGCCTCGCCCGCGAGCGCGCGCTGGCGCTGATGGCGCAGGGCAAGACGGTGAAGATCTTCTGCGTCGGCCGCAAGGGCCATGACGCGCTGCGCCGCCTGTTCGAGAAGCAGATCGTCGAGGTTGTCGAGCTGCGCGCCAACAAGGGCGCCACCTTCGCCGACGCGCAGAAGATCGCCGAGAAGATCGGCGCCATGTTCGCCGCCGGCGAGTTTGACGTGGCGACGCAGTTCTTCAGCCGCTTCCAGTCGGTGATCTCGCAGGTGCCGACCGCGCAGCAGCTCATCCCGGCGACCTTCGCCGCGGTGGAGGCACCGAAGGGCGGCGAGTCGGTCTATGAATATGAGCCGGGCGAGGCGGAAATCCTCGCCGATCTGCTGCCGCGCAATCTCGCGGTGCAGATCTTCAAGGCGCTGCTCGAGAACGGCGCGTCCGAGCAGGGCGCGCGCATGAGCGCGATGGACAACGCCACCCGCAATGCGGGTGAAATGATCAAGAAGCAGACTTTGACCTACAACCGCACCCGTCAGGCGATGATCACGAAGGAACTTATCGAGATCATCTCCGGCGCCGAGGCGCTGTGAGGCAGGACCCGGAAGGACGACGAACATGGCTAATGTCGGACGCATCACGCAGGTCATCGGTGCCGTCGTGGACGTGCAGTTCGAGGATCACCTCCCGGAGATCCTGAACGCGCTGGAGACCAAGAATCAGGGCAACCGCCTCGTGCTCGAGGTTGCCCAGCACCTGGGCGAGAACACCGTCCGCACCATCGCGATGGACTCCACCGAGGGTCTCGTGCGTGGCACCGAGGTGAAGGACACCGGCGGCCCGATCTCGGTGCCGGTCGGCGAGGCCTGCCTCGGCCGCATCATGAACGTCATCGGCGAGCCGGTGGACGAAGCCGGCCCGTTGGTCGGCGATTCCACCCGCGGCATCCACCAGCCGGCCCCCTCCTATGCCGAGCAGTCGACCGAGGCGGAAATCCTCGTCACCGGCATCAAGGTGGTCGATCTGCTGGCGCCCTATTCCAAGGGCGGCAAGGTCGGCCTGTTCGGCGGCGCCGGCGTCGGCAAGACCGTGCTGATCATGGAGCTGATCAACAACATCGCCAAGGCGCATGGCGGTTATTCCGTGTTCGCCGGCGTGGGCGAGCGTACCCGCGAGGGTAACGACCTCTATCACGAGATGATCGAGTCGAAGGTGAACGTCGATCCGCACGAGAATGGCGGTTCCTCGGCCGGCTCCAAGTGCGCCCTCGTCTACGGCCAGATGAACGAGCCCCCGGGTGCCCGCGCCCGCGTCGCGCTGACCGGCCTGACCGTCGCCGAGCATTTCCGCGACCAGGGTCAGGACGTGCTGTTCTTCGTCGACAACATCTTCCGCTTCACCCAGGCGGGTTCGGAAGTGTCGGCGCTGCTCGGCCGCATTCCTTCGGCGGTGGGCTACCAGCCGACGCTCGCTACCGACATGGGCGCGCTGCAGGAGCGCATCACCACTACCACCAAGGGTTCGATCACCTCGGTGCAGGCCATTTACGTGCCCGCCGACGACCTGACCGACCCGGCGCCGGCCGCCTCCTTCGCCCATCTTGACGCGACCACGGTTCTCTCGCGCTCGATCGCCGAAAAGGGCATCTACCCGGCGGTCGATCCGCTCGACTCCACCTCGCGCATTCTCTCGCCGCTCGTCATCGGCGAGGAACACTACAATGTGGCGCGCCAGGTGCAGCAGACGCTGCAGCGCTACAAGTCGCTGCAGGACATCATCGCGATCCTGGGCATGGACGAGCTCTCGGAAGAGGACAAGCTCACCGTCGCCCGCGCCCGCAAGATCGAGCGCTTCCTGTCGCAGCCCTTCCACGTCGCCGAAGTCTTCACCGGCTCGCCCGGCAAGCTCGTCGACCTCGCCGACACCATCAAGGGCTTCAAGGGCCTGGTGGAAGGCAAGTATGATCACCTCCCTGAGCAGGCCTTCTACATGGTCGGCACCATTGAAGAGGCGATCGAGAAGGGCAAGAAGATGGCTGCCGAGGCCGCGTGATCCCAGCGCCCCGGCCGTGACGGTACGGGGCGTCGATCATTGACGCTGACGCATCCCCTGGAGGATCCATGGCCACCTTCCCGTTTGAACTCGTCTCGCCCGAGCGTCTCGTCTATTCCGGCGCAGTGACCGAGGTGATCGTCCCCGGCGCTGAAGGCGAGTTTGGCATTCTCGCCGGCCATGCGCCCTTCGTGTCGACGCTGAAGCCCGGCGTGCTGACGATCAAGGGCGACGGCCCCGCCAAGAAGCTGTTCGTGCGCGGCGGCTTCGCCGAGGCCAACCCGGCCGGGCTGACCGTGCTGGCAGAAACCGCCATCCCGCTGGCCGAGCTGCGCGCCGACAATCTCGCGCAGATGATCCGCGACGCCCAGGAAGATGTCGAGGACGCCCGCGACGAGGGCATCCGTGCCAGCCGCCAGCAGTTCCTGGAACAGTTGAAGTCCGCCGCCGCCGCTATCGAGGCGGATGCGCGCAGCCCGCATTGACGGCACGGCGGCGGTTTGCAGGCCGAGCCGATACACCTATGATCCGGGCCGCTGTCACCAGCGGCCCTTTTCATGTCAGGAGCAACGCTCATGAGCGACGGCGCCCATTCCTTCAGTGCCCATGCCTGGGGTCGCAACCTGCCGACCTATGAGGCGATCCGCACCATGCCGTTCAATATGGCGCTCGCGGACGGCACGCTCTCCTCCGAGCGTTTCCGGCATTACATGATCCAGGATGCGCATTACCTCATCGCCTTCGGCCGCGCGCTCGCCGTGGCGGCGGCCAAGGCCGAGGACCCGGACGGGCTGGTCCAGTTCGCCGAGGCGGCCAAGGTCGCTGTCGTGGTCGAGCGCTCGCTGCACACCGATTTCTTCCAGACCTTCGGAGTGGATGCCGACGAGTTCGCGCGCACGCCGATGTCGCCGGTGTGCCACCATTATTCCAGCTTCCTGATCGCTACCGCCTATGCCGAACCCTATCCGGTGGTACTGGCGGCGCTGCTGCCCTGCTTCTGGATCTATGCCGAAGTCGGGCGCGACATTCTCGGGCGGGCCGTGCGGCCGAACCCCTATGACGCCTGGATCGACACCTATGCCGGGGACGAGTTTCACGAGGCGGTCCGGGCGGTGATCGCCACCACCGACCATGCCGCGCGGGGCGCCTCGCCGGCTGTGCTCGCGCATATGCACGCGGCCTATAAGCGGGCCACGGAACTCGAATGGATGTTCTGGGATTCAGCCTGGCGCCTCGCCGACTGGCCGGTTTGAGCGGCGGGCGAGGGGCGGCGCGGGCGAGGGGCGGCGCGGGCGGCCGGGCGAAACGCCCGGCGCCTCAGCGGCGACGACCCGGAGGCGGGCGGCGCTGGCCGCTGCCGATCGGCGGGGTCGGTCCACCGGTCTTGTGGCGGAAATTGATGCGCCCACGCTCGAGGTCATAGGGCGACATCTCGACGACGACGCGGTCGCCGACGATGGTGCGGATGCGGTTCTTCTTCATCTTGCCCGCCGCATAGGCGAGTATCTCGTGTTCATTGTCGAGCACGACGCGGAAATTGCCGTCGGGCAGAACTTCCGTCACGGTGCCGTCGAACTCGAGCAGTTCCTCTTTCGCCATTAATGGCTCTCCTCATACGGGCTGCTGCTGCCCTTGCCGCAAGGCCAATACCCCGGCGGCAGGCATTTGTCTTGTCCTGATAATGCGAGGATGGCGTCCACGCCAGCCTCAGCGATGCCCCACGCGCCCGTTCGGGTGGCGCGGGGCATCGGATCAGGCGGTCACGGGGCCGCGTTATAGGCCTTGCGGCGCGGCGGGCGACGGCCCTCACGGGGCGGGCCATCACGGCGGATGCCGTCAGTGCGGCCTTCGTGGCGCGGGCCGTCGTGATGCGGCCGATCATGGCGGGGACCGTCCTTGCGGGCCTCGCCCTCAGGACGGGGCCCACGATTGAACGGGCGGGCGCCGCGCGGGGCGTCGCTGCGCGGGCCACGGGGCCCGCGCTCCTCGCGCGCCGGGCGCGGACCATCGGAGCGGAAGCCTTCGAGGCGCGGCGCGCCCTCGCGGCGGCTCTCGCCGCGACGGTCGACCGAGGGGATGGTGATCTTGATCAGCCGCTCGATGTCGCGCAGGAAGGCGCGCTCCTCGCCATCGCACAGCGAGATGGCGATGCCCTCGCGACCGGCGCGGGCGGTGCGGCCGATGCGGTGGACATAGCTTTCCGGCACGTTGGGCAGATCGTAATTGATCACATGGCTGACGCCCGGCACGTCGATGCCGCGGGCGGCGATGTCGGTCGCCACCAGCACCTTGACGACGCCCTGGCGGAAGGCGGCCAGTGCCCGCTCGCGCTGGGGCTGCGACTTGTTGCCGTGGATCGCCTCGGCGGCAATGCCCGCCCCGGCGAGGCCCTTCACCACGCGGTCAGCGCCGTGTTTGGTGCGGGAGAAGACGAGCGCGCGGTCGAGATCCGGCTCGGACAGCACTTCGACCAGCAGGTTCGGCTTGCCGGCGCGGTCGGTGAAGAACACCTTCTGCTCGATGCGGTCGGCGGTCTTGGCGACCGGCGTCACCGCGACGCGCACCGGATCGGTCAGCAGTGAATCCGCCAGCTTCTCGATCTCGCGCGGCATGGTGGCGGAGAAGAACAGGTTGCGGCGCTTGGCCGGCAGGCGGGCGCAGATGGCGCGGATGGCATGGATGAAGCCCATGTCGAGCATCTGGTCGGCTTCGTCGAGCACCAGCACCTCGACCATGTCGAGTCGGACGGCGTTGTTCTCCAGGAGGTCGACGAGGCGGCCGGGCGTGGCGACGAGCACATCGACACCGCCGGCCAGCGCGCGAGCCTGACGGCCGATCGGCACGCCGCCAATGGCGAGCGCGGTGGAGGGGCGCACATGCTTGCCGTAGAGCCGGAAGCTCTCAAGAATCTGGCCGGAGAGTTCACGGGTCGGGCTCAGCACCAGCGCGCGGGCGGAGCGGCGCTCCGGGCGGAAGCGGTTGGTGACGAGATGCTGGAGGATGGGCAGCGCGAAGGCGGCGGTCTTGCCGGTGCCGGTCTGGGCGATGCCGATGAGATCGCGGCCCGCCAGAACCTGCGGCACGGCCTGAATCTGGATCGGGGTCGGGGTGGTGTGGTTCGCTTCCGCGAGGGCTTTCAGGATCGGCTCGGCAAGGCCGAGTTCGTTAAAAGTGGTCAAGTAGCGTTCTTTCATGGGCGATTGCGTCCGCGCGCCTTGAGCAGCACGAACCGCGAATCACGGGGTGTTGAGACACCCCGCGTGGCCTGGGACGTCGGCGCTTTCCGATGATGAGGGGCCGAAGACTGCCGCGGCTCAGAAGTGGAGGCGAAGAAGCGGCCAGGAAAACCTGACCGGATCCGGCTCCCAGCCGAAGCGGACATCGAGCGACGCGGCCCCGCTGCGGACGAAGCGCCCGCACACCTCGCCTATGTGGCGCAAAAGGGTGGTGATTTCAAGGCGTCATCGCTCGGGCTATAAGCTTGGGTCATGTATCCGGACGTTGTCGGCCTTCGCAGCTTCTATGCCCAGCCCATCGGCGTGGTGACGCGCCGGCTTGTCGGCCGCGCCATTCGCGCCCGCGCCGGCAATATGCGCGGGCTTTCCGTCCTCGGCATGGGCTATGCGACGCCCTATCTCGGCATTTTTCGCGAGGAGTGCGAGCGGGCCCTCGCCTTCATGCCGGGCGCGCAGGGAGTGACGCGCTGGCCCTCGGCGGCCCCGACGCTCGCCGCCCTGGTGGATGAGACCGAACTGCCGCTGCGCAACGGCATGATCGACCGCGTCATCGCCGTGCATCTGCTGGAGATGACGCCCGATGCCGGCGAGGTGCTGCGTGAGGTGTGGCGGGTGCTGGCGCCGGGCGGGCGTCTCATCTGCGTGGTGCCGAGCCGGCGCGGCATCTGGGCCCGCACCGAGAACAACCCGTTCGGCCATGGACGCCCGTTCTCGCGCACGCAGATCACCGATCTCCTGCGCGGCGCGCTGTTCACGCCCGTCGGCTGGGACGAGGCGCTGTATATGCCGCCGGTGCCGCGCAACTGGTTCCTGCGATCGGCCGTCGCGTGGGAGCGCGTGGGCGCCACGCTGGCGCTGCCCTTCGCTGGCGTGCATATCGTCGAGGCGACCAAGCAGGTCTACAAGCCGGTCCCCAGCAAGCGCCGCGCCCGCCTGCCCGTGTTCGAGCCGGTGCTGGCGCCGCAGCCCATGGGGGGCTGACGGCCCTCACCCCTTGCGCGAGAGCAGGAACACCGCCTGTTCGCCCAGCAGGTTCCACACCGACCAGGGCAGGTTGAAGCGCACCGGGTGGCCATAGCCGTTGAGCGCGGCGGCGCGGTCGATGCGGGCGCCCACTTCCTCCACCAGCGCGACGAAATCGCGGATGGTGCAGAAATGGATGTTCGGCGTGTCGTGCCAGCTATAGGGCAGGTTTTCCGTGCTCGGCATCCGCCCGTTCAGCAACAGGTCGAGCCGCATGCGCCAGAAGCCGAAATTGGGGAAGGAGACGATGGCGTGGCTGCCCACGCGCAGCATCTGCTCCAGTACCCATTTCGGCCGGCGCGTCGCCTGGATGGTCTGTGACAGGATCACATAGTCGAAGGAATTGTCGGGGTAGTCGGCGAGGTCGACATCGGCGTCGCCCTGGATGATGGGAAGCCCGCGCGCCACGCCGGCATTCACCCCCTCGCGCGAGAGTTCAATGCCACGCGCGTCGCAGCCGCGCGTGGTGGCGAGCAGTTCCAGCAACTCGCCGTCGCCCGAGCCGACATCGAGCACGCGCGAGCCGGGGCGGACCATATCGGCGATCAGCAGCAGGTCGACGCGCTTGCCGGATTCGGCCCGCGCGGCTTCGCGCATGGTAAGGTCGCGCGCGGCCATTATTTCACTCCGACCGTGCGGGCGGCGGCATCAATGAAGCCGCGGGTGATGGCGAAGAATTCCGGCTCGTCGAGCAGGAAGGAATCGTGCCCCTTGTCGCTCTCGATCTCGGCGAAGGACACCTGCGCCCCCGCAGCGTTGAGCGCGTGGACGATGGCGCGCGAGTCCGCCGTGGTGAACAGCCAGTCCGAGGTGAAGGAGACCAGGCAGAAGCGGGTCGTGGTGCCCCGGAAGGCATTGGCCAGAACGCCGCCATACTCCCCGGCAAGGTCGAAATAATCCATCGCACGGGTCACGTAGAGATAGGAATTGGCGTCGAAACGGTCGACGAAGGCCTCGCCCTGGTGGCGCAGATAGCTTTCCACCTGGAAATCGGCGTCGAAGGAAAAGGTGTGCCCGTCGCGGTCCTGCAGCCGGCGGCCGAATTTCCGGTGCAGCGAGGAATCCGACATATAGGTGATGTGCGCGGCCATCCGCGCGACCGCGAGGCCACGGCGCGGGCTGGTGCCCTCGGTCAGATAGCGCCCGCCGCGCCATTCCGGATCCGCCATCACCGCCTGACGGCCGACCTCATGGAAGGCGATGTTCTGTGCCGAATGGCGCGCGGCGGTGGCGATGGGCATGGCGGCGAAGACGCGCTCGGGATAGCTCGCCGCCCATTGCAGCACCTGCATGCCGCCCATGGAGCCGCCGACCACGGCGAGCAGCTTCTCGATGCCGAGATGGTCGATCAGCATGGCCTGCGCCCGAACCATGTCACGAATGGTCACCACCGGCAGGTCGAGCCCATAGGGCTGGCCGGTGGCCGGATTGGTGGAGGAGGGGCCGGTGGTGCCGAGACAGCCGCCGAGCACATTCGAGGCGATGACGAAGAAGCGCTCGGTGTCGATCGGCTTGCCCGGGCCGACCAGCGTCTCCCACCAGCCCGGCTTGCCGGTGACGGGATGGACATTGGCCGCGTGCTGGTCGCCCGACAGCGCGTGGCACAGCAGGATGGCGTTGGAGCGCGCCGCGTTCAGCGTGCCATAGGTCTGATAGGCGATCTGGAAGGGGGTGAGCACGCCGCCGGCATCGAGGGCGAGCGGCTTGTCGGCGCCGAAGCGCACCACGGCCGAATGCGGGTTGTCCGCTTCGCCGCGGGCGGCGTCGGAGGAGGGGAGATCGCGGGCCGCAACATCGCGCAGAGCCGTGGGGTCGGACATGGGAACCGTCATACCGGACGAAGAGTTCGTTATACCGGACGATGCGATGATCCCACAGCCGGCACTTGTCAATAGATCGCCACGTCAGATTTTGCTTTGCGCGCGGCCCGCGCGAGGTTTACGACAAGCCGCCATGGACATGAAGGCCCCCACGCCCAACGCGCCGCAAACTGCCCTTTCCCCGCCCTCCGACGCGCCCGCGCCGGACCTTGGCAGCCTGCGCGCCGAGATCGACCGCATCGACGGCCAGATGCACGCGCTTTTGATCGAGCGCAGCCAGATCATCGACCGGCTGGTGGCGGTGAAGCGGGCGCAGGGGACGGAGAGCGGCTCGGCCTTCCGCCCGGCGCGCGAGGCCTCGATGATGCGCCGGTTGGTCGACCGCCATCGCGGCATTCTCCCGCTCGACACCGTCGAGGGCATCTGGCGGGTCATCATTTCCACCTTCACCTATGTGCAGGCTCCTTACGCGGTGCATGCCGACCTCGCTTCGGGCGAGGCGGCGATGCGCGATGCCTCGCGGTTCCATTTCGGCTTCACCGTGCCGTTCATCGGCCATATGGGCGCGGCCGGCGTGGTGGCGGCGGTGGCGCGCTCGCGTGGCGATCTCGGCCTGGTGCCGGCCTTCGCCTCGCCCTCGGCCGGCGCGTGGTGGACGGCGCTGGAAAGCGCCCAGGCGCCGAAGATCATCGCCCGTCTGCCCTTCGTCGAGCGCGCCGACCACCCCGCCGGCCTGCCGGTGTTCTGCATCGCGCACCCGGTGACGGACGGCGCGGTGACCGAGGTGGAGGCGTGGAGCCTGCACGTCTCCGGCTGGAACGCGCAGGCGGCGCGGGCGCTCGCCCCGCTGGCCGATGTGATCGCCGTGCCCGATCGCGGGCTCGACGGCGCGGCGCTGCTCGCCTCGATCCCGCTCGGCGGGGCGATCAGCCTCGACACGGTGCTGGCGACGCTGCGCGAGAGCGGAGCGTCTGTGCGCGCGGCGGCGCTCGTCGGCAGCCATGCCAGCCGCTATACCCATGCGCCCGCGCTCCACGCCGCTAAGGCTTGACGCCGACGCCTTTCCGTCTTTCCTCGCGACCGCCTTCTCCCACGACCGCCTCCCCCGGAGCCCCGTCATGTCGACCGCCCCCCGCCCCACCCGTCCCGTCCCGCGCTCCGGCGTTCTGGCGATCGAGGCCTATGTGCCGGGCAAGTCGCAGGGCGGCCCGGGGGTGAAGGTGCATAAGCTCTCGGCGAACGAGAATCCGCTCGGCCCCAGCCCGAAGGCCATTGCCGCCTTCCAGTCGGCGAATGCGCTGGAGCTTTATCCCGACGGCTCGTCGACCAAGCTGCGCGAGGCCATTGCCGCGCAATATGGGCTCGATCCCGCGCGCATCGTCTGCGGCACCGGCTCGGACGAACTGCTGATGCTCACCGCCGCCGCCTTTGCCGGGCCGGGCGACGAGGTGCTGTATTCGCAGCACGGCTTCCTCGTCTACCGCATCGCCGCTCTCGCGGCGGGGGCGACGCCGGTGGTGGCGCCGGAGAAGAACCACACTACCGATGTCGACGCGCTGCTGGCGGCGGTGACCGAGAAGACCCGTGTGGTCTTTCTCGCCAACCCCAACAACCCGACCGGCACCTATATCCCGTTCGACGAAGTGAAGCGGCTGCAGCGCGGCCTGCCGCCGCATGTGCTGCTGGCGCTCGATGCCGCCTATGCCGAATATGTCCGCCGCAACGACTATGAGGCGGGCATCGAGCTGGTGGCGACCTGCTCGAACGTCGTCATGCTGCGTACCTTCTCCAAGATCTACGGGCTCGCGGCGCTGCGCGTCGGCTGGCTCTACGGGCCGGCCGAGGTGGCGGACGCTATCAACCGCATTCGCGGGGCGTTCAACGTCTCCGCCCCCGGCCTCGCCGCCGCCGTCGCGGCAATCGAGGACACCGCGCATGTCGAGACCGCCGTGGCGCATAACGAGACCTGGCTGCCCTGGCTGGCGCAGGAGCTCACCGCGCTCGGGCTGACCGTGACGCCGAGCGTCACCAATTTCCTGCTGGTGCATTTCCCGTCCACGCCCGGCCGCACGGCGAAGGAGGCGGACGCCTTCCTCAGCCAGCGCGGCCTGATTCTGCGGCGGGTGGATTCCTATGGCCTGCCGGACGCTCTGCGCGTCACCATCGGCACCGAGGAGGCCAACCGCCTGCTGGTGGAGGCGCTGAAGGCGTTCATGGGCGGGGAGGCGGGCCATGGTGCTTGACCCGCCGCTGGCGCATCCGCTCATCGGCCGGCTGACCGTCATCGGCATCGGCCTGATCGGCTCGTCCATCCTGCGCGCGGTCAAGGCGCGCGGGCTCGCCGGCACGCTGGTGGCCTATGATGGAGCGGAGGCCGTACGCGATCGCGTTCTCGATCTGGGCATCGCTGATCTTGTCGCCACCACGCCGGCGCAGGCGGTGACGGGGTCCGATATCGTCATCCTCTGTGTGCCGGTGGGCGCCATGGGCGCGGTGGCGGAGGCCATCGCCCCGCATCTCAAGCCCGGCGCCATCGTCTCCGATGTCGGCTCGGTCAAGGGCGCGGTGGTGAGCGCACTGCGCGCGCATCTGCCGGCCAATGTCCACATCGTGCCCGGCCATCCCGTGGCGGGTACGGAGTATTCCGGCCCCGATGCCGGCTTCGCCACCCTGTTCAAGAACCGGTGGTCGATCCTCACCCCGCCCGAGGGCACCGACCCCGCCGCCGTGGCGACACTGGCAGGGCTGTGGACGGCGATGGGCGCCAATGTCGAGACGATGACGCCGGAGCATCATGACCTGGTCCTAGCCATCACCTCGCATGTGCCGCATCTCATCGCCTACAACATTGTCGGCACGGCGGCGGATTTGGAGGCGGTGACGCAGTCCGAGGTGATCAAATATTCGGCCGGCGGCTTCCGTGACTTCACCCGCATTGCCGCTTCCGACCCGACCATGTGGCGCGACGTGTTCCTCAATAATCGCGAGGCGGTGATCGAGGTGCTGGGCCGCTTCACCGAGGACCTGATCGCGTTGCAGCGGGCGATACGCTGGGCGGAGGGCGACAAGCTGTTCGACCTGTTCACCCGCACCCGCGCCATACGCCGCTCGATCATCGAAATCGGCCAGGAGACGGCGGCGCCCGATTTCGGGCGTTCGCACGAATAGGGGCGGGGTGCGGTCGGCGCCTAGATCGTCGCAGTCGGCGCATAGACGCGCAGGCGGTGGCCGTCGGGATCGAGGGCGACGAAGCTGCGGCCGAATTTGAGATCGGTCGGCGGCAGGGCGATCGGGACCCCCTTCGTCGCCCATTTCTCATAGGCGGCGTCGACGGCGGCGGGATCGGCGACCTTGAAGCCGATCTCGTTGCCTCCGGCCCGCAGATGCGGCCGAGGCGTTACCCCGTCGCGCTGCCACAGGCCGAGCATCATGCCCGGGGCCAGCGGCAGCAGGGCGAAGGTCGCGCTCTGTTCCACCGGTTCGCGCTCCAGCAGCGTGCCATAAAAGCGCGCGCTTGCCTGCGCATCATTGACGTAGAGAAGAATATTGCTTGCGTCGCCCATGGCGGCCCCCCGTCGACTGGATGGGAGAAGAATAGGCGGCGCTACTGCCAATTTATGTCAGCATGCTTCGGCCCTGGGCGGGCCGGCGGCGTGCTTCGTCTGCTTCCATTGCCGGATGAGTTCCGCCCGCCGGCTGGGATAGCGGGCCTCCATCAGTTCAGCGCGCGCGATGCGATCGGTGCGGAAGCTGCGGAAGTCGCCGCGCAATTCGCACCAGCCGATCAGCAGCCGCACCTGATCGAAGAAGGCGAGGGCGAACGGCCAGATCACCCGTTCGCTCGCCGCCCCGCCGGCGTCTTGATAGGCGAGGGCAAGCTTGCGCTCGGTGCGGATCGCCTTGCGCAGCACCGCCGCATCAATCGTGTCGACGGGAATAGGGGCGCCGGGGGCCACGAACAGGGCTGCGGCGTCCATTTCCGCCCGCAACTCGGCCGGCAGGACGGCGCCGATGCGCGCCAGCGCCGACAGCGCCGCCTCGGCGAGCCGGCGGTCGCCGCGCTCGGCCACCCAGCGCGAGCCGAGGACCAGCGCCTCGATCTCTTCGGCCGGGAACATCATTGGTGGCAGCAGAAAGCCGGGGCGCAGCACATAGCCGATCCCGGCCTCGCCCTCGATGGTCGCGCCTTGCGCCTGCAGCGCGGCAATGTCGCGGTACAGGGTGCGCAGGCTCACGCCGATCTCGTCGGCGAGCACGCGCCCGCTCACCGGGCGGCGGTGGCGGCGCAGGACCTGCAGCAGATCGAACAGACGTTCGGAACGGGACATGCGGCGATCCTACTGCCAATCGCCGCCGTTGGATAAGGGCAGCAGCCTGCGTTCCGCGCCTTTCGGCCGCTTGCGCAGGCTGCCTTTCCGCGCGCGTCAGCCGCTGGTCGGCATGACGAACTGGGCGCCCTCGCGGATGCCGGTCGGCCAGCGGGCCGTGGTGGTCTTCATCTTGGTGTAGAAGCCGACGCCTTCCATGCCATAGACGTTGCGGTCACCGAACACGGAGCGCTTCCAGCCGCCAAAGGAATGGAACGCCACCGGTACCGGGATCGGCACGTTGATGCCGATCATGCCGGCCTTGGCGTCGCGGTCGAAGGCGCGGGCGGCATCGCCGTCGCGGGTGAAGATGGCGGCGCCATTGCCATATTCGTGGTCGTTCACCAGCTTGAGCGCCTCGTCATAGCGGTCGACGCGCACCACGGAGAGCACCGGGCCGAAGATCTCTTCCTTGTAGATCTTCATGTCCGGGGTGACCTTGTCGAACAGGCAGCCGCCGATGAAATAGCCGTTCTCATAGCCCTGCAGCTTGAGGCCGCGCCCGTCGACCACCAGCTCGGCGCCGGCGGCGACACCGTCGTCGACATAGCCGGACACCTTGGCGAGGTGTTCCTTGGTGACGAGCGGACCCATCTCGCTTTCGCGGTCGAGGCCGGGGCCGACCTTGAGGGCGCGCACCTTCGGCACCAGCTTCTCCATCAGCGCGTCGCCGACGCCGCCAACCGCGACCGCGACCGACACCGCCATGCAGCGCTCGCCGGCCGAGCCGTAGCCCGCGCCCATCAGCGCGTCGACGGTCTTGTCGAGATTGGCGTCCGGCATCACCACCAGGTGGTTCTTGGCGCCGCAGAGCGCCTGCGCCCGCTTACCGTGCGCGGCGGCGGTCTTGTAGACATATTCGCCGATGGCGGTGGAGCCGACAAAGCTCACCGCCGCGACATCCGGGTGGGTGAGGAGGGCGTCGACCGCCTCCTTGTCGCCCTGCACGACGTTGAACACGCCGGCCGGCAGGCCGGCCTCGGCCAGCAGTTCCGCCAGCATCAGCGAGGGAGTCGGGTCCTTTTCAGAGGGCTTGAGCACGAAGGCGTTGCCGCAGGCCAGCGCCACCGGGAACATCCACATCGGCACCATGACGGGGAAGTTGAACGGGGTGATGCCGGCGACCACGCCGACGGGATGGCGGGCGGAGAACACGTCGACGCCGCGCGCCACCTGCTCGGTGAAATCGCCGCGCATCAGATGCGGGATGCCGCAGGCGAATTCCACCACCTCGATGCCGCGGGTGACTTCGCCCTTGGCGTCCTCGAAGGTCTTGCCATGCTCGCGGGTGATGGCCTCGGCCAGCGCGTCGATGTCGCGCTCAAGCAGCGCCTTGAACTTGAACATGATGCGCGCGCGGGTCAGCGGCGGCGTGTCGGCCCAGGCGGGGAAGGCGCGGGCGGCGGCGGCCACCGCCTCGCCCACCGTGGCGACGGAGGCGAGCAGCGCTTCGCCGGTCTGCGCGCCGGTGGAAGGATCGAACACCGGAGAGGTCCGCCCCGCCGTGTTCACCACCTTGCCGCCGATGTAATGCCCGATGACCGCCATGGCGATCTCTCCTCTGGTTTTCCTGTCTGCGGTTTTGCTTGTTGAAAGTCGTCACTTCAACGACGATGTTTTCGCATCCGTTGTGCGGAAGCGCACATTGCGCTAGGCCATTGGCATGGATTGGGACCATCTGCGTATTTTTCTCGCCGTGGCGCGTGCCGGCCAGATGCTAGCGGCCGCGCGCCAGCTCGGCCTTGACCACGCCACCGTTGGCCGCCGGCTGGGGGCGCTGGAAGCGAGCCTCGGCTCCAAGCTCTTGGAGCGGCGCACCACGGGGAGCGAACTCACCCCCGCCGGCGAGCGGCTGCTGGCGCATGCGGAGCGGATCGAGACCGAGATGCTGCAGGCGCAGGCGGCGCTGGGCAATGTCGACCTCGCTCTCGCCGGGACGGTGCGGATCGGCGCGCCGGACGGCTTCGGCACCTATTTCCTCGCCCCAC
The DNA here is from genome assembly GCF_041415945.1 of Ancylobacter sp. IITR112. Lineage (NCBI taxonomy): Bacteria > Pseudomonadati > Pseudomonadota > Alphaproteobacteria > Hyphomicrobiales > Xanthobacteraceae > Ancylobacter > Ancylobacter sp. IITR112. Next base: position 3,552,422 of record NZ_JBGCUS010000001.1, on the reverse strand, counting down.
GCCTCGGACGGCTGGCGGAAGAGCATCCGGGCCTGTCGATCCAGCTCGCGCCGCTGCCGCGCAGCTTCTCGCTGCCCAAGCGCGAAGTGGATATCGCGGTGACGCTGCAAAGGCCGAGCGAAGGGCGGCTGGTGGCGCGCAAGCTCACCGACTACTCGCTCGGCGTCTATGCGTCCCGGGATTATCTTACCCGCACCGGCCCGGTGGCGGCCCTGCGCGACGTGACCGGGCGGCTGCTGGTCACCTATGTCTCCGATCTCGTCTATTCGCCGGCGCTCGACTATTTCGAGGTGTTCCGCGAGGTCGAGGCGCGACGGATGGAATGCGCCAGCGTGGTGGGGCAGATGGAAGCGGTGCGGGCGGGCAGCGGCATCGGCATCCTGCATGACTATGCCGCGCTGGCGCATCCCGAACTGGTGCGGCTGCTGCCCGAGCTCACTTTCCGCCGGTCCTACTGGCTGGTGACCCATGCGGATATCCGCGATCTCCGCCGTATCCGCACGGTGGAGGATTTCATCGCCAGCGCGGTGCGTGAGGCGCGGGCAGGTTTCACGCGGGAGCCGGCGGAGGCGTGAGCGGCGCTCAGCCTTCGGCGCGCTGGTGGTGGGCGCAGGCGCCGTGGTCGGCCAGTATCTCGATCACCCGGCAGGTGGCGACATGCCCATGGGCGCAGCCTTCGACCATGCGCTGGAGTTCCGCCCGCAGCGCGGTGAGGCTGGCGATCCGGCGTTCCACGCTGGCGAGATGATCGCGGGCAATGGCATCGGCGGCGGCGCAGGACTGGTCCGGCGCGTCCTGTAGCTGCAGCAGCGTACGAATGGCGTCGATCTCGAAGCCGAGTTCCCGCGCATGGCGGATGAAGGCGAGCCGGCGGAGTTGCGTCTCGCCATAGGCACGGCGGCCACCTTCGGTACGCGGCGGGGCGGGCAGCAGGGCGATCTCTTCATAATACCGGATGGTCGGTACCTTGACGCCGCTTGCCCGGGCGGCATCGCCAATGGTGAGGTTCGCGCTCATTTTCCCGCTTGCTCCTCTAGTCGCTAGAGGAAGTAGGGTCTCCTCGTCGCCGGGGCAAGCAGGCGAAGGAGAGACGCTATGTCGGCTATCAAGACCCGCTACCGTATCGAGGGCATGGACTGCGCGTCCTGCGCGATGAAGATCGAGACGGCGGTGCGCCGCGTCGATGGCGTGGCGGAAGTGGCGGTCTCGGTGACGGCCGGAACCATGACGGTTGAACATGCCGGGGCCGACCTGCCGCTGGTGGAGCGGCGCGTGACGGGGCTCGGCTACGGCATCGCGCCCCTGGCGGCCGCGGCGGCGGCGCCTTCCGGTCACGCTCATGCGCACACGCACGGGCCCGGCCGCGATCACGACCACGCGCATGACCATGACCATGACCATGAACATGAACATGACCACGCCGCCCATGCCGCGCCTCCGCGCCCCGCCGGCAGCGTGGCCGCCCAGCCGGAGGCGGGCGGCCACGACCATGCGCATCTGGCGCTGGATGGACCTTGGTGGAAGAGCGGCAAGGCGCGGCTCACGCTTCTTTGCGGCGCGGCGCTGGCGGCGGCTTACGGAATCGGCCACTTTTTCCCACGCCTCGACCCCTGGATTTTCATCGCCGCGCTGCTGATCGGCCTGGTGCCGATCGCCCGCCGGGCGCTCATGGCCGGGCTTTCCGGCACGCCCTTCTCCATCGAGACGCTGATGACCATCGCCGCCCTCGGCGCTGTCATCATCGGTGCGTCGGAGGAGGCAGCGGCGGTGGTGTTCCTGTTCCTGGTTGGCGAATTGCTGGAAGGCGTCGCCGCCGGCCGCGCCCGCAGTTCCATCCGCGCGCTCACCGCTCTGGTGCCGAAGACAGCGCGCCTGGTCGAGAACGGGACGACCCGGGAGGTGCCGGCCGAAAGCCTTGGTATCGGCGATATCATCTTCGTTCGGCCCGGCGAGCGCCTGCCCGCCGATGGCGAAGTGCTGGAGGGTACCGGCTCGGTCAACGAGGCGCCGGTGACGGGAGAGAGTGTGCCGGTGGTCAAACAGGCCGGTGACGCCGTCTTCGCCGGCACGGTGAATGGCGAGGCCGCGCTCACACTGCGCGCGACCACCGCCCCTTCCGACAACACCATTGCCCGCGTGGTGCGCCTGGTCGAGGAAGCGCAGGAGAGCAAAGCGCCGACCGAACGCTTCATCGACCGTTTCGCTCGCTGGTACACGCCGCTGGTCGTCGTCGTCGCCGCGCTCGTCGCCGTGGTGCCGCCGCTTGTCTTCGGCGCGGCCTGGGACGAATGGATCTACAAGGGCCTTGCCCTGCTGCTGATCGGCTGCCCCTGTGCGCTGGTCATTTCCACCCCCGCCGCCATCGCCGCCGGGCTGGCGGTGGGCGCGCGGCGCGGGTTGCTCATCAAGGGCGGCGCGGTGCTGGAGGCGCTGCGCACCGTTGATGCCGTTGCCTTCGACAAGACCGGCACGCTCACTGAGGGCAAGCCGGCCATCACCGATCTCGTGGCCTTCACCGGGGACGAGGCCGGCCTGCTGGCATGGGCGGCGGCGCTCGAATCCGGCTCCACCCATCCGCTCGCCAACGCCATTCTGGCGGCGGCGGAAGCGCGCGGTCTCGCCATTCCGCCGGTGCGCGAGGCGGCGGCGCTCGGTGGCGAGGGGGTGAGCGGGACGGTCGAGGGCGCGGCGCTGTTCCTCGGCTCGCCCAAGGCGGCGGCGGCGCGGGCGACGCTGAGCGCCGACCAGGAGGCGATGATCGGTACCCTTAACGAAGCCGGCAAGACCGTGGCGGTGCTGCTGGCGGACGGCCATCCACAGGGGCTGATTGCGCTGCGCGACGAGCCGCGCGCCGATGCGCGCGCCGGACTTGACGCGCTTAAGGCCGAGGGCATCCGCACGCTGATGCTGACCGGCGACAATGAGCGCACCGCGCAGGCCATTGGCACCGCTCTCGGCATCGAGGTCCGCGCCGGCCTGATGCCGGCCGACAAGCAGCGCATCGTCAGTGAGTTGCAGCGCGAGGGGCTGAGGGTCGCCAAGGTGGGCGACGGTATCAATGACGCGCCGGCGCTCGCCGCCGCCACGGTCGGCATCGCCATGGGCGGTGGCACGGATGTGGCGCTGGAGACGGCGGATGCCGCCGTGCTGCATGGGCGGGTGGGCGATGTCGCGGCGATGATCGCTCTGTCGCGCGCGACCATGCGCAACATCCACCAGAACATCACCCTGGCGCTGGGGCTGAAGGCGGTGTTCGTCGTCACCACGCTGATCGGCCTTACCGGCCTGTGGCCCGCCATTCTCGCCGACACCGGCGCGACTGTGCTGGTGACGGCCAACGCCTTGCGATTGCTGGGGCGGAAGGCGTAACGCCGGTTCAAGAATGCCGCGTCATCCCCGGGCTTGGCCCTGGGGATCCATGGCCTTGATCCGGGAACACGGCAAGGTGTGGATGGCCGGGCCAGGCCCGGCCATGACGGCAGGCCGCCGGCCTACTTCGCCAGTTGCTTCAGCCAGCGCTTGGCCTGGGTGCGGACATTCTTCGGCGCCGTGCCGCCATAGGAGACGCGGCTCGCCACCGATTTCGCCACCGAGAGCACGCCGAACACCTCGCGGGTGATGCGCGGCTCCACGCTCTGCATTTCCGCCAGCGTCAGCTTGTGCAGCGGGGCGTCCTTGGCAGAGGCGAGGGCGACGATGCGGCCGGTGACATGGTGCGCCTCGCGGAAGGGCAGGCCGAGCACGCGCACCAGCCAGTCGGCGAGGTCGGTGGCGGTGGAATAGCCCGAACCGGCCGCCGCCTTCATCCGCTTCTCATCCGGCACCATGTCGCGCACCATTCCTGACGTGGCGGCGATCATCAGCGACAGGGTGGAGAGCGCGTCGAAGGCGCCTTCCTTGTCCTCCTGCATATCCTTGGCATAGGCCAAGGCGAGGCCCTTCATCACCATCAGCAAGCCATTGAAAGCACCGGCGATTCGCCCGATCTTGGCGCGCACCAGCTCGGCCGCGTCCGGGTTGCGCTTCTGCGGCATGATGGAGGAGCCGGAGGTGAAGCGGTCGGAGAGCTTCATCAGCCCGACCAGCGGCGAGGTCCAGATCACGATCTCCTCGGCGAAGCGGGAGAGGTGCATGGCGCAGATCGACGCTGCCGCCAGCGTCTCCAGCACGAAGTCGCGGTCGGAGACGGAATCGAGCGAATTCGCCGTCGGGCGGTCGAAACCGAGGGCGGCCGCCGTGGCGAAGCGGTCGATGGGGAAGGAGGTGCCGGCCAGCGCGGCGGCGCCGAGCGGGCACTCATTGAGCCGGGTACGGGCGTCGCGCAAGCGGCCGCGATCACGCCCGAGCATCTCGACATAGGCGAGCAGATGATGGCCGAAGGTCACCGGCTGGGCGGTCTGCAAATGGGTGAAGCCGGGCATGACAGTGGCGGAATGGATCAGCGCCTTCTCCGCAAGTGCCTGCTGGAGATCGCGAATCTGTCCGTCCAGCGTGTCGATCGTGTCGCGCACATAAAGCCGGAAATCGGTCGCCACCTGGTCGTTGCGCGAGCGGGCGGTGTGGAGGCGGCCGGCAGGGGCGCCGATCAGGGTGGCGAGGCGGGATTCCACATTCATATGAATGTCTTCCAGCGCCCGCTGGAAGATGAAATCGCCGGCTTCGATCTCTGACAGGATCGTGTCTAGACCCGCCGCGATCTTTTCGGCATCAGCCTTGTCGATGATCCCCTGGGCCGCCAGCATCGAGGCATGCGCCTTCGAACCCGCAATGTCCTGCGCGTACAGGCGCTGGTCGAAACCGATGGAGGCGTTTATCTCCTCCATGATCGCGTCGGGGCCAGTTTCGAACCGGCCGCCCCACATCTTGTTGCTCATGCTCACTTTTCTCCGCGAGGACGGCCATGACCGAACGACCTGAGGACGCAGCCGCACCGGCGGGCGGGGTTCCGCCGCGCCGCACGGGCCGCTTCGCCCTCGTGCTGGCGGCCGCGCTGGTGCTGGGCGCCATTATCGGGCTGGCAGGCGTATACGGGATTGGGGGCGGGGCACGCAACGCCGTTGCCACCGGGCCGGCCGCGCCGGCGCCGATCGCCGTGGCCGATGAGGCCGGTGAGGTGGACAGTGAGTGCAGTGTGGCCAGTGCGGCCGGCAAAAGGCTCGCCGCCTTGGCCACCGGCGAGCTCGCCGCCTTCGCCCCGACGGAGAAGCCGACCCGCATCCCCGATCTCGCCTTCCTCGACGCCGAGGGGAAGCCGACCCGGCTGTCGCAAGTGGGCGGCGACGGGCTGAAGCTCGTCAACATCTGGGCCACCTGGTGCGTGCCCTGCCGCAAGGAGATGCCGGCGCTCGACGCGCTGCAGGCTGCGCTCGGCTCCAAGGGCGGCGCCGGCCAGCCGGGCTTCGAGGTCATCACGGTGAATATCGACACACGAGACGCTTCCAAGCCGAAGGCTTTCTTCGAAGAGACGGGGCTGAAGCAGCTTGTCCTCTACACCGACCCGAAGGCGCAGGCCTTCCAGGATCTGCGGGTGGTCGGCCGCGGCTTCGGCCTGCCCACCACCATGCTGATCGACGCCAAGGGCTGCGAGCTCGGCCACATCGCCGGCCCGGCGGAATGGGCGAGCCCGGACGCGGTGGCGCTGGTGAAAGCCGCGCTGGCGGAGACCGGCAAGGCGCCATAGGGAGCGTTCGCCGCAGGCTCCTTGGTGCTGAGGTGCCGGCCGCACCGGTCGGCCATCTTCGCGCCGAAAGCGGGTGGCGCGCCGCCCGGGGAAGCGCTAAAAGGCCGCATCCCCTTGCAGGAGCGTGCCATGTCCGCGTCGAGCCCCGTCCACCGCACCGGGCTCGCCACTTCGGTTGCCGGCCCGCTGCCGATGGCGCCGGCCGATTGGGCGGCGCTGGCGCTGCTGGCGCTGATCTGGGGCGGCTCGTTCTTCTTCGGCAAGGTGGCGATCGCCGAGATTCCGCCGCTCACCATGGTGCTGACCCGCGTCGCCATCGGCGCGCTGGCGCTGTGGCTCATCGCCCGGGCGCGCGGCGTGCACCTGCCGCTGAACCGGCGGCTGGCCGGGGAGTTCCTGCTGCTGGCGGTGATCGCCAATCTCATCCCCTTCGGGCTCATCGCCTGGTCGCAGCAGCATCTGCCGAGCGGGCTCTCCTCCATCCTCAACGCGGCGACGCCGCTGTTCACCGTGCTGGTGGCGCAGGCCTTCACCCATGACGAGAAATTCACCCTCGGCAAGCTGATGGGGGTGAGCCTCGGCTTTCTCGGCGTCGCTGTGATGATGGGGCCGGCGCTGCTCGGTCAGCTCGGCGGGCATCATCTGCCCGCGCAGCTCGCCGCCATCGGCGCCACCGTGTCCTATGGTTTCGCGGCGGTCTATTCCCGGCGCTTCCGCCATTTGCCGCCGCTCGGCGTCGCCATGGCGCAGCTCGCCACCTCCAGCCTGCTGCTGCTGCCGATCGTGGCGCTGCTGGACCGGCCGTGGAACCTGCCGGTGCCCTCGCTGCCGGTGATCGGCGCGCTGCTTGGGCTCGGCGTGCTCTCTACCGGCCTCGCCTATATCCTGTATTTCCGCATCGTCGCCCGCAATGGCGCCACCAATATTTCGCTGGTGACCTTCCTGGTGCCGGTGAGCGCCATATTGCTCGGCGCGCTGGTGCTGGGCGAGGCGTTGGAGCCGCGCGAATTCGCCGGCTTCGCCATCATCGCGCTGGGACTGGCGGCGATTGACGGGCGGCCGGCGCGGTGGATAACGGGGAAGGGGCGTTCAATTGGCTAAGCGTGTTCACAGCAAACTCGGCACCGAGATTCAGGCGGCCGTCGAAGACGACGCTCGCTTTGAAAAGCATCATCCCGATCGTCACTATTTATGCGTGTATCGTACGCGAGCCGGCGGCTCTGTGTTTGCCATCGAACGCTGCACCACGAAGCATATTACCTTATGGCTACCCGCGACGCAGGTCGTGAAGGCTACGGCAGAAAGAATGGGAATTCAGGTTCCGGTTGTCAGCCATGCTTTTCCCGATACTTCTGATCCCAGTCGGTACGGGAGGCACTCCAATCTCAAGAGCGTGCCGGAGCTAAGCCATGCTGCGCTGTTTCCGATAAAAGCCTCAACCGTTGTTGAGGCAATGAATTTGCTTGGCTCGCTACCTTAGCCTCTAGAGCATTTGCGGTGAATTCACGTTCACCGCAAATGCTCTAACTCTCTGATTATACGCAATTCCTATCGCAAAACCGCTATGCACTTTTGCGGGAAATGCTCTACCGCGTCGGCACCGGCTTTTCGCCGCGATAGTCGTAGAAGCCGCGCTGGGTCTTGCGGCCCAGCCAGCCGGCTTCGACATATTTCACCAGCAGCGGGCAGGGGCGGTATTTCGAATCGGCCAGCCCCTCATGCAGCACTTGCATGATGGAGAGGCACGTATCCAGCCCGATGAAATCGGCGAGCTGCAGCGGGCCCATCGGGTGGTTGGCACCTAAGCGCATGGCGGTGTCGATGGCGTCCACCGAGCCGACGCCCTCATAGAGCGTGTAGATCGCCTCGTTGATCATCGGCAGCAGGATGCGGTTGACCATGAAGGCGGGGAAATCCTCCGCCACCGCATAGGTCTTGCCCAGCCTTGTGATGAACGCCTTGGAGAGTTCGAAGGTCTCGTCCTCGGTGGCGATGCCGCGCACCAGCTCGACGAGTTGCATCAGCGGCACCGGATTCATGAAGTGAATGCCGATGAAGCGCTCCGGCCGGTCGGTGGAGGCGGCCAGCCGGGTGATGGAGATGGAGGAGGTGTTGGTGGCGAGGATCGCCTCCGGCTTCAGGAACGGGCAGATGGAGGCGAAGATGCGGCGCTTGATCTCTTCCTTCTCCACCGCCGCCTCGATGACGAGGTCGACCTCGGCGAGGTCGGCAGCCTGATCGGTGCCGTGGATGCGGTTCAGCGCCGCCTTCTTCTCGTCCTCGCCATAGAGGCCCTTGGCCACCTGGCGCGACATGTTGCCATTGATGGTGGCGAGGCCGGACTTGATGCGGTCGGCCTCAAGGTCGTTCAGCACGACATCATAGCCGGCGAGCGCGCACACATGCGCGATGCCGTTGCCCATCTGGCCGGCGCCGATAATGCCGATACGCTTGATCTCGAAAGCCATTGCTGCGTCCGTTCTGCCCCTGCGGAGCCGGCAGTATAATGTCCCGTCAGGCTTTTGCCTTAGCTATTTCGGACTTGAGCTGGGGGACGATCTCGAACAGATCGCCGACCAGCCCGTAATCCGCCACCTGGAAGATCGGCGCGTCCTCATCCTTGTTGACGGCGACGATGACCTTGGAATCCTTCATGCCGGCGAGATGCTGGATGGCGCCTGATATGCCGAGCGCGACATAGAGATCGGGCGCCACCACCTTGCCGGTCTGGCCGACCTGCCAGTCATTCGGCGCGTAGCCGGCATCGACCGCGGCGCGCGAGGCGCCGACCGCCGCGCCGAGCTCGTCGGCCAGCGGCTCGACGATGGCGTGGAACTGCTCGGCCGAGCCGAGCGCCCGGCCGCCGGAGACGATGATGCGGGCAGCGGTGAGTTCCGGCCGGGCGCTGGCGGCGATTTCCTCGGCGAGGAAGCTGGCGCCGGCGGCGGTGGCGCCGCCCTCGATCACCCGGATCGGCGCGGCATTGCCCTCGCCGGCGGCGGCGAAGGAGGCGGTGCGGATGGTGAGCACCTTGGTGGCATCGGTTGCGCGCACGCGCTGGATGGCGTTGCCGGCATAGATCGGCCGGTCGAACGTGTCGGGCGCCACGACGGCGATCACGTCGGAGACCTGCATCACGTCGATCAGCGCGGCGATGCGCGGCATCACGCTCTTGCCGAAGGCGGTGGAGGGGGCGACCAGCGCGCCATAGTCCTTGGCGAGCGATACGCCCAGCGCCGCCACCGGCTCGGCGAGGCGATGGGCATAAGCGGGATCATCCGCCAGCAGCACCTCGGCGACGCCGGCGAGCTTGGCGGCGGCTTCGGCGGCGGGGCGGGCATTGGCGCCGGCCACCAGCACATGCACCGGGGCGCCGAGCGCCAGCGCGGCGGTGAGCGCGCGCGCGGTGACGGGGTTCAGGCTGGCGTCGTCATGTTCGGCAAAGAGCAGGGTGGCCATGGTCAGAGTACTCCGGCCTGCTTGAGATGGCCGACCAGCTCGGCCGCGGAGGCCACCTTGATGCCGCCGGTGCGGCCGGCGGGCTCGGTGGTGGCGAGGATTTCCAGCCGGGGGGCGAGGTCGACGCCGAGTTCGGCGGCGGTCTTTTCCTCGATCGGCTTCTTCTTCGCCTTCATGATGTTGGGCAGCGAGGCGTAGCGCGGCTCGTTGAGCCGCAGATCGGTGGTCAGCACCGCCGGCAAAGCGAGGCGCAGCGTCTGCAGCCCGCCGTCGATCTCGCGGGTGACATCAACCGTGCCGTCGCCGACGACGACCTTGGAGGCGAAGGTCGCCTGCGGCCAGCCGAGCAGGGCGGCGAGCATCTGGCCGGTCTGGTTGCAGTCGTCGTCGATCGCCTGCTTGCCGAGAATGACGAGGGACGGGCCCTCGCTGGCGACGAGCGCTTTCAGCAGCTTGGCGACGGTGAGCGGCTCGATGCCGGCCTCGTCGGTCTTCACCCAGATGCCGCGATCCGCGCCCATGGCCAGCGCGGTGCGGATGGTCTCGTCGGTCTTCACCGGGCCGATGGAGACGGCGACCACCTCGGTCGCCTTGCCCGCCTCCTTGAGGCGCAGCGCCTCCTCGACGGCGATCTCGTCGAACGGGTTCATCGACATCTTGATGTTGGTCAGTTCGACGCCGGAACCGTCGGCCTTGACGCGGATCTTGACGTTGTAGTCGACCACCCGCTTCACGGGCACGAGGATCTTCATCACCTGTCTCCCCCGGGCGAGGGGAGCGACCCCGCCTCTGGCAGCCGTTGGGGCAGGCGGCGCCGCCTGCCAGGGCCGCGCAAGGAGCCGTAAGAGGGCACTTGGGAGCGGGAGCCTGGGGGGCGGGAGCGGCCTGCGAAAAGCGCCGGCAACCTAGGATTCGGCCCCCGCACTGTCAACGCCGCGCGCGGCGTGCGCGGGTGACGATTACACCGGCGGGCGCCCGTCCGGCGTGCCGTCGCGCGTCATCACCCACAGCGGCACGCCCGGCCGGCGCAGGAAGACGATGAGCACCGCCCCGGCGGCGAGGCCGGCAATATGCGCCCACCACGCGGTTTCCTCGTCGCCGGACTGGAACAGGCTCCACAGCTGGAAGGCGATCCAGGCGCCGAGCGGCCAGATGGCCGGCACACGCAGCGGCACGCGCAGGAACATCAAGACCCAGATGCGGACATTGGGGTGCAGCATCAGATAGGCGCCGACCAGCCCGGATATTCCCGCCGAGGCGCCGACCAGCGGCGAGGCCGAATCAGGCACGGCGAGGGAATGGGCGAGCCCGCCGGCCACCCCGCACAGCACATAGAACAGCAGGAAGCGGGCATGGCCGAGCGCGTCCTCGACATTGTCGCCGAACACCCAGAGGAAGGCCATGTTGCCGGCCAGATGCAGCCAGCCGCCATGCAGGAACATGTAGGTGACGAGGGTGAGTTCGGCCGGCAGGCGCACATATTCCTCCGGCAATACGGCGGCATGCGTCACGACGGCGGGTATGGCGCCGAAGCCGAAGGCGGAGGGAATGTCGAGCTCGGCCCGGTAGCCATGCTGCACCAGCACGAAGACCAGCACGTTCACCGCGATCAGCGCCCAGGTGACATAGGCGTGGGTGATGCCTTCCAGCGGGTTGTCGTCGTTGAAGGGAATGAGCATGGCGCGGGCACAGCGAATCGCGGAAGGCGGCGCGGGCGCGACGCGGCACCACATTGCCGCTTCACGGGCGAAAACGCCATCGGGGGCCGAAGGGACCGCTCAGCCGGCGGAAAGGCCGAGCTGCCGCAGCGAGGGGCGGGCAATCATGCGCGCCCACCACGCCGCAAGGCCGGGATGGGCGGCGAGCCGGGCCGCGCCTTCGGGTGCCTGCTGGAAATAGGAGACCATCGGCGCGAGATGGAGATCGGCAAGGCTCAGCCGCACGCCGGCGAGGAACGGCCCGCCCTCCATGAGCGCGATGAGGGCGGCAAGGCAGGTGTCGGCCTCAGTGAGCGCGGCGGCGAGGCGGGCCTCATCCGTTTGCTCGCCCTGCGCGGGCTTTTCCATCCGCTCGACATAGACCCCCCAGACCAGCGGCCGATAAGCGTAGGCATCGGCGAGGCTGATGATCTGGCTGGCGCGCGCCCGCAGCCGCACCTCGTCCGGCATCAGCGGCGGGCCGGCGAAGGCTTCGTCGATGTAGCGGGTGATGGCGCCGGTCTCGTAGAGGTGGAAGCCGTCATTCTCGAAGGCGGGAATCCGGCCGAAGGGGTGGCGCGCGCGATAGGCGGGCGGCAGGCCTTCCGGCGCGAAAGGATCGACGCTCACCAGCGTGTGGTCGACGCCCTTCTCGATCAGCGCCAGGCGGACGATGCGGACATAGACGCTGTCCGCCGTGCCGAACACGCGGGGCCGCGCATCGGTCGCCTCCGCCGGGCCGCTCACTCCCGCCCCGCCGCCGGCACCCACAGCACGTCACCAGCGTTTTCCTGGCCCGCCTCACCCTCGCCGGCGGCGCGGGCATTGGCGAGGCGGCTCATGACGAAGAGCAGGTCGGACAGGCGGTTGAGATATTTCACCGCTTCCGGCGCGACGAATTCGCCCAGCGTGGCGGAAAGCTCCACCGCCATGCGCTCCGCCCGGCGGCAGACGGTGCGGGCGACATGCAGATGCGCCGCCGCCGGGGTGCCGGCCGGCAGAACGAAGGAGCGCAGCGGTTTGAGGCCCGCATTCAGCGTGTCGATGTCGCGCTCCAGCTTGTCGACCTGCGCGGCGACAATGCGCAGCGGGGTGTAGCCGAGGTCTTCCCCGGTCTCGGGCGTGGCGAGATCGGCGCCGAGATCGAACAGGTCGTTCTGGATGCGCGCCAGCGCCGCGTCGATATCGGCCAGAGCGGGGTCGGCCCCGGTGTGCAGCCGGGCGACGCCGATCACCGCATTGGTCTCGTCCACCGTGCCATAGGCGGCGACGCGCAGATCATATTTCGGCCGGCGCTCGCCAGTGCCGAGCGCGGTGGTGCCGTCGTCGCCGGTGCGGGTGTAGATGCGGTTGAGGACGACCATGAAACCTTCTCAGCTCTGATGCATCAGCAGGATGGTGATGAGCACGAAGCACAGCGCCACCGCCTGCAGCAGCACGCGCCATTGCATGAGCTTCTGCGAGCGCTGCGGCGAGCCGCCGCGCGCCATATTGGCGAGGCCGAGCAGCAGCACCACCGCCACCGCGCCGAGGGCGATGGGCAGGACGATGAATTTGGCGATGGTGACGAGATCCATCGAGAGTCTCCGGGAGCGCCGGCGGGGCGCTCAGTTCAGGGCCACGATGGCCGCGTTCAGCGAGGTGGCATAGGACACCCAGGCAAGATAGGGAACCAGCAGCCATGCGGCGATGCGGTCGATCCGCAGGCAGGCCCCGATCGTGGCGGCGATGGCGAGCCACAGCGCCAGCACCACGATGAGCGCCGCGCCCGGCGCTTCCAGCCCGAAGAAGATCGGCGACCACGCGGCGTTCAGCGCCAGTTGCAGCAGCCACAGGCCGATGGCGCGGCGCCGCTCCGGGGTGGGCGCGTGCAACTGCCACAGCCGCCACAGCGCGACCGCCATCAGCACATAGAGCGTGGTCCAGGCGATGGGGAAGGCCCAGTCGGGCGGGGTCCAGGACGGCTTCACCAGCCCGGCATACCAGGTGGGAATCTTCGGCGTGGTGGTGAGCGAGCCGAGCGCGCCGACGCCGAGGCACAGGCCGACAGCGAGGACGAGGCGGAAGAAGGAGAGGGTTTTCATCAGGATTCCTTCACAGGCTCGTGGTCGGCGGGCGGGCCAGTCCGGCGGCAATACGGGCGAGGCGCGGCGCAGGTTCACCGGCGACAGCCTCAAGGCGTCGCGGCCACCGACGCAAAACCCCGCCGCCGGGGGCCGGCGGCGGGGCAAGGGTAAACCTGTTCGCGCGCCGGGCGAAACCGGGGCGCGGCGGAGCCCGATGAGGCTCAGGCGGCGAGATGCTTCTCGATCTCGTAGACGGGCAGCTTGACCATGTCGCGGTCGACCTCGGCGGCGATGATGTCGGCGACCGCCTTGGACAAATGCGGGCGCAGCGCGCCGAGCGCGCGCGGGGCAGCGACGATGATCAGCGATTTCACCTCGCCCCCTGTCACCGCCGTCTCCAGCCGGGCGGCGACCTGCCGCATGAAGGCGCGCTCGCCCTCCTCCTGCCAGTCGGTGGGCTCAACCGAGGAACGGGCCGAGCCGACGGACTGGTGCACCCGGCCGGGCTGGTCGGTGCCCTGTTCGCGGGTGGGCGGGTTTTCCTGCTCGTGCACTTCATGGGTGCGCAGATTGGGGAAGGTGGCGTCTCCCTTGTTGCACAGGATCAGCGCCTTGCGCCCGTCGCAGACGACGACCCACGCGCCCTGTTCGATCCTGATCTTGTCGTAGCTGGTGCTCATTCGAGCCTCCTTCCCTTCGCAACTCACCGGGCCATTGGGCACCCTGGCAGGGCCGGGGGCCTTGACCTTGGTCAAGCGGCGGGAGGGCGGGGAGGTTCCGCTGTTCGCGTCAGAGCACGCGCCGATCAGCTTGATTCAATCTGATCGGATCGCACTCTCTACCTTGGAGTTAGAGGGCGATTTACCGATCAGCTTGATTCAATCTGATCGGATCGCACTCTAGAGCCGGCCCTCGCGGGCGCGGCGGATGGCGGCGTTGAGTTCGCCGCCATACACGAAGATCGAGGCGGTGGTGTAGAGGAACACCAGCGCGATCATCACCGAGGCGAGGCCGGCATAGGTGGTGACGTAATTGCCGGCGAATTCCGCGAGATAGCGGCCGAAGGCGGCACCGGCGGCGAGCCACAAAGCGAGCGTCACCAATATGCCCGGCAGCACCTGCGACAGACTGCGCCGCCCCGCCGGCAGCCACATATGCGCCACCACCAGCGCCACGATCAGGATCACCGAGGTGGCGGCGTAGCGCAGGAAGGTGATGACCCAGCCGAAGGGCTCCAGCGCCGGCACATAGCGCACCGCCGCCAGCCACAGTACCGGGCCGAGCACCACGAGGAAGGACAGCGCCAGCAGGCCGGCGGCGCCGACCACGACATAGCCGATGGATTCGAGGCGCAGCCAGTACCAGGCGCGGGCCTCGCGCATGCCATAGGCGCGGTTCAGCCCGATGCGCAGGCTCTCAATGCCGTTGGAGGAGAAATAGATCGCCAGCACCACACCGATGGTCAGTACGTCGGTACGCACCTGGGTGAGCACGTTGCGGATCTCGCGGCCGATCGGGTCCGCCACCTGCGAGGGCCAGGCTTCCAGCATCAATTGAACGGTCTCATCCGCCAGATTCTTGAAATCGAAGAAGGCGGCGAGCGCGGTCACGAAGATGAGGAACGGGAACAGCGACATCAGCGCCGACAGCGCGATGTGGCTGGCGATCGCCCAGCCGTCATCCTCGACGAAGCGCCAGAAGGCGTCCAGTGCGATGTCGAAGGCGCGGAACAAAGGCGACGGTCTCCTCGCGGATGCGTCCGGCAGGGCAGGCATCTGCGCCGTGACATCGGATGCCGGCGCGCAAATGGCAAGCCTCGCGGGTGCGATATGGTAAAGAGCCGCAACGATGGCCAATTGCTTTTGGCGCCCCGCCGCCGCTTCGTGGTAGAGAGGGCGCCCGCTTTTAGCGCCCTCTGAACTCGAACGGGTGACATCATGACCGCCTCCTCCGCCCTGCGCCCCGCCACCGTCTCCGCGTCCGTTGCCGGCGCGCCGGCGCCGCGCGGGCCGGAGGGCGAGGATGTGGCGGCGGTGATGGCGGCGATCGGCGCGCGCGCCCGCGCCGCCGCCCGCACGCTGGCGCTGGCTTCCGCCGCGGTGAAGGAGGCGGGGCTACGCGCCGCCGCCCAGGCGATCCGCGACCAGGCGCCCGCCATTCTCGCCGCCAATGAACAGGACCTCGCCGCCGCCCGCGCGGCGGGGATGAGCGCCGCGCTGCAGGACCGGCTGGTGCTGAACGAGGCTCGGCTCGATGCCATCGCCCGCGCGGTGGAGGAGATCGCCGCGCTGCCCGACCCGGTGGGGCAGGTGACGGAAAGCTGGGAGCGGCCCAACGGGCTGCGGCTGGAGCGCGTGCGCACGCCCCTCGGCGTCATCGGCGTGATCTATGAGAGCCGGCCCAATGTGACGGCGGATGCCGGCAGCCTGTGCCTGAAGGCCGGCAATGCGGTGATCCTGCGCGGGGGCTCGGACAGTTTCCATTCCTCCCGCGCCATCCATGCCGCGCTGGTGGAAGGGCTCACCAGCGTCGGCCTGCCCGCCGACGCGATCCA
Organism: Ancylobacter sp. IITR112; assembly: GCF_041415945.1. NCBI lineage: Bacteria > Pseudomonadati > Pseudomonadota > Alphaproteobacteria > Hyphomicrobiales > Xanthobacteraceae > Ancylobacter > Ancylobacter sp. IITR112. The sequence continues at coordinate 3,536,966 of NZ_JBGCUS010000001.1, read as the reverse complement.
GCTGGTGCCGACCCGCGACCGCGCGGCGGTGGGCGAGATGCTGGCCGGGCTCGGCGGCAACCTCGACGTGATCGTGCCGCGCGGCGGCAAGAGCCTCGTCGCCCGGGTGCAGGCGGAGGCCCGCGTGCCGGTGTTCGCCCATCTCGAAGGGCTGGTGCATGTCTATGTCGACAAGGCCGCCGATCTGGAAAAATCGCTCGCCATCGTCAAGAACGCCAAGCTGCGCCGCACCAGTGTGTGCGGGGCGGCGGAGACGCTGCTGGTGGACCGGGCGGACGCCTCCCGCCTGCTCGCCCCGCTCGTCACCATGCTGCTGGAGGAAGGCTGCGCCGTGCGGGGCGACGACGCCACCCGGGCGGTGGACCCGCGCGTGACCGAGGCCAGCGACGAGGACTGGCGCACCGAATATCTCGACGCCGTCATCTCGGTGAAGCTGGTGGACGGGGTGGAGGCGGCGATCGACCATATCGAGACGCATGGCTCGCACCACACCGACGCCATCCTCACCGAGGACGCCGCCACCGCCGAGCGCTTCCTCAATGAGGTCGATTCCGCCATTGTGGTGCACAACGCCTCCACCCAGTTCGCCGATGGCGGCGAATTCGGCTTCGGCGGCGAGATCGGCATCGCCACCGGGCGCATGCATGCGCGCGGGCCGGTGGGCGCCGAGCAGCTGACCTCGTTCAAATACCGCGTGCGCGGCACCGGCCAGATCCGGCCGTGACATGCCCGCGCTGACCGGCCGCGCGGATGCTCCCTCTCCCCATCGGGGAGAGGTCACGTGACCCCGCCGCCGCCCTTCGCCCGCATTCCGCCACTGGCGCCGGGGATGCGGGTCGGGCTGTATGGCGGCAGCTTCAACCCGGCGCATGAGGCGCACCGCGCCGCCAGCCTGCTGGCGCTGAAGCGGCTGCGGCTCGACCGCGTGTGGTGGCTGGTGACGCCCGGCAACCCCCTGAAGGACAACAGCGCCTTGCCGCCGCTTGGCCAGCGGCTGGAACAGGCGCGCCTCATGGCCGACCATCCGGCGCTGGTGCCGACCGGGCTGGAAGCGGGGCTCGACACCCGCTTCAGCTTTGACACGGTGGCGGCGCTGGTGCGGCGCTTTCCCGGTGTGCGTTTCGTCTGGCTGATGGGGGCGGACAATCTCGCCAGCTTCCACCGCTGGCAGCATTGGCGGGACATCGCGGCGCGTGTGCCGATCGCCGTCATCGACCGGCCGGGCTCGACCTTCCGCGCCATGGCCAGCCCCGCCGCCACCGCGCTGGCCCGCTGGCGGGTGCCGGAAAGCGAGGCCGCCGCGCTCGCCACCCTGCCGCCGCCGGCCTGGGTATTCCTGCACGGGCTGAAATCGCCGTTGTCCTCGACACGGATACGGGAGGGGGGTGAGGCTTCGGCCGAGCCCCCGCCGGAGTATGCTTGCATCCCTGCCCGTAAAGCACAGGAGAGCCGCTCATGACCTCGCCTCCCGTGCCTTTTGCCAAGACCCACCGCGACGGCAGCCTGTGGTCGCGCGGGCAAACCGTTGACGGCGTTCCCGTCGGCGAATGGGAGTGGTTCCGCAAGGATGGCACGCGGCTGCGCTCCGGTACGTTCGACAAGGGCCGGCAGGTGGGAGAGTGGACCACCTACGACCGAGAGGGGAACGTCTACAAGGTCACCCGGATGAAAGAGAGTGGCTCGGGCCGCCTCTAGCGCACCCGGCTGCACCTTCCCCGCCATGGCGAGCCCGGCGGCGCAGGCGCGCTGGCACGTGCGGGAAAGCGAGGCCGCCGCGCTGCCGCTGCTGCGCCCGCCGGCCTGGGTGTTCCTGCACGGGCTGAAATCGCCGCTGTCCTCGACCCAGCTGCGCGCGCAAGCGTAGGCGCGCGGCGGACGGTGATCTGGCGAGGGGCAGCGGGGCGTGCCAGACTGGTGCTCCGTTCCTCCCTCAACCGTTCCCCCAGCCATGCCTCGCGGTGCCCGATGGTATTCTCCCTGAACCGGCTTCTTCAGGAGCCGGCGCCGCTCGCCGCACTGGAGCGCCAGAGCTGGCATCCCTGGCTCGTGGTCGGCCTCGTCTCTATCGGCGCCTTTGTCGGCCAGCTCGACGCCACCATCGTGCAACTGGCGCTCCCCGCTCTGGGGCGGGCCTTCGGCGCGCCGCTGCAGCAGGTGAGCTGGGTGGCGCTGTCCTATCTCCTCGCCTTCGCGTCCTTTCTGCCGATCTTCGGCCGGCTGTGCGAGATCCATGGCCGCAAGACGCTGTATATTGCCGGCTATTCACTTTTCATCAGTGCCAGCGCGCTGTGCGCTCTGGCCGAGAGTTTCGGCCAGCTCGTCGCCTTCCGCTTCCTGCAAGGTATGGGCGGGGCGCTGCTCGGTGCCAACAGCATCGCCATTCTGGTGCAGGCGGTGCCGGAGGCGGCGCGCGGCCGGGCGCTGGGCTATTTCGCGGCGGCGCAGGCGGTGGGCATGAGCGCCGGCCCGGCGCTGGGCGGCTTCATCGTCGAGGCGCTGGGCTGGCGCTGGATTTTCGGCCTCACCGTGCCCTTCGGCGTCTTGGCCATTCTCGCCGGCTGGCTCGCTCTGCCGCGTGGGGCGGTGGGCGGAGAAAAACCCGCCTTCGACTGGGGTGGGGCGCTGCTGATCGGCCCGGCGCTGATCCTCCTCGTGGCGACGCTCAACCATGTCTCCAGTTGGGGGCTCGCCTCGCCGCTGACGCTGGCGAGCCTTTGCGTCGCGGCGCTGCTGCTCTGGGCGCTGCGGCGGCGCGAAGCGCACACCGCCGCGCCGCTGATCGACCCGCGCCTGTTCACCGCGAGCGCCTTCCGCTGGGGGGTGCTGGGTGTGGTGCTGGGCTATGCGCTGCTCTATGGCGTGTTCTTCCTCATGTCCTTCGGCCTTGCCCATGGCTATGGCGAAAGCGCGCGCGAGGCGGGGCTGCGGCTGGCGCTGGTGCCGGTGGCGCTCGGGCTTACCGCGCCGTTCAGCCATGCGGTCCGCGCCGTGCTCGGCCGCTGGATCGGACCCGTCGGCATGGCCTGCGCTCTTGCCGGGCTGGCCATGCTCTGGCTCACCTTCGGCCGATCACCCGATCATCATATCTGGGACACGGTGTCCTTCCTGCTGATCGGTTTCGGGCTCGGCCTGTTCGTGGCGCCCAACAGCACGGCGACCCTCGCGGCGGTGTCCGCCGGCCTCGCCGGGGCGGCGGGGTCGCTGCTGAACCTCATGCGGGTGCTCGGCACCAGCCTCGGCGTCGCGGCCGGGGCGAGCGTGCTGACGTGGCGGCTCAAGGTGGAGACGGGAAGCGCGAGGGACTGGCTGGCGAGCGACGGCGCCGGCCTGCTGGCGGCGGTGCGCACGAGCCTGCCGCTGCTGGCGCTGATGGCGCTCATCGCGGCTTTCGCGGCGCAGCGGGCGGCGGGAGCCACGCGACGCTAGAGCCAGAATTCGGAGACGGATTTGCCGACCAGACTAATGCAATCGGGTCCGATCAGGCTCCAGGACCGCGCCAAGGCGCCGCCGCGCCGGAAAGCGCGCCGATACCTTCCGTTAGGTCTGGAAATTCGTCGCCCGCTTGCCTAAAACACTTCCCGGGTGTCGTCGGCTGCATCCCGCAGCCGGGGCAGGTAAGCGCAGGTCGGGCCGCCGCGCGGGACCTGCCGCATGCCGTCACGCCTTTATCGTCGCACCAGCGCGCGTGCGCGCCTCGCCACCGAGCGCGCCTTCCATGCCGCCGAGCGTTTCCTGCATATCGAGGCGGTGAGCGGCCTCGTGCTGCTGGCCGCGGCGGCGATCGCGCTGATCTGGGCCAATTCGCCCTATGCACAGAGCTATCACGATCTCTGGCACACCCCGCTGAGCTTCGGCCTTGGCGGCTTCACCGTCTCGCAGTCGCTGCATTTCTGGGTCAATGACGCGCTGATGACAGTGTTCTTCCTCGTCGTCGGGATGGAGATCCGGCGGGAGATTCATGAAGGCGCGCTGTCCCGGCTGCGCGCGGCGGTGCTGCCGATGGCGGCGGCGGTCGGCGGCGTGGCGGTGCCGGCGCTGATCTATGTCTCGCTCAACAGTGCGCCGGGGCAGATCGAAGGCTGGGCGGTGCCGACCGCGACCGACATCGCCTTCGCCGTCGGCGTGCTGGCGATCCTCGGCCGCTCCATTCCCTCCAATCTCCGCGTCTTCCTGCTGGCGCTCGCCATCATCGACGATATCGCCGCGATCCTCATCATCGCGCTGTTCTATTCCGGCGGCATCGACCCGGCCGGCCTTCTGGTCGGGCTCGCCGGCATCGTCATGGTGGTGGCGCTGCAGCTTGCCGGGATCGGCTCGGCCTGGGCCTATATCGTGCCCGGCGCGGTGCTGTGGATCGGCTTGCTGCAGGCGGGCGCGCACCCCACGCTCGCCGGCGTGATGCTCGGCATGCTCACCCCGGTGGTGCCCGGGCGGGGGCGCGAGCCGGCGCTGCACGCGGCGGAGCGCGCTCTCGACGATATACGCGGCAAGGCGGCGCGCAGCGCCGATGCGGCGAGCCTGCTGCCCGCCCTGCGCCGCCTCGCCATCGCCCAGCGCGAGATGACGCCGCCGGTGACCCGGGTGCAGATGGTGCTGCACCCCTGGGTCGCCTATGGGGTGATGCCGATCTTCGCCCTCGCCAATGCCGGGGTTAGCCTCGACGGGGTCGATTTCGGCCGCGCGGATGCCTTCGCCGTCACGGCCGGGGTGGTGGTCGCTCTGGTGATCGGCAAGCCGCTTGGCGTCGTCGCCGCGAGCTGGCTGGTGGTGCGCGCCGGCTGGGGCAGCCTGCCGCCGGGCGTGAGCTGGGCCGGGGTGCTGCTGGTCGGCCTGCTCGCGGGCATCGGCTTCACCATGTCGATCTTCATCGCCACGCTGGCCTTTGCCGATCCCGCGCTGCTCGGCGCGGCCAAGCTCGGCGTGTTGATCGCCTCGCTCGCCGCCGCCGGCCTCGGCCTCGCCTTCGGCCTGCGACTCACACGGCGGGCGCGCGCGCTCGCCCCGTCCCCCAGTTGATCCACGGGAGAAGAGACCATGACCGGACTGATCATCGGCGCCGCCCTGATCCTCACCGCCGCAGTGCTGTTCGTCATCGCCCTGCCGCCGCGGGGCGAGCGGCAGGCGCGCCGCTTCCTGCGCGCGGACTCCGCGCAGGGAGCCTATGCCGTGTTCCTCGTCGGGCTCAGTGGCGCCGGGCTGGTGCTCACGCTGGCGGGCCTGGGCGCGGAGTGAGGCGGGGGCCCCCGGTTGAAGATCGGGCCCATCCGCATTATCCTTAACCGGCAGGCCCGGTGCGGAAGGTCCGTCCGGGGCCTGCGGTCAAGACGAGAGGATCAGGACCCCTGTCCATCATGGCGCTTGCAGCGGCCGACACCAGCCCGGCGACTGCACCTGTCTCCGACGCGCGCTTCGACGCCGAGGAGATTCTTGCCCTCGTACTCGCCCGTCTCGATGATGACCAGGCCGAGGACGTCGTCTCCATCGAACTGCGCGGCAAGACGACCATTGCCGATTACATGGTCGTCGCCTCCGGCCGCAACCAGCGCCATGTCGGCGCCATTGCCGAGCACCTCGTCGAGGCGCTCAAGGGCCGTGGCGTTTCCGGCGTGCGCGTCGAAGGCCTGCCGGCCTGCGACTGGGTGCTGATTGATGCGAGCGATGTCATCGTCCACATCTTCCAGCCGGAAGTGCGCGGATTCTACAATATCGAGAAGATGTGGTCGGCCGCCATTCCCGGCGGCCCGGCGACGCTGACGCGCGGCTGAGCGCGTCTTGCGGCTCATCCTTCTCGCGGTCGGCCGGCTGAAGGCCGGGCCCGAACGGGAATTGTGCGCGCGCTATCTCGACCGCTCGGCCAAGGGCGGGCGGGCGCTCGGCCTTTCCGGGCCCGACGTGACCGAGATCGGCGAGAGCGCGGCGCGCCGGCCCGAGGACCGCATGGCCGAGGAGGGCGCGGCGCTGCTCGCCGCCCTGCCCGATGCGGGGGCGGTGATCGCGCTCGACCCGCGCGGCGCGGAGATGACCAGCGAACAGATCGCCGCCGACCTCGCCGCGCTGCGCGACCGGGGGTCGCGCTCGCTGAGCTTCGTCATTGGCGGAGCGGACGGGCTGAGTGAGGCGGTGCGCGGGCGGGCGGACCGGCTGATCGCCTTTGGCCGCGCCACCTTTCCCCACCAGCTCGTCCGCGTCATGCTGGCCGAGCAGATTTACCGCGCGACGACGATCCTCGCAGGCCATCCCTATCACAAGGCCTGAACGGGCGGCGGCGCTAACCTGTTCTTAACCACGCCGGCCCCTCCTATTCCGATGCCCGCGCGCCGCCCCGCTTCGCCCCCCGCGCCCCGCCCGCCATTGCGCGCGGCGGTGACGGGGGCCTGCGCGCTGGCGCTGGTGACGGCGCTCGGCCTGCCGGCGGGGGCGCAGACGGTGCCCGCCGCGCCGAAGGACAAGCAGCAGGAACAGCAGCAACGGATCGAGCGGCTCAATGCCGAGCTGAAGGATTCCACCGCCGTGCAGAAGCGCCTCGCCGCCGAGGTGGCGGCGCTGGAGGGCGACCGCGCCAAGCTGAACGAGGCCCTGCTCGACACCGCCATCCGTGTGCGCGAGACCGAAGCCAAGCTGGACGCCAGCGAGCAGCGCCTGCTGCTTCTGGGCCGCGAGGCGGCGGACATCAAGGAATCGCTGGAGGCCCGCCGCGCCGTGCTGGCCGAGGTGCTGGGCGGGCTGGTGCGGCTCGGCCGGCGCCCGCCCCCGGCGCTGATGGTGCGCCCGGACGACGCGCTGGAATCGATCCGCTCGGCCATGATGCTCGGCGCGGTGCTGCCGGAGCTGAAGGCGGAGACCGACCTGCTCGCCAGCGAACTCGCCGCGCAGGAGCGGGTGCGCCAGGACACGGCGCGCGAACGCGACGCTCTCGCAGAATTGAAACGTTCCCTCGCCGATGAACGCGCCCGCACCGCCGCGCTGATCGAGGAGAAGAAGAACTCGCTGCAGCAGGGCGAGGCGGCGCTCGCCGACGAGAAGACCCGTGCCGCCGCGCTCGCCGCCGAGGCGGGCAATGTGCGCGAGCTGATGGCGCGGATGGAGACCGAGATCGCCGCCACCCGCAAGGCGGCGCAGGAAGCCGCGCAAAGCGAGGCGGCGCAAGGGCCGGCGGGCAGCACGGCCGACAGGCTGGCGGCGCTGCAGAACCCCGGCCGGCTCAGCCCCGGCGTCGCCTTCGACGACGCCAAGGGGCTGCTGCCGCTGCCGGTGGGCGGCACGGTGCTGAAGGCCTTCGGCGCCGATGACGGCTATGGCGGGCAGGAAAAAGGGCTCTCGCTCGGCACGCGGATCGAGGCCCAGGTCGCCTCGCCCAGCGATGGCTGGGTGGTTTATGCCGGGCCTTTCCGCTCATATGGACAACTGTTAATTATCAATGCTGGCAATGGTTATCATATCCTGCTGGCCGGAATGGATAAGATCACGGTGGAATTGGGTCAGTTCGTGCTCTCGGGCGAGCCGGTCGGGATCATGGGGCGCGGTCCCCAGCTCGTCTCGTCGGCCGGCCTTGGAACCGCCCAACCCATTCTCTACGTCGAGTTCCGCAAGGATGGAAACTCGATTGATCCAACGCCATGGTGGGCGACGAGCGAAAGCGAGAAGGTACGCGGATGATGCGTAGGACGTCTGTATTTCTCTTCGGTGCGGCGGCCGGCGCCCTGATCGCGGTCGGCGCCACCCAGCCGCGGCTGCTGCTTGAGCCGACGGCGGCGATGGCGGCGGCGTCGGATACGTACCGCCAGCTCAACCTGTTCGGCGACGTGTTCGAGCGCGTGCGTGCCGACTATGTGGAAAAGCCCGACGATTCGAAGCTGGTCGAGGCGGCGATCAACGGCATGCTGTCCTCGCTGGACCCGCACTCCACCTATATGGATGCGAAGGATTTCCGCGACATGCAGGTGCAGACCCGCGGCCAGTTCGGCGGGCTCGGCATCGAGGTGACGATGGAGGACGGCCTCGTGAAGGTCGTCGCCCCGATCGACGACACCCCGGCGGCCAAGGCCGGCGTGCAGGCGGGCGACCTGATCGCCAAGCTCGACGGTGAAGAGGTGAAGGGCATGACCCTGAACCAGGCGGTCGACAAGATGCGCGGCGCGGTCAACACGCCGATCAAGCTCACCATCATCCGCAAGGGCCAGGACAAGCCGATCGAGCTGTCGATCACCCGCGACATCATCAACATCAAGTCGGTGCGCGCCCGGGTCGAAAATGGCGATATCGGCTATATCCGCATCACCTCCTTCAGCGAACAGACCGGCGAGGGGCTGAAGAAGGCGGTGGCCGACCTGACCAAGCAGATCGGCGAGGACAAGCTCAAGGGCTTCATCATCGACCTGCGCAACAATCCGGGCGGGCTGCTCGACCAGGCGATCGACGTGTCCGACACCTTCCTCGACCGCGGCGAGATCGTCTCCACCCGCGGCCGCGACCCTGAGCAGACCGAGCGCCGCAATGCGCGGCCGGGCGACCTCGCCAATGGCAAGCCGATCATCGTGCTGGTCAATGGCGGCTCGGCCTCGGCCTCGGAAATCGTCGCCGGCGCGCTGCAGGACCACAAGCGCGCGACGGTGCTGGGCTCGCTGTCCTTCGGCAAGGGCTCGGTGCAGACGGTGATCCCGGTTTCCGGCAATGCCGCGATCAAGCTGACCACGGCACGCTACTACACGCCGTCGGGCCGCTCGATCCAGGCCAAGGGCATCCAGCCCGACATCGAGCTGGTGCAGGACGTGCCGCAGGATGTGAAGGAAAAGGCCGAGGCGGCGGGCGTCGAGACCACGCGCGGCGAAGCCTCGCTCAAGGGCCATCTGAAGAATGGCGAGGACGAGCAGACCGGCTCCCCCGCCTATGTGCCGCCGGACCCGAAGGACGACACCCAGCTCAAGCTGGCGATCGACCTGATCGAGGGCGTGCAGAAGAACGCCGCCTATCCCGCCGATCCCAAGGCGGCGGTGCCGAACTGATCGCACCTGACTGGACGCCGCCGGCCCTGTGCCGATGGCGACCTCGAACAGAGCAAGGCCCGCTTCCCCAAGCGGGCCTTTAGCTTTTCGGGCCTTTTCCCTTTTGGCGGCCCTGTACCTGAAGCGGCCCTGGCGCTTTTTCGCGCTGCCGCGCCGAATGCCCGATTCTGCCGCGATCCCGCCTTGGTCGGCGGCGACAAAGGCGGCATGAACCGCGCTGCTCCTCTCCGCCTGCCGCCCCGCCCGCCGGACCTGTCGCCCGCCGGCGACAGCCTGCCCGGCCGCGACGCCGTCCGCGATCATGCGCGGCACTATGCGGCGGTGGGGGTGTTCGGCGTCGCCGCGCTTTCCGTGCTCAGCGTCGCGGTGGCGGCCTATGTGCTGCGGCCCGGCGCGGCGGGCGCGCCGCAAAGCCCGCCGCTGACGCTGGAGACGAGCGGCTTCCCGACCATGGGCGTCGCCGCCGACATGCCGGCGTTGCGCCCGAGCCTTGGCGCCGATGACGGCGTGAGCATCACCGTGTTCGACGGCGCGACCGGACGACGCGAGGTGCTGGCCGGTCCGGGCCTGCTCGATTCCACCGCGCCGGGGCCGCTGGCCGGCGGCACTGGCGACGCGACGTTAACCCCATGACCAGCCGGCGATGCGTGGCCTCTGGCATCGCGCCGCCGCTCGCCTATGATCCCGCCCGGCCCGTGTTCCAGCTCCCTGCGGTGGCGTCATGATCCCTTTCGACCAGCTTCCCTATCGCCCCTGCGTCGGGGTGGTGCTTGTCAATCGCGACGGTCTGGTCTTTCTCGGCGAGCGCCGGGGCGGGCCGGAACAGGTGGACGCGCAGCATTCCTGGCAGATGCCGCAGGGCGGCATTGACGAGGGCGAAAGCCCGGAGGCGGCGGCGCGGCGCGAGCTCTATGAGGAGACCAACGTCTCCTCGGTGGAGATGCTGGCCACGGCGCCGGACTGGTTCGCCTATGACCTGCCGGAACCGCTGGCGCGGCAGGCCTGGAAGGGCCGCTATCGCGGCCAGACGCAGAAATGGATCGCGCTGCGCTTCACCGGCACGGACGACGAGATCGACGTGCTCAACCCCGGCGGCGGCCAGCACAAGCCGGAATTCGTCGCCTGGCGCTGGGAAAAGCTGGAGCGCACGCCGGGCCTGATCGTCCCGTTCAAGCGGCCGGTCTATGAGCAGGTGGTGAGCGTGTTCCAGCCGGTGGTGGCGCCGGCGCCGTAGAGCCGGCGCCGCGGTTCGCCGCCCTTGCTCGCGGCGTCCGCGCCGCGCCCGGCCCGGCGGGTAGGGCGTCGCGCTGTGGCGGCCTTCCGGTGCGAACGAACGTTCGTTCTTGACTCGCCGCGCCGCTCTGACTAAATGCGAACGAACGTTCGCTCCAATCCGGGACGGTGTATGACCCCCCTTGCCACGCCTGCCGCTCACTCCGCCGCCAAGGCCGCCGCGCCGGCGGCGCCCGGCCCCGCGCCGAAGGAGCGGCGCGATCCGCGCCGGCGCGTGCTTGACGCGGCGATCGCCTGTTTCACACGCTCCGGCTTCCACGGCACCTCGATGCAGCAGATCTGCACCGAAGCCGGCATGAGCCCGGGCGCGCTCTACCGCTACTTCCCCTCCAAGGAGTCGATCATCATCGCCATTGTCGATGAGGAGCGGGCGGTGCGGATGAGCTGCCTGGAGCGGCTGGAATCGGCCCCGAGCTTCGTCGAGGGGCTTGCCCGCATGGGCGAGGCGCTGTTCTCCGGCGAGGAGCCGATGGTGTGCCTGGAACTCGGGCCGGAAATCTATGCCGAGGCCGCGCGCAACCCGGCGCTGAAGCCGATCTTCGACGCTGTCGAGGACGAGATGAACGCGGCGATCCGCAGCCATTTCGTCGCCGCGCAGGCGCGCGGGGAAATCGACCCGGCCATCGACCCCGACGTTGCCATGCTGATGATCAACGCCATTGGCGACGGGCTGGTGCTGCGCCGCAGCTTCGAGCCCGGCCTGCCGCTCGAACGGATGATGCCGGCCCTGGCCGGCCTGATCGCCCGCATGCTGGCGCCCGCCGCGGCGCCGACCCTTTCACCGGACCGCACATCATGACCGCCAAGACGCCCTCGCTGCGCGGGCGCATCGCCCTCGCCCTCACCATGACCGCCATTGTGGTCGGTGTTGCCGGCTATGCTTTCCGTGACCGCATCGCCGCCGGGCTCGGCCTTTTCGAGCCGGCGCAGGCCGAAGTCGCCGCGCCGGAACCCGATGAGGTGAAGGGGATCACCATTTCCGTCGTGCCCGCCACGCGGCGCGAGGTGGTGGAGCGGCTGCCGGTGACCGGCACGCTGGTGCCGCGCGAGGAGATCATGGTCGGGCCGCAGATCGACGGCTACCAGATCACCGAGATTCTCGTCGAGGAAGGCGATCGGGTGAGCGAGGGCCAGGTGCTGGCGCGGCTGTCGCGCGACATGCTGGAGACGCTCCTCGCCCAGAACACCGCCAATGGCGCCAAGGCGCAGGCCGCCATCGCCCAGCAGAAGGCGCAACTGCAGCAGGCGCAGGCGCAGCTTATCGAAGCGGAGGCGGCGGTGGAGCGCGCGCGTACCCTGATCAAGACCGGCGCGACCTCGCAGGAAGTGCTCGACCAGCGCGAACGGGCGGTGAAGGTGGCGACGGCGCAGGTGACGGCGGCCGAGGAAATGGTCACCGCCGCCCAGGCCGAGGCCGACCAGATCAAGGCCACGCGCGACGAGATCGAGGTGCGGCTCGCCCGGACCGAGATCAAGGCGCCGCTCGCCGGCATCGTCTCCTCCCGCTCCGCCCGCATCGGCGCCATCGTGCTCTCGGCCAATAGCGAGCCGCTGTTCCGCATCGTCAAGGACGGCGCCATCGACCTCGACGCCGAAGTGCCGGAATCGGCCCTTCCGCGCATCACGCCGGGGCTCAGCGTGGCGGTGACGCCCGCCGGCATCCATCAGCCGCTGGACGGCACGGTGCGGCTCGTCGGCGCCAAGGTGGACCCGGCCACGCGCCTCGCCCGCGTCGCGGTGGCGCTGCCGGACGATCCGCGCCTGCGCCCCGGCGCCTATGGGCGCGGGGTGATCGAGATCGCCCGCCATGACGGCGTCGCGCTGCCGCAATCAGCGGTGCAGTTCGCCCCGGAAGGCGCCTTCGTGCTCGTTGTCGAGGGCGACACGGTGCGCCGGCGCCCGGTGACGATCGGGCTGAAGGGCGACGGCTATGTCGAGATCACCAAGGGCGTGGCCGAGGGCGAGAGTGTCGTCGCCCGCGCCGCCGGCTTCCTGCGCGACGGCGACCGGGTGAGCCCGGTGCCGCTGGCCGATGCTCCCGCGAAGGGCGGTGTGTGATGGCTCTCAACATCTCCGCCTGGGCGATCCGCAAGCCGGTTCCCTCCATCGTGCTGTTCGTGGTGCTGACCGCGATCGGCCTCTACACTTTCGACCGGCTGCCGATCACCCGCATGCCGAATATCGACGTGCCGATCGTCTCCGTCACCATCACCCAGCCCGGCGCGGCGCCGAGCGAGCTGGAAACGCAGGTGACGAAAGTGGTCGAAACCTCGATCGCCGGCGTGCAGGGGGTGAAGCACATCACCTCCTCCATCACCGAGGGCACCTCGCTCACCGTGGTCGAGTTCCAGCTCGAAACGCAGGTCGACCGCGCGGTGAACGATGTGCGCGACGCGGTGACCAAGGTGCGGACCGAACTGCCGCAGGATATCGAGGAACCGCTGGTGCAGCGGGTCGATGTCGAAGGCATGGCCATCGTCACCTATGCCGCTTCCGCCCCGGCGATGACGCCGGAGGAACTGTCCTGGTTCGTCGACGACACGCTGGTGCGCGCGCTGCAGGGCGTGCGCGGCGTGGCGCAGGTCAAGCGCGAGGGCGGGGTGGAGCGCGAGATCCGCATCTCCCTCGATCCCGACAAGCTGGCGGCGCTGGGCGTGACGGCGGCCGACGTGAACCGCGAGCTCGCCGCCACCAATGTCGACCTTGCCGGCGGGCGCGGCGAAATCGGCACGCAGGAGCAGTCCGTGCGCACGCTGGGCGGCGCCACAACGGTGGAGGACCTTGCCGAGACCCGCATCTCGCTGCCGGCCAGCGGGAGCGGCGGCACGCGCTATGTGCGCCTCGCCGACCTCGCCACCGTGACCGATGGCGCCGCCGAGCCGCGCATCTTCGCCCGGCTCGACGGCAAGCCTGTGGTCGCCTTCGGCATCTACCGCGCCAAGGGCTTCTCCGACGTGGTGGTGGCCGAGAACGCGGAAAAGGCGCTGCTGGACCTCGAAAAGCGCCACCCGGAAGTCGATATCACCCTGATCGATTCCACGGTGAAATACACCGAGGCCGACTACACCTCGGCCATGCACACGCTGATGGAAGGCGCGGTGCTGGCGGTGATCGTGGTCATGGTGTTCCTGCGCGACTGGCGCGCCACCATCATCACCGCGACGGCGATTCCCTTGTCCATCCTGCCCACCTTCTGGGTGATGGACCTGCTCGGCTTCTCGCTCAACGGGGTGAGCCTTCTCGCCGTCACGCTGGTGACTGGCATTCTCGTCGATGACGCCATCGTCGAGATCGAGAACATTGTGCGTCACATGCGCATGGGCAAATCCGCCTATCGCGCGGCGATCGACGCCGCCGACGAGATCGGCCTCGCCGTGGTGGCGACCACGCTCACCATCGTCGCGGTGTTCCTCCCGGTCAGCTTCATGGGCGGCATTGCCGGCCAGTATTTCCGCCAGTTCGGCATCACGGTCGCGGTGGCGGTGCTGTTCTCGCTGCTGGTGGCGCGGCTGCTGACCCCGATGCTCGCCGCCTATTTCATGCGCGATCACGGCCACCGGGAAACGCCCGATGGCTGGATGATGCGCGCCTATATCGGGCTGCTGCGCCGCTCCATCCGCCACCGTTTCCTCACGGTGACGGCGGGCATCCTGCTGTTCATCGGCTCGATGTGGCTCTCCACCCTGCTGCCCTCCGGCTTCATTCCCAATTCCGACGTGTCCCGCTCCGTGCTGGCGCTGGAACTGCCGCCAGGGGCGACGCTGGAAGCCACGCGGCGCGTGGTGGATGAGGTGACCGACACGCTGAACGCCCAGCCCGAAGTGGCGAGCGTGTTCGCCACCGCCGGCTCCGGCTCCACCGACGGGCCGGCCAGCGGCGGCGGCGAGGTGCGCAAGGCGACGATCATCGTCAATCTGGTGCCGCGCGCCGAACGCGCGGCGACGCAGAAGCAGTTCGAAATGCGGCTGCGCGACGAAATCGCCCGCATTCCCGACCTGCGCTTCAATTTCGGCGCCTCCGGCGGCGCCGGCCCGGGCGGGCGCGAATTCACCATCATCCTCTCCGGTTCGGACGGGGCCGAGGTGGAGGCGAAGGCGCTGGAGCTGGAACGCGAGATCCGCGAGAAGGTGAAGGGCCTGTCCAATGTGCAGACCTCGGCGGCGCTGGAGCGGCCGGAACTGCGCGTGGTGCCCCGGCTCGCCGAGGCGGCGGCGCTCGGCGTCTCGGTGTCGGACATCGCCCAGACCGTGCGCATCGCCACGCTGGGCGACGTGTCGCAGAACCTCGCCAAATTCTCCGCCGGCGACCGCCAGGTGCCGATCCGGGTGCAGCTCGACGAGCGGGCGCGCGGCGATCTCTCCACCTTCGAGACGCTGAAAGTGCGCACCGCTTCCGGGGCCTCGGTGCCGCTGCTCTCGGTCGCCGACATTTCCTTCGGCACCGGCCCGTCCAGCCTCGACCGCTATGACCGCGCGCGGCGCGTGGCGATCGAGGCCGACCTCGCCGGTAACACCCAGCTCGGCGAGGCGCTGGCGGAGGTCTATGCCCTGCCGGCAGCCAAGAACATGCCGTCCAGCATCGTGCTGAAGGAATCCGGCGACGCCGAGATCATGGGCGAGGTGTTCGGCGGCTTCGCCACGGCGATGATGGCTGGCGTGATGATGGTGCTGGCGGTGCTGGTGCTGCTGTTCGCCAATGTGCTGCAGCCGATCACCATCCTGGTCGCGCTGCCGCTCTCGGTGGGCGGCGCCTTCATCGCGCTGCTGCTCACCAACAACGCCATGACGCTGCCGGTGGTGATCGGCTTCCTGATGCTGATGGGCATCGTCACCAAGAACGCGATCCTGCTGGTGGATTTCGCCATCGAGGCGGTGCATGCCGGGGTGGAGCGGACCACGGCGCTGATCGAGGCCGGGCGCAAGCGCGCGCAGCCCATCATCATGACCACCATCGCCATGGCGGCGGGCATGATGCCCTCGGCGCTGGGGCTTGGCGAAGGCGGCGACTTCCGCTCGCCGATGGCGATCGCGGTGATTGGCGGCCTGCTCGCCTCCACCCTGCTGTCGCTGATCTTCGTGCCGGCGGTGTTCACGCTGATGGACGATCTCGGCCGGCTGTCCGGGCGTATCTTCGGCCGCTTCATCGGCGCGCGCGACGAGCCCGACGAGCCCGGCAGCGTGCCGGGCGCGCGCCCGGGCCTGCACGCGGTGGATGCCGGCCCGCACTCAACCCCCCGCCCGCCGCTGGCGGCGGAGTAAAAGGGGTCCGATCGTCCCTCATCCTCGGGCTTGACCCGGGGACCCAGCCGTATCTCTGCGGCCGCGTGAGAAAGTCTGGGTGGCCGGGTCAAGCCCGGCCATGAGGTAACAGACGAGAGCGCGCGTGAGGAGTAGGGGACCGCCGCTATTGCAGCGTGCCGTCGCCTTCGCCGCCGGTGCGGGCCATGCTCATCTCGGTGACGGCGATCAGCATCTCGGCGCGGGCGGCGAGGTTCGGCGCCTCCAGCAGCGCCTGCTTCTCGCGCGGGCCGAACGGCGCCATCATCGCCAGCGCGTTGACCAGCGCCTCATTGGGCGCGTCCTTGATGCTCTTCCAGTCCGCTTCGAGCTGGTTGGCGTCGAGATAATCCGCCAGCGTGCGCAGCAGCAGGGCGCGGTCCACCGCATCGGCGCCGGCATTGGGCGTGAAGTCGTCGCTAAAGGGTGTGTAATCGACCTTGGCCTGGCGGAACGGCGTGCCGGAATCCACCTCCGCCACCACCCGGAAGCGGGCAATGCCGCTGAGATTGAGCAGATAGCGGCCATCGCCGCTTTCCGCGATCTCGGTGATGCGGCCGGCACAGCCCACGCCGACAATGTCGGGCGCGCCGGGCACGGCAAGCGCCGGCTGCTGCGGCGCGGTCTGGATGATGCCGATCAGCCGGTGGCTGGCCAGCGCCGCGTCGATCATCGCGACATAGCGCGGCTCGAACACGTTGAGCGGAAGCTGGCAGCGCGGCAGCAGCAGCGCCCCTTCCAGCGGGAAGAGCGGGAGGATCGGCGCCAGCTCCGAGGGGCCGGCATAGGGCTTGTTGATCGCCATGGCGTTCCGGTTTCTCGTGCGGCACGTCGGGGGCGGGGAAACGCCCCGCCGGCGTCAGGCGAAGAGCAGCGAGGACAGGCGGCGGCGGCCGCTGAGCGTGTGCTCGTCCGTCGGGCCCCAGGCCTCGAAGAACTGTACAAGCTGCTTGCGCGCCCCGTCATCGTTCCAGCCGCGATCCTTGCGGACGATGGCGAGCAGATGGTCCACCGCCTCCTCGCGCCGGCCGCGCGCGCTCAGCGCCACGGCGAGATCGAAGCGGGCCTGATGGTCGAGCGGGTTGGCGGCGACCTTCGCTTCCAGCTCCTTCACATCGCCGAGCGCGCTGGCGGCCTCTTCCAGCTCGATGGCGGCACGCACGGCGGTGATGGCGCTGTCAGTGGCGGCGCTGGCAGGGGCGAGGGCGAGGGTGGCCTTCGCCTGTTCGAGATTGCCGGCGGCGAGCTCGGTACGGGCGAGGCCGGCGATGGCGGCGAGGTTTTCCGGCTCCTCGCCCAGCACGGCGGCGAAGATTTCCGCCGCCCCGGCGAGATCGCCCTCAGCCAGCGCCGCGTCGCCGCTGGCGAGAATGTCGGCGATGTCATTGCCGCCGCCCGAGGCGGCGATCAGCTTGTCGACGATCGCCTTGATCTGGGCTTCGGGCTGCGCGCCCATGAAGCCGTCGACCGGCTGGCCGTTGACGAAGGCATAGACGGTGGGCAGCGACTGGATGCCGAGCTGCTGGGCGACGGCGGGGTGCTCGTCCGTGTTCATCTTGGCGAGGCGCACCTTGCCCTTGGCGGCGCGCACCACCTTCTCGATGATCGGGGTGAGCTGGCGGCAGGGGCCGCACCAGGGCGCCCAGAAATCCACCAGCACCGGGCGGCGGCGCGATTCCTCGACCACGTCCTTCATGAAGCTCTTGGTGGTGACGTCGATCACCACATCGTCGCCGGCCGGCGCGCCGCCCGGGGCGGCGGGAGAGGAGGGCTGGTTCAGCAACATGGGTCGTCCTCGCAATAGGGCAGGTGCTGTCGGGTCTCGGGCTCGGGGTCTAAAATGGTCTGCCGCGCCGCGAATGCAACGGGGCAATCAGCTCTCGGTGGTGGCGGGTTGCTCCGCCTCGCTGCGCCGGGGCACCGCCAGCACGCGCGGCTCATGGCCGGTGTCGCGCAGGAAGCGGATAAGGTCGGCGCTGGCGATGGTGGTGGTAGCGGTGTTCACCAGCGGGTGGCAGTTAATCACCTCATGCGCCATCAGCTCGGCGTCGAGCACCACGGTGACGCGGCCATCCCGGTCATTGACCGGGCCGAAGGCGGTGACGGCGCCGGGCTTGACGCCCAGCACCTCTTCCAGCAGCTCGGCGCTGCCGAAGGAGAGCTTGCTCGCCGCGCCGAGCGCGACATGCAGGTTCTTCAGATCGACCCGGGCTTCTTCCTCGACCACGACGAGGAACAGGTTGCCCTTCTTGTCCTTCAGGAACAGGTTCTTGGTGTGGCCGCCGGCAATGTCGCCGCGCAGCGCCTGCGAATCCTCCACCGTGAACAGCGGGGGATGTTCGACCGTGGTGGTGGCGATACCGAGTTCGGCAAGCCGGGCGAGAAGGTCGTCGCGGGAAAGGGGCATGGCGGACATCAGCGTGTTGTCGGGGCGGGGAGGGAGGTCGGCACTGTCTTCTAGGGCGGGCTGGCCACGGGCGGCAAGCGCGCCGGGGCGCGCGGGGCCGGTCAGCGCGCGCCGTCCGTGGTGATGATCTCCGACAGCGGGCGCTTCTGGCAGGGGACGAAGCGCTCGGTGGGGGCGTAGATGAGAATGTCCGGCCGGAAGCGGTCGATCAGGCCGCGGTCGAACTGGCAGCCCTGATGGTGCGTCCACACGAAAGCGGAGCTCTGCGCCGCCAGCAATCCGGCCCAGAAGCTCTGGGTGAAGGAATCGCCCGCTACCATGATGCGCGGCCCGGCATGGCCGGTCGTGGCCGCCTCGGTGATGAAGACCTTGTTCTCGGGTCCTTGCACGAGGCCGGGGATCGGGGCGAGGTTTTCCGGCTTGGTGAAGGGCGCGCGCCAGGGATAGCGCTGGTCGGGCGGATCGCGGTGGTCGAGGCCGCCAAGACGCAGCAGATCGCCGCCCGGCTTGACGGCCGCCGGGCCGAGCGCCGCGCTGGCGGCGACTTCGAGATCCGGCCGGCCGACAGCCGCCATCGCGGCGTTGAAGGCGATGAGCGCGCCGCGCTCGTTCCAGTGCGTGTCATAGCGGAAATAGGTGCGCCCCTGCGCGCCGGCCGCGGCAAGCAGCGGGCGCAGATCGACGAAAGGCACCTTGTCGGCGGCGAGGGCGGCGGCAATGAGGTCATATTCGGTCGGCGTCTGCTTCTGCCGCCGGGCATAGGCGGGCAGTTCGGCCAGGTTGACCGTATGCGCGTTGGGCGGGATGAGCACCACGAACCGCCCGCCCAGCGCGCTCACCTGATCGTCGAGCGACCGTGCATAGGCGACGAAGGCGCGGATCATCTCCGGCCGGACGAGATGGCCGATGGATTGTTCCAGCGCATGGTTGTCGCGGATGAACAGCGTGCCGTTCTCGCCCTGCAGCACCCGCTCGCCCTGCGGCGCGTCGATGAAGCGCAGATAGCGCTGATGCGCCGCCAGCACCGCGCCACGGAAGCCGAAGCTGTTGTTGATATAGGGATCGAGCCGCTCGGAGGCGTGCTCCCACCACCGCACTTCCGGTTCCAGCACGGTGCGCATCGGCCCGGGCATGTCGGGCGCGACGAGGCCGATGGTCGGCAGGGTGAGAAGCGCGACGAAAAACAGCGCCCACCAGCGGCGAAAGGCCATCAGCAGCGGCATGCTCGCCCTCCCCTCAGAACCGGAAATACAGGAAGGGCGAATAGGTCGCCGCCCCCACCGACAGGATGCACAGCGCGAACAGCGCCGCCACCACCACGCTGTCGGTGAACCCGTAAAGGGCGAGGCGCAGGCGCTGGGGCAGGCGCTTGGCGCCGGGCTGCGGCAGGCCGAACATGGCGAGCGGCCAGGCCAGCACCAGGATGATAACCGTCACCGGTTCGAGATCGGCGAGCAGATTGACCGAAAGCGGCCCCGCCCCGTTCAGTCCGGCGAGGCCGGCGAACAGGTCGAGCGCCTGCGGCAGGCTTTCCGCCCGGAACCAGACCCAGCCGGTGAGCACCACCAGCAGCACATAGGCATGATTGACCACGCGCGGCGCGGCGCGCAGGGCGGCGCCGAAGCGGGTGCGCTCCAGCACCAGGAAGCTGCCGTGATGCACACCCCAGATGACGAAGGTCCAGCTCGCCCCGTGCCACAGGCCGCAGAGCAGGAACACGGTCCAGAGATTCAGCGCCGTGTGCAGGTGGCCTCTCCGGTTGCCGCCGAGCGGGATGTAGACATAGTCGCGGAACCAGCTCGACAGGCTCATATGCCAGCGGCGCCAGAAATCGGTGATCGAGAGCGCGCCATAGGGCAGGTTGAAATTGCGCGGGAATTTCAGCCCCATGGCCAGTGCAAGGCCGATCGCCATGTTGGAATAGCCGCCGAAGTCGAAATAGATCTGCAGCGCATAGGCGCTCACCCCGATCCAGGCCTCGCCGAGGCTGGGGGCGGCGGTGTTGTCGAACACCACGCTGACCAGCGGCGCCACCTCGTCGGCGATCAGCACCTTCCAGGACAGGCCGATGACGAAGATGCGCAGCCCCGCCGACACCCGCCCAAGCGTGGTGCGCCGCGCCCTTATGCGATGGGCGATGGTGGAATAGCGCACGATCGGGCCGGCGACGAGCTGCGGGAACATGGTGATGTAGACCGCGATCTCCTCGAACCGGCCATTGGCCCGCGCCTTCCCGCGATAGATGTCGACGAGATAGGAGATGGCGTGGAAGGTGAAGAAGGAGATGCCGAGCGGCAGCGGCAGATGCACCACCGGAAGCTGGGCGGCGGCGGGCAGCAGCAGGTTGAGGTTCTCCGCCAGGAATCCCGCATATTTGAAGGCGATCAGCCCGGCGAGATTCAGCGCCACCGCCAGCGCCAGCATGCGCAGCCGCCACGGCCCGGCGCGGCTGTCGATCAGCAGCGCGAACAGGTAGTTGGCGACAATGGAGACTGCGAGCACCGCGACATTGGCCAGCCCTCCCCAGGCATAGAACACCAGCGAGAAGGCGAGCAGCACGAGATTGCGGGCACGCAGTCCCGGCGTCGCGAAATAGCAGATCAGGAACGCCGGCAGAAAGTAGAACAGGAAGGTGACGGACGAAAAAACCATGGGGTTCCGGCGGCGCCTGCGGGCGAAGGGGATGGCTCTTCATACACGAAGAATCATCCTCGGAAACGTTCGCGGCGCGGGCGGGCGCTGACGGATGGACGCGCGCCCGCGCCCGGCGCAGGACGGACCTGCACGGAGGCGGCGTTGACAGCCGCCGGGAGGGCGCGCCACATCTGCCGGGCAGAGCGCAGGAGATATTATGCGTCCGGTTATCGGTGTGATCAGCGATGTGAAGGCCAGGGACGGCCATGTCGTCCACGGCGTCACGGAAAAGTACATCTATGCGGTGGCGCGCGGCGCTCAGGCGATGCCCGTGCTCATCCCCGGCACCATTTCGGCGGTGGATTCCGCCATGGCGCCGGAGCGGATCGTCGTCGACGAGATCCTGGAGGCGGTGGACGCGCTGTTCCTGCCCGGCAGCCCGTCCAATGTCGGGCCGCAGCATTATGGCGACCTGCCGCACGACCCGCCGCTGCCGGCCGACCCGCACCGCGACGACATCTCGCTGCCGCTGATCCGCGCGGCGCTGGAACGCGGCGTGCCGCTGTTCGGCGTGTGCCGCGGCTTTCAGGAGATGAATGTCGCGCTGGGCGGCACGCTGTTCCAGAAGCTGTATGAGCAGCCCGGCCGCTTCGACCATCGCGAGGATTCCAGCCTCGACATCGAAGGCCAATACTCGCCCGCTCATGGGGTCGCGCTGACCGAAGGCGGCCTGCTGGCGAGCCTTGCCGGCGACACGACGTGGCGGGTGAACTCGCTGCACGGCCAGGGCGTGGCAACGCTGGCGCCGGGCGTGGTGGTGGAGGCGACGGCCGGGGACGGCACCATCGAGGCCTTCCGCGTGCCGGATTCGCCGGGCTTCAACATGGCGATCCAGTGGCACCCGGAATGGCGCTTCTGGGAGGACAAGCTGTCCAGCGGGATCTTCACCGCCTTTGGTGCAGCGGCACGCCTAGCCGCCGAGCGCCGGCGGGGCGGCGGACGGCTGAAGGCGGCGGGCTGAGGCGTCTTTACCCGAGCTGCGCCAGCAGATGGCCGATGCCGTCGCGTATATCGGCCTCGATGGCGCGGCGCAGGGCCGGCTCGTCGCGGGCGCGCAGCGCCGCCAGCGCCTCGGCGTGGCGGTCCACGGGGTAGTGTGTCTCAAGGTCCGCCAGAGCCATGCGCATGAACGGGCCGATCTGCAGCCACACCGATTCGATCAGCGGCAGCAGCACATTGTCCGCCCGCCCGCCATAAAGCGCGCCGTGGAAGGCGAGGTTGGTCTCGATCATCGCCTCGGTGTCGGCGGCGGCCACCGCCGCGTCGGATTCGGCGTTGAGCGCGTCGAGCCGGGCGATGAAGGCGTCATCGGCCACGGCGAGGGCGCGGGCTGCCGCTTCGGTCTCCAGAAGCGTGCGCGCCATCATCAGCTCCTCGAAGCGCCGCGCCGTCATTTCCGGCACGCGCACGCGGCGATTGTCGAGCAGCACCAGCGCGCGCTCGGCGACCAGCCGCCGCAGCGCCTCGCGCACCGGCATGGAGGAGACGCCCAGCGCATCGGCGAGGCCGCGTATCGTCACCGCCTTGCCGGGCGGAAAGCGGCCGGCCATGACCGAACGGCGCAGCCGGCGAAACACCCATTGCTGCAGCGTGTCGCCGTCGAGGCGGGGGTCCTGGGAGAGATCGAGCGCGGGAGAATCCATCGGTCCGGGCGGCTTCGGGGAAGTGGCGACGTGAGAATGTCAGCTTGCTGCGTTATATAGCCGGAATACGTTTGTGATCCTGCCGAAGATCGGGAGTTTTCCGCCCATGGCCGCACAATCCGAGAT
Source organism: Ancylobacter sp. IITR112 (assembly GCF_041415945.1). NCBI lineage: Bacteria > Pseudomonadati > Pseudomonadota > Alphaproteobacteria > Hyphomicrobiales > Xanthobacteraceae > Ancylobacter > Ancylobacter sp. IITR112. The sequence goes on along the minus strand of NZ_JBGCUS010000001.1, from coordinate 3,514,525 downwards.
TCCCGCCCGCGCGGGCTATGAAATCGACCCGAAGCTGCTGGAACTGCTGGTCTGCCCGCTCACCAAGGGGCCGCTGGACTATGACCGCGGCGCGCATGAGTTGGTGTCGCGGGCGGCGCGGCTGGCCTACCCGATTCGCGACGGCATCCCGATCCTGCTCGCCGACGAGGCGCGGCAGCTCACCGAGGAGGAAGCGGCGCGCTAGCGCTCTACAGCGCTTCCCCGCGCAGCAGGCGGGGGGCGCGCCCGCCAATGCCGGCGGCGTCGCGGATGAAAAAGCCCTTCAGCGCCGGCAGGCGCTCCACCAGCCCGAGCCCGACATCGCGCGCCAGCCGCACCGCGTCCGAGCGCAGGCCGAACAGCCGGTTGAGCCCGTCGGTCGCCACGCCCATGGCCAGCGTGTCGAAGCGGCGCCAGCGCTGGTAGCGCTCCAGAACGTCCGGTCCGCCAATATCGAGCCCGAGCCGGGCGGCATCGGTGACAGCTTCCGCCAGCGCCGCCACATCGCGCAGCCCCATATTGATGCCCTGTCCGGCGATGGGATGGATGGTGTGGGCGGCATCGCCGACCAGAGCGAGCCGCTCGCCGATGAAGGAACGCGCCATCTGGAAGCCGAGCGGGAACGCCTTCGGCTCGTCGAGAATCTCGATCTCGCCGAGTTCCAGCCCGAAGCGCTGTTCCAGCTCGTCCAGCAGCAGCACGCGCGGCAGCTTCAGCAGGCGCGCGGCGGTCTCGGTCGCTTCGGTCCAGACGATGGAGCAGCGATTGCCGGCGAGGGGCAGCATGGCGAAGGGACCGGCGGGCAGGAAATGCTCGATCGCCTTGCCCTCGTGCGGGCGCTCATGGCCGACCGTCATCACGATGGCGGACTGGTGATAGGACCAGCCGGTGACGCCGATGCCGGCCAGCGCCCGCAGCTTGGAGCGGCCGCCATCGCAGGCGGCGAGCAGGGAGGCGGAAGCTTCCGTGCCATCGGCGAGCCGCAGCGCCGTGCCGGCCGAGCCGGGGGTGAAGCCGGCGATGCGGCTGGGCAGCAAGGCGATGCCGCGTTCGCGCGCCAGCTCGGTCATCGCGTCCTGCAGCACCGCATTGGGCAGCATATGGGCGAAGGGCTCGCCCGGCTCCACCTCGCCGTCGAAGGACAGGAACACCGGCCGGGCGGCGTCGCCGAGCTTGGAATCGGTGATTTCCATGGCGAGGATCGGCTGCGCCTCGCCCGCCACCCGCTCCCACACGCCGAGCGCCTCGAACAGGCGGCGGGCGCCGGCGGCGATGGCGGAGGCGCGCAGATCGGTGCTGGCTGGCCGCGGCGCGGCGAAGGCCGGGTCGGCAACAGCCAAGCGGGCGCTCTCACCCAGCCCCTGCCGCAGCGCGAGCGCGAGAGTGAGCCCGGCGAGCCCGCCGCCGGCCATCACCGCATCATATCGCTGGTCCTGTTGCATGGCTTGCTGCTGCATGGCTCGGCGCCTCCGCTCTCGACCATCCGCGCATTGTGCGCGCTCCCTCCTATGCCTTAGCTAGGCACCCCGGACAATGCGCCGGGGCGCCGCCCCCACCTTGCCCGCCCGTCCCGTCGCGATGAGGAGCCGCCCGCCCATGACCCATAGCGCCGCCGAACTCGTCGCCCTGCTCGATCTGGAACGGCTGGAGGATAATCTGTTCCGCGGTCTCAACCCGCCGGAATCCTGGCCGTTCCGCACCCGCGTCTTTGGTGGGCAGGTGCTGGCGCAGGCGTTGGTGGCGGCGCAGCGCACGGTGGAAGGGCTCGCCGCGCATTCGCTGCACGCCTATTTCCTGCTCGCCGGCGATCCGCAGGTGCCGATCATCTATGATGTCGAGCGGGTGCGCGACGGGCGCAGCTTCGCCACGCGGCGGGCGGTGGCGATCCAGCACGGGCGGCCGATCTTCATCATGTCAGTGTCCTTCCACCGCGCCGAGCCGGGGCTGGAGCACCAGCTCGATCTCGACATGGAGGTGCCGGCGCCGGAAGAGGTGCCGGGCATCGGCGAATTGCCGCCCGACGTGGTGGCCCGGTTGCCTGCCCCGGTGCTGGCCTATTGGCGGCGCCCGCGCCCGATCGAACTCAGGCCCATCGGTCTCGGCGAGCCGGTGCGCGTGCCGCGCCGGGCGGTGTGGTTCCGCGCCAGCGGCCCGCTGCCCGACGAGGAGGGGCTGCACCGCGCCGTGCTCGCCTATGCCAGCGACATGACGCTGCTGGAGGCGACGACACTGGTGCACGGCACCAGCGTGCTCGGCGAGAGCCTGCAGGTCGCCAGCCTCGACCACGCGCTATGGCTGCACCGGCCGTTCCGCGCCGAAGAGTGGCTGCTTTATGTCCAGGACAGCCCCAGCGCCGCCGGCGCGCGCGGCTTCGCCCGCGGCTTGATCTATGACCGTGCCGGCCGGCTGGTCGCCTCGGTGGCGCAGGAAGGGCTGATCCGGCCGATGCGGACGCCTGACTCGCAGGCAACTGCCTAAAAATTAGCCGGCATATGGCAATTGTGCGGCGATGACTCGGGAAGGGTCATAGCGCCGATCAAGAATTGAGCAACCGGACCGGCTCGCCGCAGGGCGGGGGCGGGCCCGTCGCGGGCCGCCTGTGCCCCGCCTCGCGTGGCGCTTCGGACGGAAAGCCTTGATTCGCAACACTTGGCACGCGATTTGATTATCTGTCCCCGGCTGGACCGGAGGGTTGCAGGGACAACCTGGCCGAGTCCGACATGTAACGCCCGGAGCACCGCCAGCGGTTTCGGGCCAAGCGGGGACAGGACGCATGAAGATCGTCATGGCTATCATCAAGCCTTTCAAGCTTGAGGAAGTCCGGGATGCGCTCACTGGCATTGGTGTGCACGGACTGACCGTCACGGAGGTCAAGGGTTACGGCCGGCAGAAGGGCCATACCGAGATCTATCGCGGCGCGGAATACGCGGTGAGCTTCCTGCCGAAGCTGAAGATCGAGGTCGCCGTGCCCTCCGATCTGGTTTCCAAGGTCATCGACGCCATCACCACGTCGGCCAAGACCGGCCAGATCGGCGACGGCAAGATCTTCGTCTACGCGATCGACCAGGCCGTGCGCATCCGCACCGGCGAAACCGACGCCGACGCCCTCTGAGCCCGCGCCACTGATCCCGACATTTTCCGATTGCGACGGAGCATTGAACCCATGACGACCAAGAATTGGATACGCGCGGGCCTGCCTGCGCTGGCGACGACGGCGCTGTTTGCGGCCGCCGCTTTCGCTCAGGACAACCCGGCCACCGGCGCCGAAGCCACCGCCGAGGTTGCTGCGGCGGTCACGGTGGACAAGGGCGACATCACCTGGATGATGGTGTCTTCCATCCTCGTGCTGTTCATGACCGTCCCCGGCCTCGCCTTGTTCTATGGCGGCCTGGTGCGCGCCAAGAACATGCTCTCGGTCCTCATGCAGGTCACCGTCATCGCCGCGGTGATGATGCTGCTCTGGATTTTCTACGGCTACTCGCTCGCCTTCACCGCCGGCAACGCCTTCATCGGCGGCTTCGAAAAGGCCTTCCTCGCCGGCGTGACCACGGAAAGCCTCGCCGACACCTTCTCGGCCAATGTGAAGATTCCGGAATACATCTTCATCGTGTTCCAGATGACCTTCTCGGCCATCACCCCGGCGCTGATCATCGGTGCTTTCGCCGAGCGCATGAAGTTCTCGGCCATCGTGCTGTTCTGCATCCTGTGGGTGACGTTCGTCTATTACCCCATCGCCCACATGGTGTGGTTCTCGGAAGGCTATCTCTTCGCCATGGGCGCGCTGGACTTCGCCGGCGGCACGGTGGTGCACATCAATGCCGGTATCGCCGGTCTTGTCGGCTGCATCATCATCGGCAAGCGCACCGGCTACGGCAAGGAGCTGATGCCTCCCCACTCGCTGCCCTTCGCCATGGTCGGCGCCAGCGTCCTGTGGGTGGGCTGGTTCGGCTTCAACGCCGGCTCCAACCTTGAAGCGAATGCCGGCACCACGCTCGCCGTGATCAACACCTTCGTCGCCACCGCCGGCGCGATTGTGGGCTGGACCCTCATCGAGTGGCTGGCCAAGGGCAAGCCCTCCATGCTCGGCGCGATCTCCGGCATGGTGGCGGGCCTCGTCGCCATCACCCCGGCCGCCGGCCTTTCCGGCCCGCTCGGCGCCATCGTCCTCGGCTTCGTCGCCGCCATCATCTGCTTCTTCTTCTGCACCACGGTGAAGAACGCGCTCGGCTATGATGACAGCCTCGACGTGTTCGGCGTGCATGGCGTGGGCGGCATTGTCGGCGCCATCGGCACCGGCATCGTCGTCGCCCCGGCGCTCGGCGGCCCCGGCGTCGCCGACTATGCGATGGGCCACCAGGTGTGGGTGCAGTTCCAGGCGGTGGCGATGACCATCGTGTGGTGCGGCGTCGTCTCGGCGATCCTCTACTACATCGTCAATGTCCTCGTCGGCCTGCGCCCGTCGGTGGAGAAGGAGCGCGAGGGTCTCGACATCGTCGAGCATGGCGAGCGCGCCTATCATAGCTGAGCGATGCTCAGGGCCGAGGGGGCGGCGCCCGCGCCGCTCCACGGTTCCACGGCTTCCCGGCCTTCCCGAGGCCCCGGCATCGCCGGGGCCTTTTCCTTGCGCCCGGCCCGCCCGATCGGCGCGCATGGTTAAGAACGCCTTTACCGCAGCGGGTCTATGCTGGCGCCAGAGGCTGCATTCCGTGGCCGAGCCGAGACCTGTGCCGTGCCCGACACCCCCTCTCCCGCTGCCGCGCCGCCGGCCGCCACGCCCGATCCCGGGCCGGCGGCACGCTCGCCCTTTGTGCGGCTGACCGAATTGCTGGCCGATCTGGCGCCGGGCAAGCCCGCCCTCAGCCTGGCCGTGGGGGAGCCGCGCCATGCCATGCCGGGTTTTGTCGGCGAGGTGCTGGCGCGCCATCTCGACGGCTTCGGCCGCTATCCCGCCGGCAGGGGCCTGCCCGAGTTCCGCCGCGCCGCCGCCGACTGGTGCGCCCGCCGCTACGCGCTGGCGCGTCCGCTCGACCCGGAGCGCGAGGTGCTGGTGCTCAACGGCTCGCGCGAGGGGCTGTTCTTCGCCGCGCTGATCGCCCGCCGGCAGCTCAGTGCCGGCAAGCGCGCCCGCATCGGCGCGCGCGAACCCGTGGTGCTGCTGCCCAACCCGTTCTACGCCGCCTATGGCGCCGGCGCCGAGGCGGCGGGCTGCGTCAGCGTCGACCTGCCTTTGCCGGCCGATGGCGGCTGGCTGCCGGATCTCGACGCGCTGACGCCCGATCTGCTCGACCGCGCGGTGGCGCTTTATTTCGCCTCGCCCGCCAACCCGCAGGGCAGCATCGCCCCGCGCGCCTATCTCGAACGGCTGGTGGCGCTGTGCCGGGCGCATGAGGTGTTGGTGTTCGCCGACGAATGCTATTCCGAGATCTGGCTGGGCGATCAGCCGCCGACCGGCATTCTCGAGGTGGCGGGGCCGGATTATGGCGGCGTCGTCGCCTTCAACTCGCTGTCGAAGCGCTCCAGCCTGCCGGGGCTGCGCTGCGGCTTCTGCGCCGGCGAGGCGCGCTTCCTCGACGCCTTCGCCGATTTCCGCAATGTCGCCGCGCCGCAGGTGCCCGAGCCGCTGCAATGGGTCGGCATCGCCGCTCTGGCCGACGAGGCGCATGTGGCGGCGAGCCGCGACCTCTACAAGGCGAAGTTCGATGTGGCCGACCGGGTGCTGGCCGGGCATTTCGACTATCGGCGGCCCGATGGCGGCTTTTTCCTCTGGCTGAACGTCGCCGGGCGGGCGGGCGAGGGGCGCAGCGCCGGCGAGCAGGCGGCGCGGCTGCTGTGGCAGCGCGAGGGGCTGCGTACCGTGCCGGGCGGCTATCTCTGCCGCGGCGACGGCGACGGGCGCAATCCCGGCGCCGACTATCTGCGACTCGCGCTGGTGCAGGACCTTGAGACGACGCAGGAGGCGCTGCCGCGCCTGCTGGCCGGTCTGTCCTGAGCGGGGCGGGGCGCTTGGCGAGGCGGAGCAAGGACACGGGGCGGGATATGGGGACGCAGACGACGATGCGGACGCCTCGGCTTGAGGCCGGTCCTTCGCGTGCCGCCCGGCCGCGGCCGCGGCCGGAGCCGGCCGGCAAAAGCGGCGCGGGGGCGCGGGCGCACCGTGCCGGCAAGAGCGCCCCCGGCGGCTTCCTCCCCGAGGAGGTGCGCGGCGCGCTCTCCCGCCGCACGGCGGAACTCATCGGCCTCGCCTGGCTCGCCCTGTGCGCGCTGATGCTGCTGGCGCTGGCGACCTGGTCGGCGGACGATCCCAGCCTCAGCCGTTCCAGCGCGGTGGCGCCGTCCAATCTTCTCAGCGTCCCCGGCGCCATCTTCGCCGATGTGATGATGCAGCTCTTCGGCGTCGCCGCGCTGGCGGTGGTGCTGCCGATCGGCATCTGGGGCTGGCTGCTGCTCACCCATCGCCATCCCGGCCGGCTGCGGGCGCGGCTGATCGCGCTGGCGGGGGGGATCGTGTTCGCCTGCGGCTTCGCTGCCTGCCTGCCGCGCTTCGGCGGCTGGCCGCTGCCGAGCGGGCTGGGCGGGGTGCTGGGGGAACTGGTCCTCGCCGTGCCGGCGGCGTTGCGTCCGGGATGGCTGACGAGCGCCGATTACGCGGTGGTGGGCGTGGTGTGCCTGCTCGGGGCCGCGCTCACCCTGCCGCTGGCGGTCGGCCTCGGCCTGCGCGCCGCGCCGGCGGATGATGCAGAGGAGATGGGCCGCGAGCCGGCGGGCTTCGAGGATGACGAGCCGGGCTGGGTCGCCTTTCTGCTCGGCATGGCGACTCACGCCGTGCTGTCGCTGAAGGCGCGCCTCGCCCCCGGCGCCGCCCGTCGCCCGCGCCCCGGGCGCGGCCTTGGCGAAAGGCTGCGCGAGAGCGTGCGCTTCGGCGGGGCGGAGGAGGACGATCTCGCCGCGCTGCGCGGCGGGCGGCACGAGCCGAGCTTCGGCCGCCGCGACGCTGCGGGCGAGGAGGACGATGTCGCCGGCTTCGAGAGCGCCGATGACGAACTGCCCGATGCGCTGAACGAAGCCTTCGCCGAACCGCCCCCGCCGGCGGCACGGGCGGCCAAGCGCCCGCCGCCGCTGCGCTCCATCCGCGGCGGCCGGGCGGCGCGGGAGGAACAGCGCCGGCGCTACGCCCTGCCGGGTCTCGACCTGCTGGCGCTGCCGCCCCCGCGCGGCGGCCCGGCGCTGTCGCGCGAGACGCTGGACCAGAACGCCCGCGATCTCGAAGGCGTGCTGGACGATTTCGGCGTGCGCGGCGCCATCGTCAATGCCCGCCCCGGCCCGGTGGTGACGCTCTATGAGCTGGAACCGGCGCCGGGCATCAAGTCGAGCCGCGTCATCGGCCTCGCCGACGACATCGCCCGCTCGATGAGCGCGATTTCCGCCCGCGTGGCGGTGATCCCGGGCAAGAACGCCATCGGCATCGAACTGCCCAACCCGAAGCGCGACAAGGTGCTGCTGCGGGAAATCCTCGCCGCCCGCGACTTCGGCGAGGCCGCGCACAAGCTCGCCATCGCGCTGGGCAAGACCATTGGCGGCGAGCCGGTCATCGTCGATCTCGCCCGCATGCCGCATCTGCTGGTCGCCGGCACCACCGGCTCGGGCAAGTCGGTGGCGATCAACACGATGATCCTGTCGCTGCTCTACCGGATGCGGCCGGAGCAGTGCCGGCTGATCATGATCGACCCGAAAATGCTGGAACTGTCGACCTATGACGGCATTCCGCATCTGCTCACCCCCGTCGTCACCGATCCGAAGAAGGCGGTGGTGGCGCTGAAATGGGCGGTGCGCGAGATGGAGGAGCGCTATCGCAAGATGTCGAAGGTCGGCGTGCGCAGCATTGACGGCTTCAATGCCCGCCTCGCCGAAGCGCAGGCCAAGGGCGAGCAGATCGTGCGCACCGTGCAGACCGGCTTCGACAAGGAGACGGGCGAAGCGATCTATGAGCGCGAGGAAATGGATCTCTCGCCCATCCCCTATATTGTCGTGGTGGTCGACGAGATGGCCGACCTGATGATGGTCGCGGGCAAGGACATCGAGGGCGCCATCCAGCGCCTCGCCCAGATGGCGCGCGCCGCCGGCATCCACCTGATCATGGCGACGCAGCGCCCGTCGGTGGATGTCATCACCGGCACCATCAAGGCCAATTTCCCGACCCGCATCTCCTTCCAGGTGACGAGCAAGATCGACAGCCGCACCATCCTCGGCGAGATGGGCGCGGAGCAACTGCTCGGCCAGGGCGACATGCTCTATATGGCCGGCGGCGGGCGCATCTCCCGCGTCCACGGCCCCTTCGTCTCCGACCAGGAGGTGGAGCGCGTGGTCGAGCACCTCAAGGCGCAGGGCGCCCCAGATTATCTCGATGAGGTGACCATCGACCTCGAGGGCGAGGGCGAGGACGGCGCCGTGTTCGACAAGGGCGCGATGGGCGGGGAAGAGGGCGGCGATCTCTACAGCCAGGCGGTGGCGGTGGTGATGCGCGACAAGAAGTGCTCCACCTCCTATATCCAGCGCCGGCTGCAGATCGGCTATAACCGCGCCGCCTCGCTGGTCGAGCGGATGGAGCGCGAAGGGCTCGTCGGCCCGGCCAACCATGCCGGCAAACGCGAGATTCTCGCCGAGGGCGGCGGGGAGGGCTACTGAGCCGATGGCGCGCTGTCCTCCCGCACCCGTGTTCACCGCCGCGGCTGACGCAGCGTCGGGGCCACAGGATCGCCACAGCGGCGCGCTACCCGCTGCCGTGCTACCGACATGCGCACGAGGCTCCCGCGCCCAGTGCCAAGCCAGACGTGCCCCCGGGAGATTATGGCCTATGCGCTCCATGCTTCGTCTCTGCGCCGCCGCCCTGCTGCTGCTGCCCGCCGGCCTTGCCGTGGCGCAGGTGCCGCCGCCGCCCTTCGTGCCGGTGCCGCCGAAGAAGCCGGCCTCGATGATGCGCACCGCGCAGGCGGGCCCGGCCGCCGCCGCCAGCGGCGAACCCGGCATCCAGGTCGCGGCGGTGGCCAACCAGCGGGCGGCCACCGAGACGGTCCAGCGCATCAATGACTATTTCAACAGCTTCAAGACGATGATCGGCGATTTCGTGCAGGTCGATCCGGACGGCACGCGCCAGCAGGGCCAGTTCTACATTCTCAAGCCGGGGCGGGTGCTGTTCGAATATGAGGCGCCGAGCCGGATCGAACTGGTGGCCGATGGCCGCTCGGTGGCGGTGCGCGACAAGAAGCTGAAGACGCAGGACATCACCCCGCTCTCGGCGACGCCTCTGCGCTTCCTGCTGTCGGAGAACTTCAACCTCGCCCGCAACGCCAATGTGACCGGCGTCTACCAGGACGACATCTTCGCCACGGTCGTGATCGAGGAAAAGCAGCCCATGGTCGGCACCTACCGGCTGATGATCATGTTCGACGCCAAGACCATGCAGCTCAAGCAGTGGACGGTGACCGACCCGCAGGGCTACGACACCACGGTCGCGGTTTCCAATCTCGACACCGCCCAGCGGCCGGACCCGATGCTGTTCGTCATCAACCGCTAGAGCGTTTTCGAGCGAAGTGGATACCGGTTCGCGTGAAGAAAACGCGACAAAAGAAAGAGTTAGAGCATTTCACTGTTTCCATGAAATAGTGAAATGTTCTAAAGCCGGGACGAAGCGAAGCGGCGCGGCCGGTCACGCGGCCGGCGGGCTTCCGCTGCGCTCAAGCAGCGGGCCGAGATGGAGTTCCGGATAGAGCGCGGCCACCTGCCGGACATCCTCGCCGAGCCGGGCGATCATCCAGTCGCGGACATCGGCCACGATCGGCCGTAGTGGCTTGTCGCGCGAGCGGACGAACTGGCAGTGCCGGCCGGTGGTCTTGACACGCGGGCTGGCCGGCACCAGCGCCTTGGTCCGCAGCCAGTGGCAGGCGACGTTCAGCCAGCCGAGCGCCACGCCCTGGCCGAGCATCGCCGCCTGCACGACGATGGCGTAATCGGAAAAGATCATCGAATTGGTCGCCGCGCCGGGATCGCCGGGAAAGAACACCTGCGACCAGTCCGGCTGCGCTTCGCCGAGACTGATCAGGGTCTCGACCTGGCCCGCCACATCGGCGATCGAGCCGCGCTGCCCCTCGCGATAGCCCGGGCTGCAGATCGGCACCAGAATCTCCGGCATGATGTAGCTCGCCTCATGACGTTCATCCGGGCCGTCGACGAAGCGCATGCCGAGATCGACATCGCTGACCGGCCCGGAAAGCGCCGACATGATGAGCTGGAAGCGCAGTTCGAGCGAGGGAAAGGCCCGCTTGATCTCCGCCATATGCGGCATGATCCAGTGCGTGGTGAAGCCGGTGGAGACCGAGAGCGTAACCGTCTCCACCCCGGTCTTGCGGTCCTCGATCTCGCGCAGCGCGTGCTCGATGCCGGAAAATCCGCGGGAAATCGCTTCATAGAGGATGCGTCCCGCCTCGGTCAGCGTCACCCCGCCGGGCACGCGATCAAACAGGCTGGCGCCGATATGCTCCTCCAGCCGCCCCATCATCCGGCTGACGGCGGCCGGCGTCACGTTGAGTTCGTCGGCGGCTCGGGCGAAATTGCCACAGCGCGCCGCCGCTTCGAACGTGAAGAAACCATTCATCGAGGGCAAGGCGAGGCGAAGCTTGCGCATTACATAATGTAATGCCGGACGGATTTTTTTTCAATTGAACGCGGTCGCGATCATTGGTCTGCTTCGACCATGGGTGGCGCGGCAAGAGCCCGACAAAACGCAAAGCGCAGGGTGACGAGCAGCATCGAATCCGCCGGTCCGGCCGGAAGGGGGCCGGGGCGGTGGCGGCGCGGAATGCGCCTGCGATGTAATGTTCTGCCCGTGGCTTTCGAAGCGGGGGAAATATGACCAGGCCGACTTCTTCTGGGACGGTAGGGGTCTCGATCCGGGGCGCTTCCAAATTCTATGGGAGCTTCCGGGCGCTTGACGAGATCAATCTGGAGGTCGCGCCGGGCGAATTCGTCTCGATCCTCGGCCCGTCCGGCTCGGGCAAGACCACCCTGCTCGGCATTCTCGGCGGCTTCGTCCAGCCCACCTCGGGCGCGATCTTCCTCGGCGAGCGTGACATCACGCTTGAGCCGCCGCACAAGCGCGACATCGGCATCGTGTTCCAGAACTACGCGCTGTTCCCGCACATGAATGTCGCGGAGAATGTGACGTTTCCGCTGCGCGCGCGGCGCATGCCGAAGTCCGAATGGCCGGCGAAGCTGAAGGCGGCGCTCGACATGGTGGAGCTTGGCGGCTTCGGCGACCGCAAGATTCATGAGCTGTCCGGCGGCCAGCGCCAGCGCGTCGCGCTCGCCCGCGCCATGATCTTCGAGCCGCGCCTGATCCTGATGGACGAGCCGCTCTCCGCCCTCGACAAGCAGTTGCGCGAGACGATGCAGATCGAGCTCAAGCACCTGCACCGCAAGCTCGCCGCCACCATGATCTATGTGACGCATGACCAGCGGGAGGCTCTGACCATGAGCGACCGCATCGCCGTCATGAACAGGGGCCAGCTCGTTCAGGTCGACACGCCGGAACGGCTTCACGACAACCCGGCGGATTCGTTCGTCGCCGGCTTCATCGGCGAGGCGACACTGCTGCCGGTGCGGCGCGTCGATGCCCATACGGTCGATCTCGACGGCAGCCGCCTCGTCGCCGCGCGCCCGGTGCCGGACGGCGCGGAGCTGCTGCTGGTCATTCATTCCGAAAAGCTCACCGTGGCGGCGCAGCCGGTGCCGGGCACGCCGAACCTGCTGAGCGGTGTCGTGACCGAGACGCTCTACCAGGGCGAGAGCATCCGCCTCTTCCTCCAACTCGACGGCGGCGCGCGGCTCAGCCTGCGCGTGCCAAGCAACCATGGCGGCCGCTCGCTGCTGAAGGCGCCCGGCGAACGCCTCGCCGTCACCCTTCACCCGGACGACACCATCGTCGTGCCGCAGGCACGCTGACCCGCATCCACGCTATCTGCCAAGAGGAATGAAACGAATGAAGTTCACCGATTTCAAGGTCATGACCTTCGATGTCGTCGGCACGCTGATCGACTTCGAGACGGGTGTCCTGGGCGCGGTGCGGGCGCTCGGTGGCCCCAAGGCCGCTGCGGCCAGCGACGACGAGATCTTCGAACCCTATAAGCGCGGGCGCGACAAATTCTACGGGCGTTCCTCCTTCGCCATGAAGGATGTCTATCTCTCGCTCGCCACCGAATGCGGCTTCAACACGGACGAGGCCACCGCGGAGGCGTTCCAGCTCGCCGTGCTGCGCTGGCCGGCCTTCGCCGATTCCGTCGAGGCACTTCGCCGGCTCAGGAAGAACTACCGCCTCGTCGCCATGACCAATGCCGACCGCACGGCGTTTTCCGCCTATGCCGCCACGCTGGGCAATCCGTTCCATGACAGCGTGACCTGCGACGAGACGGGATGCGCCAAGCCGGATCCGCGCTTCTTCGCCTTCAACAAGGGCCGGCAGTCGGCGCTCGGCTTCCAGCAGAGCGAGATCCTGCATGTCGCGCAGAGCCAGTATCACGACATCGGCGTCGCCAAGGCCGAGGGCTATGTCACCTGCTGGATCGAGCGTCGCCAGGGCCAGCAGGGCTTTGGCGGCACGCCCGATCCGAAGACGATGACGACGCCCGACTTCCACTTCTCCTCGCTCAAGCAGCTTGCCGACGCGGTCGATGCCGAACGCGCCGCCGCCCGCCTGGCGGCCTGACGGGGACAGGCTGGTCATGGTCGCCCCCACATCCCCGGCGGATATTGCCTCCCTCTGGCAGGCGACCTCGGTCGCCCGGCCGGCATTTGGCAGCCTGGCGAGCGACCATGCCTTCGATGTGGCCATCATCGGCGGCGGCTATACCGGGCTTTCCACGGCGCGCTATCTCGCCAAGTCCGGGCTGTCGCCGGTGGTGCTCGAAGCGCAGCGCATCGGCTGGGGCGCCAGCGGGCGCAATGGTGGCGTGGTCTCCGGCAAGTTCCGCATCGGCTTCAAGGACATCGCGGCGCGGCACGGCATTGACACGGCGCGGCGTATGCATGCGCTCGGGATGGAGGCGATCGAACATGTCGGGCAGCTCATCGAGGAGCTTGGCATGGAGGGCGCGGACTACCGGCCCTCGGGTTCGCTGCGCTGCGCCCATAATCCGCACACGCTCGACGTGCTGAAGAGCGAGGCGGCCTGGCTGCGCGAGACCCTGGGGGATCGTGGCGTGTCGATGCTCGACGCCGGGGCGGTGGCGGAGGAAACCGGGGCACGCGGCTTCGCCGGCGGCATGCTCAACCACCATGGCGGGGTGATCCATCCGCTCAATTTCGTGCGCGGGCTGGCCGCCGGGCTGAAGGCGCAGGGCATTGCTCTCTTCGAATCCACCCCGGTCGTCCGCGTCGGGCGCGAAGGGGCGGGGATCGTGGCGGAGACGCCGGCGGGGCGCATCACCGCGCGCCAGCTTGTGATCGCCACCAACTCCTATTCCGACCTGACGCCGGCAACGGCGCCGGTGCGCAAGGCGATCATCCCGTTCCGCTCGGCGATGATCGCGACCGAACCGCTGGCGGGCACGCCGGCAGCGGGACTGCTCTCCACCGGACGCAGCTACACCGAGACGCGGCGCATGATGCGCTGGTTCCGCAAATCCGGCGACCGGCTGCTTTATGGCGGGCGCGGCGCCTTCGGCAAGACCGACACCGAATCCGCCTTCGCCGCGCTGGAAAAGGCCATGCGGCGCCAGTTTCCCGCGCTTGCCGGGGTGAAGGTGACGCATCGCTGGTCGGGGCTGGTAGCGATGACGCTCGACAGCCTGCCGCATCTCGGCCGCCTCGATGACCGTGTGGTCTATGCCTTGGGCTATAACGGCACCGGCGTCGCCCTTGCCTCCGGCATCGGCCGCCACGTCGCCGCGCTGGTGGCGGGCAGTCAGCCCGATCTCGGCCTGCTGACGCGGCAGCCTCTGGCTTCCATTCCCTTCTACGGCCTGCGCGAACCCGCCGTCCGGCTGGTCGCCGGCTGGTACCAGTTCCTCGATGCCATCGGGCGATGACGCGCCGCACCATCGCCTCACCCACGCAAGCGGCCGACAAGAATGACCTAGAGGAGAACCGGAATGCGCGTGACACTCTCGATCCCGACGATCATGGCGGCGCTGCTGCTGCCGGTGGCGGCCGCCTCGGCCGACCAGATCACCTTCGTCTCGCAGGGCGGCGCCTATCAGGAGGCCCAGACCAAGGCCATCCTCGATCCGGTCGCCAAGCTGCTCGGCATCACCATCAACCAGGATTCCTCGCCCGACGCCTGGCCGGTGCTGAAAACCCAGACCGCGACCGGCAAGCCGGTGTGGGATGTGATCGACACGCCGACCAAGGACTGCATCCGCGGCGGCGAGCAGGGCATGATCGAGAAGCTCGATTTCTCCAAGCTTCCCAATGCCGCCGAGATTCCCGCTGGCTACAAGACCGCCTATTCCGTGCCCTATGAGTTCTATTCCTCGGTGCTCGCCTTCAACTCGAAGAAATTTGGCGACAACGGCCCCAAGAGCTGGGCTGATTTCTGGGATGTCGAGAAGTTCCCGGGGACCCGCGCGCTGCGCAGCCATCCCATGGCGACGCTGGAGGCGGCGCTGCTGGCGGACGGCGTGCCGGCCGACAAGCTCTACCCGCTCGATGTCGAGCGCGCCTTCAAGAAGCTGGAGCAGATCAAGCCGCACATCACTGTCTGGTGGACCTCCGGCGCGCAGTCGGCGCAGCTTCTCGCCGATGGCGAAATCGACATGGAGATGGCGTGGAACGGCCGCGTGACCGCGGTGATCAAGGAAGGCGCGCCGGTCGGCTACACCTTCAACCAGGGCTTCCTGCAGGAAACCTCGCTCTGCATCCTCAAGGGCGCCCCCAATCTGGCGACGGCCTATGCCTTTGTGAACGCCGCGATCTCGCCGGACATCCAGGCCAATTTCCCCGCCTATATCGACTATGGCCCTGGCAACCCCGCCGCCTACAAGACCGGCAAGATCTCGCCGGAGCGTGCCGCGCAGATGCCGAGTTCGCCGGAGAACGCGGCGAAGCAGGTGCTGATCTCGGTGGCGTGGTGGAGTTCGCCGGCGGGCGAGGAAGCGCAGAAGCGCTGGGCATCCTTCATCCAGAAGTAAGCGGCCGCGAGAGCCTGATCCGATCAGCTTGCCCAGGCTGATCGGTGAATCAGTCTCTAAACGATTGATAGAGAGCGTCTTCCGATCTGATTGCGATGCCAACAGACCGGAACGGCTCTGGTGCGGGGAGGCTTCCATGTCGACATCGTCGGTCAATCCGTCGCTCGCCCATCAGCGGCGCGAACGCCGCCTGGTCCTGCTGCTGCTGGCGCCGGCGCTGGCGGTGGTGGGCGGCCTGCTGATCGTGCCGCTCGGCTGGCTGGCCTGGCAGTCGGTGCGGCAGGGGGACGGGTTCACCCTGGCACATTATGCCCGGTTCCTTACCGATGACGTTTACTGGATGACGTTCCTGCAGACCTTCCGCATGGCCTTCATCGTGACCGGCGCGGCGCTCATTCTCGGCTACCCCGTCGCCTATGTGGCGGCGGGGGCCTCGCGGCGCTGGAGCCTCTTCATCCTGGCGATGGTGGTGCTGCCGTTCTGGACCAGCGTGCTCGTGCGCGCCTATGCCTGGCTGATCCTGCTGCAGCGGCGCGGCCTGGTGAACACCGCCTTGACCGAACTGGGGCTCGTCGACGCCCCGCTCACGCTGGTCAATAACGAGTTCGGCACCATCGTCGCGACCGTGCACATCCTGCTGCCCTTCATGGTGCTGCCGCTCTACGCCACCATGCAGAAAATACCGCCGGAACTCAGCATGGCGGGCTCAAGCCTCGGCGGCACGCCGCTGCATGTGTTCCTGCGCGTGTTCCTGCCGCTTTCCCTGCCCGGTGTCGTCGCCGGAATGGTGCTGGTGTTCGTGCTGACGCTCGGCTTCTACATCACGCCGGAACTGCTGGGCGGCGGGCGGACCTACATGGTCTCCATGCTGGTGTCGCGCAATATCGAAGTCTACAACGAATGGGGCGCGGCCTCCTCGATCAGCGTGGTCCTGCTCGCCTGCGTGTTCTTCATCTTCCGGCTCGCCAGCTTCGTGATCCCGTTCGAGCGCATCATGGGGGCACGCTGATCATGCCCGGCTCGAAGCTCCTGCTGCGCCTTTTTGTCGGCCTCGTCCTGCTGTGGCTGGTGATCCCGATCCTCATCATCGTGCCGATGTCGTTCTCCGGCGCGCGCTTCCTCGCCTTTCCGCCGCCCTCCTGGTCGCTGCGCTGGTACGAGGCCTATCTCGCCAGCCCGGCCTGGATGCAGGCGACGCGCGTGAGCCTCACCGTCGCCGTGTCGAGCGCGGTGATCGCCACGGTGATGGGGACCGCCGCGGCCTATGCGCTCAACCTCGCCAGTTCGCGTCTGGTGCGCAGCCTGCAGGTGGTGCTGATGCTGCCGCTGGTGGTGCCCATCGTGATCACCGCCGTCGGCGTGTTTCTCGTCTATGCGCAGATCGGCCTGCTGGCGACCATGACCGGCCTGATCCTGGCCAATGTCATGCTCGGCCTGCCCTATGTCATCACCTCGGTGCTGGTGGGGCTGCGCAAGTTCGATCCGGCGCAGGAGATGGTTTCGCGCAGCCTCGGCATGAACCGGCTGCGCACCTTCTTCATCGTCACCCTGCCGCAGATCCGCGCCAGCGTGATCACCGGCCTGCTGTTCGCCTTCATCTCGGCGCTGGACGAGACCGTGGTGGCGCTGTTCATCTCCGGTGGGCAGTACCAGACGCTGACCAAGCGCATGTTCACCGCGCTGCGCGACGAGATCGACCCCACCATCGCCGCCATCAGCACGCTGCTCACCGGGGTGTCGTTCCTCGTGGTCATGCTGGTCGCGCTCAGCGCCCGCAGCGAGGCGAGGTCCAACGCCGCGTCATGAACACCGACACGCTCATTCTCGGCGGCGGCTCGGCCGGCTGCGTGCTCGCCGCGCGGCTTTCCGAAGACCCGCAGCGCGATGTCATGCTGGTGGAGGCCGGGCGCGATGTCGCCGCCGGCGCTGTGCCGGCCGATGTGCGCTCGCGCTATCCCGGCCGCGCCTATCTCGACACCTCCAATATCTGGAGCGGCCTGACCGCGCTGATGGGGGAGACGGTCCGCAATGCCGGCCGGCGGCCCCGCCGCTATGAGCAGGCCCGCCTGCTCGGCGGCGGATCGGCGATCAATGCGCTGATGGCCAATCGCGGAGCGCCCGGGGATTATGACGAATGGGAAGCGCTCGGCGCCGCCGGGTGGAACTGGGAGGCGTGCCTGCCGGTGTTTCGCGCGCTGGAGGCCGACCGCGACTTCGACGGTCCGCTGCATGGCGCGGACGGCCCGCTGGTGGTGCGCCGCATCGGCGACGCCGCCATCTCGCCCTTCGTCCACCGGGTGATGACGACGCTGCAGAGCCGCGGCCACCCGATCCGGCCGGACCAGAACGGGCCATGGGAAGACGGCACGTTTCGCGGCGTGGTGGCGGTGGACGATGAGGGCCAGCGCCAGCCGACCTCGCTCGCTTATCTGACGCCCGAGGTGCGCCGACGCCCCAATCTGCGCATTCTCACCGACCATGCCGCCACCCGCCTGCTGTTCGAGGGGCGTCGGGTCGTGGGGGCGGAGATCGCGACGGCGGGGGGCGGGCGCGTCACCATCGCGGCGCGGCAGGTGGTGCTGGCGGCAGGCGCCATCCATTCGCCCGCGCTGCTGCTGCGCTCGGGCATCGGGCCGGCAGAGGAACTGCGCGCGCTCGGCCTCCCCGTCGTCGCCGAACGGCGGGGCGTCGGCCGCAACCTGATGGAGCATCCCTCGATCGCGGTCGCCACCTGGCTGCCGCCCGGCGCGCGCGAGCGCAATCCGGGCGAGCACCATGAGCAGGCGATATGGCGCTACTCTTCGGGCCTGCCGGGAACGCCGGCCGGCGACATGCACGCGGCGATCCTCGCGCGTTCCGGCTGGCACGCGGTGGGCTTGCGCACCGGCAGCCTGTTCTTCTGGGTAAACAAGTCCTATTCGCGCGGCTTCCTGCGGCTCGCCTCGGCCGATCCCCGCATCGAGCCAGAGGTCGATTTCCGCATGCTGAGCGATGAGCGCGATCTCGTCCGGCTGAAATCGGCGCTGCGCATGGGCGCGCACGCGCTGCTCGACCCCGCAATGGAGGGTTTCCGCGACGTGGTGTTCCCGGCGAGCTACACGCCGCGCGTGGCCAAGATCGCCGTGCCGGGCATGTGGAACGCGGCGCAGCGCGGCACGCTGGCGGCGCTGCTCGACATGGCCGGTCCGCTGCGCGCGGCGCTGATCCATGCGGTGGTGACGCAGGGCATCACCCTGGCCGGGTTGCTGGCGGATGACGACGCTTTGGCCAACTTTGTACGGACGAATGTGGGCGGTACCTGGCATCCCTCCGGCACCTGCCGCATGGGCCGGGCCGAGGATCCGCAGGCGGTGACCTCGCCGAACGGCGCGGTGATCGGGGTGGATGGCCTGTACGTGGCCGATGCCTCGCTCATGCCGTCAATACCGCGTGCCAACACCAATATGCCCACCCTCATGATCGCCGAGCGCATCGCCGCCTTGCTGCGCCGCGACGGCTGAACAGCGATCCTTGCCGGAGCCCCGGCGCCTCCCGCCGACGGGGCTCCAGCCCTTCGCGCGCGACGGGGGCATCGTGAGCCAGAGCGGGTACCGGCGCGCTTGCATCCGCCGCCAAGCGACGTAGATTGTCCGTACAAATTCAAAAAGAGGGCGATCGCGATGCGGCAGACGGACGTAGCTGTCATCGGCACCGGATGGTGCGGCGGCATTCGGGCGGAGACGCTCGCACGCTCGGCGCTGGTGGACCGGCTGCACATTTGCGACATCCGGCCCGAGCGGCTGGAAGAGGTGCGGCGGCTCACCGGGGCGGCGAGCGCGACGCTGGATTACCGCGACATCGTCGCCAATGATGCCATCCGCGTGGTCTATATCTCGACCACGCCCGAGGGCACCCATTACCCCATCGCCCGCGACTGCTTGAAAGCCGGCAAACATGTTCTGCTGGAGAAGCCCATCGCGCTCGAATTGTGGGAGGCCAACGAGCTGATCGAGCTGTCGCAGCGCCAGGGCGTGAAGTTCACCATCGGCTATTCCCAGCGCTTCAACCCGAAAATCGCCTATGCCAAGAAGGCGATCGCGGACGGCACCCTCGGCCGCGTGGTCAATGTGATGGTGTCGCGGCATCTCTCGCGCAATCTCGGCAAGAAGATCGCCTCGCGGGTCAAGCTCTCGCCCGCCGCGATGGAATCGACCCATGACCTCGACTTCGTGTTCTGGCTGCTGGAACCGGCCAAGCCCGTGCGGGTCTATTCGCAGGGCGCCTATGGCTACATGCAGGCGGTCAACGGCTCCTATGACTGCATGTGGTCCACCGTGACCATGGACAATGGCATGCTGGTGGTGGTCGGCGGCGGCTGGAACCTGCCGCCCGCCTATCCCAATTATTGCGGCACCTGGATCGAGATCACCGGAACCGAGGGCGCGCTGATCCTCGACGATACCCAGCGCGACAACTGGCTGAGCACGGTTTCCGAGGGCACCCGTTTTCCCATGTCGACCATGCCGGGCGAACAGGTCGACCATGTCTTCGCTGGCCAGATGGGGCCGGAGACGCTGCATTTCCTCGAATCCGTGCTGCTCGACCGCGCACCGATGGTGGCGCCGGAACATGCGCGCATGGTGATGCAGTGCTATATGGCGGCGGACCTTTCGGCGGCGGTGAACGAGCCGGTCGACCTGCCGCTGTCCAACCAGTCGCTGGCGCGGATCGACGATCTCAAATCGGCGGCGCTGGCGGCGGGCTGACCGCCCGCGCGAGGGGACGGCAAGGCCCGAGGCGAGGGGCGAGGCACGCGATGAGGCAGGGAGCGTCGGCGCCCGCCGGGGCGAGCGAGTGATGAACAAGGCCAGATCATCCCGGACGCGCCGTCCTTCGGCCGAGAGCCCCGCCAGCGGCGGCGCGCCGCTCTATGCCGAGATCGCGGCGACGCTGCGTGCCGAGATCGAAGCCGGCCAACCGCCGCAGGGCACCCGGCTGCCGACCGAGCACGCGCTGTGCGCGCGCTTCGGCGCGAGCCGGTTCACCATACGTCAGGCGCTTGCCGGGCTGCGCGAGGACGGGCTGATCGCTGCGCGCGCCGGGGCGGGCACCGTGGTGGTGGCAAGCCGCCGCCGCGAGGCGTTCGTCCACACCCTCGGCTCGGTGGAGGAACTGCTGCACTACCCCGCCGAGACCTTCCGGCGCACGCTCGGCATCGAGCCGGTGACCGCCTCGCCCGAGCTGGCGCATCTTCTCGCCTGCGGCGCCGGCGAAGCCTGGGTGCGGCTCAAGGCGGTGCGCCAGACCAAGGCGGCGCAGGCTCCCATCGCCTATTTCGACATTTATGTCCGGCCTGATCATGCCGGGGTGTTCGACCTGCCCAATCCGGAGGGCGCACCGGTGGTCCGCCAGATCGAGCAGACGCTGGGCGTGCGGGCGGCGCATGCGCAGATCGAGATCTTCGTCGGCCGCATCACCGAGGATCTCGCCGCGCCGCTGATGGCGCAGCCGGGGGATCCGGCGCTCATCATCGTGCGCCGCTACCGGCGGCCGGAGGGCGGCGTCTATCTCGTCACCTATTCCGTGCACCCGGAAAACCGCTTCTCGCTGAACATCGCTTTCGAGCGGCGCTGAGCCGCCCCTATCCGCCGCTTCGCCCAGCGTCGCCGCCGGACCCATGCCCGCGGGCTATGTCCCAATGGCGAAACAGCATTTGCCCGGCCCGGCCGCACATGTTCCGCTCACGATCAAGAACAACATGTGACAAGGTGGAGACCGATGAGGCCGCACGACATCGCCAGCCAACGCCGCGAGGGGGCAACCGGCTCCCGTTCCGACCTGCCGGCCCCGGCGGGTGTCGCCCTGCAGGGAGGCCGGTGATGCGTCGTCCGTCGCCCAAGGGGATCGGCCTCGCCATTGTCGGCGCGGGGCGCGTCGGCCTGTTTCGCGGCGCCGTCGCCGCGCGCCACCCGGCGGTGGAATGGATCGGCCTCGCCGAGATCGACCCGGAAAAGGGGCGGCGCGTCGGGGCGGAGATCGGCGCCGACTTCGTCACCACCGATCACCGCGAATTGCTGAAGCGGCCGGAGGTGACGGCGGTCATCGTCGCCACCGACGAGCATCTGCATGTCGATCCGGTCATGGCGGCGCTGGAGCGCGGCCTGCCCATGCTGATCGAGAAGCCGCTGGCGACCCATCTCGACGATTCGGCGCGGGTGCTGCGGGCGATCGAGCGCAGCGGCGTCGATGCCGTGGTCGGTTACACCCAGCGCTTCCGCCGCCGCTGGCTGGCGGCCAAGGAGAAGGTGCGCACCGGCGCTCTGGGCGATGTCACCATGGTGACTTCCCGCGCCTTCATGAACCGGCTTGTGGCGATCGACAATTACCGCCGCTCAAACGCGCCCGAGACCATCTCGCCGATGGTGATCTCGGGCACCCACGCGCTCGATATCGTCATGTGGTATCTGGAGGCGAAGACGCCGGTCGAGGTCTATGCCCGTTCGGTCGACAATGTGCTGGGGCCGGACTGGCGCGGCATCGACGGCACCGCCGGCATGATCATGATGTCGGACGGCTCGATCTACCATCTCAACATCAACTGGGCGCTGCCGGTGACCTGGCCCGGCGCGGTGTACAGCCTTGAGGTCGGCATTGTCGGCACGACCGGGGTGCTGACCATTGACGACACGCATCGCGACATCGTGCTGGCGGTCTCCGCGCCGCAGGAGGAAGGCTATCTGCCCGACAAGAGCCGGCTGGTCGATTTCATGGGCAGCTACCCGCCGGGCGACATGGCGCTCGGCGAATTGCGCGGGCCGATGCGCACCGAAACCGAGTCCTGGCTCAACCGTATCGCGCTCGACCTGCCGACCCAGCATGCCACCGCTGCCGAGGCGCATAACCGGCTCATGCTCACCAAGGCGCTCGATCTCTCCGCGCGCCTGAGGAAGCCGGTGAAGCTGCCGCTGGAGGTGGAAGGAGAGCGTGAACTGATGCGCGAGGCCGCCATGGCCTGACGCGCGGCGAAGCTGCGACGGCGCCAGCCAGAAAACAACGCGGCGCCGGGATTCCTGGGAGGGAACAATGACTGCCACCGTGACCATGACCCGCCGGCGCGCCGGCCTTGCACTCCTGGCGGGGGCGCTGCTCGCCCTCGCGCCGTGGCACGCGCAGCCCGCGCGCGCCCAGTCCGACTACCCGACCAAGCCGATCACCATCATTGTGCCCTTCGCGCCGGGCGGGGCCTCGGATTTCGCCGCCCGGCTGATCCAGCCGCGGCTGGCGGAGATACTCGGCCAGCAGATCGTCATTGAGAACCGCGACGGGGCGGCCGGCAATGTCGGCATGGACCTCGCGGCGCGGGCGAAGCCGGACGGCTACACGCTGTTCCTCGCCAATGTCGGCACGGTGTCGATCAACCCGTCGCTTTTCTCCAGCCTGCGGGTGAAGCCGATGGAGGACTTCGTGCCGATCTCCATCATCGCCGACACGCCCGGCCTCCTGATCGCCAATCCGAAATTCCCGCCCAACAATGTCGTGGAACTGGTGGCCTATGTGAAGGCGCATCCCGGCGAGGTGAATTTCGCCTCGCCTGGAACCGGCTCGGTCAACCGGCTGGAAATGGAGTCCTTCCGCCGCGAGGCGGGGCTCGACATGAACCATGTGCCCTATAAGGGAGGGGCGGGCCCCGCCACCGCCGATGTCATGGGCGGCCATGTCAGCCTGATGTTCGTGACCATCTCCTCCGGCATCAACCATGTGAAGGGCGGACGGCTGAAGGCGCTCGGCGTTTCCACCAAGGAGCGCGTGCCGCAGCTTCCCGACGTGCCGACCATGACCGAGCAGGGCTTCCCCAAGAGCGTCTCCTCCTCCTGGCAGGGGCTGCTCGCGCCGGCCGGCACGCCGCAGCCGATCATCGACAAGCTGCACGCCGCCGTGGTTGAGGCGATGAAAGACCCCGCCATCAAGGCGCGCATGGCCGAATCCGGCGTCATCGCGGTGTCCAGCCCCAGCCCGGCGGACTTCAAGGCGTACATCCAGGCCGACGCCGACAAATGGGGCGCGGTGATCAAGGAGATCGGCGCCAAGGCCGACTGACCCTGACGCGCGCCGGAAGAGGGTGCGCCGCCGGCGGCCCTCTTCTCCCCAGCTTCCGCCGTCCGCCGCCACGGGCCTGCCCGGCCGCGGGCGGCGGGAGCGAGCCAGCGGAGCCCATCCCATGGACATCAAGCTCTCCTCCGATTTCCTCACCGGCCTGCTGTTCTGCAGCCTCGGTGCGCTCGCCATCATCATCGGCTCGGACTATCCGATCGGCACCGCCGCGCGCATGGGCGCCGGCTATTTCCCGCTGATGATCAGCAGCGGGCTGATCCTGCTCGGCGCCATCCTGCTGATCCGCTCCTTCCTGACGGAAACCGAGGAAGTCGGCGCCGTCGATCTGCGGCCGATGCTGCTGCTGATCGCCAGCATCCTGCTGTTCGGGCTGCTGATCGAGGATTGGGGCTTTCCCGTCGCCGGGCTGGTGGTGGTGATCGGCGCCCGCATTGCCGGGCGCGATTACACGCCGCTGGAAACCGGGCTGCTCGCCGTCGGGCTGGTCGGCTTCTGCTACCTGCTGTTTTCCTACGGGCTTGGTCTGTACCTGCCCGCCACCCGGTTCTGGTGAGGACGTCGCATGGAACTGTTCGGTGACGTTCTGCTCGGCTTTTCCGTCGCGCTGACGCCGGAAAATCTCGCTTACGGGTTTCTCGGCGTGCTGCTTGGCACGGTGATCGGCGTGTTGCCCGGCCTCGGCCCGGTGGCGACCATTTCCATTCTGCTGCCGGTGACCTTCACCCTGCCGGCGCCGGCGGCCCTCATCATGCTCGCCGGCATCTATTACGGCGCGCAATATGGCGGCTCGACCACCGCCATTCTGGTGAACCTGCCGGGCGAGAGCTCGTCCGTGGTGACGGCGATCGACGGCTACCAGATGGCGCGCAAGGGCCAGGCGGGGCTGGCGCTGGCCACGGCGGCGCTCTGCTCCTTCATCGCCGGCACGCTGGCCACCATCGTCATCGCGGTGGCGGCGCCGGCGCTCGCCGAGGTGGCGCTGGATTTCGGGCCCGCCGATTATTTCTCGCTGATGCTGTTCGGCCTGGTGGCGGCGGTGATCCTCGCCCATGGCTCGGTGGTGAAGGCGATCGGCATGATCCTCGTCGGCATCCTGCTCGGCACCATCGGCATCGACGCCAATACCAGCCTGGAGCGCTACACCTTCGGCATCCCCGCCTTCGGCGACGGCATCGACTTCGCGGTCATCGCCATGGGCATGTTCGGCATTGGCGAGACCATCTCCAATCTCGGCCAGGGCGAAGGCGCCCGCAGCTTCGTGAAGGATGTGCACGGCCTGTGGCCGCGCTGGGCCGACATCAAGCGCTTCATAAGGCCGGCGCTGCGCGGCACCTTCCTCGGCGGCTGCCTCGGCCTTCTGCCGGGCGGCGGGCCGGTGCTGGCCTCCTTCTCCACCTATGCGCTGGAGAAGAAGCTGTCGAAAACGCCGGGCGAGTTCGGCAAGGGCGCCATCGAGGGCGTCGCCGGCCCGGAAGCCGCCAACAACGCCGCCGCCCAGACCGCGTTCATCCCGATGCTCACCCTCGGCCTGCCCTCCAGCGCCGTCATGGCGCTGATGATCGGCGCGCTGATGATGCAGGGCCTGTCGCCCGGGCCGCAACTGATGACCCAGCGCCCCGATCTGTTCTGGGGCCTCATCGCCTCGATGTGGCTGGGCAATCTGATGCTTGTTGTGCTCAACCTGCCGCTGGTCGGCATCTGGGTGAAGCTGCTCTCCGTGCCCTACCGCATGCTCTACCCCGCGATCATGCTGTTCTGCTGCATCGGCGTGTACAGCATCAACAACAACGCGCTCGACGTGATGCTGGCGGCGCTGTTCGGCGCGTTCGGCTATCTGATGCGGCGGCTGCATTGCGAGCCGGCGCCGCTGCTGCTCGGCTTCATCCTGGGGCCGATGATCGAGGAAACGCTGCGCCGCGCGCTGCTGATCTCGCATGGCGATCCCATGGTGTTCGTGCAGCGGCCGATCAGCCTGACCTTCCTGGTCATGACTGCGCTGCTGCTGGTGATCCTCATCGCGCCGATGATCCGCATGACCCGCGAGCGCGCCTTCGAGGAGCCGGCCGACTGATGCCGGCCGCCCCTCCAACGGCGAAAGGCCGGGCGTGATGCCCGGCCTTTTTGCTGGTGAAAGCTGCGCCGGGGGGCGTCGCCGGGCTCAGGCGACGCCGACCAGCGCGCGCTGCTGCGGCGGCGCCCAGTGCGGGCCATGATCGGGGAGCGCGCTGAAGATGCCGCGCTGGGCGAGGGCGTCGATTTCGGCGCGGAGCAGCCCCATCACCGCCTGGGCGGCGGTGCTGACCTTGTCGCCGACATGCGAGAGCATGATGGTGCGGCTGAGATTGACGCCGCCCACCGCCACCCCGGTGAGCTGGCCTTCCTCAATCTCCTTGCGGAAGGCGGAGATCGGCATGATCGAGACGCCCCGCCCGCGCAGCAGCATGCGCCGGATCGCCTCCACCGCGTCGATCTCGCAATCGACCTCGATGCAGACCCCGTGCGAGGCGAGCTGCTCGTCGACCAGCGCGCGAATGCCGCGCGTCACCAGGAGAGGTGTCGAGGCGAGCTCGTCCAGCGTCACCACCGGCGAGACCCCGCGCGACTGGCGCGGCATGACGACGACGATCGGCTCGGTGAGCACGGCGGTGAAGCGCAGCGCCCGGTTGGGTGGCGGGTTGGTGAGAAGAGCGAGATCCACCTGGCTGTTCACCAGATCCACCTGCAGCCGGCGGGTGAATTCCTCGATGATGGTGAGGTTGATGGCGGGATAGGCGGCGCTGCAGCGCTCGATCAGCCCCGGAGCCAGCAGGGAGGACAGCGTCGGCGAAATGCCGACCACGACGCGGCCGGAGACGCCGTCGCCGCCATTGTTCATTTCCTGCCGCGCCCGCGCCACTTCCTGCAGGATGCGCCGGCTGTGCTGCAGGAAGCGGCGGCCGGCCAAAGTGAGCTGCACGCCGCGCGGCAGGCGCACCAGAAGCGGCGTGCCGATCTCCGTCTCGATGCGCTGAATATGCCGGCTGAGCGCCGGCTGCACGATGCCGAGATCGCGCGAGGCGCGGGTGATGCTGCCGAGTTCGGCCACCCGGACGAAGGCTTCGATGCTGCGCAGTTCCATGGCGTCTTCCTCCATGGGGCGCCGTGTTCTGTTCTGGGTGCGCCCCCTTGTGAACGCGGATGCGGATTAGGCCGGCGGGGGAACCCGGAACACGCGCAGGGCGATGGCGAGCATCGAGTAATAGCCGAGCAGGCCGGTGAGCTCGATCACGGTGCGCCGCCCGAAACGCGCCACCGCCTTTGCGAAGAGCGCGTCGGGCACGTCCTTGTGCCGGTAGACGGCGCTGGCGAAATCATGCACCAGCGCCGCGTCGTCATCGGCGAAATCCGGGCGGCGTCCGTCCGCGAGCGCTTCGATCTCCGCTTCCGGCACGCCGGCCTTGCGCGCCTCGCGCGCGTGGACGCCGAACTCATAGTCGGCGCCCCAATAGGCGGCGGTGGTGAGGATGGCGAGTTCGGAGAGGCGCGGCGGCAGGCCGGTGCGGTAGCGGCAGAACGCCCCGACCGCCTGCGCGCTGCGCGCCAGATCGGGGCTCTCGACATAGAGGTGGAACGGCGCCGGCACCGCGCCGGCGCGCGGGCGGCCGATCTCCTCGAAAATGGCGCGCTGCTCGGCGTCGAGTTCGGCCTGATCGAGGTCGCGGTAGCGCGGGAGCGCGGTGGCGTCGTGCATGGCGGTCCTCACGCGCTGGCGGCGAGCGGCGGGCGCAATGCCTCGACCGTGGCCGGGGCATTGGTCGCCACCGAGCGGCAGATGGCTTCCAGCACCGCGATATTGCCGATTTTCTGCGCGTCGGTGAAGACATAGGGCGCGCCGGTTTCGATGGCGCGGGCGAAAGCTTCGAGATTGGCCCGCACCGTGTCCGTCCACTCGAACTCGCGCACCTCGCGGCGGCCGTCCTTGTGCTGGATGGTGAGCGTGGTCGGGCCGGGCGTGTCGGGGTGGGTGTGGTTGCGCGCCTCGACCCACGCCTCGGTGCCGAACACCGTCATGCCGATATAGAGCGGGGTGACGAGGATGGCGTTGAGATAGCCGGTGGCGCCGGAGGCGAAGCGGGTGTGGACGGAGACGACGTCGCCATTCGGCCGGTCCGAGCCCCGGCTGGCGGTGAGGGCGTAGACCTCGTCGATCGGCCCGAACAGATCGAGAAAGGCGTCGCTGAGATGGATGCCCATCGCGGTCATGCCGGCGGCGGGCGCGTCGACCGGCGAGGCGCGCCAGTCGGTCTTCGGCACCGCGGCAAGCTTGTCGTGGCTGAAATTGGCCTCGACATGGGCGATGGTGCCGAGCGCGCCCGACTGCACCAGCCGCTTGATTTCCAGCATGGCCGGTTCGTAGCGGCGCTCATGGCCGATGCCGAGCTGGACACCAGCGGCGCGGCAAGCGGCGACGGAACGCTCGGCGTCGGCGCGGGTCAGCGCCAGCGGCTTCTCGCAGAACACATGCTTGCCGGCGCGGGCGACCATGGCCACCTGCGCCATGTGCAGCGAGTGGGGCGTACACAGGATCACCGCGTCGATGCCGGGATCGCCGAGCACGGTGTCCCAGTCGGTGGTGAGCGCAACGCCATGCTCGGCGGCGAAGGCGGCCTCGGCCTGCGAGGTGTCGATGGCGGCGACGATGCGCAGCTCGGGAGAATCCGCCATGCGGCGGATCATGTGCTTGCCCCACCAGCCCAGCCCGGCGATTGCGGCGCGGATCATGTTTCCTCCTGTCGCCGCCTGTCCCGACGGCTGTTGACTGTCGACATTATTCGGCCGCGGCGGAGCGGCGTCCAGCATTGACTGCGGGTATGACCTTTTCCGCCATCAATTCCATCGAGCGGATGGCGAGCGTCCGGTCGGCCCAGTCATGGCCGGCATAGAGCAGCGTGCCGAATGCGCCGATCTCATCCTGGAACGCGGCGAGTTCGTCCGCCACCTTGTCGGGCGTGCCCCAGATGACGAGATCGGCCAGCACGCTGTCGACCGTGACCGAACTGTCCGGCGCCGAGGGGTCGCGCTTGAACAGGTTGGCACGGCCATTACCCACCAGCTTGGTCGCCAGCGAGTTGTAATAGGCGTAATAGGGGCTGCCCGGCTCGGTGGCGTAGCGGCGGGCGGTGGCGAGATCGTCGGCGACGAAGATGCTCTTGGCCACGCGCCAATTGGCGGGATCGGCGGGGCGGCCGGCCTTCTCGCAGCCCTCGACATATTTCGGCCAGTGGGTCTTGACCCAGACCGGCAGCAGGAAATTGGCGGAAATCGGCTCCCAGCCGCGCTGTGCCGCCTCGGTCACGCCCTTGGAGAAGGGGGCGACGGCGGTGATGACGATCGGCGGGTGCGGACGCTGATAGGGCCTGTGCATCACGCCCTGGCCGAGCGCGGGAAGGAAGGTGCGCTCGGTGGAAATGGACCAGTGCTTGCCTTCGCGCCGATAGGGCGCTTCGCCCGACCAGATGCCGAGAATATGGTCGATCGCCTCGACGAACATTTCGGTGCGGTTCTTGTCGAGATTGCCGAACACTTCCGCATCGGAGAGCAGGCCGCCCGGGCTGATGCCCATGATGTAGCGGCCCCGCGCCATGTGGTCGAGCATGGCGACCTCGCCGGCGACGCGGGCGGGATGCTGGTTCGGCAGGTTGATGGTGCCCGAGCCGAGGCGGATGGTGCTTGTCTCGCTCAGCAGCCAGGCGATGAAGATCAGCGAGGAGGTGATGGTCTCCGCGCCGTCGGTGACATGCTCGCCGAAGAAGCCCTCGCAGAAGCCGAGCTTCTCGGCGATGAGGCAGAAGTCGCGATCCTCCTGCAGCGTCTCGGTCAGGCTACGGTGCAGGGGATGGATCGGCATGGTGAAGAAGCCGAGTTTCATGAGGCGCGTTCCCGGTTCGCGGCGTTGGCGTTGGCGCAGTGGGGCGGCAGGGCGGCGGGGCTGCACAGCGCGCCGGTCGCGTAGACCAGCGGCTCGCCGTCGCGATGGGCGGCGCGCAGCACCCGGCCGATGAAGATGAGGTGGTCGCCGGCCTCGATGAGCTGTTCGGTGCGGCATTCGAAGCGGGCGATGGCGTCGGCGATCAGCGGCGAGCCATGCGTGCCAATGGCGTGCGCCACCTCGCCGAACTTGTCGGGGTGCGGGGTGGCGAAGTGCCGGCACAGATGCGCCTGGTGCGTGCCGAGCACGTTGACGGCGAAATGGCCGGCCTCGGTGAAGCTGCTGCGCGAGGGCGCCTCCCGCCTGAGGCTCCACAGTACCAGCGGCGGGTCGAGCGAGACCGAGGAGAAGCTGTTGGCGGTGAGGCCCTCCAGCTTGCCCTGCTTGGTGCGGGTGGTGACGATGGTCACGCCGGTGGCGAAGCGGCCGAGCGCCCGCCGGAAGTGGCCGTGATCGTCGCCCGAGGCGAAGGTGATGATGTGTTCGCTCATGCCGGCAAGCTTAGGGATGCCGGCCCCGCTGCAGAAATGATATGATCTGCTCGCCTCGATCAGGAAAGATGATGGCGATGAGCGAGACCCTGCGCGATGTCCGGCTGTTCGTGGCGACCTATGAGGAGCGCTCCTTCACCGCGGCGGCGCAGCGGGAAAACGCCACCCAGTCCGGCGTGTCGCAGCATATCCGCAAGATCGAGGACCGGTTCGGGGTGAAGCTGTTCGTGCGCGGCGGCGGCACGGTGCAGCCGACGCCGGCCGGCGAGACCTATTACCGCCATTGCATCGAGCTGCTGCGCCTCAACGCGCTGGCGAACCGCGCGCTCGGGCGGTTCGGCACCGGCTTTGACGGCGAACTGGTGGTGGGGTTGATGCCGACCATGACGCGCTCGGTGCTGGCGCCGGCGCTGGCGCGCTTTGTCGCCGCCCATCCCAATGTGGTGGTGCGGATCGTCGAAGCCTATTCGGCCAATCTGACCCAGCAGGTGCGGGCGGGCGATCTCGACTTCGCCATCGTGCCGGCCTCGACCGGCATGGTGGGGGTGCGCACGACGCGCTTCGCCTATACGCCGGAGGTGCTGGTCTCCAGCGCCGCGGCGGGGCTTGAGCATCTGCGCCCGGTGCGCCTCGCCGAATTGGGACCGCTCAAGCTGGTGGTGCCGGGAATGCAGAATGCGCGCCGCGCCAATATCGAGACCTATCTCGCCAGCAACCGTGTCGCCGTCGAGCGGCGGCTCGAACTCGACGCCATGATGGGCACGCTCGACTTCGTCGCCTCCACCGACTGGGTCGCCGTGCTGCCCGGGCTGATGATGGCGCCCGAGGTCGACGGCACGGGACGGCCCCGGCCGGGCACGGACGCCGTGGGCCGGTTCGCGGTGAACCCGATCGCCGATCCGCCGCTCGGCATGGACCTGATGCTGATCGAGCCGGCGCGGCGCCCGCTCCCCCCGCCCGCCGCCGCCTTTCTCGATGTGCTGGGCCAGGAAACCGACCGCATCGGCGCGGTGTGGGGCCCGCGCGCCGGGGTCTATGAGGAGGCGGGGGTGTCGTAGTGCCCGCCGCTCATCGTGCCATCGGCGGCTTTGCCCGCTATGCCATGGGTGGTGTCCTTGACCACGAAGAACACCACGTCCTCCTCCGGTAGCGCCACCGTCGAATGGATCACGCCCGGTGGGAAATAGACCAGCGTGCCGGGTCCGGCGATGCGTTCCGGCTCGCCCTCGATATTCACCCGCAGGCGGCCCTGCACCACATAGTTCCATTGCTCATTGGGGTGGGAATGCGGCCGGGCGCCGGTGCCGCGCGCCTTGCGCATCAGCCCGCACTGGGTGCGGATGCCTTCCACCACGCTGCCAATGGCGGTGGAATAGCCGGGGCCGCCCTCGATGGCGGAGAGCGCGTCGAGCTGGAACAGATAGGCGCCGTCGCCGGCCTTGAAGGCGCCCTCGTTGATCGTGGCGCGGCCGGCCGGCGACGCGGGTTCGGGGGAGGCGGACATGGGGATCTCCTGATGGTCAAAAGCGGGCCGCGAGCGGCGCTATGCCGAGCGTGGCGGCGAGGTCGTCGAGCTGCCGGCGCAGCGGGGCGGGCAGCGGCACGCCCTCGCGCAGCCGCGCCGCGCGCAGGACCGCCCGCCGGTCGCCGGGAATGCGCACGCCGTCCGTGCCCGGCAGCGGCGCGTCATGGCGCAGCTCGTCGAGCTGGCGTGCCATGGTGGCGGCGAAGACTTCCAGCGGCATGAAGCGGCCGACATCCAGCGCCAGGATGAAGTGCCCGGTATTGGTCTCGGTCGAGGAATCGGCGTTGAAGTCCACCACCTCGCTGCCGAAGGCGGCGCCGTTGAGCGTGCCCGCCAGCAGGCCGAGCATGAGGGCGAGACCCGAACCCTTGTGGCCGCCAATAGGCAGCAGCACGCCCTCGCCGCTGCGCGCGGGGTCGGTGACCGGGGTGCCGTCGATCTTGCTGACCATCCAGCCCTCGGGCATCGGCGTGCCGTTCAGCACATGCTTCTTCACCGTGCCGTAGGAGACGACCGTCGTGGCGATGTCGAGCAGCACCGGCGGGGCGCCCGCGCCGCCGGGAATGGCGATGGCGAGCGGGTTGGTGCCGAGCAGCAGGGAGGTGCCGCCCCAGGGCGCCATGTGATTGGCGCTGGCGACGACCGAATAGATGCCAATGAAGCCGCGCCGGGCGAGGCTGTCGACATAGAGCGACGCGGGGCCGGCATGGTTGGAGCGGCGCACGCCGACCCAGCCGAGGCCGGCCTCCGTGGCGATGTCGACGGCGATCTCCGTCGCCCGCCGCATCACCAGATGCCCCATGCCATTGTCGCCATCCACCCGCGCCAGCGCCGGGGCGAGGCGCTGTGCCGTGATCGCCGGCCGGGGATTGACGCCGCCGCCGCGCAGGCGGCGGACATATTGCGCCAGCCGGAAGATGCCATGGCCGTCGGCGCCGGTGAGATCGGCCTCGACCATCAGCTCGGCGACGCTGGCGGCGTCGTCGGAGGGCAGACCGCAGACGCCGAGGGCGTCGGCGATCAGCCCCGCAAGCGCCGGGGCCGGCAGGCGCTCGCCGGCCGCCGGCAAAGGTTGGGGAACAGCGTTCATGATGTCTCCCCCGCATGTTCGGAGGCGATGGAGCGGGTCTCCCCGGTCGCCGCCAGGGTGCGGGTGGCGGCGATGTCGGCATAGGTCCAGAAAATGGCGAGCGGCGCGCTGTCCGAGGCATTGCGGAAGCGGTGCGGCACTCCCGGCGGGATCCAGGTCGTGTCGTGGCGGGTCAGCTCATGCGTCACGCCGTCGATCTCGAACACCGCGTCGCCGTCGAGGATGATGACGCTTTCCTCGCAGTTATGGCTGTGCAGCGGGATGCTGGCGCCCGGCCCGAAGTGGGTGATGCCGTTGAGCAGGCGCTGCGAGCCGAGCGCGGCGGTGACGAGGCGCGTCGTGCGCGCGCCGCCGCCGCGTTCGGTGACGGGGAGGTCGGCGGGGCGGAGAATGGCGGGGGGATGCATCGCGGTCTCCTAGCGCTTCAGGCGCCCGCCGCGGCATCCGCCGCGACCTCGACGCCGAACCAGCCGCCCGCCGTGCGGCCGAGGATCGCCTCCTCCTGCGCGCGGGCCAGCCCGGCCGCGCGCACCTGCCGGGCGCCTTCGAGCGTGCCCATGTCGAAGGGATAGTCCGAGCCGAGCAGCACATGGCCGGCGCCGAACGTGTCGGTGAGGTAGCGCAGCGCCGGGCCGAAATGGGTGAGCGTGTCAAAATACAGCCGGCGGATGGAGACTTCGGGACTTTCCCTGATGAAGCGCCGGCATTCCGGCCGCTCCTGCCAGCCATGGATCATCCGGCCGGTCTGGAACGGCAGGAAGCCGCCGCCATGGACGAGGCAGACGCGCAATTCCGGGTAGCGCTCCAGCACCCCGCCGAACACCAGCGAGGCGGCGGCGATGGTGGTCTCCAGCGGGTTGCCGATGAGGTTCTTGAGATAGAATTCCCGGGTGCGCTCGCCCGCCGCCGTCTTCTGCGGGTGAATGAGGATGAAGGCGCCGAGCTCCGCCGCCGTCGCCCAGACCGGCTCCAGGGAGGGGTGGTCGAGATTGCGGCCTTCGATATGCGAGCCGATCTGCGCCCCCTTCAGACCGAGCGAGGTGACGGCGCGGCGCAGCTCGTCCGCCGCCAGGGCGGGATCCTGCATCGGCAGTGTGGCGATGCCGAGGAAGCGGTCGGGATGGCGGCGCACCAGTTCGGAAATCGCCTCGTTCTGGATCTGGCACAGTGCGCCGGTGAGCGCCGCCTCGCGCTCATAGAGGAAGGTCTGCGGGCAGTTCGACAGCACCTGCAGGTCGAAGCCGGCGATGTCGAGATCGGCGAGCCGCCGGTCGAGGTCCCAGCCGCCGCGCGGAAAGGGCCTCTGGACGATGTCGCCCACGGTGAGCACGCCGCCTTCCGCGTCGACCTCGGTGAGGGTCGGGCCGATATCGGGCGCCTCGCGCCGCATGCGGGCCATCATCTCCTCGGTGAGGATATGGGCGTGAACGTCGATGACGGGGGAGAAGCTCATGCGCGGCACCTAGTCGGAGGAATGGGAGAGAGCCTCGCTCACCCCGGCGCGGCGGGCCGCGCGGCGGGCGAGGAAGAAGCCGAACAGCGGCAGGGCCAGCGAGCCGATCACCAGCAGGGTCAGCACGGCGGCGAGCGGGCGCTGCACGAAGATGGCGGCGCTGCCTTCCGACAGCATCAGGCTCTGGCGCAGCGAGCTTTCCATCAGCGGCGCCAGCACCACCGCCAGCACCAGCGGCGCGCGGGGAATGTCGGCGCGGATCATGAGATAGCCGACCATGCCGAAGAACAGCGTCAGCCCGACATTGAACAGGCTGAGGCTGATGGCATAGGCGCCGACCAGCGAGATGATGAGGATGGCCGGCACCAGATAGGAATAGGGAATGCGCAGCACGCTGGCGAAGAGCGGCGCCAGCGGCAGGTTCATCACCAGCAGCATGACATTGCCGATGAACATCGAGGCGATCAGCCCCCAGACGAGGTCGGCCTGCTCGGTCAGCAGCATCGGGCCGGGGCGGATGCCCAGCAGCACCAGCGCCGCCAGCAGCACGGCGGTGGAGGCCGAGCCGGGAATGCCCAGCGCCAGCATCGGCACCATGGCGCCATGGGCGGCCGAGTTGTTGGCCGATTCCGCCGCCGCCACGCCGTCGAGCGCGCCATGGCCGAAACGTTCGGGATGGCGGCTCATCTTCTTTTCCAGCACATAGGCCATGAGCGCGGCGACGGTGGGGCCGGCGCCGGGCATCAGCCCGATGACGAAGCCGAGCGTGCCGCCGCGCAGCATCGCCATCCGGCACTCCACCCAGTCGCGGCGGGTGAGCCACATGTCGCGCAGCCGCGTGCGGACCGCCTGGCTGGCCTGCGTCTGTTCCATCGAGACGAGGATTTCGGCGATGCCGAACACGCCGATGGCGACGGGCAGGAAGTCGATGCCCTCCAGCAGTTCCAGCGAGCCGAAGGTGAGGCGCGACGTGCCCTGGATCGGATCAGTGCCGACCAGCGCGATGATGAGCCCGAGCGCCGCGCCGATCATCGCCTTCAGCGCCGAGCCGGTGCCGAGGCTGGCCGTGGCGGTGATGCCGAGCAGCGCGAGCAGGAAATATTCCGGCGCGGAGAAACCGAGGGCGAAGGCGCTGAGCGCGGGGGTGAGGAAGACCAGCGCCGTGACAGCGCCGATGCCGGCGAGGAAAGAACCGATCGCGGCGGCGGCGAGCGCCTGCCCGGCCCGGCCCTGCCGGGCGAGCTGGTTGCCATCCACCGCCGTCATCACGCTGGCGGCCTCGCCGGGCACGTTGACCAGCACCGAGGTGAGGGTGCCGCCATACATGCCGCCATACATGATGCCGGAGAGCATCACCAGGGCGGTGACGGGTTCGAGGCCGAAGGTCACCGGCAGCAGCAGCGCCATGCCGGCGGAGGGGCCGATGCCGGGCAGCGCGCCGATCAACTGGCCGAGGGTGACGCCGATGAAGACGAACAGAAGGTTGGTCGGGGTGAGGGCGACGGCGAAGCCCTGGGCGAGGGAGGCGAGCGCGTCCATGGAAGTCTCCGGACCTCAGATTCCGAGCGGGCCGGCCGGCAGCGCGATGCCGAGCCAGGCGACGAAGACGCCATAGACGAGGCCGATGATGAGCGTCGTGGCGAACAGGCTGGCCCCGAGCGGGCGCCGCTCCAGCCCGAGCAGAAGAAACAGGCAGAACAGGGAGGCGGCAGGAATGAAGCCGACTAACGGAATGAGCAACACCATCAGCCAGAGCCCACCGACCAGCGCGCCGACCCGCGCCATGCCGTGTCGATCTGGGAAGCTGTGCGGCTCCCTATTGTCATCGAACGCGGTGGCCACGAGCAGCGCCAGCGCCAGCGCGCTGCCGATGGCGGCGACCCAGAACGGGGCGAAGGCCGAGCCGGGGGCGAAATCCGCCCAATAGGGCAGTTCCCATGTGCCGGCCAGCACCCCGATGGACAGCGCCAGCAAGGCGAGCGCGGCGATGACATTGGTTCGACGCATGGCGAACTCCCCGCCCGAACAGGCGGGCCGGGGGCGCCCCCCGGCCCGGTCGGTTCACTGCACCGCCGATGGCTTGGCGAGGCCGAGATCGCGCAGCAGCGCGAGATGCTCGTCATGCAGCTTCTGCATATAGGGCTTCACCTCGGCCGCGGGGATCATCCGGCTGCGCAGGAAGTTCTCCCTCAGGCTCGCCTGCCATTCCGGGTTGGCGACCAGCTTGGCGATGGCGTCGTCCCAGAATTTCACCGTCTCGGCGTCGAGCCCGGGCGGGCCGGCGAGACCCCAGGCCTGTCCCCAGACCACGTCATAGCCCTGCTCGCGGGCGGTAGGGATGTCCTTCAGCTCGGGTTCGGTGCGCCGCTCGCTGGACAGGATGGCGATGATGCGCGCCTTGCCGCTCTTCACCAGCGGCATCGCCTCGGACGGGGTCAGGGTGACGAAATCGACATTGCCGCCGAGAAAGGCCGCCTGGGCGGCGCCGCCGCCGTCGAAGGGCACATAGTTGAGCTTGACCTTGCCGGCCTTCTCCACCAGCCCCGCCACCATGTGGTCGGTCGATCCGGACTGCGCGCCGGCGACCTTGACCGAGCGCTCGCGCTGGGCGGCGCGTTCGACCAGTTGCTTCATGTCCTTGATCGGGGAATCCGCCAGCACCACCAGCACGAGATCGCCCTGGATGAACATGCTGATCGGGGTCAGCTTGTCATAGAGCGTCGGCAGCCCCTGGGTGATCGGCGTGGTGAGGATGGGCTGGGCGATGCACAGCACCACATTGCGGTCGCCGGCCTTGCCCATCACGAAATTGCCGGCGACCATCCACGAGCCGCCAGTGCGGTTCTGCACCACCAGCGGGTTGGTGATGATCTTCTGCTCGTTGAGGATCTTGGCGGCGCGGCGCATCAGCACGTCGGGCGTGCCGCCCGGGCTGGTGCCGGTGGTGATCTCGATCGGGCCGGTCGGGGCGCCCTGGGCCATCAGGACGGCCGGGGCGACGACCGTGGCGGCGCCGAGCGCCAAAGCGAGAGCGGCGCGTTTCAGGCATAGGCGAAACGGCCGCGCGACAGAAGCGTGGATCATGTGGCGTTCCTTCCTAGGGGTCATGGCACAGCGTCTTGTGACGTCTTGTGCGGGAAGGAGAGGCTTCCGTAGCGGAGTTGTCAAGTTAAAAGGAAATAATCATCCGCACAGATCCATGTCATAGCGGCATAGGCCAAGTACATATCGGCATGGGTAAAGTACAGTGGCGGTGGGTCTCGCGGGGCGGGCGGCGGAATCCCGGCGGCCACGACCGCGCGACACGGCGGGATGGGTCAGGCAGGGAGTTGCGGGGACGGGGCGTCGCGGAATCAACGGGGCCGGACGCGCGGGGGTCAGAACGCCGGCAGCGGCGGCGCGCCGGGGGCAATGGGGAGAGGCTCGTCGCGCCAGAAGCCCCCGCCGGTCTCCCCCAGCAGGTCGGCGAAGGCCGAGGGCCGGGCAAGCTCGGCAGCGCCGAAGAGATACAGGCCGATGCCGGCCGCCGCCAGCCGCTCGCGCCGCCGCCGCTCCGCCCCCGGCGTGAGGGCGGAGGGGACGAACAGCACCGCCTGCGCCGCCTCGCCGTGCCAGAGCAGCATGTCGACCGGGCAGGGCAGCGCGCCGCCATCCTCGGCGAGCGGCAGCCATGCGCGCGGCAGCGGCAGCGGCGCGGAATAAAGCACGTCCTCCGGCGTGAACAGGCCGGCGAGCGGACGCAGGCGCTCGGCAATCCTGGGGCGGTTGGCAGCGACGACGGCGCGCAGATAAGCGAGATAGCCCTCGATGAACCGCGCTGCCTGGCCGTTCCAGCCGCCGGACAGGCGCCGCAGATGGTCGGCGAGCCGCTCCTGCGCGGTGCGTGCGGGCTCACCCGGCGAGGGCGCCGGCAGGGCGAAGCCCTCGTCGTTCAGGCGCAGAATCCGGCCGCGCTCCACCAGCAGGTCGGGCCCATGGGCAAGCGCCGCCCCCGGCGTCGGCACGCGCGCGGCGCCATAGGCGATGCGGGCCGTCGGGCCGGGCGGGAACGGCCAGACGCCGAGCCGCTCGTGCGCGCCGGGCGCGGGGCCTGCCAATGTCGCGTCGCGCGTCGTCATGTGTCCCCTCCTGCCGGCGGCGCACGATCCGGCGGGCAGACGGAGCCTGTCAACGGCGCCGCGCGCCGCTGCGCGGGGCCGGGCGATCATCATTCCTGATCGGCGGGATAAGAACTTATGGTTTCGCCTCCGCCCGGCCGCGCCGCTAGCGTCCGCCTCGATCAGCAGAGGAAAACGCCATGACGGGGACAACCGGGTTCGTCCGTTCCGCAGAGGCCGAGATCGCCATCCGCGTCGACGGACCGGCGCATCTGCCATGGCTTGTCTTGTCGAATTCGCTCGCCGCCGACATGAGCATGTGGGACGACCAGATGCCTGCGCTCACCCGCAGCCATCGCGTGCTGCGCTACGATTCGCGCGGTCATGGGCGCAGCACGGCGCCCGCCGGGCCCTACAGCTTCGATCACCTGGTTGGCGATCTTCTGGCGGCGATGGACGCCGTGGGCGCGGCGCGGGCCGACCTGCTCGGCCTCTCCATGGGCGGCATGACGGCGCTCGGCGTCGGGCTCGCTTATCCCGAACGGGTGGGGCGGCTGATCTGCGCCGCCGCCCGTGCCGATGCGCCGCTGCCCTTCGTCGCCGGCTGGGACCAGCGCATCGCCGCCGTGGAGAGCGGCGGGATGTCCGCCCTGCTCGGCGGCACGCTGGAGCGCTGGTTTACGCCGGCCCTGCGGGAGGCGCGGCCGGAGACGGTCGACCGCGCGGCGCGGATGATCCTGGCGACGGCGCCGACCGGCTATATTGGCTGCGCCCAGGCGCTGAAACGGCTCGACTATCTGCGTCATTTGCCGGCGATGCGCCCGTCGGTCCTGTTTATCGCCGGGGAAGTCGACATGGCGGCGCCGGTCGCGGCGATGCAGGAGATGGCGCAGGCGACGCCGGAGGGCACCCTCACCGTGCTGCCGGATGTCGCTCATCTCTGTAACATGGAAGACCCCGACGGCTTCACCGCGGCGGTGGCGGAATTTCTCGGCCGGACGCGGCAGGCGGCGGAATAGACGGGTTGGGATCGGCCGCGCCACGCCGCAGGAGACGGCGACGCGCCGGCCGCGAAAGGGAGGACGCCATGCTCGACCACACCAGGCTCGACGATGTGAAGATCGACCTGATCTCCGGGATGCGGCTGATCGGCCATGATCCCATCGCCGGCTTCGGCGGCATTGGCGAGGGCATGTCGCTGCAGCGCGCACCGGATGGGCGGCGCATTCTCTGGCTGGCGCATGAGGGGCCGCCGAAGAACTTCACCGGCGTCGATGTCACCGATCCGCGCCGCCCGAAGGTGATCGTGCAGACCGAGCTGCCGCACAACAAGGTGCGCTCCAACTCGCTGGAGACCTCCGGCGACCTGATGGCGGTGGCCTACCAGACCTATGGCGTGGGCCTCCAGCCGGCGGGGGTGGAACTGTTCGACATCTCGGTGCCGGAGCATCCGCGCTCGATCAGTTTCTTCGACTGTTCCGGCCCGCATTCGCGCGGCGTCCATCAGGTCTGGTTCGTCGATGGCGAATTCGTCCATTGCGCCGCCGGCGCCGCCGACTTCACCCCGCGCAACCCGCTCGACGACCAGGCCTACCGCATCATCGACGTGCGCGATCCGTCGCGTCCCGTCGAGGCGGGGCGCTGGTGGCTGCCGGGCACGGCCGAGGGCGACGACGCCCCCCCGCCGGAACGGCTGAAGATCGACAGCGGCATTCGCTGCCACAACACCAATGTCTACCCCGCCCGCCCCGACCGCGCCTATGTCGGCTATATCGACGGCGGCTTCCATGTGATGGACATTTCCGACAAGTCCCGCCCGCGGGTGATTTCCAGCTTCAACCCGAACCCGCCTTTCCCCGGCTTCGCCCACACGCTGATGCCGCTGTTCGGCCGCGACCTCGCGGTGGCGACGCATGAATGCATCCACGACAACGGCTTTGACTGGCCCAAGCTGACCTGGGTGCTGGACATTCGCCGCGAGGACAATCCGGTGCCGCTGAGCACCCTGCCCATGCCCTCCTTTGAAGAATATGGCCGCAAGGGCGGGCGCTTCGGCTGTCACAACGTGCATGAGAACCCGCCGCGCGACACCGCGCTGCAGTCCGAGACGCTGATCTTCTCGACCCTGTTCAATGGGGGCCTGCGCGTGCACGATATCGGCGACCCGTTGAGCCCGCGCGAGGTGGCGGCCTTCGTGCCCGCCGCCCCGCCCGGCGCGCGGGTGCCGGCGATCCAGCTTAACGAGGTCTATGCTGACGAGACCGGCCTCGTCTATTGCGCCGACCGCCATGTCGGCGGCCTCTATATTCTCGAACTCGACATCTGAGCGGGAGGGCCGCGCGCTCATGCCGGAGGACGACGCGCCGGTTCCCGTGCTGCTGATCACCGGCTTTCTCGGCAGCGGCAAGAGCACGCTGCTGAACCATCTGCTGCGCGACCCCGACATGGCGGCGACGGCGGTGATCATCAACGAGTTCGGCGATGTCGCCATCGACCATCTTCTGGTCGAGAGTGCTATCGAGAACGCCATCGTGCTGCAGAGCGGCTGCATCTGCTGCACGGTGCGCGGCGATCTCGTCGACACGCTGGACGATCTCGGCGCCAAGGTGCGCCAGGGGCTGCTGCCGCCCTTCACGCGGATCGCCATCGAGACCACCGGCCTCGCCGATCCGGGGGCGCTGGTGCACAGCTTGCTCACCGAGCGCAGCCTCGTGGAACGGTTCGCGCTGCGCGCCGTGGCGACGACGGTGGACGCGGTGAACGCGGCGGGCCAGCTCGACGATTTCGCCGAGGCGCGCCACCAGGTGGCACTGGCGGATATTCTCCTGCTCACCAAGACCGATCTCGCCCCCGCCGGTGAGGTGGGGGCGCTGGGCGCGCGGCTGGCGGCGCTCAACCCCGGCGCGGCCCGGGTGACGGTCGTCAACGGCGCCATCAGCCCGCGCGAATTGTTCGCCCTCGTCCCCGACACCCCGGCGCGGGCGCAGGAGGACGTGCTGCGCTGGCTGAATGAACAGGCCTTCGCGCCGGCCCGCGCCGGCACCACCCCGTCGCATGACGGCGACATCCGCGCCTTCGCCCTCACGCTCGACCGCCCGGTGACGCGCGCGGCGCTACGGCTCTGGCTGCGGGCGCTGCTGTCGCTGCGCGGCGGCGATCTCCTGCGGATGAAGGGGATCGTGAATATTGCGGGCGAAGAGGCGCCACTGGTGGTGCATGCGGTGCGGGAATTGCTGCACCCGCCGGTGCGGCTCGCGGCGTGGCCGAGCGAGGACCACAGCACGCGCCTCGTCGTGATCGCCCGCCACATCGCGCCGGAAGCGCTGCAGCACAGCCTGGACATTCTCGCCGGCGTCGCGGCGGCCGATCGGTGACTTCCGTGCCGGCGCTCGGTGCGGATCGCCGGGGCGGACTCCCCTTCGCGGCAAATGCTTGAGAGCGTTTTCGAGCGAGGTGGATACCGGTTCGCGTAAAGAAGACGCGACAAAACAAAGAATTAGATCATTTCACTGTTTCCGTGAAGCCGAGAAATGATCTAGTGTCGCGGCCGATTCCCGCCCCCGACAGGTTCTCCCGCTTTGCCGCTCTCGATTGCTACCTGGAACATCAATTCGGTGCGACTGCGCATCGGGCTCGTCGCCAAGCTCGCCGAGGAACATCAGCCGGATGTCATCTGCCTGCAGGAGACCAAGACGCCGGATGACCGCTTCCCGCTGAAGGAGGCGGCCAAGTTCGGCTATCCCCACGCCGCCATCCATGGCCAGAAGGGCTATCACGGCGTCGCCATCCTCTCGAAACGGCCTTTCGAGGATGTGAGCCGGCAAGGCTTCTGCGACATGGGCGATGCGCGGCACATCT
The DNA here is from genome assembly GCF_041415945.1 of Ancylobacter sp. IITR112. NCBI lineage: Bacteria > Pseudomonadati > Pseudomonadota > Alphaproteobacteria > Hyphomicrobiales > Xanthobacteraceae > Ancylobacter > Ancylobacter sp. IITR112. The sequence goes on along the minus strand of NZ_JBGCUS010000001.1, from coordinate 3,472,776 downwards.
CTGTCGTGCTCGGCCGCGAGGCCGGGCTGTCCGCGCCGCTCACCATCCATAATTTCTACATTCCCGCCGGCGGCGATATCCCCGACCCTGATGTGAACGAGAAATTCCGCCACAAGCTCGCCTTTCTCGACGAGGCAACCGCCTGGGAGCACCTGCACCCGCAGGATCCCGCCGCGCGCTCGGTGCTGGTGGGCGATCTCAACATCGCGCCGCTGGAGGCGGATGTGTGGAGCCACAAGCAGTTGCTCGACGTGGTCAGCCACACGCCGGTCGAGGTGGACAAGCTGGCGAAGCTTCAGGCGGCTGGCAATTGGGTGGATGTGATGCGCAATTTCATCCCGCCGCAGGAGAAGCTCTTCACCTGGTGGAGCTACCGCGCCGCCGACTGGGCGGCTTCCAATCGCGGCCGGCGGCTCGACCATGTGTGGGCGACCCCCGCGCTGGCGCCGACGGCCCGCGCGCTCACCGTGCTGCGCGAGGCGCGCGGCTGGGAGCGGCCTTCCGACCATGTGCCGGTGATCGCCACTTTCGACGCCTGACAGCGGCGATGCGCGGCGCGGCGGGCCTCGCCTTTCCGCAAGCGGCGTTATAGGTTGCCCCTGAACCTGATCCGACCCAGCCGAGGAAGCCTCCTTGTCCCGCGCTCTCTCCCGCCTGTGCCGCACCTTTGCTCTTACGCTCGCGCTCGGTGGCGCGCTGGCGCTGGGCGGCTGCGGCGTGAAAGGCCCGCTGGAGCCGCCGCCCGGTTCGCCGCAGGCGCAGCCCGGCCCGGACGGCAAGGTGCCGAAAGATACCGGCCCGGTGAAGCCGAAGACGCCTTTCATCCTCGACGGCCTGCTCTGACCACCGAAGCGCCATGCACCATTTCGCCTATCGTGACGGCATCCTCCACGCCGAGGATGTGAGCCTTGTCGATATCGCCCGCGCGGTCGGCACGCCGTTCTACGCCTATTCCACGGCGACGCTGGAGCGGCACCACCGCGTGTTCACCGAGGCTTTCGCCGATATGCGCACCACGCTGTGCTACGCGGTGAAGGCCAATTCCAACCAGGCGGTGATCCGCACCTTCGCCAGGCTCGGCGCGGGGGCGGACATCGTCTCCGGCGGGGAGTTGAAGCGCGCGCTGGCGGCGAGCGTGGAGCCGCACAAAATCGTGTTCTCCGGCGTCGGCAAGACCCGTGAGGAAATGGCGGCGGCGCTCGATGCCGGCATCATGTGCTTCAATGTCGAGAGCGAGCCGGAACTGCTCACCCTCTCGGAAGTCGCGGTGAGCCACGGGGTGGCGGCGCCGGTCTCGATCCGCGTCAACCCGGACGTGGACGCCAAGACCCATCACAAAATCTCCACCGGCAAGTCCGACAACAAGTTTGGCATTCCGGTGTCGCGGGCACGCGAGGTCTATCGCCACGCCGCCGCCCTGCCGGGGCTGCGCATCACCGGCGTCGACATGCATATCGGCAGCCAGATCACCGATCTCGGCCCGTTCGACAACGCCACCGCGCTTCTGGTCGAACTCGCCCGCGACCTGATGGCGGAGGGGCACCCGCTCACCCATCTCGATCTCGGCGGCGGGCTCGGCGTGCCCTATGTCGCCGGCGAGGCCGAGCCGCCGCTGCCCTCCGCCTATGCGGCGCTGGTGAAGCGGCACACGCATAATCTCGGCCTCGGTCTCGTCTTCGAGGTTGGGCGCATGCTGGTGGCCAATGCCGGCATCCTCGTCGCCCGCGTGCTCTATGTGAAGGAAGGCGAGGGCAAGCACTTCGTCATCGTCGACGCGGCGATGAACGACCTGATCCGCCCGACCCTCTATGACGCGCATCACGAGATTTTGCCCGTGCGCGAGGCGGTGCCCGGCGAGGGACAGATGGTCGCGGATGTGGTGGGGCCCGTGTGCGAATCCGGCGATTTCCTGGCGCTGGGGCGCCGCCTGCCGGGGCTGAAGGCGGGCGATCTCATCGCCGTCATGACCGCCGGCGCCTATGGCGCGGTGCAGGCCTCCACCTACAATACGCGCGCTCTGGTGCCGGAAGTGCTGGCGCGGGGTGGGGAATTCGCGATTGTGCGCCCCCGCGTCGAGGTGGACGAACTGATCGCGCTCGACCGCGTCCCCGCCTGGCTCGCCTGAGCCCGGCCGGCGCCGTCTTGCCGCGCAGGGCCTGTCGCGGCTTCACGATCTGCTGATGGGTTGAGCGTGCCCGTTCCGGCGGCAGGGCTGGCGTGCCGGTGTCGCCATGTTAAGGTGACGCTGGGGCTGGTGTGGACCTGAGAGCGTCGGAGGTCGGCCGCGTGACGGCAACACCGGATGGAACGGAAGGCGAAGGCCGCCCGGCGGCGGGGGTGAACCCGCGCGCCGACAGGATGCGGGCCGCAGCCGGCGACAGGCGCGCGGCCGAGCCGGGCTCGACCGCGGCGCGCATGGAGGCGGCGCTCCGGCGCGCGCGCGGTGTGCTGCTGTGGGAGCGGGTCTGGCCCGCCATCGTCGCATTCGGCGCCGCGCTTGGCGTCTTTCTCATCGCTTCCTGGCTTGGCCTGTGGCTGGCGCTGCCGCCGCTCGGCCGCATCATCGGCCTTGTCCTGTTTGCCGCGCTGTTCGCGCTGGCGCTGGTGCCGGCGCTGCGCATCCGGCCCCCTTCGGCGCGCGAGACGCTGGCGCGGCTCGACCGCGAGAGCCATCTGCCGCACCGGCCGGCCACCGCCCTTTCCGACCATCTCGCCTCGAAGCCCGACGATCCCGTCGGCGCCGCGCTGTGGCGGGCGCATCTGGCGCGGATGTCGGCACAGATCGGCAGCCTGCGCGTCGGCCTGCCGTCGCCCGGCATCGCCGCCCGCGACGGGCGCGCGCTACGGGCGCTGGTGCTGCTCGGCGTGATCGCCACCTTCTTCATGGTGCCGGGCGAGCATCTGCGCCGCATCGCTTCCGCCTTCGACTGGGCCGAGCTGGTGCCGCCCAGGCCCTACCGCATCGACGCCTGGGTGGACCCGCCGGGTTATACCGGCCGGGCGCCCATCCTGCTGCCGGGCCTGCGCTCGCAGGAGGTGGCTCAGGGCGTCGCCGCGTCGCCCGAGGGGGAGGGGCCGTCCTATGAGGCGAGCGCGATGACGGTGCCGGCGGGTAGCGAGCTGGTGGTGCGGGTCATCGGGCTCGATGAGGCCCGGCTGGAGACGCAGGGCGGCCTCGCCGCCGCGCCGCAGGAGGGCAAGAGCCCGACCGTGACCGATGCGTCACCCGCTAAACAGGGCGCCTCCGCCCGTGCGCCTTCCGCGCAACCCGGCGCCGCGACCGAGGAACGGCGCTTCGTCATCGCCGCCGATGGCATGGCGCGTATCGAAGGGCCGGATGGCCGCTCCGTCTCCTGGCATTTCCGCGCTCAGCCCGATCTGCCGCCGACCATCGAGCTGACCAAGGAGCCGCAGGCGTCGGGCAATAACGCGCTGGCGCTGAGCTACAAGGCCGAGGACGATTACGGCATTGCCGGCGCCGAGGCGCGCTTTACCGCCGTGCCGCCGCCGGCGCCGCTGCACGCGCTGAAGAACGCCCCGGCTCCTGCCGCTCCCCGCCCGCTGGTCGAGGTGCCCAATTTTCCGCTGCCGCTGGTCGGCAGCCTCTCGCGCATGGCGAGCGGGCAGACGACAAAGGATTTCACCGAGAATCCCTGGGCCGGGACGACGGTGGAGATGGTGCTGGTGACGCGCGACCAGGCGGGCAATTCCGGCCAGTCCGCGCCGCGCGTCTTCGCCCTGCCGCAGCGCGCCTTCTCCAACCCGCTGGCGCGGGCGCTGATCGAGCAGCGACGCCGGCTCGCGCTCGACGCCAATCAGCGCGAGCGGGTGCAGGCCGCGCTCGATGCGCTTGCCATCGCGCCGGAAGCGTTCACGCCCGATCCCTCGCACTATATCGGCCTGCGCACCGCCTATTACCGGCTGGCCAATGCCCGCAGCGACGACGATCTGCGCGGGGTGGTCGACTATCTCTGGGAGGTGGCGGTCCGCATCGAGGATGGCGACCTCTCCGATGTCGAGAAGCGGCTGCGCGACGCGCAGCAGGCGCTGCAGAACGCGCTCGACAACAATGCGTCCGACGAGGAGATCGCGCGGCTGACGCAGGAACTGCGCGACGCCATGAACGAGTTCATGCAGGCGCTGGCCGAGGAGGCGCGGCGCAACCCGAACCGCGCTGACAACCAGCCGATGGACCCCAACACCCGCACGGTCCGCCCGCAGGACCTGCAGAAGATGCTCGATCGCATCGAGGACATGGCGAAGAACGGCGCGCGCGACGCGGCGCGGCAGATGCTGAGCGAATTGCAGAATATGCTGAACGGCCTGCAGGCCGGTCGTCAGCAGCAGCGCCAGCAGGGGCAGAGCCAGATGTCCCAGTCCATGGACCAGCTCGGCGACATGATCCGCCGCCAGCAGCAATTGCGCGACCGCACCTTCAAGGAAGGGCGCGACGGCCAGCAGGATCAGGCCTTCAACGACCTCAGGCAGAATCAGGAGCAGTTGCGTGACCAGCTACGCCAACTGCGTGAGAAGATGCAGCAGGCGATGCGGGGCCAGGGTCAACAGGGCCAGCAAGGGCAGCAGGGCCAACAAGGGCAGCAAGGCGAGAACGGCGAGGGCCAGCAAGGTCAGGGCCAGCAAGGGCAGGGCCAGCAAGGGCAAGGCCAGCAGGGGCAGGGGCGCGGCCAGGGCCAGGGCATGCCGGGCGAGAACGGTCTCGCCCAGGCCGAACAGGCGATGCGCGAGGCCGAGCAGGCGCTGGGCGAGGGCGACGGCACCGGCGCGGTGGACGCGCAGAGCGAAGCGCTGCAGGCGCTGCGCCGGGGCGCCCAGCAAATGGCCGAGGCGATGCAGCAGCAGGGCGGGCCCGGCGGCGAAGGCCCGGGCGGGCCTTCCGGCCAGCGCGCCGAGCGCACCGACCCGCTCGGCCGGCCGATGCGCTCGCGCGACTATGGCGACGACAACACGGTGAAGGTGCCGGAAGAATTCGACATGCAGCGCGCCCGCCGCGTGCTGGAGGAACTGCGCCGCCGCTTTGGCGAGCCGGACCGGCCGCGGCTCGAACTCGACTATCTCGAACGGCTGCTGCGCGACTTCTGAGGCCGGTCCGTCATCCCAGAACAGCTGCAGGCCGTATCCGGGATCGGCTGCCGATGCTGGCAAGCGGGCTCGGCAGGCGATCCCGTCTCTCCGCTTCGCTGCGGCTGGGATGACGAAAGGGAAATGCGTGCCGGCGCGAGCCGCCACCGCCGCCGCTATTTCTCCGCTTCGGGGATGTAGCCGATGAAGGGCAATTGGCGGAACGCATGCGAGACATCCATGCCATAGCCGACGACGAAATAATCCGGGCATTTGAAGCCGACGAAATCCGCCTCGATCTGCACCGCGCGCTTGTGCGGCTTTTCCAGCAGCACGCACACCATGACCCGGCGGGCGCCGCGCGCGGCGAGCAGATCCTTGGCGAAGGCCAGTGTCCGGCCGGATTCGAGAATGTCGTCGATCAGCAGCACGTCGCGCCCGCGCACATCGGTCTCAATATCGCGCAGCACGGTGACATGGCCGGAGGAAATGCGGGCGTCGCGATAGCTCGACAGGGTGATGAACTCCACCTCCGGCGCCAGCCCGGCATGGTGCATGGAGCGGATGAGATCGGCGGCAAAGACGAAGCTGCCCTTGAGGACGGCGATCACCACCAGCTTCTCCGGCGCGGCCTTGACGATGTCCGCGACCAGTTCACGGTTGCGCTCGGCGATGGTCTCGGCATCGAACAGCACCTCGATCCGGGCATTGCGAGAGCCGTGCCCGGCATCGGCGGCGGTCGGGGCGGTGGTGTCTTCGGTCATCGGCTTCCTCTTGCCCGGCGGGTGACGCGCACGCAACTGGCGCGGCTTGTGCTTTGCCGGCAGGATGAACGGGGCATCGCCGCGCGTCCAGCGGGGTTTCCCGTTACCGGCGCCCGCGCCTGTCTTTTGCGACGCCGTGCACACGCTATGTTAGAGGTCGCGGCATCAGAATCAGCGGGCACCATGTCCCGTCGAAGGATTGAGTCTTGGTTCGCTTCGAAAATGTCGGCCTGCGCTACGGCATGGGTCCGGAGGTTCTGCGGGATGTCACCTTCGGCATTCCCCCGCATTCCTTCCAGTTCCTCACCGGCCCGTCCGGCGCCGGCAAGACGACGCTGCTGCGGCTGCTGTTCCTTTCCCTGCGCCCGACGCGCGGGCTGATCACCATTTTCGGCCGCGACGCCGCCAAGCTGGCGCCGGACGAGACGGCGGCGCTGCGCCAGCGCATCGGCATCGTGTTTCAGGATTTCCGCCTGCTCGACCATCTCAGCACCTATGAGAATGTGGCGCTGCCGCTGCGCGTGCAGGGGCGGGAGGAATCGAGCTACCGGGCGGAAGTGACCGAATTGCTGCATTGGGTGGGGCTGGGCGAGCGCATGCATGTTCTGCCCCCGGTGCTCTCGGGCGGCGAGAAGCAGCGCGCCGCCATCGCCCGGGCGCTGATCAGCCGGCCGGAAATCCTGCTGGCCGACGAGCCGACCGGCAATGTCGATCCCAGCCTGGCGCGCCGCCTGCTGCGCCTGTTTCTCGAACTGCACAAGAGCGGTACATCCGTGTTGATCGCGACCCACGATATCGGGCTGATGGACCAGTTCGACGCCCGCCGCCTTGTCATCAATCAGGGGCGCCTGACCGTCTATGACTGAACATCGAGCCACGGGATCGGGACGGCTGGCGGCCATGGCCGGGCGGCTGCGGGCGCCGGCGGCCGAGCGCGCCGCCGAGCGCGCCGCAAAGCCTGGACCCGGCGCCGCGGGCGCCTCCGCCGGCAAGTCGGCGGCGCAGCGGCCGATCGTGCCCAGCACCACGGTGACGACGCGGGCGCTGATCGCGGTGATCGCCATCATGACGTTTCTCGCCGGCATCACCATCGGCGCGGTCTCCGCCGTGAGCAATGTCGCGGCCGAGTGGACCGCCGACATTGCCCGCGAGGCGACGATCGAGATCAAGCCGGGCGACGGGCTGGATGTCGACGCCGCTCTGGCCAAGGCGGTGGAACTCGCCAAGTCGACGCCCGGCATCGCCGACGCGACGGCGCTTGACCCCGCCGCCACCGCCCGCCTGCTGGAGCCCTGGCTCGGCGCCGGGCTCGACCTCGCCAATCTGCCGGTGCCGCGGCTGGTCACGGTGAGGCTCGGCGCGACGGCGGATGCGCAGACGCTGGCGGCGCTGCGCGAGGTGCTGACCCGGCAGGTGCCTTCCGCCACGCTTGACGACCACCGGCTCTGGGCGGAGCGGCTCGCCGCCACCACCCGCACGGCGATGACGATAGGGCTGGCCGTGCTGGCCCTCGTCGCCACCGCTACGGTGCTGTGCGTCACTGTCGCCACCCGCGCCGCGGTGGAAGCGGCCCGCTTCGTGGTGGAGGTGCTGCATTTCGTCGGGGCGCGCGATACCTTCATCGTCTCGGAGTTCCAGCGCCACTTCCTCACCGTCGGCCTGAAGGGCGCGGCGGTGGGCGGCGGTGCGGCCATCGCGCTGTTCTTCCTCGGGTCGACGGTGCCATCCTGGCTGCGGGTCGACCAGCAGGTGGATACCTTCGTCGGTGCGATGACCATCGACGCGCGCGGCTATGGCGGCATCATCGGTGTGGCGGTGCTGGTGGCGCTGGTGACGACGCTGACCTCGCGCCTGACGGTCTACCGCACCCTGCGGGGCATCAGCTAGGCAGCGCCGTGTCCATGCTCTCCCCTTCCGATCCCGCGCATGCGCCGATGCCGAGCCGGCCGCGCCGCCGGCCCGCCCAGTGGCTGTGGCTTCTCGCTGCCGTGCCTCTTGCGGCGCTGCTCGCGCTGGTCGCCGGCTTCGCCCTTTTCGTCGCCGGTATCGAGGGCCGCGATGCTCAGGCCGGGCGCCGTGCCGACGGCATTGTGGTGCTGACCGGCGGGTCCGAGCGCATCGCGGAGGCGACCAATTTGCTGCTGGAGGGGCGGGGCAAGCGCCTGCTGATCACCGGCGTGCATCCCGACACCACACTCGACGAGATCATGCGCACCGTGCCGGCGACGCGCGAGGCGCTGGAATGCTGCGTCGAACTCGGCCGCGCCGCGCTAAACACCCAAGGCAATGCCATCGAAGCCGGGGAATGGGCGAAGGCGCATGATTTCCGCTCGCTGCTGGTGGTCACCTCCGCCTGGCACATGCCACGGGCCCTGGTGGAACTGCGTCGCACCACGCCCGGCATCACGCTGGTGCCCTATCCCGTCGTGCCCCGGCGCGCCGCCGAGGGCGGTCCCCCGACGCTGGCCGGCCTGCGGCTGCTGGCGGTGGAATATGTGAAGTTCCTCGCCGCTTCGCTCGGGGTGCGGGCCTGGCCGGCGGTGACATCGCAAATGCGTGAAACCGGGCGCCTGCCCCCGCCCTAAGGGGTCTTGTCAAGGGAACCTTCAGCATCTTCGCGGATTCCTCCACAGAACGGTTGACGCCGCAAACAGATGTTCTAGATTTGTTCCCATGATGACACGCGACACCACCCGCTTTGATTCGCTTGAGGATGCCGGCCCGCTCAGCGCCAGCGGCCTGCTGGCGCGTCGCTTCCGCCTGTGGCGCGGCACTGATGGCCGTCGGCAGGTCTATTCCGTCTATGCCGCGGAGGAGGCGCCGGACTATCCCGCCGCCGTCGCCATCGCGGTGCGGATGGAAGGCACGCGCCGCATCCCGGTCTGGGCCGGCCCGGCCGGGGCCAAGGCCCGCAGCGCCGCACTGGCCACCGGCGCGCAGGAAATCCATCTGCGCGTTCTGCCCGACGCCGACAGCGGCACGCTGGCGCCTCTGTGAGGGGCGGGCGCCCTGTTCACAGTCGGGCCACCAGCCAGCCGATTTCCTCGTCGCGTATGCCGAGTTCGGCTAGATGCCGGGCGGTGGCGGTGACGTAATCGGCATTGGGGCCGCCCATGCCGTGGCCCTGCCGGATAAGATGCAGCCGCTCCTCCAGCGTGAGTTGGCCGGCATATTGCGCATGGCTGCGATCGACCAGAAACACTACGGCCGGCACGGTGCGCGTGCTTCCATCCTTTAGCCAGACCCGGCGCACCGCCTCGCGGTAGATGTTGGTGACCTGCTCGCGCTCGCGCAGATAGGTAAGCGTCGCCTCCGCCAGCGCCGGTGCGACCCGGAAGGCGATGCCGATGCAGGCGCCGCCACGGTCGAGGCCGAGCACCAGGCCGGGCCGTTCCGGCGTTCCCCGCCAATGCACCGACTTCACGCAGAAGGAGCGATGCGCGCCGATCAGCTTGCCCGGCACACGCTCCTCATAGGCGAAACCCGGATTCCACATCAGCGAGCCATAGCCGAACACCCAGAGCGGCTCGCCCGGCGCGAGGGAATGGGCGAAGGAACCGGCGGCGGGCATGGCGGACACCTGGAGTGGCGAGGGGGCACTTGGCGCGGCGGCGTGACTCGGCGCGCGGCACCTCTCCTGCTTGCCTGCCTCCGCGCTCTGGCGCAAGCCGGGCGCAGCGCCTAAACCGGGAGGCGGCGGCGCCGGCCGACGCGCAGGCACGATCTGCCCGCCTTAAGCCTGCCGTATCGGCGTTCGAGCCTGCGCCGCCCGCCTAGCTGGAGTTCTCCCATGACCGCTTCCGATGCCCGCCCCGATCCTGCCGCCCCCCGGCGTCGGTGGCTGATTGCGCTGCCTTTCGCGGCGCTGGTTCTGCTGGGCATCGGCTGGTCGTTCCTGTGGTACTGGAGCGCGGGCCGGGCGGAAGCCGAAATCGACGCCTGGATGGTGCGTGAGGCGGCGGAAGGGCGCAACTGGACCTGCGCCAGCCGCGAATTCGGCGGCTATCCTTTCCGCTTCGAACTGATCTGCGACGCACCCACCGTCACCTTTGCCGGCCCCGAGGCATGGAAAGCAACGATGACCCGCGCCCATGCGGTGGCGCAGGTGTGGAACCCCCAGCATATCATCGCGGAATTCGAAGGCCCTTCGGTGCTGACGCAGGCCGGGAGCGGCCGCGAGATCACCGCCACCTGGTCGCTGCTGCAGGTGAGTGGCGTTGGCCGGGCCGGTCAGGCCGAGCGCGTCTCCATCGCCGCCAATGACTATGCGCTGGCGGAGGGCGGGGCGACGGTGTTCTCCGCCCGCCATGTGGAACTGCATGTCCGCCATCATCCCGGCGAGGCGACGGGCACGCTCGACATCGCCTTCGGCTTCACCGGCGCGAGCGGCATGGCGCTGAGCGCGACGCCCCGCACCAGCGGCGTCGCGGCGGCGCAGGCGGCCGCCCAAGCCGCGAAGTCGATCGACGGCGAGGTGGAGGCGACGGTGACGCAAGTGCCGCCGTTCCGCGCCATGCCGGAAGCCGAGCGCCTCGCTTTATGGCAGCAGGCTGGCGGGCGGGTGCAATTGCAGCTCGCGCGCATCACCGGGGGCGGCGGTGCGCTGAGCGCCTCCGGTGATCTCGGCCTCGACGCCCAGATGCGGCCCGATGGCCGGCTCGACCTCGCCGTGGTCAAGGCGCAGCCGCTGTTCAGCGCCCTGGCGGCGGCGGGGCTGATGCCGGACTTCCTCGCCAATCTCGCCCCGGCGATGATGATGGCGGGGATGCCCACCACGGTGGACGGGCAGAAGGCGAGTTCCTTCCCCTTCAGCTTCCGCAACGGACAGGTGATGCTCGGCATGCTGCCGCTCGGCAAGATCGGCCCGCTTTATTGAGCCGGCCGTCATCCCGCACGACCGTAGGTCGATCCGGGATCGCGCGGGCGTGAGAACGATCCCGGCTCTGCGGCTGCGCCGCCGGCCGGGATGACGCCTCGCCCCTCACACCGCGAAGATGCTGGCCCCGGTATCCGCCGTGCCGACGCAGGCGCGGAAGGCGGCGAAAAGTTCGCGGCCGACCCCGACATGAGAGGGGGCGAGATTGGCCGGGGCCGGCGCCCGCTCCGCCCACATTTCCGGCTCCACCAGAACCGTGAGCGTGCCGGCCACTGCGTCGAGCCGGATAATGTCGCCATTGCGGATCAGCGCGATGGCGCCGCCATCGGCGGCTTCCGGGGTGACGTGGATCGCCGCTGGCACCTTGCCGGAGGCGCCGGACAGGCGTCCATCGGTGACGAGGGCCACCTTGTGGCCGCGGTCCTGCAGCACGCCGAGCGGCGGCATCAGCTTGTGCAGTTCCGGCATGCCGTTGGCTTTCGGCCCCTGGAAGCGCACCACGGCGACAAAGTCACCGGTGAGCGACCCGGCCTTGAAGGCGGCCTGAAGCTCCTCCTGGCTGTGGAACACCCGGGCTGGCGCCTCGATGATGTGGCGTTCGGCAGCGATGGCGGAGGTCTTGATCACCGCCTTGCCCAATTCGCCCGCCAGCAGCTTGAGCCCGCCCGTGGGCTGGAAGGGCTCCCCGGCTCCGCGCAGCACGGCGGTGTCGCCGCTCGCCTCGGCCCCCTCGCGCCAGCCGAGTGTGCCGTCCTCGCGCAGCACCGGCTCCTGCGTATAGGCATCGAGCCCGCCGCCCCACACGGTTTCCACGTCCGCGTGCAGCTTGCCGTCGGCGAGCAGTTCGCGGATGACGAAGCCCATGCCGCCGGCAGCGTGGAAATGGTTCACATCGGCCTTGCCATTGGGATAGACGCGGCAGAGCAGCGGCGTCACCTCGGCGAGGTCGGAGAAATCGTCCCAGGTCAGGGTGATGCCGCCCGCCGCCGCCATGGCGACGATGTGCAGCGTGTGGTTGGTCGAGCCGCCGGTGGCGTGCAGGCCGACAATGCCGTTGACGAAGGCCTTCTCGTCCAGCATGCGGCCGACCGGCACATAATCATTGCCGAGCGCGGTCATCGCCATGGCGCGCTCGGCCGCCGCAATGGTCAGCGCCTCGCGCAGCGGCGTGTTGGGGTTGACGAAGGAGGCGCCGGGCAGATGCAGGCCCATGATCTCCATCATCATCTGGTTGGTGTTGGCGGTGCCGTAGAAGGTGCAGGTGCCCGGCCCGTGATAGGACTGGCTCTCCGCCTCCATCAGTGCCTCGCGCCCGACCTTTCCTTCGGCGAAGAGCTGGCGGATCTTCGCCTTCTCGTCATTGGGCAGGCCCGAGGTCATCGGCCCGGCGGGAATGAACACCGCGGGCAGATGGCCGAAGGAAAGCGCGCCGATGACGAGGCCGGGCACGATCTTGTCGCAGATGCCGAGGAAGACGGCGGCGTCGAAGGTCTGGTGCGACAGGGCGACGGCGGTCGCGAGCGCGATCACGTCGCGCGAGAACAGCGACAGTTCCATGCCGGCCTCGCCCTGGGTGACGCCGTCGCACATGGCGGGCACGCCGCCCGCCACCTGCGCCGTGCCGCCGGCGCGGCGCGCGGCGGCGCGGATCAGCGCGGGGTAGCTCTCATAGGGCTGGTGGGCGGACAGCATGTCATTATAGGCGGTGACGATACCGAGATTGGCGCCGCTGCCTTCGCGCAGCATGGCCTTGTCGGAGGGGCCGCAGGCGGCGAAGCCGTGCGCCTGGTTGGCACAGCCGAGCTTGGCCCGGCTCGGCCCGCGCTCGGCGGCCTCAGCGATCCGTTCGAGATAGCGCGCGCGGGCGTCACGCGAGCGCGTGGCGATGCGCTCGGTGACCTCGCCGATGCGGGCATTCACATGGGACGGAATGGCAGTGGCCATGCGGCTCTCCTCAGGGTCGGCGGCGGCCGGCAGGTCCGGCCGGTCTTCGGTGGCGGCGGCCCGGACGGGCCGCCGGGACGGCAGGCGGAAATAGGCGCGCCCGGCTCAGGGGCACCAGAAGATGTCGAGCGCGGGCTTCGCCCGCAGCACGGCACGTATCGGCATGTCGGTCGCCGGGCCCTCGCCCAGCGCCTTCGCCAGCACCGGGCGCTTGGCTTCGCCCTCGATGTGCAGGGCGAGCGCGTCGGCGGCCAGCAGTACCGGCAGGGTGAGGGTGATGCGCGGCTCGCCGGCATCGGGAGCGCGCATGGGAATGAGACCGAGCGCCGCGTCAGGGTCGATGGCCTCGCTCAAATGGTCGCCGCCGGGGAAGAAGGAGGCGGTGTGGCCGTCATCGCCCATGCCGAGAATGGCGCAGGCGAGCGGCCAGGAGATATCTTCCAGCGCCTCGTTGACGGCGAAGAGCCCGTCTTCCGGCGTCGGCGCGTCATTGGCAAGGGGCACGAATCGCACGGCTGCAGCCTTGTTTTGCAACAGGTGCTGGCGCACCAGTCGGGCGTTGGAACGGTCGGAGGTCTCGCGTACCCAGCGCTCATCGACGAGGGTGACGGCGATCTTGTCCCAGGGCAGGTCGCGGGTGGAGAGCTCCTCGAAGAAGCGGGTGGGCGTGCGTCCGCCGGAGACGGCGAGGCTGGCCATGCCGCTGCGGGCGACGCGCGCGGCGAGCGCCGCGCTGGCGAAATCGGCGACCGCGCGTGCGACCTCGGCGCTGTCCTTCAATTCGTGCAGTTCCGGCATGCCCGGCAGTCTCCCTCTCGTGCCGGCCCAAGCCGGCGCCTCTACGGATCGCGGCGCCTGAGGCGCCAGCGGTCAGTATAGGGCAGTTGTGCGACGACCGGAGGCCGGTCGCCGCACGTCTGGTTGAGCGCCCACGGGTCCCGGCGGGGCGCGGTGGTCACGGCAGGCGCCGGTCAGGCGCCGTCTTCCAACCCAAAGGCGCCGGTCAGGCGCCGTCTTCGAGCCCTAAGGCGCCTCTAGGCGCCGTCTTCGAGCCCCAAGGCGCCGCTAGGCGCCGTCTTCGAGCCACGTGCGGCCGTCACGCTCGATGAGGGCGATGGCGGCCGAGGGCCCCCAGGTGCCGGCGGTGTAGGGGCGCGGCGGTTCCTTGGCGTTGCGCCAGGCCTCCAGGATCGGATCGACCCATTTCCACGCCGCCTCGACCTCGTCCCGGCGCATGAACAGGGTCTGGTTGCCGCGCACCACGTCGAGAATGAGGCGTTCATAGGCATCCGGGTTGCGCACCTTGAATGCCTTGGCGAAGCTCATATCGAGCGGCACATGGGTGAGGCGGATGCCGCCGGGGCCGGGATCCTTGATCATCAGCCACAGCTTCACGCCCTCGTCCGGCTGCAGGCGGATGACGAGCCGGTTGGATTCGATGGTGCCGACATTGGCGTCGAACACCGAATGCGGCACCGGCTTGAAGCCGACGACGATCTCGGAGACGCGCGAGGCGAGGCGCTTGCCGGTGCGCAGATAGAAGGGCACGCCGGCCCAGCGCCAGTTCTCCACCTCCGCCTTGACCGCGACGAAGGTCTCGGTGCTGCTGGTGGAGGAGCCGAGTTCGTCGAGATAGCCCGGCACCGCGCCGCCCGCCGAGGCGCCGGCGCGGTACTGGCCGCGCACGGTGACGGCGGCCATGTTCTGGTCGTCGATCGGCTTGAGCGCGCGCAGCACCTTCAGCTTCTCGTCGCGCACCGCGTCGGCGTCGAGCGAGGCCGGCGGTTCCATGGCGACGAGGCAGAGCAACTGGAGAATGTGGTTCTGCACCATGTCGCGCATGGCGCCGGCGGTGTCGTAATAGCCCGCGCGCTCCTCGACGCCGAGCGCTTCGGCCACGGTGATCTGCACATGGTCGATATGGGCGTTGTTCCACAGCGGCTCGAACAGGGCGTTGGCGAAGCGCAGCGCCATCAGGTTCTGCACCGTCTCCTTCCCGAGATAATGGTCGATGCGGTAGACGCGGTCTTCCGGGAAGATGCGGCCGATCTGCTGGTTGAGCGCGACGGCCGATTTCAGATCCTTGCCGATCGGCTTTTCGATGACGACGCGGCCCTTCTCGGCGAGGCCGTATTTGCCCAGCCGCTCGCAGATCGGCCCGAACAGATGCGGGGCGGTGGCGAGATAATAGACCGGGATATGCTCGGGGAAGGCGCCGACGCGCTGCGCCAGCTCCGGCCAGCCGCCATCCGCGTCGGCATCGGCGGCGACATAGGACAGGCGTGCGAGGAAGCGGTCGACTTCCGGTCCTTCCAGTTCGCTGGCGGGGATATGGTCGGTCAAGGCCTGGCGGGCGAAGGCGCGGAACTGGTCGTCGCTGAGCGCCCGGCGCGAGACGCCGATAATGGTCGCGTCCTCGGGAATCTGCCCGTCGAGGTCGCGGTGGAACAGCGCGGGGATCAGCTTGCGACGCGCAAGGTCGCCCGTCGCCCCGAAGACGGTGAGGGTGAAGGGCGCCACCGGAATTACGCGGCTGGTCATATGGGCGGTGTCTCCTTGGCGTCCCATGCCCGGGACGGGAGGTGGATCGGTTCGTTTCGCGCGGCGGGCGGAAGCCGTGTTTCCCGACCCCGGTTCACCCGACTCCTAGCAAAAACGATTCCGCGCCGCGACCTAGCCGGGCGACGAACCACAGCCGCCTGGTTGCCGCTGCGCAGCGCGCGCGTGGCCGGCGACGACGGGAGAGAGAATCCATCGCCGTCCAGCACAATGCCTATGTTGCATCGCAACAATATGGCGAGAAAGTGGGCGAGTCAGGGGCGAAAAACGGCGGAGGGCGGCGCCGCAAGTATTCGCCGGTCCCGCGCTTCTTGTGCACCTGCGTGACGACACGTCGGCGGGCTGTGCCCTACCTGCCGCCGCGGCCGCGGCGTGAGCGGCGAAAAGCCCGGAAAAACGGCTTTTGGTTCAATCGTTTAAGTAATAACGTATTCATCCGTACATTATAAGGTATGGAGTATACCAAGATTGGTATGCCAAATACAAAATAACAGTAATACGTAATACCAGTTGACCTTGCGCCGCAACATTGGACTTTCGAATTATCGCTTGGCTTTGGCTTATTCTTGGTACAAGTTATTCCACAGAATATCCGGCGGAGAGACACAACAACGCCCCCGGCTATCGAGGTCACGCCCCGCTCCGCGGCGGAAGGCTGGACCCAAACGCAAGAGCCGACCAGCCAATGAGTCGGCCGTTCGCCAGAACCCTTTGGGAAGGAAACGCCAAATGAAACATCTGCATGCTCTCGGCCTCGGTGCCGTGACCGCTCTTGGCATGACGGCCCTGTCCATGCTGCCGGCCGCCGCCGCCTGGGAACCCACCAAGCCGGTCGAGTTCATCGTGCCCGCCGGCACCGGCGGCGGCGCCGACCAGATGGCCCGTACGCTTCAGGGCATCATCGCCAAGCACGACCTGATGTCGACGCAGCTCGTCGTCATCAACAAGTCGGGCGGCGCCGGCGGCGAGGGCTTCCTCGACGTGAAGAGCAACAAGGGCAATCCGCACAAGATCGTCATCACGCTCTCCAACCTGTTCACTACCCCGCTGGCTACCGGCATTCCCTTCAACTGGAAGGATCTGACCCCGGTCGCGATGCTGGCGCTCGACGAATTCGTGCTGTGGGTGAACGCCCAGGAGCCCTACAAGACCGCGCAGGAATATGAGGCGGCGATCAAGGCGGCGCCGGACAATACCTTCAAGATGGGCGGCACCGGCTCCAAGCAGGAAGACCAGATCATCACCGTCGCCATCGAGAAGGCGCTCGGCAAGAAGATGACCTACATCCCCTATAAGGGCGGTGGCGAAGTCGCGGTGCAGCTCGTCGGCGGCCACATCAATTCGAGCGTGAACAACCCGATCGAGGCCGTCTCCCAGTGGCGCGGCGACAAGCTGCGTCCGCTCTGCGTGTTCGACTCCAAGACGCTGCCCTACACCGACAAGATTCAGGGCGACCTGTCCTGGTCCTCGGTCCCGACCTGCAAGTCCGCCGGTCTTGATGTCGAATATCTCATGCTGCGCGGCATCTTCATGCCCCCGGGCGTGAGCCAGGAGCAGGTCGACTACTTCGTCGAGCTGTTCAAGAAGGTGCGCGAGACCCCCGAGTGGAAGCAGCTCATGAAGGACGGTGCGTTCAACCAGACCTTCATGGCCGGCGACGAATTCAAGGCCTGGCTCGACCAGTCCGAGAAGACCCACAAGGACCTGATGCAGGCGGCTGGCTTCATCGCCGGCAACTGATACGCCCCCTGACGGCGTAGCCCCGAGCACGGCCGACCCCCAAGGGCGATCCCTAAGAGCGATCCTCAAGGGCCGGCCGCGCGATCCTCGACCGGATCGCGGCATGCGCGGCGCGCAAGAGGAGGCGGTGGGCCTCCTCCTTCGCCGCACTCCGGGCGAGACATAACAACAATCATTCAGCGGGCTGGCGCCAGCGTGCCGTCGACGGGCCTTGTCCCGCCGGCCCTGCTTTTGCGCGGATTTTCGGAGACATCTCGATGGAACAGTCTCACCACGGAGCCGAGTCGGGGCCCAAGCAACGCGCCGTTGAAGTCGGCACGGCGCTGCTGACCCTGGCCTTCGGCCTCATCGTCCTCTATGGCAGCATGATCGTCGGCTTCGGGTGGGGCTCGGACGGCCCGCAGGCCGGCTTCTTCCCCTTCTATGTCGGGCTCATCATCTGCATCTGCAGCCTCATCAATGTGGTGGCGGGCCTGCGTGTCGATCCTGACGCGATCTTCGCGGAGAACCAGCAGCTCGTTCAGGTGCTGAAGGTCCTCATCCCCGCCTGCATCTATGTGGCGCTGGTGCCGTTCCTCGGGATCTACATTCCCTCGGTGGCGCTCATCATCCTCTTCATGGTCTGGCTCGGCAATTACGGCTGGCCGCTCTCCCTGGCCGTTGCCTTCGGCGTCCCGGCCTTTTTCTACATCACACTCGAACGGTGGTTCCTGATCCCGCTCCCGAAGGGGCCGGTCGAGGCCATGCTCGGTCTCTGATCCGGACAGACAAGAAGGCCACCCAGGGGGATAGCGCCCATGAACATGATTGCTGAGAATTTCACCTACCTCTACCACGGATTCGGCATCGCCTCCGATCCGTTCAACATCCTGCTGATGGCCATCGGCATTCTGCTGGGCGTCATCATCGGCGTGCTGCCGGGCCTCGGCGGCGCCAACGGCGTCGCCATCCTGCTGCCGCTCACCTTCTCCATGTCGCCGACCTCGGCGATCATCCTGCTGACCTGCATCTATTGGGGCGCGCTGTTCGGCGGCGCCATCACCTCGGTTCTGTTCAACATTCCGGGCGAACCCTGGTCGGTGGCCACAACCTTCGACGGCCATCCAATGGCGCGGTCGGGCCGCGCGGGTGAAGCCCTCACCGCGGCGTTCACCTCGTCCTTCGTCGGCGCCTTCTTCGCGATCGTCATGATCACGCTGATCGCCCCGCTGGTGGCGCAGTTCGCGCTGCAGTTCGGGCCGGCCGAGAAGTTCGCGGTGTATTTCCTTGCCTTCGCCTCCTTCGTCGGCATGAGCAAGGAAACGCCTTCCAAGACCATCGTCTCCATGATGATCGGCTTTGCCCTCGCGGCAGTCGGCCTCGACATGGTGACCGGCCAGCTTCGCCTGACCTTTGGCATCACCGAACTGCTCAACGGCTTCGACTTCCTCATCGCGGTCATCGGTCTGTTCGGTATCGGCGAAATCCTGCTGACGATGGAAGAGGGACTGGAGTTCCGCGGCAAGGCGGCGAAGATCGACCCCAAGGTGGTGTGGAAGACCTGGAAGACGCTTCCGCGCTACTGGGTGACCTCGCTGCGCTCCTGCATCATCGGCTGCTGGATGGGCATCACCCCGGCGGGCGCCACCCCGGCCTCCTTCATGGCCTATGGCATCGCCAAGCGCGTGTCGAAGAACGGCAAGAACTTCGGAAATGGCGAGATCGAGGGCGTCGTCGCTCCCGAAACCGCCGCGCACGCCGCCGGCACCGCCGCCATGCTGCCCATGCTGGCGCTCGGCGTTCCCGGTTCGCCGACCGCCGCGGTTCTGCTCGGTGGCCTGCTGATCTGGGGTCTGCAGCCCGGTCCGATGCTCTTCGTCGAGCAGGCGGAGTTCGTGTGGGGTCTCATCGCCTCCATGTATCTCGGCAACATCGTCGGCCTGATCCTCGTGCTGACCACGGTGCCGCTGTTCGCCTCGATCCTGCGCATCCCCTTCTCGATCATCGCCCCGGTGATCCTGGTGATCTGCGCCATCGGTGCCTACACGGTGAACAATAACGTCTTCGACGTGCTGATGATGATGGTGTTCGGCGTCCTCGGCTACCTGCTGAAGAAGACGAACTACCCGCTGGCGCCGCTGGTGCTGGCCATCGTGCTCGGCGACAGCGCCGAGGAAGCCTTCCGCCAGGCGCTGCTGTCCTCCGGCGGCACCATCTCGGTGTTCTGGTCGAACGGTCTGGTGTCCTCGATCATGGGCCTCGGCCTCATCGCCGGCCTGTGGCCGCTGATCGGCCTGGCGCTTGGCAAGCTGCGCGGGACTTCCGCCCAGCCGGCCTGACGCCGATAATCAACGGGCCCGCCGCGCGCCAGCGTGCGGCGGGTTCAGCCGCGAGGAGGATGACGTAACGTCATCCTCCTCGGGCGCCCAGGCGAAGGGCGGGGCCAATCGCTCTTCCGCCGAATCCCTCGCCCCCGGAGAGGGAAATCGGGCCATCAACGGTCGCGGGACACTCCGCCGCCCGAGCCACGCAGCAGAAAGTGGCCGGCGGACGGAGGCGCGAACCGACGTTTCGGGGGGACGGGAGGCAACGCCAATGATTTATGCCGATACGGAGCTTCACCGCCGACGCCCTGGGCCGCTGCCCGGGCGCAGGCCGGAGACGGAAGCCTCATGATGAGCGTCGAGAGCACCATTCGCCGTGTCAATGGAGGAGCGGCCAAGCTCTCCGTGGCGCCGCTCGAAGACACCTCCACCTTCAAGAACCGCGCCTATACCGCGCTGAAGGAGGTGATCGTCTCGCTCAACATCTATGACCAGCCCAGCGAGGTGCGCCTCGATGAGCGCCAACTGGCGCAGAGCCTGGGCGTCAGCCGCACGCCGGTGCGCGAGGCGATGGCCCAGCTTGAGCGCGAGGGCTTCGTGCACTCCGTGCCGCGGCGCGGCATCTATGTGGTGCGCAAGACGCGCCGTGAAGTGATCGAGATGATCCAGGTCTGGGCGGCGCTTGAAAGCCTCGCCGCCCGTCTCATCACCGTGCATGCCACGGATGAGGAGATCGGCAGGCTGCGGCAGATGTTCGCCTCCTTCGACGAGGGCGGCGGCCCGCACGCCAAGCTCGACGAATATTCCGAGGTCAACATCCAGTTCCACCAGACGATCATCGCCATGGGCGGCAACGGCATTCTCGTCAATCTGGCGGAAAACCTGTTTACCCATATGCGGATGATCCGGCGCAAGACGATCGGCGAGGAGAACCGGGCCGACCGCTCGATCCAGGATCATCTCGCCATCATCCAGGCGCTGGAGGCGCGCGATACCGACGCGGCCGAGGTGCTGGTGCGCAACCATGCGCTCGGCCTCGCCGACCATGTCGCGCGCTACGCCGACTATCTCGAATAGGGCCGCCGGCCGGCGCCCTGTCCGCAACCTCGACCCGGCGGGTTCCTCGACCCCGCCGGGCTTTTTTGCGTCAGGCGGGTGCAGGCGTGACTGGCGGAGCCGTAGCGCCAGGGTGTGGCGGCTCTGCACCGGCGTCGCGGCTTCGGTCGCGCGCGGCCGAGCGGCCGTTGCACCCTTGCGGGGATTGCTTTACCCACGGCTCAGGTCCTTTGCCGGGCCCATCCCAATTCCGAGCCGACCGACACGCTGCGGAGGAGCCGCCCTTCATGCTGCGCTCGCTGACCGATTTTATCGCCGAGATCGCCGGGGGTGGTCGCGAGGCCTCCGCTTTTGCCGAGAATGACTACCGGCTGGCGGCCGCGGCGCTGCTGGTGCATGTGGTGACGATCGACGGCGTGATCGGCGCCGACGAGATGGACAAGCTGCGCCGCCTGCTTGCGGCCCGGTTCACCCTTTCCGAGGATGACGCGGAAAAGCTGCTTGAAGCCGCCATCGCCCGCGACGCCGAGGCAGTCGACCTCTACGGCTTCACCAGCGTGCTGAACCGCGCCATGGATGAGGAAGGCCGCCGCCGGGTGGTGGAGATGATGTTCGAGGTCGCCTATGCCGATGGCGGGCTGACCGAGTTCGAGGACAATCTGGTCTGGCGCGCGGCGGAACTGCTGAATGTCACCTCGCGCGACCGCGTCGACATCCGCAAGCGGGTGCGCGACGCTTTTGAGGGCTGAGCACCGGGCGGCGCCGTCGGGGGTTGAGGCGCGCGGCGAATCGTGGCGTCATCCTTGCTTGGCGAAAGCGAGCGCTTCCCGCCCCGTTCGTGCCGACGAGATCATGGCTGTCGCAGACACTCCGCTTCCCGTTCTCATCGTGCTCCACCAGGAGCATTCCTCTCCCGGCCGCGTCGGGCGGCTTCTGGCCGAGCGCGGGCACCGGCTTGACATCCGCCGACCCTGCCTCGGCGAGGAACTGCCGGAGACGCTGGCCGGCCATGCCGGCGCCGTGGTGTTCGGCGGCCCGCAAAGCGCCAATGACAGCCATGACTATATTCGCCGCGAGATCGACTGGCTGGGCGTGCCGCTGCGCGAGGGCAAGCCCTATCTCGGCATCTGCCTCGGCGCGCAGATGCTGGCGCGCCATCTCGGCGCCCGCGTCGCACCTCATCCCGAAGGGCTGGTCGAGATCGGCTACTACCCGATCCGCGCCACCGAGGCGGGCGCCCGCATGCTGGGGGCGCCGGCGCCCGCCGGCCCGACCTGGCCGGACCATGTCTATCACTGGCACCGCGAGGGCTTCGATCTCGCCACCGGCGCCGAACTTCTCGCCCAGGGGCCGACCTTCCCCAACCAGGCGTTCCGCTACGGCGAGCGCGCCTTCGGTATCCAGTTTCACCCGGAGGTGACGCATCACATGATGTGCCGCTGGACGGTGCAGGGCGGTGAGCGGCTGGACCTGCCGGGGGCCCGCCCGCGCCGGGCGCATTTCAGCGACCGCCTCCAGCACGATGCGCGCATCCGGCTGTGGCTGGAGGCGTTTCTCGAGCGGTGGCTGGGGGAGGAAGATCCTGCTCTTCGCGCCGGAGACGCAGGCACGTGCATGTCGTGAGCGCCGGCCCGCGGCTCGGCGGGCCGATCTTCACCTCATGAAAAAGGCAGCGCCGGTGCCGGCGCTGCCTTTTTTCGATGTCTCAAGGGCGGGAGGCGAGGAGGCGATGCCCCGCCTCAGGCAACCTTCTTGGCGCGGCCGCGCGGCTTGGCCGCCGGGGCGGGCGCCGGCTTCTTGCGCTGCTGGCCGAGACCCATCTTCTTCGCCAGATTGGAACGCGCCTCGGCATAGCTGGGAGCGACCATGGGATAGTCGTTCGGCAGGCCCCATTTGGCGCGGTAATCTTCCGGCGTCATATTGTACTTGGTGCGCAGGTGACGCTTCAGCGACTTGAACTTGAGGCCGTCTTCCAGGCAGATGATATATTCCGGCGTCACCGATTTCTTCACCGGCACCGCAGGCTTCAGCACCTCTTCGACAACAGCCGGGGCAGGAGCGGAGAGACGAAGCAGGGCGCCGTGGACCTTGGCGATCAGATCGGGAAGTTCGGCGGCGGGCACCGAGTTGTTGCCGACAAAAGCCGCAACGACATCCGCGGTAAGGCCGAGATAATCGGCCGACACGGCATCCTGCTCAGACATCTATTTTCTCCATTGAGACTGAGATGGATTTAACATCAAACGAGCAAACGTCAATAAGCAAATAGCAAGCAAAGCGGCAGCGATATGGCAGCTTTGTCAGCCCCAAACGAAAAAATTCACGCGCTGCCCCCTGTTTTGACGGCGGCCGCGTGGCGCCCCCCATGTTCCGACGGCGCGTGGTCAAGTCGAATGAAGTGCTGTGGCGGCAAAGGTTTGCCACGCTTCTGCGCGGTAACACGCCTTGCGAGACGAGGGGTGCTCCTGTACTGCCGCAACGTCAGAGATCGGCGCGGGCAACGTCCGCAGGACAGCAGGGTTAAACGTTTTAGTACGCACAATTTCTTGATGAGTGCCGCCGCCAAGTACAATCCTTGAGCGGCGGTGTACATCCATTGGTTTATCGAATCACTCGTAGATGTGATCGAAGAATGCCCTTTCCAGCGTGACGGCACGACGAAAGAAGGCGGCGGCATTAGCCCGCACGGCGGAGTCGGCGGCGGCGCCCACACGATCCAATTCGCCGCGTAGCCAGGTCACGAAGGTGCGGAATTCCGCATTATTGTGCAGGGTGATCCATTCTGCATGCACGAAGTCGGGCGGAAGCGGAGCATCGGGACGGTCCGCCCAGCTCAAATAGAGCCATTCGGCGACGGCGAGCACGGCGAGACAGCTCGCATAATCCCGGCTGGCGGCGGCGTCCTTCATCAGGGTCTGGAAGCCGGCCGTAGGCGCGGTGAGCACCGGATGGATGCGCTCGGCCTCCGGCACGCCGAGCGCGACGAAGGCGCGCTGGAAATAGGTGTTCTCGTCGCTGGTGATCATCGCCGCGAACTGGGCGAAGCGGATGCGCGACCCGAAGCGGTCGGCCGTGGCGATCGCCATGCCGAGCAGGGCGACGAAGCCGTCGATGAACTGGTAGTCCTGCGTCAGATAGCGGCGCATGACCTCCGGCGGCACCGTGCCGGCGAATATCTCCCCGACAAAACGATGGTCGACGCAGGCTTGCCAGTCCTGCGCGCTTTCCTGGCGCAGGTCATCGCTGAAGCTCATCCGTTGCTCTCCGTCATCTGGTCCGATCCAGGGCTTATCTAGAGAGCCTTGCGGAGATGTGAAATCATCGCGCGGCCCTTGCGCGCACTATGCTTAACGTGGGCGCGGATGGTTCACATGCGGATCGACTGCCCGCCATCGACGATGAGCACATGGCCGTTGACGAAGGAGGCCTCATCCGAGGCCAGGAACACGGCGGCGGCCCCGATTTCCGGCGGATGACCCCAGCGGCCGACGGGCACGCGGGTATCGACGAAAGCGGAGAAGGCGGCATCGGCGACGAGGCCGGCATTGGTCTCGGTGGCGAACATGCCGGGGGCGATGGCGTTGCTGGTGATGCCGGCCCGCGCATAATCCACCGCCAGCGCCCGCATCAGCCCGCCGAGCCCGGCCTTGGCGGCGGTGTAGACGGGATCATGGCGGTTGGCGATGTGGGCGGCGATCGAGGTGACGGTGATCAGCCGGCCATGCCGGTGCGCCGCCATGTGCTCTGCTGCTTCGCGCGCCAGCAGCATCGGGCCGATGAGATCGGCGGCGATCAGCGCCTCCATTTCGCCGGCGGTGAAATCCTTCAGCGGCCGTCGGTCGCGGGCGCCGACATTGTTGACCAAAATGTCGAGCCGGCCATGTTCCCCCGCTATGGCGGCGATGGCCGCGCGGCCGGCGTCGGCGTCGGCGACATCGAAGGGGGCAGTGGCGACCGCGCGGCCGGTCGCGGCGGCGAGAGCGGCGGCGGCGGCGTCCAGCCGTCCGGCGTGGCGGCCATTGATCACCACCCGGGCGCCGGCGGCGGCGAGCGCCTTCGCCATTTCGAAGCCGAGCCCGCGCCCCGCCCCCGTTACCAGCGCGACGCGGCCGTCAAGCCGGAAAGGGCGCTGCAGGGTATGCGACGGGGAGGCGTCGGAAGAGGGAGGAAGGTTCATGGCACACCCGGCTGGGAAATGAGCACCCATTTTCACCCGGTCGGCGCGCCGGCGCCACCCGCTTCCCGCGCCGCCGGGCTCCGCGATGTTGCGGTCCGCCCGATCCGGGTGGCTTCCGCCGGGCGTGGCCCGGTGTCAGACTGGCACCGCTTTCGCATAGGCGTTTATCAAACGACCGATCCGTTGCCGGGGGACAGTGCCGATGCCGCTCATTTCCAACAGCTATGGCAAGGGGCGCGTGCGCATCATGCGGGTTGCGCGCGACAGCGCCCGCCATGAGGTGCGCGAGCTTTCCGTGCAGGCGATGCTGACCGGCGATTTTGCCGCTGCCTACACACAGGGCGACAACCGGCAGGTGATCGCCACCGATTCGATCAAGAACATCATCAACATTGTCGCCCGCGACCATGTCGGGGCGGAGAACGAGGTGTTCGCCGGCGTGCTCGCGCAGTATTTTCTCGACCGCTACCCTCATGTCGCCGGCGTTGAGGTCACCGCGCATGAGACGAAGTGGCGGCGGCTGGTGGTCGATGGCGCCGCGCATGACCATGCCTTTGTGCTCGATGGTAATGGCAAGCCCTTCGTCCGGCTGGAGGCGACGCGCGAGGGAAGCCGGCTCGCTTCCGGGGTCGACGGCTATACCTTCCTCAAGACCACCGAGTCGGGCTGGGAAGATTACTGGGTCGATGAGGCGACGACGCTGAAGCCGACCGCCGACCGCCTGTTCGCCACCGCCATGGAGGCGACCTGGCGGTGGAGCGGCACGCCCGCGAGCTACGCCGCCGCCAATGCCGCGGTGCTCGATGCAGCGCTCAAGGTGTTTGCCACCACCTACAGCCCGGGCGTGCAGGCGACGCTGTACCAGATGGGCGAAGCGGTGCTCGCCGCCGTGCCCGAGGTGGCCGAGATGTCCATGGCCTGCCCGAACAAGCATTATCTCCCCATCGACCTGTCGCCCTTCGGCCGCGCCTTTGACGGGCAGGTCTTTACCCCGACCGACGAGCCGCACGGCCAGATCGTCTGCACGGTGGGGCGCCGCTGAGCGGGCAGCAACGGCCGCAGGGATCAGGCATGGACTTGAACGGGGTCACCGAAGTGCTGCGACCGCGCGTACGGGCGGAGCTTCCGGCCGCGCGCGGGGGCGACGCGGTGGTGGGTGGCGGCACCTGGCTGTTCTCCGAGCCGCAGCCTTCGGTACGGCGGCTCGTCGATCTCGCCGGGCTCGGCTGGGAGCCTTTCCGCGCCGGGGCGGACGGGCTGAGCATTTCCGCCACCTGCACCGTCGCCGAACTGAACGGTTTCGAGCCGCCGGTGGCGTGGCGGGCGGCCAGCCTCATCCGGGCGTGCTGCCGCTCCTTCCTCGCCTCGTTCAAGATCTGGAACACGGCGACGGTGGGCGGCAATATCTGCCTCGGCCTGCCCGCCGGGCCGATGATCTCGCTCGCGGTCGCGCTGGAGGGCGAGGGCATTGTCTGGGGACCGGACGGCGCCGAGCGGCGCGCGCGGGTCGCCGATCTTGTGCGCGGCCCGCGCGAGGTGGCGCTGGCGCCGGGTGAGGTGCTGCGCTCGGTGGAGCTGCCGGCGGCGGCGCTGCGCCGCCGGGCGGCCTTCCGCCGCGCGTCGCTCACCCCGCTGGGGCGTTCCGGCGTGCTGCTGATCGGCACGCGCGCGGACGATGGCGGCTTCGCGCTCACCGTGACCGCCGCCACAAGGCGGCCGGTGGAAATCGCCTTTCCCGCTGTGCCAAGCTCCGCCGGCCTCGCCGCGCGGCTGGCAGCGGCGATCCCTCAGTCGCTCTATTATGACGACATGCACGGCCGGCCGGACTGGCGGCGCCACATGACTCACCTGCTGGCGCAGGAGATCCGCGACGAACTGGACCAACGGGATGAGGGGCGCGCGTGAGGCTGAGCGTCAATGGCCAGGCGATCGAGACCGAGGCGCGGCCGGGCCAGTGCCTGCGCACCCTGATGCGGGAATTGGGCTGGTTCGGGGTGAAGAAGGGGTGCGATGCCGGCGATTGCGGCGCCTGCACGGTGCATCTCGACGGCCGGCCGGTGCATAGCTGTGTCACGCCCGCCTTCCGTGCCGAGGGGCGCGCCGTTACCACCATTGAAGGGCTGGCGGCGACGTGCGAGGGCGAGGGTCTGCACCCGGTGCAGGAGGCCTTCCTGAAGGCACAGGGATTCCAGTGCGGCTTCTGCACCGCCGGCATGGTGATGACGTCAGCCGCGCTCGACCAGGGCCAGCGCGCGGACCTGCCGGACGCGCTCAAGGGCAATCTGTGCCGCTGCACCGGCTATGCCGCCATCGCCGATGCGGTGGCCGGGATCGCGACGGTGGAGGCCGACGCGCGGCAGGGCCGCGTGGGCTGCTCCGTGGCCGCGCCGGCCGGGCCGGCCATCGTCACCGGGGCCGCGCGCTACACCATGGATGTGGCGCCGGAGGGCGAGCTGGCGGGGCTGCTGCACATGAAGCTGCTGCGCTCGCCGCATCCGCACGCGCGCATCCGTGCCATCGACACGGCGGCGGCGCTGGCCCTTCCGGGGGTGGTGGCCGTGCTGACGCATGAGGACGCGCCGTCACGGTTGTTCTCCTCCGCGCGTCACCACCACGCCACCGACGATGCCGACGACACCCGCGTGCTCGACGCGGTGGTGCGCCATGTCGGCCAGCGCGTGGCCGCCGTGGTGGCGGTGAGCGAAGCCGCGGGAGAGGCCGGATGCGCCGCGATCCGCGTGGACTATGAGCTGCTGCCGGCGGTTTTCGACCCCGAGGATGCCATGGCGCCCGGCGCGCCGCTGGTGCATGGGGACAAAGGGCCGGAGAGCCGCATCGCGGAGGCCTCCCGCAACATCGCCGCCGCGCTGGCGGGCGGGGTGGGGGACATCGCCGCCGGGCTGGACGAGGCCGATGTGATCCACACGGCGACCTATGAGAGCCAGCGCGTCCAGCACGCCCATCTCGAAACCCATGGCTGCATTGGCTGGCGTGACGCCGAGGGGCGGCTGGTGATCCGCAGTTCCACCCAGACGCCCTTCCTCACCCGTGACGCGCTGGCCGCCCTTTACGACCTGCCGCGCGAGAGCGTGCGGGTCTTCGCGGAACGGGTCGGCGGCGGCTTCGGCGGCAAGCAGGAAATGCTGACCGAGGACATCGTGGCGCTGGCGGTGCTGAAAACCGGGCGGCCGGTCAAGCTGGAATATACCCGCGAAGAGCAGTTCGCCGCTTCCACCAGCCGCCATCCGATGAAGGTGACGGTGACGCTCGGCGCGACGCGGGACGGGCGGCTGACCGCCTTCTCCATGCGCATGCTGCTGAACACCGGCGCCTATGGCAACCATGCGGCGGGTGTGCTGTTCCACGGTTCGGGAGAGAGCGTCGCGCTCTATAACTGCCCGAACAAGCGGGTGGAAGGCTGGTCGGTCTACACCCATTCCCTGCCCAGCGGTGCCTTTCGCGGCTATGGGCTGAGCCAGACCGTTTTCGCCGTGGAATCGGCCATAGACGAGCTGGCGCACAAGCTCGGCATGGACCCCGTCGCGCTGCGGCGGCTGAACATGGTGCGGCCGGGCGATGCGATGGTGTCGTCCGGTCCGCCGCACCACGATGTCGAGATGGGCAGCTACGGGCTCGACCAGTGCCTCGACCGGGTGGAGGCCGAACTGGCCGGGCCGCTGCCGACACTGCTGGGCGCGGAGTGGCAGGTCGGGCGCGGCATCGCGGCAGCCATGATCGACACCATTCCCCCGCGCGGCCATGTCGCGCAGACGCGGCTGATGCTGACGCCCGACGGCACCTACGAGCTGCGCACCGGCACGGCGGAATTCGGCAACGGCACCACCACCGTGCATGTGCAGATCGCTGCCACGCTGCTCAGCGCCCGCCCGGGGCAGATTAGCGTGCGCCAGTCCGACACCGCCCATGTCGACCACGACACCGGCGCTTACGGTTCGACCGGTACGGTGGTGGCCGGCAGCGCGACGCAGGCGGCGGCGGCGCGTTTGGCGGCGCTCATCCGCGAGGCCGCGGCCGCCCGGCTGGATGTGCCGGCGGGCGACTGCCGGATCGAGGGCGAGGCGGTGGTGGCGGGCGAGAGGCGGATCGCCCTCGCCGCGCTGGCGCCGCTGGAGGCCTTGGGCGACGCGGCGGGCAGTCCGCGTTCGGTGGCGTTCAATGTGCAGGGCTTCGAGGTCGCGGTGCATGGGCGCACCGGCGAAATCCGCATTCTGCGCTCCCTCCATGCCGCGGATGCCGGCACGGTGGTCAACCCGATGCAGTGCCGCGGCCAGGTGGAAGGCGGCGTGGCGCAGGCGATCGGCGCCGCGCTCTATGAGCGGCTGATCATGGACGATCAGGGGGCGGTGACCAATGCCAGCTTTCGCGGCTACCATATCCCCGCCTTCGCCGATGTGCGGCGCACGCAGGTGTTCTTCGCCGAAACCTATGACTCCATCGGTCCTATGGGAGCGAAGTCGATGAGCGAAAGCCCGTTCAATCCGGTGGCGGCGGCGCTCGCCAATGCGATCTTCGACGCCACCGGCGTGCGGTTGCGCGCGACGCCCTTCGTGGCGGATGAACTCTACGCACTGCTGCCCGCCCAGATGGCGGAAGAGGCGGCGTCATGAGCGGGAGCCTTCAATCGCGGGTGCTGCGCGGGCCGGCGGCGACGCTGGCGGGCAATCCGTTCGAGCAGCCCTCGCGCGGCTGCCTCATCACCCATGACGACGCGCTCATCGTCATCGAGGACGGGCGGATCGCCGCCTTCGGCCCCTATGCGGAACTCAGCGACACGCTGCCCGAGGGCGTGGCGGTGGAGCATTTTCCCGGCCATCTCCTCGTGCCCGGTTTCATCGACGCGCATGTGCATTATCCGCAGATGCAGGTGATCGGCGCCTTCGGCACGCAATTGCTGGAATGGCTGGAGACCTACACCTTCCCCGCCGAGATGAGCTTCGCCGATTCCGGCCATGCCGGGCGGGTGGCGCATCTGTTCCTGCGCGAATTGCTGCGCGCCGGCACGACGACGGCGATGGTCTACTGCACGGTCCATCCGTCATCGGTGGACGCCTTCTTCACCGAAGCGGCGCGGTTCGATGCGCGGATGATAGCCGGCAAAGTGCTGATGGATCGCCACGCGCCGGCGGCTTTGCTGGATACGGCCCAGCGCGGCTATGACGAGAGCCTCGCTTTGATCGAGCGCTGGCACGGGCGGGGGCGGGCGCTCTACTGCGTCACCCCGCGCTTCGCGCCGACCTCGACCGAGGCGCAGCTCGACGCCGCCGGGGCGTTGCTGAAGACACGCGACGGCCTCTTCCTGCAGACGCATCTGTGCGAGAATCCGGCCGAAATCGAATGGGTGCGGGAGCTTTTCCCCGCGCGCGCCTCCTATCTCGATGTCTATGCCCAGGCCGGGCTGGTGGGGCCGCGTTCCATGTTCGGCCATGGCATACATCTGCATGAGGCCGATTTCTGCACCTGTCACCAGGCGGGAGCGGCGCTGGCGCATTGCCCGACCTCCAACCTCTTTCTCGGCAGCGGCTTGTTCCGCCTGTTCGAGGCGGTGGACCCCCGCCGGCCGGTGAAGGTCGGACTCGGCACCGATGTTGGCGGCGGCACCTCGCTGTCGCAATTGCAGACGCTGAACGAGGCGTACAAGGTCGCGGCCATGGTCGGGCAGAAGCTCGATGCGGTGCAGGGCTTCTATCTCGCCACATCAGGCGGGGCGCGGGCGCTCGGACTGGAGGACCGCGTCGGCCGGCTGGCGCCGGGGATGGAGGCCGATATCTGCGTGCTCGACCCGAAGGCGACCCCGTTCATGGCGTTCCGCGCCGGCTATTGCGCCTCGATGGAGGAAGTGCTGTTTCTCCTGATGACGCTCGGCGACGACCGGGCCGTGCGCGCCACCTATGTCGCCGGCCGGCCCGTCTACGACCGCGACCGGCCGGGCGATGCGTTCCGGCCCGTGCATGGTGAGGAGCAACCGTGACGCATCCCGTCTCCCTCGACACGCTGAACACGCTCGACCGCGACGGCTTCATTGCCGCGCTGGACGGCATTTTCGAGCACGCGCCCTGGGTGGCGGAAGCCGCCTTCGCCCATGCGCCCTTCGCCACGGTGACGGCGTTGCACGAGGCGCTGATGGCGGCGGTGTGGGCGCGGCCGGAGGCGGAGCGCATCGCGTTCGTGGCGGCGCATCCCGATCTGGCGGGAAAGGCGGCACGGGCCGGCGATATCGCCCCAGCTTCGGTGTCCGAACAGGCGGGGCTGGGGCTGGACCGGCTGTCCGAGGCCGAATTCACGCGATTCGAGCGGCTGAACGCCGCCTATCACGCCCGCTTCGGCTTTCCCTTCGTCATCTGTGTGCGGCGGCAGACGCGCGACGCATTGCTCGACGCCTTCGACGCGCGGCTACTGCACAAGCGGGAGGAGGAACTCGCCGCCGCCCTGGTCGAAATCGGCCATATCACCGCGCTGCGGCTGGTGGAGCGCGTGGTGGGGACGGGTCAGCCCAACGTGTTCGGCCGCCTGTCCACACATGTGCTCGACACCCATAGAGGTGGACCAGCGCAGGGCGTGCGGGTGGAGCTTTACGAGGTGGGAGCCAGCGCGCGGGCGCTTCTCACCGAAGCGGTGACCAATGCGGACGGACGCACCGATGCGCCACTGATCTCCGGCGCGCCGCTGCGGGCGGGGCGCTATGAGCTGGTGTTCCATGTCGGCGCCTATTTCGCCGCACGCGGGCTCGATTTGCCGGGGGCGGGCCTGACCGGCCCGGCCTTTCTCGACACGGTTCCAATCCGCTTCGGCATCGCCGAGCCGGAGGGGCACTATCATGTGCCGCTGGTGGTGACGCCGTGGAGCTATTCCACCTATCGCGGGAGCTGAGCGGCGCGCCTTGAGCGCGCCTCAGTCGTCGGTGGGGCCGGACAGCGTGTGGTAGCGGCGGCTGTAATAGATCAGGCTCTCATGCGAGCCGCCTTCGGCGACGCCGACCACCTCGCAGAACAGCACGTCATGGGTGCCGACCTCGACGGTGCGAACGATGCGGCAGTCGAAGGCGACGACCGCTCCCTCCAGCAGGGGTGCGCCCGTGACGGCGGCCCGCCAGTTGCCGCTGGCGAAGCGCTCCTCCGGCGGGGTGCGGCCGCCGAACAGGTTGGACAGCGGCTCGTGCCCCGCCGCCAGCGTGTTGATGCAGACGACGCCATTGGCGTGCACGGGAGGGGCGGCGGAGGAACCCTTGTTGAGGCACACCAGCAGGGTCGGCGGGCTGTCAGTGACCGAGCACACCGCAGAGGCGGTGAAGCCGTGGCGACCGCCCGGCCCGTCTGTGGTGACGATGTTCACCGCCGCGCCGAGGCGGGCCATGGCGTTGCGGAAGCCCTGCCGCGTCACCGGCGGCGGACCATTATCGGGAGCGCCGTCGAGCGGCGAGCACGGGGGGGACATGCCCTTCTCCTTCCTGCCGGATGAAGGCCGGCACCCGGGGCGCGGGGAATCCGCGCCCCATTGGCTCGCGCGGGTCAGAACTCGCGCAGATTGTCGCGCAGCAATTGGTGCTTGTATTCGGTGCGCACGAGGCCGCGGGCCTGCAGCTCCGGCACCAGCCCGTCGCAGATCTCGGCGATGTAGCGGCGGGAGACCCGCAGCACCGGCGTGGTGATGAGGAAGCCGTCGCCACCAACCTCGGCCATCGCCTCGCCCATCTTGTCGGCGACCTGCGCCGGAGTGCCGATCAGTTCCATGGAGGAGACGAGGCCGCCGCCGCCCGAGGCCGCGAGCTCGCGCAGCGTCTTGCCCGAGCCCCATTGCTGGAACTTGTCGAGCGTGCCGGATTCGCCGTTGGTGACGAGCTTTTCCGGCAGAGGCTTGTCGAGGTCGTATTTTGAGAAGTCGATCTCGGTGATGGCGGAGATGGAGATCAGCACGTCGGTGACGAAATTGTCCGACATGGTGACGTTCTCGTAGCGGGCGCGCGCTTCCGCTTCCGTCTCGCCCAGACTCGGGCAGATGCAGAAGAACACCTTGATGTCGTCGGGGTTGCGGCCGATGGCCTCGGCGCGGGCGCGGATGTCGGCGCGGAACGCCTTCATGCCCTCAACGCCATTGGCGACCGAGACGATGGCGTCGGCATAGCGGGCGGCGAAGTCGCGCCCGCGCGGCGAGGCGCCGGCCTGCAGATAGACCGGGCGGCGCTGCGGCGAGGGCACGGTGTTGAGCGGCCCGCGCACCTGGTAATAGGTGCCCTTGTGGTCGATGGTGTGGACCTTGGAGCCATCGGCATAGATGCCGTTCTTGCGGTCCAGCACCACGGCGTCCGGCTCCCAGCTGTTGAACAGCTTGTCGCAGACTTCCATGTATTCCTCGGCCATGGCGTAGCGGTCCTCGCGCGGAGGCAGCTTGTCCATGCCGAAATTCTTCGCCATCAGATCCTCAGCCGAGGTGACGACGTTCCAGCCGAAACGGCCCTTGGTGAGGCTGTCGATGGTGGAGGACAGGCGCGCCAGCATGAAGGGCGGGTAGGCCATGGTCGACATGGTGGCGACGACGCCGAGATGCTGCGTCGCCATGCCCATGGCCACCGCCAGCGGCGCGGGATCCGCCTTCGGCACCATCATGGCGTGCTTCAGCGAGAGATCGCGCGAGCCGCCATAGGTCTCCGGCACCATCAGCTTGTCTTCGATCATGATCAGATCGAAGCAGGCGCGCTCCATCGCCTGGGCCATCTCGATATAGAACCGGCCGTCCCACGGATTGCCGCCCTGGCCGAAGGGTTCGCGCCATTCGTCGGGCGTGAAGTTCATGAACCAGGCGAGGTGGAAGCGCTTGTCGGCCATTGTGTCAGTCCTTCACTAGAACAGTCTCGAAGGCCGGGACGGACGGGCTGTCCACGGCTGTGTCGGCGGTGCCCAGCAGGGCGAGGCGCACACGCGCGCGCTCCGCCTCGAACAGGCGGGATTCGCGCACGCTGCGGCACTTGGCTTCGAAATCGGAGACGATGCTGGCACCGAAGCGCTCCGGCGCCTGCGGGTCGTTGCGCCGCTTGTCGACGGCGATGACGCGGGTGCCGAGGAGGAAGGCTTCGGGCAGATCATGCGTGACCATGACGATGGTCATGCGGTTCTCTTCCCAGAGTTCGCCGACCAGTTCGTGCATGGATTTGCGGGTGCCGGGGTCGAGTGCGCCGAACGGCTCGTCCAGCAGCAGCACCTTCGGCTTCATGATCAACGCCTGCGCCAGAGCGAGGCGCTGCTGCATGCCGCCTGACAATTGCGCCGGGTATTTGTCCGCGTGCTCGCCGAGGCCGACGCGGGTGAGCAACGCCATCGCCTTCTTTTCCAGCGCCCTGCGGCGAGCGCCGAAGAAGCGGCCGAGAATGGGCGCGCCCGCCCATTGCGGGCCCATCATCACATTGCCCAGCACGGTGCGGTGCGGGAACACGGAATAGCGCTGGAACACCACGCCCCGGTCGGCGGTGGGCTCGGCGGCGATGGGCTCGCCGTCGATCAGAATGCGCCCGCGCGTCGGGCGCTCCTGCGACAGCAGCATGCGCAGCAGCGTGGTCTTGCCGACGCCGGAGGGGCCGATGATGACGAGGAATTCGTGGTCGTCGAGCGACAGGTTGACCTGTTCGAGCACGACGCGCTCGTCATATTCCTTCCAGACATTCTCGAAGGTGATGGTGGTCATTCAGGCCGCCTTTATCTGGTCCCAGGGATAGGCGGCGACGGCGAGGCGGCGCAGCGCGTAATCCATGAGGAAGGCGAGAAGGGTGATCCAGATGACGTAGGGAAGGATCACATCCATGGCGAGGTAGCGCCGCACCAGGAAGATGCGGTAGCCCAGCCCGCCTTCGGAGGTGATGGCCTCCGCCGCGATGACGAACAGCCAGGCGGCGCCGAGCGAGAGCCGCACCGAGTCGATGAGGCGCGGCATCACCTGCGGCAGCACCACGCCGGAGATCATCTGCCAGGTCGAGGCGCCGAGCGTCTGCGCCTTGATGATCTGCTCGGTCGGCAGCGCCGAGACGCGCAGCATCACGTCGCGGATGATGAAGGGGGCGATGCCGAACACGATCAGCACGATCTTCGAGGCCTCGCCAAGGCCGAAGAGGATGAACAGGATCGGCAGCACCGCCAGCGGCGGAATGAGCGAAAACGCGGCGAAGAACGGCTCGAAGGTGGCGCGCAGATAGGGCACGAAACCGACGATGATGCCGAGCACGAGGCCGAGCACCGCGGAAATGCCGAGGCCGATGAACAGGCGCTGCAGGCTGAGCCAGGTGTCCCACCACAGGAGATACTGGCTCGTCGCCCTGTCCACCGTGGTCGCCATGCGCACCATGGTGTTCCAGAAGCTGGCGAAGCTCGGCATCAGCTTGTCGGCCGGCTCCACCGCGAGGCGGGCATTGGAGCCCAGCATGTAGATCGCCAGCACCAGGATGAAGGGCAGGATGGCGAGGATGAGCCGCACGCCGGGGCGGGGGGCGTAGTTGATGATGCGACGCATGGAGCCTTCCATCTGAAGGGTGTCGTCCCGGCTTCGCCGGTGTCTCTCCTCGGCCCAAGGGCCGCCTTGGCGCGCCCTCTCCGGGGAGGGCGCGGAACGATGCGAGGGCCGTGTCGTCGCCCCACGGAGCCGAAGGCGGAGCGCCGAGCCGGAACCAGGTGCCGCGCGCGGCTGCAGGTGTCACCGCGATCTTTCCGCTTCGTCGGCCCGGCCGCTGGTTACAGGGCGCTGGTTCCGGGTCGCTGGTCCCCGGACCGGCGCCGCGCGCCGCGTGTCCGGGGACCGGATGCGGAGAGGGAGCGCCGCCGCTCACAGCTTCCCGTCGGCCGCGTCCTTGGTGAAGCTGGCGTTGACCCGCATCTTGATGTTCGCCTTGTCGCCCAGCACGGTGCCGTCGGCGACTTCGATGCCGATGGAGTCGACGCTGGTGGCGCCCTGGCCGAACAGGCCCTGCTGGAAGCAGAACGTGCGGATGTTGTTCCAGATCTTGGCGTTTTCGGGCGACAGCAGGAAGCTGGCCGCCTCCTGAGGGGTGTAGAAGAAATGGGTGGTGTCGAGCTGCGCCTGCAGGCCGCTCGCATCCGTGCCCATGGCGCTGGTCATCACCGCGCGCATGTCCTCGGCCTTCTCGCCCCCGGCCTTGAGGATGCCGAGCGCCTCATACCAGGCGCCGACGACGGCCTTGGCGAAGTCCGGATTGTCCTTGAGCGTGGCGGTGTTGCCGATGAACACGTCCATGATCTCGCCGGGGATCTTGGAGCTGTCGAACAGGTTGGTGGTGCCGGCGACCTTGAGCATGTCCTCGGTGAGCGGCTTCCACGAGACCGCGTGCTTCATCGCGTCCTGTGAGATGAAGGCGGCGGAGATTTCCGCATCGGAGATGTTCACCGTCTTGGCGGCGGTGGGGTCGTCGATGCCGGCGAGCTGCAGGCCCCGGTTCAGCAGATAGTGCGAGACGCTGTACTGCAGCAGATACACGTCCTGGCCGGCGAGTTCCTTCACATCCTTGGCGGTCTTGGAAACGACGATGTCGTTGCCGTTGGAATAGTCGGTGATCAGCAGGATGGAGGTGTCGACGCCGCCGGCGGCGGGCATGGTCAGGCCGTCCATGGAGGCGACGCCGACGGCGTCGATCTCCCCGGCGATGAACTGATTGATCGAGCCGACATAGTCGTTGGCCTGGATGATCTCGACATCAATGCCGTATTTGTCGGCCCATTTCTTCATGATGCCGGAGGACTTGAGATAGGCGAAGGGCATGAAGCCGATATAGACGGTGTAGGCGACCTTGAAACTTTTCTTCGGGGCGGCATACGCGGCGGGGGCTCCCGCAAGGGCGGCGGCGGCGAGGCTGGCGAAAACGGCTGCAGCCCTGATTATGCGCTTCATGAGGGGTGGCTCCGGTCGCTGAATTGGCTGGACCGGGCTATTAAACGGTGACTTAATATCGGGTGCAAGCCCAACAAATGGGCACGCTTAGCATATGTGCAAGGCAGAAAATTCCGTACAAATACGGAGGAAACGCATGACCGCCCGCCCCGCGCGCAAGCGCCTGCAGCCCGCCGAGCGGCGGGTGATGATCCTCGAAGAAGCCTTGCGGCTGTTCGCGGCGCGCCATTTCTCGGTGGTCACCGTTCGCGACATCGCGCTGGTCTGCGACATCAATGTCGGGCTGCTTTACCACTACTTCGCCAATAAGGATGATCTCGTGCGGCGCGCTCTTGGGCATGCCATCGAGCAGTTGATGGCCGGCTATGAGGAACGGCGCGCGGCCGGGGCCGAGCCGCTGGCGGAAATCCTCGCCTGGCTCGACATCCATATGGAACTGGCCCCGACATTGGCGCTAATGGTCAAGCTGATGAGCGACTATGCCAGCTCCGGCCTGCGCGACGAAGAACTCGACGCGCTGATCGCCGGCTTCTATGGCCGTGAGAAGCAGTTGCTTGAAGGAGCGCTGGCGCGCGGTGTGGCGAGCGGCGACTTCGCTCCCGTGGATATCGCCCGCACCGCTCGGCGCATCGGCCTGATGCTCGACGGCATTTTCTACGCTTCGGCCAGCCGGGGCGATGAGCGCATCCTCGACGACATTGCCGACCTCGCCGATTTCGTGCGGGAACTGCTGGCGGTGCCGCGGGCGCCGGCGGCGTTGCCCGCCGCGAGCGCGTCGGCGCAGCGCTCCCTGTCATGAAAAGGCCGGTCGCGGGGACCGGCCGTCTGATGCGTTGTTCCGCTTGCCGGTTTAGAGGCTGGTCTGATCAGGTTAATAAGATCTGATCGGACCAGCCACTAGAATATTGAGGTTCTACTGATCTGAAGAGATCAGATCGGGATGTGATCTAGAGTCCAACGCAGACATATTTGATGTCGAGATATTCCTCGATACCGTATTTCGAGCCTTCACGACCGACGCCCGATTCCTTAACCCCGCCAAAGGGCGCCACTTCCGTGGTGATGACGCCGGCATTGATGCCGACCTGGCCGTAGCGCAGGTTCTCCGAGACACGGAAGGCGCGGGCGAGATCGCGCGTGTAGAAATAGCAGGCGAGGCCGAACTCGGTATCGTTGGCGAGGCGCACCGCCTCTTCCTCGGTCTCGAAGCGGAACACCGGGGCGACGGGGCCGAAAATCTCTTCGCGGGCGAAATTCATCTCCGGCGTGGCGCCGGCGATGACGGTCGGCTGGAAGAACTGCCCGCCGAGTTCATGCCGCCCGCCGCCGGTGACCACCTTGCCGCCCTTGGCGAGGGCGTCGGCGACGAAGCTCTCGGTCTTGGCTACCGCCTTGTCGTCGATCAGCGGGCCCTGCACCACGCCCTCGTCAAGGCCGGAGCCAACCTTGAGCCTGGCCGAGGCGGCGGCGAGCTTCTCGACGAAGGCGTCATAGATCCCGGCCTGGGCATAGAAGCGGTTGGCGCAGACACAGGTCTGGCCGGAGTTGCGGTATTTCGAGGCGATGGCGCCTTCCACCGCCTTGTCGAGATCGGCATCATCGAAGATGAGGAAGGGCGCGTTGCCGCCCAGTTCCATCGAGACACGCTTCACCGTATCGGCAGCCTGCTTCATCAGCAGCTTGCCGATGGGGGTGGAGCCGGTGAAGGTGATCTTGCGCACGGTGGGGCTGGAGGTCATCTCGCCGCCAATGGCCGAGGCCGAGCCGGTGAGGATGTTCACGACGCCCTTGGGGTAGCCCGCCTGTTCGCACAGAACGCCCCAGGCGAGGCCGGAATAGGGGGTCTGGGTCGCCGGCTTCATCACCGAGGTGCAGCCGGTGGCCAGCGCCGGCCCGATCTTGCGCGCCGCCATGGAGGAGGGAAAGTTCCACGGCGTGATGGCGGCCACCACGCCGACGGGCTGCTTGGTGACGAGAATGCGCCGCTCGCCCCAGGGCGAGGGGATGGTGTCGCCATAGACGCGGCGGGCTTCTTCCGAGAACCACAGCACATAGGCGGCGCTGGCGCCGACCTCGCCCATGGATTCGGCAAGCGGCTTGCCCTGCTCGATGGTCAGGAGTTCGGCCAGCGCCCGCTGATTGTCCATGATGACGGCGTGCAGGCGGCGCAGCAGCTTGGCGCGCTCATCCGCCGTGGTGCGCGAGAAGCTCTCGAACGCGGTCGCGGCGGCAGCGATGGCGCGCCGTGTTTCGTCCGCGCCGGCATTGGGCACGGTGCCGATCACCTCGCCCGTGGCGGGGTTGGTGACCTCGATCGTGCCGCCGGCATCGGCGCCCACCCACTGCCCGTCGATGAAATTCGCGTCGCGCTTGAAATCCGCCCAGTTCATGGGTTCCGCCTCTCCATCAGGGGAAGGCTGAAGAACCCGCCAGGCGGTACGCCCTGACCGGCTCAGCCTTCCGGGGCGCGGCCCTCCTGGCCGGCGCCGGCCAAGGCTATTTAGCGCCCGGCCGGCAAAGCGACAATCGCCGGGCGATCACATCGGTTGTGACGGTGCGGGCAGTGCGTGGTTCAGTTTCGCGTCTGGTCGAGCAGCGGAGCGAAGCCGCCGAAGATCATGCGCTGCCCGTCAAAGGGCATGTCGGTCATGCCCGCGAGGCGCGGATCGGCCATGAATTTCTCCATACCGGCCTCGCGCGCCTCGCGCGAAGGCCATTCGATCCAGGAGAAGACCACTGTTTCTTCGGGCGTCGCCTGCACGGCGCGCCGGAAATCGGTGACCTTGCCGTCCGGCACATTGTCACCCCAGGTCTCGACCACCCGAAGAGCGCCATGTTCCAAGAAAATTGGCGCGGCCATCTCGGCGAGGGTGCGATAGGCGTCCTTCTTGTCGGTCGGCACGGCGATGACGAAGCCGTCAATATAGCTCATGGCGTCCTCCTGTATCCGCCGGGGGCGGTCCACGACTCTAGGCGTCTTCCGAAAGGGGAAGGCGGTAGGCCGGGCGGGGCGCCGACGAAAAAGCCCCGGCCGGGCGCTCATCGCCTTGGCCGGGGCTTTTCCTCGTTCAGGAGGTCAGGCGGCTCAGTTGTTGCGGTTGCCGAAAAGCTGCAGCAGCATGATGAACATGTTGATGAAGTCGAGATAGAGCGTCAGCGCGCCCATGATCGCCTTGCGGCCGGCCACCACGTCGTCGTCGCCGGCGAAGTACATCTCCTTGATGCGCTGGGTGTCGTAGGCGGTGAGGCCCGCGAACACCAGCACGCCCACCACCGAGATGACGAACTGCAGCATCGAGGAGGCGAGGAAGATGTTCACCACCATGGCGACCAGGATGCCGATCAGGCCCATGACGAGGAACGAGCCGAGGCCCGACAGGCTGCGCGAGGTGGTGTAGCCATAGAGGCTGAGGCCGCCGAACGCCGCTGCGGTGATGAAGAACACCCGGACGATGCTCTCATGCGTGTAGACCAGGAAGATGCTGGCCAGCGACACGCCGACAAGCGCGGCATAGACCCAGAAAATGGTCTGCGCGGTGGCGACGCTCAGCCGGTCGACCCGGAAGCTGAGGAACAGCACGGCGGCGAGCGGCGCGAACATCACGACATAGCGCAGCGGGCTGCCGAACAGCGTGGCGCCGAACTCGGTGAGGTAGATGCCGGCGAACTGGTAGGGCGTCGCCACGTCGGAGACGGCGAGCATGTAGATGCCCAGCGCCGCCGCGCCGGTGATGGCGAGGCCGAGCGTCATGTAGTTGTAGACGCGCAGCATATAGGCGCGCAGGCCCTGGTCGATCTCGGCCTGCGTCCGCGCCGCCGTCGCCCCGAAGCGCGGCACGGAGACGTTGCGGTTAAAGTCGGACATGGTCGGATCCTCTCCCGGTAATCCCGTGTCCCACCCGTTCCCGGCGACATGCCGGCAAGCGTGGGAAGTCAGCGTGAATATGAGGGCGCGCCCTTCCTGCCGCAAGTGAAGTTTGCGACAGGTTTGACGCTGCGTGAGCCGCGCCTCGCTAGAGATTGCGCAGGATGCGCGCCGGCTTCTGCCCCAGCGCCCGCCAGGTGCCGATGAGGCCGAAGCCGACGGTGAGCACCAGCGCCACCGCTACCGCTCCCAGCGCCGCTCCGGTCGACCAGGCGAAGCCGAGCTTCATCACATAGACCACCACCACATAGGCCGCCGCCACGCCGGCACCCACGGCCACCACTGATGTGACGAGGCCGAGCGCGGCATATTCGAGCCCATAGGCCGCCACCAGCCGCGCCCGTGTGGCGCCCAACGTCTTCAGTATGACGGCATCATAGACCCGGTGGTGCTGCCCGGCCGCCAGCGCGCCGGCGAGCACGAGCACGCTGGAAAGCAGGGTGACGAGGCTGGCGCCGCGGATGGCGATGAGCAGATTGCCGACGATCTCGCCGATCTGCGTCAGCGCCTCCTTCACCCGCACGGCGGTCACGGCTGGGAAATCCGCCGCCACGGCGCGCCCGAGGCGGCGCTCGGTGGCGACATCGCCGCCTTCCGGCAGGGTCAGCGTCGCCAGCGAGGTGTGGGGCGCGCCGGCGAAAGTGTTGGGCGAGAACACCATGACGAAGTTGATGGCGAGCCGCTCCCACTCCACATCGCGCAGATTGGCGATGGTGGCGGTGATGGAGCGGCCGAGCACGTTCACCGTTACCTCGTCGCCGATCTTGAGGCCGAAGGCGTCGGCGATCTCGCGCTCGAAGGAGACGAGCGGCGGGCCGGCATAATCGGCCGGCCACCACTCCCCGGACGCGAGCACCGAGCCTTCGGGCAGCGTCTGCGCATAGGTAATGCCCCGGTCGGAGGACAGCACCCAGGCGAATTCCGGCGGCGGATCGAGGCTTTCCGCCGGGCGCCCGCCCAGGGTGAGAATGCGCCCGCGCAGCATGGGCACGACTTCCACCTCGCCCTCCGGCGCTTTGTCCTTCAGAAAACGCGTGAAGGCCTCGGTCTCTGTGTTCTGGATGTCGAGAAAGAAGAAGCTCGGCGCCTCGGTCGGCAGGCGGGAGGTGAGTTCGCGCGTCAGGCTGCGGTCGATCAGTGCCAGTGTCACCAGCAATGTGAGGCCGAGGCCGAGCGAAAGCACGATGGTGGGGGTAAGCGCCGCCGGCCGGTGGATATTGGCGAGCGCGAGACGCAGCGCCGTGGAGCGCGGGCGCGGCAGCCGGCGGGCCAGCGCCATGATCCCGGCGCCGACGAGCCGCAGCACCACGAGCACGCTCGCCGCCGCCGCGAGGTAGATCATCGCGATGTTGCGCTGTTCGGAAGCGTAGACGGCGAGACCCGCCAGCGCCAGCACCGCCAATGCGGTGAGGGCGATGTACACGAGGCGTGGCCGGCGGCGCCCGCCTTCCACATGCTCGCGGAACAGCGCCGACACCGGCACATCATGTGCGAGGCCCAGCGGCCAGAGCGCGAAGGCCAGGGCGATGAGCCCGCCATAGGCCAGCGCCAGCAGGATCGCGCCCGGTTGCAGGCTCGGCTCGATGGCCACCGGCAGCAGGTGGCCGAAGGCGGCATTGGCCAGGAAGGGCAGGGACGAGCCAACCGCGATGCCGATGGCGATGCCGATGGCCGCGATCAGCCCCACTTCCGCGAGGTAGATGGCGAACACCGTCCGCCCCGGCGCGCCGAGGCTCTTGAAGGTGGCGATGACGCCGCGCTTGGCGTCGAGATGGCTCTTCACCGCATTGGCGACGCCGACGCCGCCGACGAGGAGGGCTGTCAGGCCGACGAGGGTCAGATATTCGGTGAAGCGGCGGACATTGTTCTCCAGCCGCGGCGCGGCGGCCTCGCGGGTGCGGGCCTCGAAGCCGGCTTCCGGCGCGCCCTTCTGCACCTCCTCGACAAAAACCGCGAGGTCGGCCGGGCGGTCCATCTTCACCCGGTAGTGCCAGCGCACCAGGCTGCCGGGCTGCAGCAGATCGCTGGCGCGCAGCGCGTCGATCGCGATCAGCACGCGCGGGCCGAAGCCGATGCCGGTGGAGAGCAGGTCCGGCTCGCGCTCCAGCGTGCCGCGCAGGATGAGCGTCGCGGCGCCGAGCTGGAAACGGTCGCCGATCTTCAACTGAAGCCGATCGGCGAGGGCGGGGTCGACCAGCGCGCCATAGGCGTCGCCGTCGCGGGCCAGCGCCGTGGCGAGCGGCTGCGGCGGGGTGATGTCGAGCGAGCCGACCATGGGGTAGACACCGTCCACCGCCTTCACCTCCGCCAGCGTGGCGTCGAGCGCCTCGCCGCTGCCGGCACGCGCCATGGCGCGCAGCGTGGCGACGGTGGAAACGCGCCCGCCCGCCTCGATCAGCCGGTATTCCTCCGGGCTCGCCTCGCGCTGCACCAGGGTGAAGGCGGCATCGCCGCCCAGCAGTGTCGTGCCCTCGCGGGCCAGCCCGTCGGTCA
This sequence comes from Ancylobacter sp. IITR112, assembly GCF_041415945.1. NCBI lineage: Bacteria > Pseudomonadati > Pseudomonadota > Alphaproteobacteria > Hyphomicrobiales > Xanthobacteraceae > Ancylobacter > Ancylobacter sp. IITR112. The sequence goes on along the minus strand of NZ_JBGCUS010000001.1, from coordinate 3,429,959 downwards.
GCGCCCGCGAAAAGGCACCGACACCGGCGATGGCGGCGACACCGAGCGCGAGGCAGGCGAGGAACACGGCGAAGCCGCGCAGGCCGCCGCGCAATTCGCGCAGGGCGAAGCGCAGTGCCAGCGTATGGCGGCTGGGCGCGCGCAGCGGTGCGGCCGTGGGGGCCCCGGCAGCGGTGGACACCTGATCGCTGTTCATGCGCCGGCCTCGGAGCCGGCCCGCGCGCCTTCCGTCTCTACCCGGCCGGAGCGCAGCCGCACCGTGCGGTTGCAGCGCTGGGCCAGCATCGGGTCGTGGGTGACAATGACCAGCGTGGCGCCGCGCCGGGCCTGCGCCTCGAAAAGAAGGTCCATGATCTGCTTGCCGGTCGCCTCGTCCAAATTGCCGGTCGGCTCGTCGGCGACGAGGATGCGCGGTTCGGGCGCCAGCGCCCGGGCCACCGCCACGCGCTGCTGCTCACCCCCCGACAATTGCGAGGGATAATGGTCGAGCCGGTGGCCGAGGCCGACGGCGGTGAGTTCGGCGGCGGCGCGGACGAAGGCGTCCGGCCGTCCGGCCAGTTCCAGCGGCACGGCGACGTTCTCCACCGCCGTCATGGTCGGGATCAGGTGGAAGGCCTGGAACACGATGCCGACATGGCGGCCGCGAAAGCGGGCGAGCGAATCCTCGTCCAGCCCGGTCAATTGCTGTCCCGCCACCTCGACCCGGCCGGCATCGGCCCGCTCCAGCCCCGCGAGCACCATCAGCAGGCTCGACTTGCCCGAGCCGGAGGGGCCGACAAGGCCGACCGCTTCGCCCTGACGAATGGCGAGCGACACACCCTTGAGGATGTGCACGCGCGCAGCGCCGCTGCCGAGGGAGAGTTCGACGCCATCGAGGCGGACCGCGAGGGCGGGGGAGGTGTCAGCGGGCATGGGTCTCTTTTCGTCTCTGGTCCGGGCGGGCGATGTCTCGCCTTATGGAGGTCGGGATCATGCGCACCATATGTTGCGCTGCACCGCTTCCGAAAGGGTATGCCCTTGTCACGATTGCTCCATCGGCTTTTCGCTCTCTGCGGCCTTGTCCTGCTTGCCGGGGCGGGCGCCCTCACCGCCGCTGCGGCCGAGCCGCTGCGCCTCGTGGCGTTCGGTGACAGCCTCACCGCCGGCTATGGGCTGCCGGCCAGCCAGTCCTTCCCGGTACGGCTGCAGGCGGCGCTGCGGGCGAAAGGACACGACGTTGTGATCGAAAACGCCGGCGTCTCCGGCGACACCACCAGCGCCGGCCTCGCCCGGCTGGACTGGTCGATCCCCGAGGGCACGGATGGGGTGATCCTTGAACTCGGTGCCAATGACGCGCTGCGCGGTCTCGATCCGGCGATCCCGGAGCGCTCGCTCGACGCCATTCTGGCGCGGCTGAAGGCGCGTGGCATTCCCGTGCTGATGGCCGGCATGCGCGCGCCGCCCAATCTTGGCAGCGCCTACCAGACGCGCTTCGACGGCATCTATGAGCGGCTGTCGCGGAAATACGACGTGCCGCTCTATCCGTTCTTCCTCGACGGCGTGGCCGGCCAGACGGGGCTGAACCAGCCGGACGGTATTCATCCCACTTCGGCCGGTGTGGATATCATCGTCGAGCGCATGCTCCCCGCCGTGGAGGCGTTTCTCGCCACGTTGAAGACCCCGGCCCCCGGCGAGTCCAAGCCCGGCTGACGGGACGCCGGCGCCGGCGGCCGGCGGTGGCGCAAATGTGACGAAGTGTGGCCCCGCGGTTCTCGACGGGCCGGACGGCGTGGGCTATCGCTCCGCCCCGGGGCGATGTCGTGCAGTGTCTGCCGGTGCGGGGGCATATGAAATATCGAAGCGAGATCGACGGCCTGCGGGCCGTCGCCGTCGTTCCCGTCATCCTGTTCCACGCCGGTTTCGCAGCCTTTTCCGGCGGTTATGTCGGGGTCGATGTTTTCTTCGTCATCAGCGGTTACCTGATCACCTCCATCCTCCTCACCGAGATCGAGGACGGCAGCTTCTCCATCGCCCGCTTCTATGAGCGGCGGGCCCGGCGCATTCTTCCCGCTCTCTCCGTGGTGATGCTGGCCTGCCTGCCCTTCGCCTGGCTGTGGATGATCCCGGAACAGCTTAAGCAGTTCGGCCAGAGCGTCACCGCGGTGGTGTTCTTCGTTTCCAACTTCCTGTTCTGGCAGGAGTCCGGAGGCTATTTCGCCCCGGCGGCGGAAATGAAGCCGCTGCTCCACACCTGGAGCCTCGCGGTCGAAGAACAGTTTTATCTGTTCGCGCCGCTGAGCCTCGCCCTGTTGTGGCGCTTCGGCCGGCGCCGGCTGTTCTGGATCGTTGTGGCCACCGCGCTTGTGAGCCTTCTCGCCACCGAATGGGGCTGGCGCTACGCGCCGCGGGCGAATTTCTACCTGCCGCAGTTCCGCATCTGGGAACTGCTCGCCGGCTCGATCTGCGGCTTTCTCGCCACCCGCCGCCCGCCGCAGGCAAATAACTGGCTGAGCGCGCTGGGGCTCGGCTTGATTGCGTTCGCGATCTTCGCCTTTGACGAGACCACGCCCTTTCCGAGCCTTTATGCGCTGGTGCCGGTGGGGGGGGCGGCGCTGGTGGTTCTGTTCGCCCATAAGGGCACATGGGTGGCGCGCCTGTTGTCGGCGCGCCTGCTCGTCGGCATCGGGCTCATCAGCTACAGCGCCTATCTCTGGCACCAGCCGCTGTTCGCCTTTGCCCGCATCCGCGCGCTGGCGGAGCCGGCGCCGGAATTGATGATGGGGCTGGCCGCCCTGTCCCTGGTGCTGGCCTATCTGAGCTGGCGCTTTGTCGAACAGCCTTTCCGCCGGCGGCCGGTGCCGCTGCTGCCGGACCAGCGCCTTGTGTTCCGGGTGAGCCTGCTGGTGGGTGTCCTCTTCGCCGGCATCGGCACTTTCGCCAATGTTTCCAAGGGCATCCCGTCACGGCTCGCCAGCTTTGAGACGGGAAGCCGGGAGGAAAGGCTGATCGCCTCGGCCAACCGGCCCTCGGTCGATGCCGGCTGCGACCGCAGCCGCGCGCCCGGGGGTGTCGGTGCGCTGTGCCCGATCTACCAGCCGGCGCATCCTCGCCACCGCATTCTCATTCTGGGGGACAGCCATTCGCAAGCGACGCTGCCGGCCTTCGCCGGGGTGGGGCAAAGCAGCGCCGTCTACTGGATGGGTGCCGCCAGTTGCCCGCCGCTCCTCGGCGTGTCGGTGCATGGCGGCCTGTTCGAGCTGGGCGTGTGCGAGGATCTCGCCCGCCGGCAGCTTCAGGCGGCCGCGGAGGGCCGGTTCGATATTGTGGTGCTGGTGGCTCGCTGGTCGATGTATCCGGTCGGGCTGAGAAACAAGGCGCTGATCTCGCGCGAGGGCGCCAGCGGCTATCCGTCCCAGGCTGACGCGCATGAGGCCCTCGCAGCGGCGCTGCCGGAAACCGTTCGGCGTTATCTTGAACAGGGTGTCGCGGTGGTGCTGCTGGACCAGATTCCGGAACAGAAGGTGCTGCCGCAGAAAATCCTGCAGCAGGCGGCGCTGCTCGGACTGCGCGGCGGGTTCGACGGCGAGGCGCTGGAACAGGCGATCTGGGAAAGCTCCACCACCTTGGAGGCCGACGTGGCGCGGCAAGGCTTCGCGTCGGGTGAACTCGAGAAGCTGAAGGGCGAGAAGGTGTGGGTGCTGTCGCTCGACGCCCAGTTCGAGCGCCAGGGGCGCTATGTCTGGGGCGATCGCGAGGGCGCCTTCTATTCCGACCAGGACCATCTCTCGGTGCATGGTGGCGCGTTTCTCAAGGACAGTGTGACAGCGGCCTTCGCCGACATCACCCGCGCCCTGCCGGCGCGCTGAAGCGCCGGATCCGGATCCGATGGCGGGCCGCGCCACGCCGCGGCATCCTAGCCGCAGGGTGGCGGAAATGTGACGCAATGTTGCCGCTCGGCGCTCGACGGGCCGGACGGCGTGGTTTATCGCTCCGCCCCGGGGCTATGTCGTGCAGTGTCTGCCGGTGCGGGGGCATATGAAATATCGAAGCGAGATCGACGGCCTGCGGGCTGTCGCTGTCGTTCCCGTCATCCTGTTTCACGCGGGTTTTTCGGCGTTTTCCGGCGGCTATGTCGGGGTCGACGTTTTCTTCGTCATTAGCGGCTACCTCATTACCGTCATCCTTCTCACCGAGATCGAGGCCGGGCGCTTCTCCATCGCCCGCTTCTACGAGCGGCGGGCGCGGCGCATCCTTCCCGCTCTCTTCGTGGTGATGCTGGCCTGCCTGCCTTTCGCCTGGCTCTGGATGATCCCCGACCAGCTAAGCGCCTTCGGCGCGAGCCTGGTGACGGTGGTGTTCTTCGTGTCCAATTTCCTGTTCTGGAGCGAAGAAGGCAGCTATTTCGCCGCTGCCGCCGAGTTGAAGCCGCTGCTGCACACCTGGAGCCTCGCGGTCGAGGAACAATATTACCTGTTCGCGCCGCTGACGCTGGCGCTGCTCTGGCGCTTCGGCCGGCGCCGGCTGTTCTGGATGGTGGTCGCCGGCGCGGTTGCCGGGCTGGTCGCCACCGAATGGGGCTGGCGCTACGCGCCGCGGGCGAATTTCTACCTGCCGCAGTTCCGCATCTGGGAACTTCTCGCCGGCTCGATCTGCGGCTTTCTCGCCACTCACCGCCCGCCGCAGGCGAATAACTGGCTGAGCGCGCTGGGTCTCGGCATGATCCTGGTCGCGATCTTCGCCTTCGACGAGAGCACACCATTCCCGAGTCTCTATGCGCTTCTGCCGGTCGGCGGGGCGGCGCTGGTGGTGCTGTTCGCCCATAAGGGCACATGGGTGGCGCGCGTGCTCTCGGCGCGTGCGCTGGTGGGGATAGGGCTCGTCAGCTACAGCGCCTATCTCTGGCACCAGCCGCTCTTCGCCTTTGCCCGCATCCGCTCGCTGGTCGAGCCGGCGCCGACGCTGATGATGGGGCTCGCGCTGCTATCCATGGGCCTCGCCTATCTGAGCTGGCGCTTTGTCGAACAGCCCTTCCGCCGGCGGCCCGTGCCGCTGCTGCCCTCGTCGCGGGCTGTCTTCCTGGCCAGCGGCGTGGGCGGCGCCTTTTTCGTGGCGGTGGGGCTCTATGCCAGCCTTTCCGGCGGCGTCCCGGCCCGGCTCGCCGGCGTGGCGCCGGGCAGCTATGCCGAACGCCTGCTCGCCTCGACGCGCAGCGCGCCGCTGAAGCTGTCCTGCACGCCCGTTCCGGCGCAGGAGAAGCGCGCGCCGCTCTGCGCGGTGTTCACCCCCGCCAACCCGAAGCTGCGGATTCTGGTGATTGGTGACAGCCACGCCAGCGCCCTGTTGCCGGCCTTTGCCGGTGTCGGGCGCGACAATGCCGTCTACCAGATGGCGCTTGCCAGTTGTCCGCCGATCAACCGCACCACGCTGCACCGGGCGATCTTCTCTGTCGGAGTGTGCGAGCAGGTCACCCGCGACCAGGTGCGGGCGGTGCGCGAGGGGCATTTCGACGTGGTGGTGCTGGTGGCGCGCTGGTCGGTCTATGCCGGACGCGAAGGGGGACGCGCTTTCGCCCTCGGCCCGGAAGGGGAGGCGTCCATCCCTTCGCTGGCCACCTCGCGCGCCACCTTCGCCAGCCATCTCGCGGCAACCGTGAAGGACTATCGCGATCTCGGCGCCGCGGTGGTGCTGATCGACCAACTGCCGGAACATCGGGTGTTGCCCCGCAAGGTGATCGAACAGTCGATCCTGCTCGATCTCGATCACGGTATAGGCGCAGCGCAGTTTGAGCGGGCTGTGGAGGAGAGCTCCACTGCCATCGAGGTGGACGACAAGCTGCAGGCCTTCGCCGAGGCGGAGCTGGACAAGCTGCGGGGCGAAAAAGTGTGGGTGCTGTCCTTCGACGAGCTGTTCGCGCGCGACGGCCGCTACCGCTGGGGCGATCGCGGGGGAACCTATTATCTTGATGGCGACCATATCTCGCCCTATGGCGCGGCGCTGATCGAGCCGACGCTGACGGCGGCGTTCAGGCAGATCGCGGCGGTGGTGCGGGGTGAGCCGAACGCGCCTTCGCCCCAACCCTGAGGGGAGGCGCCGTCGCGTCAGCTTGCCGCTGCGCCGCAGGCTACCTATCTTGGCCTCACTCCTCCTCTTCTTTTCCGAAAAGCGCCCCACATGCAGTATCGCCCGCTCGGCCGCACCGGCCTCGAGGTCTCCACGATCTGTCTCGGCACCATGACCTATGGCGAGCAGAACACCGAGGCCGAAGGCCACGCGCAGATGGACTATGCGCTCGACCACGGCATCAACTTCTTCGATACCGCCGAACTCTATTCGATCCCGCCAAAGCCCGAGACCCAGGGTTCCACCGAGCGCATCATCGGCAGTTGGTTCAAGGCGCGTGGCAATCGCGACAAGGTAATCCTCGCCACCAAAGTGTGCGGCCTCTCGCAGATGACCTGGTTCCGCGACGATGGCTCGCCCGCGCGCGCCACCCGCGGCCAGATCCGCGAGGCGGTGGAGAAGAGCCTCAAGCGGCTTCAGACCGACTATATCGACCTCTACCAGTTACACTGGCCCGGCCGCCCCGTGGCGCAGTTCGGCGCCAATCCCACACGCTGGGAGCGCGCGGCCGGCGAGGAGACCCCGATCGCCGAGACGCTGGGCGCCTTCGCCGAACTGGTGCAGGAAGGCAAGATCCGCCATGTCGGCCTCTCCAATGAGAGTGCCTGGGGCACGATGAAATTCCTCGCCGAGGCGGAACGCACCGGCGGGCCGCGCGTCGCCTCGCTGCAGAACGCCTATAATCTCCTCAACCGCACCTATGAGACGGCGCTCGCCGAGGTGGGCCTGCGCGAGGATGTGGGCCTGCTGGCCTATTCCCCTCTGGGGCAGGGCTATCTCACCGGCAAGTACCAGAAGGGGGCGCTCCCGGCGGGCTCGCGCACCGCGCTGTTCCAGCGCGCGACGCGCTATCAGGTGCCGGGGGCGGAAGCGGCGATCGACGATTATCTCAGCCTCGCCCGCGACGCGGGCCTTGACCCCTCGCAGATGGCGATCGCCTTCTGCCTGACGCGGGAGTTCGTGACCTCGGCCATCATCGGCGCGACGACGATGGAACAGCTCGTCACCGATATCGGCGCGGTCGATGTGACGCTGTCGCCCGATGTGCTCGCGCGTATCGACGCCGTTCACCAGCTGCGCGGCAATCCGTGCCCCTGAGCGGGCGCTGGCGGCGGGGGCCCCGCCGCCTGTTCGTCCTTGCCTTCCGGCGGGGGACCCGCCGCCTATTCGCCCTTGCCTTCCGGCGGCGCGTGGCGCGTCATCAGCGGCACCTGCGCCATGGCGAAGACAAGGGTGAGGGGGAGATAGCCGAAGGTCTTGAACGCCACCCAGGTGTCGGTGGACACGCTGCGCCAGACGATCTCGTTCAGCACCGCCATGACGAGGAAGAACACGCCCCAGCGAACGGTCAATTCGCGCCAGCCCTGATCGGTGAGCACGAAGACATCGCCCATCACATAGGGCAGCAGCGGCTTGCGCAGCCACAGCCCGCCGAGCAGGGCGATGCCGAACAGCGCGTTCACCAGCGTCGGCTTCATCTTGATGAAATGGTCGTCCTGCAGCACCAGGGTGAGCGTGCCGAACACCAGCACCACGCCGGCCGACACCAGCGGCATGACCGCGATCTTGCGGGCGATGATCCACATGACAGCCAGAGCGGCGAAGGTGGCGACCATGAAGGCACCGGTGGCGACATAGATGCCGCCGCGCCCATTGGCGATGAAGAACACCACCAGCGGGCCCAACTCCAGCGCGAATTTCAGCAGCGGGTGCATGGTGCGCAGGCGGGTGCCAGTGGCGGGGCCGGACGGTGCTTCGCTCATGGGTCAGTCCTCCAGTCCGACGATGGCGCGGGCGAAATCGCGCGCGGCGAAGGGCTGCAGATCGTCAATGCCCTCGCCGACGCCGATGAGATGGATCGGCAGGCCGTGCTTGGCGGCGATGGCGACGAGAATGCCGCCGCGCGCCGTGCCGTCCAGCTTGGTCATGACGAGGCCGGTGACGCCCGCCACCCGCTTGAACGCATCCACCTGCTGCAGGGCGTTCTGGCCCACCGTGGCGTCGAGCGTCAGCACCACGGCGTGCGGCGCGGTGGGATCCTGCTTTTTGATGACCCGGACGATCTTTTCCAGCTCGTCCATCAGTTCGACCCGGTTCTGCAGCCGGCCCGCCGTGTCGATGATGAGCACGTCGGCGCCTTCGCTGCGCGCCTGCTGCAGCCCGTCAAAGGCGACGCCGGCGGCATCCGCGCCGGGGGCGCGCGCGACGAGGGTGGCGCCGGTGCGCTCCGCCCACACTTTCAATTGCTCGATGGCCGCCGCGCGGAAAGTGTCGCCGGCGGCGAGCACCACCTTCTTGCCCTGCGTGCGCAGGGTGGAGGCGAGCTTGCCGATGGTGGTGGTCTTGCCCGAGCCATTGACGCCGACCATCAGCAGGATGAACGGCTTGGCTTCGCCGGCGAAGACCAGCGGCTGCGCCACCGGCTTCAGCACCGCCTCGATCTCTCTGGCGACGAGGGCCCGCACTTCCTCCGGCTCGATCGCCTTGTCATAGCGCCCCTTGCCGACGGCGGCGGCGATGCGGGCGGCGGTGTCGACGCCGAGATCGGCGCGGATCAGCACGTCTTCCAGATCCTCCAGCGTGTCGGCATCAAGCTTGCGCTTGGTGAACAGGTCGGTGATGCCGGTCGACAGGCCGGTGGCGGTGCGGGTCAGCCCCTGGGTCAGGCGCTTCCAGAAGCCAGGGCGGGCCTGGGTGGTCTCGTCGTTCATGTCGGTCATGCCGCGATCAGCCGAACGCCGTCATGGCCGGCGATGCGGATATGGGTCAGCGTGCCGGGCGCCAGCGGCGTGGCAAGGCGCACCGGGGTGAAGCTCTTGGTGCGGGCGAGGCCGCCGCGCTCGGTCAGCACCTCGCGCCGCGCGCCCACTTCGCCGGCGAGATGGCGAAGCAATGCGTGCGCGCCCTTCTCGCGCAGGCGGCGGGCGCGCTCCTTCACGACCGCAGGGGCCACCGCCGGCATGCGCGCCGCCGGGGTGCCGGGGCGGGGGGAGAAGGGGAAGACGTGCAGATGCGTCAGCCCGCACTCGTCAACCAGATCGAGCGAGGCGCGGAAGGCGGTTTCCGACTCGGTGGGAAAGCCGGCGATAAGATCGGCTCCGAACACGATATCGGGCCGCACCCGCCGCAGATCGCGGCAGAAGCCGATGGCGTCCGTGCGCGAATGCCGGCGCTTCATGCGCTTTAGAATGAGATCGTCGCCGGCCTGCAGCGAGAGGTGGAGATGCGGCATCAGCCGTTCTTCCTCCGCCAGCGCCCGCATCAGCTCGGCATCGACTTCCACCGAATCGATGGAGGACAGACGCAGCCGCGGCAATTCCGGCACATGGCGCAGCAGTGCGCGCACCAGCGTGCCTAGCCGTGGCGTGCCAGGCAGATCGCTGCCATAGGAGGTGAGATCGACCCCTGTGAGCACGATTTCGCGCGCGCCCTGTTCCACCAGCTCGCGCACCCGCACCACGACGGCGCCCATCGGCACGGAGCGGGAATTGCCCCGTCCATAGGGAATGACGCAGAAGGTGCAGCGATGGTCGCAGCCATCCTGCACCTGCACGAAGGCGCGCGTGTGCCCCTCGATCGTGTCGGCCGGCCCGTCGAGCAGATGCGGTGCGGTCTCGCGCACGGCCATGATGTCGCCGACGACGATCTTTGTCTCGTGGCCAAGGCCGAAATCGAGCGCGGCGCGGGTCGCCTGCCATGCCTCCGGCGCGGTCTTTTCGGCGGTGCCGAGCACGCGATCGACTTCCGCCATGGCGGCGAAGCCGGCGGGCTCGGTCTGCGCGGCGCAGCCGGTGACGATGATGCGGCGGGAGGGCGCTTCGCGCTTGAGCCGGCGGATGGTCTGGCGCGCCTGCTTCACCGCCTCGGCGGTGACGGCACAGGTATTGACGATGACCGCGTTCTCAAGCCCCGCTGCGCCGGCCATCGCCTTGGCGCTGGCGGAATCGAGCGCGTTCAGCCGGCAGCCGAAACTGACGACCTCAATGGGACGGGACGAGGGGGTGGGCGCCATGGTCACGCGGCATCGCCGAGCATGGCGGCGGTGAGCCGGCCGTCGAACTCGAATTCGGCGGGGCCGGTCATCAATATGTGGTCGTCGCTCTCGCGCCAGTCGATGACGAGATCGCCGCCGGGCAGGCTGATGGTGACGCGCCGGCCGGTGAGGCCGAGCCGCGCGGCGCAGACCGCGGCGGCGCAGGCGGCCGTCCCGCAGGCGCGGGTGAGGCCCACGCCGCGCTCCCATACCTTCAGCACGATGTGATCGGGCGAGAGCACCTGCGCGGCGGAGATGTTGGCCCGTTCCGGGAAGATCGGATGGTGTTCCAGTTCCGGCCCCAGAAGAGCGAGGTCGACCGCGTTGATGTCCTCCACCCAGAAGATGGCGTGCGGGTTGCCGACATTGACCACGGCAGGCGCCCGCAGCACCGGCGCGTCCGCCGGCCCGGCCTGCAATTCGATGGCGCGGGTATCACTGACCGGGCCGGCGAGGGGAATGTCGTGCCAGCCAAAGCGCGGCATGCCCATATCCACCGTTATGCCGTCGGGCGCGATATTGCAGGCGAGCGGTCCGGCGGCGCTTTCGAACACCATGTCGTGCGTGCCGGTGCGGCCGGACTCATACAACGCGATGCAGCGCGTGCCATTGCCGCAGGCACCGGATTCCGAGCCGTCGGCATTGATGATGCGAACGAAGGCCTGTGTGCCTTCGGTCCGCGGCGGGTAGAGCGCCATGATCTGGTCGAAGGGCAGCGCCTGCGGCCGGGCGAGGGCGCGCGCCTCTTCCGGCGGCACGGCCAGCGGAGCGTCGCGCAGGTCCAGCACGACGATCTCGTTGCCGAGGCCGTTCATCTTGACGAAGGGACGGTTTTCCAGCGCGGCCATGGACCCGGTTTCGCGGCAGGCGGCGGATCGCCGCCGGGTGAGGAGCATGCCGGCCCTTATATGGTGAAGCGCCGCGGCTTGGCCAGACTTATCGGGCATACCCGATCAGGTGTCGCGGCGCGGCGACAGGGGCCGGGGAACCGCACCGCCCTGCCGGCTGGGCCGTCGCGGGCAGGGGTGCGGAATGCTAGGAATCGTGCCATCGCAGCCTCATCCCCGCCGTGCTCTGGCGTCGCGCCTTTTTTCCGGTGAATCGACCATGATGGTGATCTTTTCCGCCCGCCTGCCGCGCCGGCTTCTCGTGCTGACGATGCTTCTGGCCGGGCTGGCGCTGCCCGCCACCGTGCGGGCGCAGGACGCGGCCTCTCCTCCGACCTCTCCCCCGGCGAGCGCTCCCGGTGAGGTGGAGCCCGCCGCGCCGGATGCCGCGCCGCTCGACGATGACGGCATGGTGGCGCCGCCCATGGTCGATCCGCGCGCGGTGGAGACGCAGAATGTCGCCCCCGCGCCGGACCCGATGACGCGGCCCGACGGGTTTGGCGAGGAATCGGTGATGAAGCCGGTGCCGGTGCTGATGAAGGCGGGCCATGCGAACTGGGATGACGCCTTCAGGACCATCGTCGCGGCGCTGAAGCAGATTGACGCCGAGATGGCGCGGCTGAAGCTGAAGCCCAACGGCGCCTCCTTCATCATCTACACCGCGACCGACGATCTCGGCTTCGATTTCGAGGCGGCGGTACCGTTCGAGGGGGCGACGACCGACAAGCCGCAGAACGGCATGATGTTTTCCGCCTCGCCCGCCGGCCGGGCGCTGCGCTTCACCCATCGCGGGCCCTACGACGCGATGGACCCCACCTATGAGCAGATCGCCAACCTGCTCGACGCCAAGGACCTGGAAGCGCAGGACCTCTATGTCGAGGAATACCGCTCCGATCCGCGAAACACGCCCGAGGACGACCTCGTCATCGACATCTGGGTGCCGCTGAAGTGAAGGAATCTCCCCGGCCATCCCACTGGAGGAGCCGCGTCCCGGTTGTTTCCGCCGCCCCGCATGGCCGCAAGGCGCTGCGCCCATTCGCCTCGCTGGCCGTGCTGTGCTATGAGGCGCGCAAACGGACATCTTCGATAGCGATATGAACCTGATCGACACCACAGCGGCCTCCGCCGCCGGGGCGCGTGCTCCCTTAGAGATCGCCCGCCACGAGACGCGCCGCTCCCTCGCCGGGCTCGACCGCGCTGGCCTCGCCGACGCGCTGGCCGAGATCGGCGTGCCCGAGCGCGAGCGCAAGATGCGCGTCGCCCAGCTCTGGCACTGGATCTATCTGCGCGGGGCGCTGTCCTTCGACGAGATGACCAATGTCGGCAAGGGGCTGCGCGAGAAGCTTGGCCATGCCTTCACGCTGGACCGGCCCGAGGTGGTGGTCGAGCAAGTGTCGAATGACGGCACCCGCAAATGGCTGCTGCGTCTGCCCCCCGACATTGCCGGTGACAAGCCGCACGATGTCGAGATGGTCTATATCCCCGAAAGCGACCGCGGGACGCTGTGCGTTTCCTCCCAGGTCGGCTGCACGCTCAACTGCTCCTTCTGCCACACCGGAACGCAGCGCCTGGTGCGCAACCTCACGGCGGCCGAGATCGTGGCGCAGGTGATGGTGGCGCGCGACCGGCTGGGCGACTATCCCGGCCGCGAGCGGGCTACGGGTCCCGGCCTTCCCACCGAGGGCGACCGGCTGGTGACCAACATCGTGTTCATGGGCATGGGCGAGCCGCTCTACGCCTATGATTCCGTCGCCAAGGCGATCGAGGTGCTGGCCGATGGCGAGGGGCTCGGCATCGGCAAGAGGCGCATCACCGTGTCCACCTCGGGCGTGGTGCCGGAGATCGAGAAGCTGGGGCGCGAGGTCGGGCCGATGCTCGCCATCTCGCTGCACGCCGTGCGCGACGAGCTGCGCGACGTGCTGGTGCCGATCAACAAGAAATACCCGCTGAAGGATCTGCTGGAGGCGTGCCGCACCTATCCGGCGGCGTCGAATGCCAAGCGCATCACCTTTGAGTACGTCATGCTGAAGGGGGTGAACGACAGCCCCGCCGACGCCAAGGCGCTGGTGCGGCTCCTGGCCGGCATTCCCGCCAAGATCAACCTCATCCCGTTCAACCCGTGGCCGGGCACCAGATATGAGTGCTCGGACTGGGAAACGATCGAGCAGTTCTCCGACATCGTGTTCCGCGCCGGCTATTCCAGCCCGGTGCGCACGCCGCGCGGCCGCGACATCCTCGCCGCCTGCGGCCAGTTGAAGAGCGAGACGGAAAAGCTCTCCGCCCGCGAGCGCCTCGCCCTGCGGGCAATGGCGGCGGCAGCGGAATAGGGGCCGGCCATGGATAATCTGCTGCGCCTGCTGCTCCGCTTCATCATCGTGCCGCTCGGTATGATCTGCGGCTTCATCGCCTCCTTTCTGGTGATCCTGTTCGGCTATTGGCGGATCGGCGACGTGCTCGCCGGCAATGTCGATGTGGAGGCGATCGCGCTTTATGATTCGCTGGCGGCGGCGGGCTATCTGCTGATGATGGTGGTGCTGGCCATGTGGGCGGTGGCGCTCATCGGCATCCTGTTCGCCGAAGCCTTCGCGGTGCGCTCCTGGATTTTCCATGTGGCGAATGGCGCGGTGTCGTCCTGGCTGGCGGCGTCCGTCTTCGCGCCTTATGCCGAGGTGCCGGTGCCGTTCGACGGCGATCTCTACGTCGTCGCGGCCGGTTTCGCCGGGGGGCTCGCCTATTGGCTGGTGGCGGGCTGGAATGCCGGCTTCTGGAAGACGCTACGCGCCGGGCCGGTGGCGGCGCCGCTGCCGGCTTCCCCGCTTCCGCCGGCCGCGCCGGGCAACCCGCACTAGAGCATTTCCGGTGAATTCACATTCACCGGAAATGCTCTAACTCACTGATTATACGCAATTCCTTTCGCAAGACCGCGCTGCGCTTTTGCGGGAATTGCTCCAAGCGTGGCCCGCAGGCCACGGCAGCCGCAAACATTGTCCCGTTACCACCGCGTCACGCGGTCGTCGCCTGCCGATCCGATCTTTGCATGCGGGCCTCGTTCAGCGGCCCATGCACCCGGGGGGCCGGGTTCGGGGGTGTCAAATGCCGATCACACTGCGTGTCGCGGCAGCGACGGCGCTCGTTTCCGCATTGCTTCTCGGCCTCTTTCCCGGCCTCGACCAGGAGGTGAGCCGTCTGTTCTTCGACGCGAGCATCCGGCGCTTTCCGGTCGCCGCGACGGAATGGGGACGGGCGCTGCGCGCCTGCGGCATGTATCTGCCGCATGCCGTCTGGATCGCGGCGACAGTCTCGCTGCTGCTGGCGCTGGTCCGGCCGGCACGTCCGATGCCGATGCGGCCGAGCGCCGCCGTCTTCCTGATCGTCATCGCGCTGGTGGTGCCCGCCCTCATTGTCAATGCGGGCTTCAAGCAGAATTGGGGCCGGCCGCGTCCGGTGCATGTGGCGGAGTTTGGCGGCACGCAAGCGTTCAAACCCTGGTGGGACAGTTCGGGCCCTTGCCGGGGCAGTTGTTCCTTCATGTCGGGCGAGACCTCGGCGGCGACGATGCTGGTCGGCGCGGCGACACTTGCCGCTTCGACCGTGCGGCCGCTGGCCATCGGCGCCGCGGCCCTCTTCACCCTGCTCATTGGCGTGATGCGCGTCGCCTTTGGCGGCCACTGGCTTTCGGACGTGCTGCTCGGCGGCAGCGGCTCGGTTCTGCTCATGCTCGGCCTGCGCCGCCTTCTCCTCGATGCGCGCGGGATCAGGGACGAGGAGGCTCGCCGCGCGCTGGCGCAGGCGGGGCTGGCGCTGCGGGCATGGACGGATGGGGCGCGCAGGGCCATCTGGTTGGGCCTTGCCGATGTCACCGCCGCCATTCGCCTGGCCGCTGGGCGCCTTTCCGGCCTGCGCAGGCCGGGCTGGCGGATGCCCGCCGCAGCCGAGTAACCGTCGCCGCGCTTGCGTCCTCTCGCGCCATGCCTATAGTCCGCGCGCCCTTTCGGGCTCGGCTCCTTTCCTGCGGAACGTGATATGGCGAACGATGTGAAGAAGGTGGTGCTCGCCTATTCGGGCGGTCTCGACACCTCGGTCATCCTCAAATGGCTGCAGACCACCTATGGCTGTGAGGTGGTGACCTTCACCGCCGACCTGGGACAGGGCGAGGAACTGGAGCCGGCGCGCAAGAAGGCCGAACTCCTCGGCATCAAGCCCGAGAACATCTTCATCGAGGATGTGCGCGAGGAATTCGTCGCCGACTACGTCTTCCCGATGTTCCGCGCCAATGCGCTGTATGAGGGGCTGTATCTGCTCGGCACCTCCATCGCCCGGCCGCTGATTTCCAAGAAGCAGATCGAGATTGCCCGCAAGGTCGGTGCCGACGCCGTGGCTCATGGCGCCACCGGCAAGGGCAACGACCAGGTGCGCTTCGAGCTCTCCTATTACGCGCTGGAGCCGGAGATCAAGGTGATCGCCCCGTGGCGCGAATGGGACCTGACCTCGCGCACGCGCCTGCTCGAATTTGCCGAGGCGCACCAGATTCCGATCGCCAAGGACAAGCGCGGCGAAGCACCGTTCTCGGTCGACGCCAACCTGCTGCACTCCTCCTCCGAGGGCAAGGTGCTGGAAGACCCGGCCGAGGAAGCGCCGGAATATGTCTATCAGCGCACCATCTCGCCCGAGACGGCGCCGGACAAGCCGACCTACATCACCATCGGCTTCGAGAAGGGCGACGCCGTCTCCATTGACGGGGAGGCGCTCTCGCCAGCGACGCTGCTCACCCGGCTGAACGAACTCGGCAAGGCCAACGGCATCGGCCGGCTCGACCTTGTGGAGAATCGCTTCGTCGGCATGAAGTCGCGTGGCGTCTACGAGACGCCGGGCGGCACCATCCTTCTGCAGGCGCATCGCGGCATTGAGAGCATTACGCTCGATCGCGGCGCGGCGCATCTGAAGGACGACATCATGCCCCGCTATGCGGAGCTGATCTATTACGGCTTCTGGTTCTCGCCCGAGCGCGAGATGCTGCAGGCGCTGATCGACAAGAGCCAGGAATTCGTCACCGGCGAGGTGCGGCTCAAGCTCTACAAGGGCAATGTCGAGGTGGTCGGCCGCTCCTCGCCCTATTCGCTCTACAATCAGGACCTCGTGACCTTCGAGGAAGGCGCAGTGGCCTATGACCACCGCGACGCCGCCGGCTTCATCAAGCTGAATGCGCTCCGCCTGCGCACACTGGCCAATCGCGACCGCAAGGTCCGGGGCTGATCGCCGAGCGCCGGGCGGGGAACCCCGCCCGGCCTCTTTGCCAGGATCCCCCTCAGATCGCCTGACCGCCCGACACTTCGATCCGCTGGGCGGTGACCCAGCGATTGTCGGGCGACAGGAGGCTCGCCACCATCGGGCCGATATCGTCCGGCACGCCGACGCGGCCGAGCGCGGTGATGCCGGCCAGTTGCTTGTTGATCTCCGCATTGTCGCGCACCGCGCCGCCGCCGAAATCCGTCTCGATCGCCCCCGGCGCCACCGTGTTGACGGCGATGCCGCGCGGGCCGAGTTCCTTCGCCATATAGCGCGTGAGCACCTCCACCGCGCCCTTCATCGCCGCATAGGCGGCATAGCCGGGATAGGCGAAGCGGGTAAGGCCGGAGGAGAAATTGACGATGCGCCCGCCGTCGGCGATCAGCGGCAGCAGCGTCTGGGTGAGGAAGAACACACCTTTCAGATGCACGTCGACCAGCCGGTCGAACTGCGCTTCGGTGGTCTCGGCGATGGACGCATAGTCGCCATGGCCGGCATTGTTGACGAGGTGGTCGACGCTGTCGCGGCCCCAGACCTCGCGCAGCGCGGCGCGCAGCTTTTCCGCGAAAGCGGGGAAAGTGGCGATGTTGCCGGTGTCGAGCTGGAGCGCGACCGCCTTGCGGCCGAGCGTCTCGATCTCGGCGACCACGGCCTGCGCGTCCTCGGCGCGGCTGTGATAGGTGAAGACCACGTCGCCGCCGCGACGGGCGACGCTGAGCGCGGTGTTGCGGCCAAGGCCACGGCTGCCGCCGGTGATGAGGGTGATCGTCATGATCCGTCTCCTGTCATTGAGGTGAACCAAATATGCTGCACTGCCGGGTTCGGCGGTTGCCGGATCGACGCGGGTTTTTGCCTGATCCTCCGAAAACGGTTTTCCCTGCCGCGTGCTGAGCTATGATGACGGCATGACCACGCTGCTCGACATACTGGACCGGCACGGCCGGCGGCACGCCGACGCCAACGGCATCGCGACGACGCCGATCCCCGGCGTCATGTCCTTTCGTGTGGCCGAGCCTTCCGGCATGAGCCACGCCATTGCCCGTCCGCTGGTCTGCCTCGTCGTGCAGGGCGCCAAGCAGGTGACGCTGGGTGTGCGCGACTTCAGCCTGCGCGCCGGCGAATCGCTGCTGATCAGCGCCGATGTGCCGATCGTCAGCCAGATCACCATGGCGAGCCACACCACGCCCTATGTGTCGCTGGTGCTGGAACTCGACCTCGCCATTGTCGCCGAACTGGTGCGCGAAATGGGGCCGGCCGTTGCCGGCACCGCGGAGCCCGTGCGGGTCGATCCCACCGATGCGGAGGTGGCGGGCGCGGCTTTGCGGCTGCTCCACCTGCTCGACCGTCCGGCGGCGCTGCCGGTGCTGCAGGCGTCGCTGATCCGCGAGATGCATTACTGGCTGCTCGCCGGCCGGCACGGTGCCGCCATTCGCCGTCTCGGCTGGCCGGACAGCCACGCCCAGCGCATCGGCCGAGCGGTGGCGCTGCTGCGAACCGACTACGCCAGCCCGGTGCCGGTGGCCCGGCTGGCGGAGGCCGCAGGCATGAGCCCTTCAACCTTCCACCAGCATTTCCGCGCCGTCACCTCGCTGTCGCCGCTGCAGTTTCAGAAGCAGTTGCGGCTCATTGAGGCGCGCCGGCTCATGACGGCGGAAGGCGCTTCCGCCAGCAGCGCGGCTTTCGCCGTCGGCTATGAAAGCGTGTCGCAGTTCACCCGCGAATATGGACGCCTGTTCGGCGCCTCGCCGGTGCGCGACGTGAAGACGGCGCGCGAACAGGTGCGCGCCGCCTGAACTCTCGCGGCTTGATCAGTCCAGCGGCACCTTGCGGTTCTCGCCGAGATCGGTGGGCGAGCCGGAAAGACGCGCGCTCATCATCTTGAACAGCACGCCGATCGAGTTGGACGGGCCGTCCCAATATTCCGCCTGTTCGGGCAGGAAGCGCACGACGCAGATATTCGGATCGGTCTTGCCCTGGGGCCAGAACGCCTTGTTCATGTCGCTCCACAATTCGTCGATCTTGGCGCGGTCGTTCGACACCTCGGCCTGGCCGGAAACCGAGAGATAGGTGCTGTCGCCCGGCTTGGCGAAGGTGAGGGCCGCCTGCGGGTCTCGCTCCAATTCCTCATCCTTGTGGCCGCGACGGTCGGAAAGGAACCAGATGCAGCCTTCCTCGCGCGAGGGATGGGCATCCATCGGGCGGGCGCGCAGCGTCTCCCCCTCGCGGGTGACCAGCATGCAGATGCGCATATCCGCCATCATCTCCCACACGCGGTCGATGGCTTGGGCAGTCGTCTTCTCGTCCATTGAAGGCCTCCTCGGTTTCAAAGGCAGAACCCGCCAGGTGCGAGGCTGGTTCCTGCCGCGCCCCCGGCCATGGCCCGCCGCCGGCCGGCATGGCGGTGCGCTGTCATGCGGCGGCGGGCCGGCTATGGTAGGGGACGGCACCACAAGGAGACGCTCATGGCCTGGTCGCTCACCGTCGGTTACGTCTACGGCACTGCCGTCCGCATCCACGTGACCTTCCTTCTGTTTCTCGCCTGGATCTGGGTCGCCTATTACCAGCGCGGTGGGGCCGGGGCGGCGTGGGACGGGGTGGCCTTCGTGGCGCTTCTGTTCCTGTGCGTGCTGTTGCACGAGTTCGGCCACATCTTCGCGGCGCGGCGCTATGGGGTGAAGACGCCCGAGGTCACGCTCTGGCCCTTCGGTGGCATCGCCCGGCTGGAGCGTATCCCGGAAAAGCCGTCGGAAGAGCTGGTGGTGGCGCTGGCGGGGCCGGCGGTGAATGTGGTGATCGCCGCCGTGCTGCTGCTCTTCCTCGGCGGCAATGTCGGCGTCGAGCATATTGAGAGCATCGAGAACCCGCAGGTCAGCCTGCTGGCGAAGCTCGCGGCAGCCAACATCTTCCTCGTGGTCTTCAACCTCATTCCCGCCTTCCCCATGGATGGCGGGCGGGTGCTGCGGGCGTTGCTGGCGATGCGGATGAGCCACGCGCAGGCGACGCAGATGGCCGCCTCCATCGGCCAGGGCCTCGCCATCGGCCTCGGCGTGCTCGGCATTTTCGGCAACCCGATGCTGATCATCATCGCCGTCTTCGTCTTCCTTGCCGCCTCCGGGGAGGCGGGGCAGGTGCAGATGAAGCAAGTGGCGCAGGGGTTGCTGGTGGAAGACGCGATGATCACCCAGTTCGAGACGCTGGGACCGACCGCCAGTGTCGGCGAGGCGGCGGAAGCGCTGATCCGCACCACGCAGAAGGAGTTCCCCATCGTCGACGGCGCTGAGCATCTGCGCGGGGTGCTCACCCGCGACGCGATGATTCACGCGCTGCAGGCGAAAGGCCCGGGGGCCCCGGTGCTGGAGGCGATGGCGGAGGTGCCGACCGTCGGGACGCGAACGCCGCTCGACCGGGCGCTGGCGCTGCTCACCCAGCGGGCGGCGCCGGTGGTCGGCGTGGTGGATGCCGGCGGGCGGCTGGTCGGCCTGCTCTCGCCGGAGAATGTCGGCGAGATGATGATGCTGCGCGCCGCCCAGCCGGAGGCCCGCTTCGGCCCGTGGGCGAAGCGCAGCCCGCCCGTGCGGCCGGGCGCCTGACAGAACGGGTGGGCGTCAGTCGGCTTCCTTCACCCCGGTGACGCCGGTGAAGGCAGGCGGGTCGCTGGCAGGGAAACTTTCCTCCAGCGCTTCGTCGATCTCCGCCTCGTCGGCCTCGACCTTGCTGGCGTCGCGCTTATCCGGCGTGATCACCTGCGTTCCGCCCGGCACGCCGCCATCGGAGGGGGGAACATCGCCGGTGATGCCGCCGAGCGCCGGCGGATCGCTGGCGGGGAAAGTCTCTTCGACGGTCTCGTCGATTTCCGCCTCGGTATATTCCGGGTCGCCCGGCTTGCGATTGTCCTTGCGGTTGTCCTGCACCATGGCCCACTCCTGTGTCTTACAGCACCAAGGTGGGGCCGGCCCGGCGCGCTTCAAGCCATGGGCATGCGACGCCACGCGGGGAACCTTTGCCCGGCAGCAGCGTTGGCCCAAGCGTCGCGCCCCGTTCTTGCGCGCATGGGCGCGCGCCTGCTCGAAAATCACTGGCGCGCCGAGGAGATGGTTCATGATGTCCGATCACGAGCCCGTCCGGCTGCAGTATTGGCCGCCCTCCCACACGGTCGATGCTCCCGATAAATGGCCTGAGTCCTATGAGTTCGAGACGGTGGAGGATGCGGTGGCGTTCGCCATGACCCAGTCGCCGTCCCATCGCGAGGTGGCGTGGCTGCGCACGGGCGAGGGCGAGATCCTCAAGCCGGCGCAAATCCGCCGCCTGTGGGAGCTCCGGCGCGACCATTAGCGCGCGTTGCGGGGCGCTTTTTCGGCTCTTCCGGCGGGGCTGGCGGCTTCCGGCGTTGATCTCGCGGGCTTTGTGGGTATAGTGCGCCGCAAAATTCATGCGGGTCCGAAACCCCTTCGGGCCCGCTTTTTGGTGTTTTCATATGAAGCTGCGCAACATCGCCATCATCGCCCACGTCGACCACGGCAAGACCACGCTGGTGGACGAACTGCTGAAGCAGTCCGGCTCCTATCGTGAGAATCAGCGCGTCGCCGAGCGTGTGATGGATTCGAACGATCTCGAAAAGGAGCGCGGCATCACCATCCTCGCCAAGGCCACCTCGGTGGTCTGGAAGGACACCCGGATCAACATTGTCGACACGCCTGGCCACGCGGATTTCGGCGGCGAGGTGGAGCGCATCCTCAACATGGTGGACGGTGCCATCGTGCTGGTGGACGCGGCTGAAGGGCCGATGCCGCAGACCAAATTCGTGGTCGGCAAGGCGCTGAAAGTCGGCCTGCGCCCCATCGTGGCGATCAACAAGGTTGACCGCCAGGACGCTCGCGCGCAGGAAGTCATCAACGAGGTGTTCGACCTCTTCGCCGCGCTCGACGCCACCGACGAGCAGCTCGACTTCCCCATTCTCTACGGGTCCGGCCGCAATGGCTGGATGGCGCACTCGCCGGAGGGGCCGCAGGACCAGGGCATGGCGCCGCTGTTCGACCTCGTGCTCAAGCATGTACCGGAGCCGACGGTCGAGGAGGCCCCGTTCAAGATGATCGGCACCCTGCTCGAAGCCAACCCCTTCCTCGGCCGTATGATCACCGGGCGCATCACCTCGGGCTCGATCAAGCCGAACCAGTCGGTGAAGGTGCTGGCGCAGGACGGTTCGCTGGTCGAGCAGGGGCGCATTTCCAAGATCCTCGCCTTCCGTGGCATTGAGCGCCAGCCGATCGAGGAAGGCGTCGCCGGGGACATCGTGGCCATTGCCGGCCTGCAAAAGGGCACGGTGGCCGACACCTTCTGCGACCTCTCGGTCGACACGCCGCTCAAAGCGCAGCCGATCGACCCGCCCACCGTCACCATGACGTTCATCGTCAACGATTCGCCGCTCGCCGGCACCGAGGGCGACAAGGTGACCAGCCGCGTCATCCGCGACCGCCTGCTGCGTGAGGCGGAAGGCAATGTGGCGCTGAAGATCGAGGAATCGACCGAGAAGGATTCCTTCTTCGTCTCCGGCCGCGGCGAACTCCAACTCGCGGTGCTGATCGAGACCATGCGCCGCGAGGGATTCGAGCTCGCCGTTTCGCGCCCCCGCGTCGTGTTCTCCAAGGATGAGGCGACCGGCGAGACGCTGGAGCCGATCGAGGAAGTGCTGATCGACGTGGACGAGGAATATTCCGGCGTCGTCGTGCAGAAGATGTCCGAGCGCCGCGCCGAGATGGTGGAGATGAAGCCGTCGGGCGGCAACCGTGTCCGCCTCGTCTTCTACGCTCCCACCCGCGGCCTCATCGGCTACCAGTCGGAACTGCTGACCGATACGCGCGGCACGGCCATCATGAACCGGCTGTTCCACGAATATGCGCCCTATAAGGGCGAAATCGCCGGCCGTACCAATGGCGTGCTCATCGCCAATGAGGCGGGCGAGGCGGTGGCCTATGCGCTGTGGAACCTCGAAGATCGCGGCCCGATGATGATCGAGCCGGGCTGGAAGGTCTATCAGGGCATGCTGATCGGCATCCACACCCGCGACAACGACCTCGAGGTGAATGTTCTCAAAGGCAAGAAGCTCACCAACATCCGCACTACCTCGAAGGACGAGGCGGTGCGCCTGACCCCGCCGATCCGCATGACGCTGGAGCGGGCGCTGGCGTGGATTCAGGATGACGAACTGGTCGAGGTGACGCCGAAGTCGATCCGCCTGCGCAAGCGCCTGCTAGATCCGAACGAGCGCAAGCGCGAGGAGCGCCGCAAGGAATCCGAGGGCGTCTGACGCTTCCGCCATTGCAGGGCCGACAGGGCCTGTCCGCGCGCGCGGACAGGCCCTTTTAACGTTTCAAGAGCGTGGCACGCGCGCCACGCTCCGGTGGAACGATCGCCCCGACGATGCGGAAAGACCTTGATCCCGCCCGGCGCATTTGCTCCCATCAGCCCATGAGCACGCTTCTCGTCGAGACACGCCGGGCGCGCCTGGCCGATGCAGGCGACATTGCCGATATCCATGATACGGCATGGCGGGTGGCCTATCGCGGCCTCATCCCCGGCGCCGAACTGGAAAAGATGATCCAGCGGCGCGGCCCCGCCTGGTGGCACACCGCACTGAGGCGCGGTTCGCGCGTCATCGTGCTGACCTTCGGCGACGCGGTGGCCGGCTATGCCAATCTGGGCCGCAATCGTGCGCGCGGGCTGCCCTTCGAAGGTGAGATTTACGAGCTGTATCTGCGGCCGGAATATCAGGGGCTGGGCTTTGGTCGCCGGCTCTTCGAGGACGCGCGCAAGGAACTCGCCAGCGCCGGATTTGACGGGATGGCGGTGTGGGCGCTGGCGGCCAATGAGCCGGCGCTGGGATTCTACCGCGCCATGGGTGGTCTGGGCGTCGCCCGCTCGACCGAGACCTTCGGCGGCAAGGCTTTGGAGAAGCTGGCCTTCGGCTGGAACGCCTGACGCCCAGCGAACGATCTGCCGGGTCTGTCGCGTGGCCTATTTCTCCCGTGGCCTAGGTGGTGCCGGCGGCTTTCTCATCCGCGAGGCATACCAGACGCGCGGCAATTTCCCCCGCATCGCCACTCAGCCGGAAGCTCTTGGTCCGTCCGGTCGCGCCGGCGACCAACTCCACCCGAGAGGGCGCGATGCCGGCCGCTTTCGCCAGCAGCTTCGCTAGTGCCGCATTGGCCTTGCCGTCCTCGGCGGCGACACTGACCCGCGCTTTCAGCGCGCGGCGCCCATCGCCCAGCTCGACGATGCCGTCAATGGCGTCGCGCCCTCCGCGCGGGGTGGCGCGGACCGTGACGGTCACGCCCTCCGCCGTCAGTGTCCAGGGAAGGGTGGAACCGGCCGAACCGCTCACGAGCCGGCGACGAGCTCGAACACGAGGTTGCGGACAAAATAGAGCAGGATGATCAGGATCACCGGCGAGACATCAATGCCGCCGAGATTGGGCAGCACGCGGCGCAGCGGCGCCAGCACCGGCTCGGTCACCCGCCACAGGAACTCGCCGATGCTGCGGACGATGGGGTTGTGCGCGTTGACCACGTTGAACACCACCAGCCAGGACAGAATGGCCGAGGCGATGAGAATCCAGACATAAAGCGTGATCAGGGTGTCGAACAGCCAGAGAAGCGAATACATCGGCAGCCTCGGAACGGGGGCGGGAGCACGGCGCGGACGTGACAGGGTCACACTGGAGGCCCTGGCCGACCCGGCGATTCCCCGGTTCGGACAAGCCGCCAAAGCGCCGTCCGCCACGATGCTTAATGCTGCCGCTGCATCGCGGCAACCCTGATTCACAGCCCCGTGCGCGAACCGCGCGGTGGCGCCTTGACACGGCCCCGGCGGCGAACGTACAAGGCGCGGCCTGAGGCTTGGGGCCGTAGCTCAGTTGGGAGAGCGCTGCAATCGCACTGCAGAGGTCAGGGGTTCAAATCCCCTCGGCTCCACCAGGTCTTCTCCATGAAATAATCGTCTTTAGCTAGAGCGGCGCTATCCAATGCGGCGCACGCTCTGCCAAGCGTTGGTTCCAACGTTGAAAAGGCCCTGGGCGCCCTTGGCGTCCACGTCGTTGCGCTTCCGCTCAACCTGGTCCGGCCGGTCACGGAGCTGTGACGCCTGGCGCACGCGATCCCTTGCCTCTGCGTCACATTGCCGGCGTAAAGCCCGGCAAAATCACGGGAACCTCTCTCGGCGAAAGTTCTCCTGAATGGTTTCGGCTCTGCGCGACGGCGTGTCCGGGCTCGACGTGACGATGCGCCTCACGCTCGCCGTGCTCGCCCTCGCCTCCGGCGTCTACACCTATCTCGGCGTGCGCGAACTGCTCGACGGTCCGCCCGTGATGACCCTCTTTGCCGCGCTCATCTATTCCAGCGCGGTCTCGGTCGCGATCTATGCCTTCTGGTCCTTCCTGCTGCGCTTCCTGCCCCATGTGCGCGATGTCGCCAGCCGGCTGTGGCTGACGGCGGCGATGCTGCTCGGCTCGCTGATGATCATCGCCATGTCGTCCTGGCTGAATGCCGCCGCGTTGGCGGGCGCGGCGGCGATCGAACAGCACCTCGCGGTGACGGTGCAGAACTATACGCGCGACCTCGACACGGCGCATAACCGCGCGCTCGGCGCCCAGAGCCTTCTGCCCGATATCCAGCTCGCCTCCACCCGCTTCGCCCGCCTCGCCGAGGCGGAGCGCGGCGGTGCGCTCACCGGCACCGGCGGCTCCGGCACGGTGGTGCAACTGCTCAGCCAGATGTCGAGCCAGCTCGACGATCTCGGCCGCGAAGTGGCGGCGAGCGGGGAGCGGGCAAAGGCGTTCTATGCCGAGGGCAGCGCGCAGATCGCGCGCATGCGCGAACTCGTCTCTGGCCAGGGCGATATCAAGGCGCGCTCGGATGCCTTCGGCGCGGAGGCGCTGGCGCTGATCGGCACCATCGCCTCGCTGGAACAGACCTCGATGGCTCCGGCGGTGCGGCGGGCGGCAGATGATCTCGTCACCGGCTTCATCGCTCCCGCCGCCGATGGCCGCACTGCCGATCTCGCCGGGCGCCAGAACACCGTCGTCGGCAGCGTGGAAAAGGCGGTGCAGGCGCAGGCGAGCGCGCTCTCCCAGGCTGCCGACAAGATCATCGGTACCGGAACGGTGGAACCCGCGCGCTTCCAGCCGCTCTCCACCGCCGAGGCGGTGGTGCGCTATGCCGGCGACTTCCTGCCCAGCTGGGCAGGCGCGATCTCCATCGACCTGCTGCCGGCGGTGCTGGTGCTGATCCTGTGCGTGGTGCACGCGGCCATACGGCGCGAAGATGCGCCGGCGGAGGCGGAAACGATGTCGGCGGCACAGCTCATCGCCGCTCTGCGGCTGGCGCGGCAGGTCGGCGAGGAGCGGCGGTCGGTTGAGGAGGCCGATGCGTTCGAGGCGGTGATGGCCGAGCTCTCGCCCGCCGCGACGGTCACGCCGCTGCCGGCTGGCCGTGCCAAGAAGGACTGAGCCCTTGGAGGCTCCCGCCCCGCCATCCCCCGCCCTGCCGCCACGCCCGCTCTGGCGCCGCGCGCTGGGCGAGCGTCCGGACGAAACCCTGCTGCGCGCCGTGTTGCGCACCCTGCTGGTACTGGCGGTGGCGGTTGTGGTGTGGGATTTCCACGAGCGCAAGCCGGCGCCGCCCCTGCGCCCCGGAGCCGTGCCAGCAGAGGTGCCGGCCGTGCCCTATCTGCCCTCCGCTCGCCCCGGCGTGAAGCCACCGGGCGAGGACCGGCCCGGCCGGTCGCCCGACAGCGCGCTGCGCCAGCCGATGACCCTCGAATTGCTGGCCGATGGCCGGCTGGAAGCGACCGGAACCCTCACGCCCGGTACGGCGGAACGCTTCGCCGCCGAACTCGACAAGCGCGGCTCCTATGTGAAGACGGTGGTGCTGAACTCGCCGGGCGGCTCGGTGTCCGACGCTCTGACGATGGGCAGGGCGATCCGCGCCCGTGGGCTCGACACGCGCGTCGAGGCGAAGGGATTGTGCGCCTCGTCCTGCCCGCTCATCTTCGCCTCCGGAGTCACGCGCACGGCTCTTCCCGGCGCCGCGATCGGGGTGCATCAGGTGTTCGCCGCGCTGCCGCCCGGCGCGCCGCGCCTCGACGGCGCCGAGGGCATGGCGCAGGCGCAGCGCGTTTCCGCCGAGGCGCAGCGTCATCTGGTGGAGATGGGCGTCGATCCGCGGGTGTGGATCAGCGCCATGGAGACCCCGCCGCAAGAGATGTTCTACTTCACCGCTCCGGAACTGAGCGAGCTGAAGCTGGTGACATCACCGTCCTGACGGCAAGAGGTCGCGGGCCGGTGAAAAATCCGCCGCGGGACGGTCATTTTTGCAATTCATCAATGGCTTGCCCGCATGGATGAGCGTCATCCCAAAGCGGGCTGGCGCGCCGATATCAAGCGCCTCTCTGACTGGACCTGTCGCCATGAGCGCTCTCGGCTTTCTCCCCATTCCCCTTACCTCGGCCCTGCTGGTCGTGGGCATCGCCGTGTCGATGATGATCGCCTTCAACGTGCTTGGCGAGCGCGGCGATAAATCCTGACCAGGTGGTGAAGTCGGCCCCGCTCCGCTCTATATTCAGCCGGCGCCGCTGCGCGTGCTGCTGAAAGGGCCCCGTGATGCTGATTCTCTCCCGCCTGTCGGGGATGTCCCGCCGCCTGCTGGCGCCGTTGCTTCTGGTGATGCTCGCCACCGGCTTGGCCGGGTGTGGGGTGAACAACATTCCCACCAATGAGGAAAAGGCGAAGGCGGCGTGGAGCGACGTGCTGAACCAGTATCAGCGCCGGGCCGAGCTGATTCCCAATCTCGTCGAGACGGTCAAGGGCTATGCCCAGCACGAAAGCGACGTGCTGACCCAGGTGACGCAGGCCCGGGCGCAGGCGACCTCGATCAAGGTCGACGCCTCCACCATTACCGATCCCGAACAGTTCAAGCAGTTCCAGCAGGCGCAGGCGCAGCTTTCCGGCGCGCTCGGCCGGCTGATCGCGGTGTCAGAAGCCTACCCCGATCTGAAGGCGAACCAGAACTTCCTCGCCCTGCAGGCGCAGATCGAAGGCACGGAGAACCGCATCGCCGTCGCGCGGCGCGATTATATCGAGGCGGTGCGGGTCTATAATACCGAGCTGCGCACCTTCCCCGGCGTCCTGTGGGCGAGCACGCTCTATCGCAGCAGCAAGCCGATGGAGACCTTCACCATCTCGGAAGAGCAGATGAAGGCGCCCCAGGTGAAGTTCAACTGACCATGCGGGTCCTCGCGTCTTCGCCTCTGCGCCGCGCCGCCGCGCTCTGGCTGCTGGTGGGGCTGGTGTTCGCCGGCCTCGCGCTGGGCATGGGCGGGGCGCGGGCGGAACTCACCTTTCCCGCCCTGTCCGGCCGCGTCGTTGATGCCGCGCAGGTGCTGACCCCCGACGCCCGCGCAGCGCTGGAGGCGAAGCTCGCCGCGCAGGAGGCGCGCAGCACCGACCAGTTCGTCGTCGCCACCGTGCCATCGCTTGAGGGCACATCGGTCGAGGATTACGCCAACCGCCTGTTCCGGTTCTGGAAGCTCGGCCAGGCCGACAAGAACAATGGCGTGCTGCTGCTGGTCGCGCCCAATGAGCGGCGGGTGCGGATCGAGACCGGCTATGGGTTGGAGGGTGTTCTACCCGATGCGGTGGCCAGCACCATCATCCAGACGGCGATCCTCCCCGCCTTCCGCGAGGGCGACTTTGCCGGCGGTATCGAGAAGGGGGCGGGCGCCGTCATCGAGGTGCTCAATCTCGACCCCGAAGAGGCGAAGGCAAGAGCCAGCACCGGCGCCGAACCGGAGATGAGCGCGGAGGATTGGGCGCATCTCGTCTTCATCGTGCTGATGATCGCCTTCTGGGCCTATGTGTTCTACCGTCAGGCCAAATCCGGCCATTTGCGAACGCGCGGGCGGCGCGGCGCGGGCGCGCTCACCGGCGGCGCCGCCGGCTGGGACTGGTCGCGGCGGGGCGGCAGCGGCTGGTCCAGCGGTGGCGGCGGCGGCGGTTTTTCCGGCGGGGGCGGCTCCTCCGGCGGCGGTGGCGCCTCGGGGAGCTGGTGATGGCGGGCGGTTTGAGTGAACTGGAACAGGCGGCCGTCGCTGCTGCGATCCAGACGGCGGAAGCCGGCACGGCGGGCGAAATCCGCGTCGTCGTGCTCACCCGGCCGCTGGTCAGCCCGGCTTTCTACGCGCTGATGTGGGCGGCGCTGCTGGCGCTGGTGCTGCCTTGGCCGCTTGCCCTGTTCACCGCGCTCGACACGCCGATGCTGCTTTCGCTGCAGGCTTGCGCCTTCGTGGCGGTGGGCGCGGCCCTGGTCTTCACCCCGCTCGGCGCGTTCACCGTACCGCGCTTCGCCCGCGAGGAAGCCGGCCGGGCGGCCGCGGTCGATCAATTCCTGAGCCTCGGGATTCATCAGACCCGCGGGCGCACCGGTGTGCTGATCCTGGTGGCGCCGGCCGATCATCTCGTTGAAGTCGTCGCCGACGAGGCGATCCACGCCCGGGTGGGGCATGAAGCCTGGGAGGGGGTTTGCGGCGCGGTGCTCGCCGGGGCTCGCGCGGGACGGCTCGGCGACGGGCTGGTCGAGGGCGTGGCGGCGGCGGGGCGCATCCTTGCCCGGCATGTGCCGCCCGGCGCGGGCGACGCCAATGAACTGCCGGACCGGATGATCGTGCTCTGAGCGCCGCCATGCGCTCAGTCCTGCGCGGCCCCGACCGTGTCCGCCATATGCGCGCCGCGCTGGCCGATGGGCTGGGGCGCTCCAGTGGTGGTGTCTAGCGCTGTCTGATGCTCGATCTCGGCGTTCAACTCCCCGCCCAGCAGCAGCACCGACATGGACAGCCAGATCCACACCATGAAGCCGATCACTGCCCCCAGCGAGCCATAGGTCTGCTCATAGGAGGCGTAATGGCTCACATACCAGGAGAAGCCGGCCGAGGTGGCGAGCCACAGCACGGCGGCGACAGCGCTGCCGAGGCTCACCCATTTCCATTGCGGCCGCTCCCGCGAGGGGCCGAACCGGTAGACCACGGTGATGAGGAGGGCGACGATCACCGCCAGCGTCGGCCAGCGCAGCAGCGAGATCAGCCGTTCCGTGCCGGAAGGAAGCCGGAGCACGTTCAGCACAAGCGGCAGTACCACCACCGCAGCAAGGGCGATAACGGCGAAGAGCACCGCCCCCAGCGTGAAAGTGAGCGTGACCAGTGTCAGGCGGAGGAAGGAGCGTCGCTCCTCCTCCTCATAGACGATGTTCAGCGCCTCGATCATCGCCTTGGTCGCGGCATTGGCGCTCCATAGCGCCGCCCCCAGGCTGAAGAGAAACCGCCAGCCGAGACTGGCGGTCTCCGTGGCGGTCAGGCGCAGGATCTGGTCGCGCAGCACCTCGATGGCGCCCGACGGCAGCAGCCAGGCCGCCGCTTCGAGCTGGCCCTGAATCGTTGCCGGATTGAGGAACAGTCCGTAGAGCGAGATGATGGCCGCCAGGGCCGGGAAGGTGGCGAGAAGGGCATAGAAGGTGACGCCGGCCGACAGGCCGAGCACGCGGTTGGCGAAGAACGCCTTGGCCGTGCGCAGCAGGATGTCGCGCCAGCCCCGCGCCGGAATTTCCATTGGCTGCGCGGCTGCGCGCCCCCGCTGGGGTTCGAGCCGCGCCGACAGGCCTGTGGGGTCGTCGTCACCTCCCTCGCGGCGGGGCGTCCGAAGCGCCGCGCCGGCAAAAGCCCCGATCGCCGCGCCGCTGAGGGCTGCGCTCCATAGCGCGCGTCTGTCCCGGATGCTCACGCCGTCCGCTTCCTCCCGTCGCTTTCCATGGCCGAGGACGGCGCGACAATCGTGCCACCTGTCGGCGTATGGGTTGAGGAGGGAACGCGGCGGGGCCGCTGCTGTTCCGGCCTCAACTCCGGGCGGTGTCGGCGCGGCCGATGCCGACATAGGTGAAGCCGCGGCGGATCAGGTCTTCGGGCGGGTAGATGTTGCGCAGATCGACGACGATGGGGCTGCGCAACTGCGCCTTCAGCCGGTTGAGGTCGAGGGCACGGAAGGCATCCCATTCGGTGACGATGACGAGAGCGTCCGCGCCCTCGGCGCACTCATAGGGGCCGCTCGCATAATGGATGCCGTCGGGCAGAACCTTGCGCGCCTCCTCCATCCCGACGGGATCATAGGCGCGGATCCTCACCCCGCGGTCGACCAGCGACTGCACGATGTTGATCGCCGGGCTGTCGCGCATGTCGTCGGTGTTGGGCTTGAAGGTGAGGCCGAGCACGGCGACGGTGGCGCCGCGCGGGGGCACGCTCAGCGCTTCCAGTACCCGGCGGCCCATCGCCGCCTTGCGGGTGTCGTTCAGCGTGGTGACGGTCTCGATCAGGCGCAGCGGCGTGCCGGCTTCCTGCGCGGTGCGGGCGAGGGCCAGCGTGTCCTTGGGAAAGCAGGAGCCGCCATAACCCGGCCCGGCATGCAGGAATTTCGGGCCGATGCGACGGTCGAGCCCGATGCCGCGCGCCACTTCCTGCACGTCGCCGCCGACCTTCTCGCACAGATCGGCCATTTCGTTGATGAAGGTGATCTTCATCGCGAGGAAGGCATTGCTGGCGTATTTGATCAGCTCGGCATTGGCCCGCTCGGTGAACAGCAGCGGCGCGGCGTTGAGCGAAAGCGGACGATAGAGCGCGGCCATGACCTCGCGGGCGCGCGGGTCGCCGGTGCCGACCACGATGCGGTCCGGCCGCTTGAAGTCCTCGATGGCGGCGCCCTCGCGCAGGAATTCCGGATTGGAGACGACGGCGATGTCGGCGTCCGGCGCTTCCTCGCGGATGATCGCCTCGAGATCGGCGCCCGTCCCGACAGGCACGGTCGATTTGGTGACGACGACGGTGAAGCCGGTGGCGGCGCGGGCGATCTCGCGGGCGGCGGCGTGGACATAGGACAGGTCGGCATGGCCGTCGCCGCGGCGCGAGGGCGTGCCGACCGCGATGAACACGACCTCGGCACCGGCCACGGCGGCGGGCAGATCGGTGGTGAAGTGCAGCCGCCCCCCGGCCACGTTGCGGGCGACGAGATCATCCAGCCCCGGCTCGAAGATCGGCATGATGCCGGCCTTCAGCCGCTCGATCTTGGAAAGATCGGTGTCGACGCAGGTAACGTCGTGGCCAAAGTCGGAAAAGCAGGTGCCAGAGACCAGGCCGACATAACCCGTACCGATCATCGCGACGCGCATAGGGACACTCAATTCTGTTGCTGGCGGTGGCTGCCGCAGGCTGGAGCCTTCCGCCGTCAGCCAGCCTCACTCGCAAGGCGAGAGGCGCGGCGGCTCGTGGTTTCAGGGGAAACGAAAATGCCAGCCTTCTGCGTCGGCCGAACGACAGACGCGCGCGCGCCAGAGCCGCCGTTCTCCTCGCCTCTCCTTTCCACAAGTTCGGCCATGGGCGAGTGTTCCCGGCGTAGGGTGTCGCGTGGCACGGTGCGCCGGTCACGGGGCGGCGCACCGCCCCCGCATCCGGCAGACGTGATATTCGGCCCCATTTGCGCCGGCCGGACGAGCGGCTAGTAATGGCCACTGCCGCCCTTGCGAGGCCTGCCAGAACGAGTGACGCGCCATGACCGCGACCGCCTCATCCGCCGATGCCCGCCGTGCGGTGCGCAACCGTCAGCTCACCGCCGCACTGGTGGTCGCCGCCATCGGCGCCGGCACGCTCGCCGGGGCATGGTATTTCCAGCTCGTGGTCGGGCTGGCGCCGTGCCCGCTCTGTCTCGAACAGCGCATTCCCTATTATGTCGGCGTGCCGGTGGCGTTGATCGGCGCTTTCTGCGCGGTGCTCGGCAAGGAAGGGCCGGCGCGGGTGGCGCTGGCGCTGGCCGGCATGCTGATGGCGCTCGGCGCCTTTCTCGCGGCCTATCATGCCGGGGTGGAGTGGGGCTTCTGGGCCGGCCCGGAAACCTGCTCCGGCGCCGGGCCGGCGATCGGCGGCGGCGATCTGCTCGGGCAGTTGCAGAGCGCGCGGGTGGTACGCTGCGACGAGGCGCCGTGGCGCCTGCTCGGCCTGTCGCTGGCCGGGTATAATGCCTTCATCGCCGGTGCGCTGGTGGTTGTGGCGATGTGGGGCGCGACGGCGAAGGCGTGAGTGGCCGCGCGCTTCAGGCCGCCCGGCTCACGGGTCCAGCTCGGTGTCCCAGTAGAGATAGTCCATCCAGCTATCGTGCAGGTAATTCGGCGGGAAATGGCGGCCGTTCTGGTGCAGGTCGAACACGCTTGGCTGATAGGGCTTCTGCCGCGGCATCATGTGTGCCGCTTCCGGCATCAGGCTGCCCTTGCGCAGATTGCAGGGTGAGCAGGCGGCGACGACGTTCTCCCAGGTGGTCTGCCCGCCGCGCGAGCGTGGGATGACGTGGTCGAAGGTCAGGTCTTCGCGCGAATCGCAGTACTGGCAGGTGAAGCGGTCGCGCAGGAAGACATTGAAGCGGGTGAAGGCCGGCTGGCGCGATGGGCGGATGAAGGTCTTCAGCGAGACGACGCTCGGCAGCCGCATCTGGAAGGTCGCGCTGGAGACCTGCCGCTCGTAATATTCGACGATGTTCACCCGGTCGAGGAACACCGCCTTGATGGCGTCCTGCCACGCCCAGACCGAAAGAGGGTAATAGCTCAGCGGCCGGTAATCGGCGTTGAGCACGAGGGCAGGCCAGGCACCCGGAGACAACGTCGCCGTCAACACTCGCTCCCTGTCAGGAGCGCCAGCACGGTCGCTGAGTCGGCGCCGCGTGACGCACGGCCATAGTCTATAGGGAGCGTGTCAGTCTTGTGAAGCGCCGGCCGCCAGATCGCGGCGCGGCGCCGGACCTCAGGCCAGCACTTCGGTGAGGAAGCTGCCGGCGAGGGAGAGGCCGGTCCCGTCAATACCGTGGGCGAGGCCGTTGGAGAGATGCGCGCGCACGGCCAGCCCCTGCCGCTGCAGGCTTTCCACCGCGCGCGGCAACGCCAGTGGCGGGATGACCTGGTCGAGGTCGCCATGGATCAGCAGCACCGGCGGCCGGGCGATGATGTCGGAGGCAAAGGCTGGCGTGGCGCCTTCCGGGGGCACAACATGGATGCCGGAGAAGCCGACAATGCCGGCGGGCGCGACGGTACGGCGCAGCCCGGTGTGCAGCGCCATCATCGTGCCCTGGCTGAAGCCGACCAGCGCGACGCGGGACCCGGGCAGATTCAGCCGGGCCAGCTCGGCGTCGAGAAAAGCGTCGAGCGCGGCATGGGCGCTCTGCACGCCGGCCCAGCGTTCGCGGTCATTGCGTTCAGTATAGCCGAACCATTGCCGCCCGACCGGCGCGACGGCGAGCGGCTCGGGGGCGTGGGGCGAGACAAAGGCTGCGCCGGGCAGCAGCGGCGCCCAGATTTCGCCGAGGTCGATGAGGTCGCGCCCGTCCGCGCCATAGCCGTGCAGCAGGACGACAAGCGAGGTGGCCGGGCCGCCGGAGCGCGGCGGCAGGCGGGGACCGTCAAGCATCAGTTTGTCTCGGCGCCGTCCGACGCGCCGGCGGCGATGCGGGAGGCGTTGCTGTGGTTGAGCAGCGCGTCGATAGTGGCGCGCTCCTTCTCGAAACTGGCGAGAATGCGCCCGTCCAGAGCCCGCCCGCGCGGCAGGCGGATGCGCATCGGGTCAACGAAGCGCCCGTTCACCAACACCTCGTAATGCAGATGCGCGCCGGTGGAGAGGCCGGTGGAGCCGATATAGCCGATGAGTTGTCCCTGGCGCACGCGCACCCCCTCGCGTATGCCCTTGGCGAAGCCGGACTGGTGCGAATAGGTCGTTACATAGCCGTTGGCGTGCTGGATCTCGATGCGGCGGCCATAGCCGGAGGTCCAGGCGGCTTTCTTGATCACGCCATTGCCTGCGGCGTAGATCGGCGTGCCGGTGCGGTCGGCCCAGTCGACGCCCGAATGCAGGCGGCTATAGCCAAGGATCGGGTGGCGGCGCATGCCGAAGCCGGAACGTAGCTGGCCGCCGGAGAGCGGCTTGCGCACCAGGAACTTCTTCGCGCTCTTGCCGGCATCGTCATAGAAGTCGACCAGCCCGTCATCCGGGGTCTGGTAGCGGTAATAGCGCCGCTCCTCGCCGCCGACGGTGAGCCCGGCATAGAGCACGCCGCCGGCGCCGCCCGCCTCGTCCGGCTCGTACAGCACTTCCAGCGAATCGCCGGCGCGCACGCGCCGCTGGAAGTCCACATCGAAGGAATAGACGCGGATCATGCTTTCGATGACCGGGCGCGGCACTTCATGGCGCAGCGCCGTCTCCCAGATGCTGTCATAGAGCGTGATACGCCCGCCGCCGCCTTCCTCGTCGCCGTCATCCGGCCCGAGATCGGCGAGCTGGGTGTCGCTGGCCTCCTGAACGGGCAGGAAGGTACCGCTGTCGGACAGCGCCACCGTGCCCTGGTGGCCGCTCTCGCCGAACACCGCGACCCGCAGCGGCATCGCGCCCTCGGTGGCGTTGTCGAGCAGAATCTTGAGCCGCAGGCCGGGGGTGAGAGTGCCGGAGAGTTCGCGGGTGCCGAAGGCCCGGGCCGCGCCATTGGCGGAGACTTCCGGCACGCCGAGGTCTATGAGGATGGAGGCGACCGTGTCGCCGGCCTTCGCCACCACGGTGCGCTCGGACCAGTCATTGCCGCCCGAGGCGTCATCGGCCGATTTGTCGATGGCCGAGACGTTCTCGGGCTGCTGCAGCGCATTGAGCGGATCGGCGGCTCCGGCGGGCGCATAGGCCATGATGCCGAGGCCCGGGAGCGCCGGGGCGCGGGCGTCGGCGGTGGGCACGCTGAATTCGGCCGTCTCGCGCACCTTCATCAGCACGTCTTCCATCGGCAGCTCGGCGGCAAAGCGCGCGCTGGGCGGAAGATTGGCGATGTCGCGCACCACGATGGTAAGGTCGCCGGTCGGCTCGGCCTGCACCGCATCGGCTTCGTCGCTGGTCGATTCGGCGATCAGCTTGGCCGGGTTGAAGCGTGGCACGTCGACGGAGGCGGCGGTGACGCTCTGGGCGAGATTGGTCGCCACTTTGGTGACAGCGCGGACCTTGATGACCTCGCGGTCGCCATCCTTCACGGTGGTCGACAGGCGCAGCGTCTGTTTGGCGCTGAAGCTCTCGGAGAGGATCGACATGCGGTCGCCCTTGCGGGCGACGTTGGAGGGGCGCTCGCCTGCAGCGAGCGTGCCGCGCAGCGCCGAGCGTACGGTTTCCGGAGACTGGGCGAAGCGGTATTCGCCGTCGAGCGCGGCGTAGACGGCCCCCCCCATGAGCGCCGCACCGCAAATGCCGGTGAGCAGCG
Source organism: Ancylobacter sp. IITR112 (assembly GCF_041415945.1). Classification (NCBI taxonomy): domain Bacteria; kingdom Pseudomonadati; phylum Pseudomonadota; class Alphaproteobacteria; order Hyphomicrobiales; family Xanthobacteraceae; genus Ancylobacter; species Ancylobacter sp. IITR112. Next base: position 3,394,303 of record NZ_JBGCUS010000001.1, on the reverse strand, counting down.
TCGCCATCAGCCAGCGAATGGAGATGCGGCGGCGGTTGATCGGCTCTTCGGCATCGCCATCGACGCCGAGCGGGGGCTCGTCGCCGAGATCGAACGCCGTGAGGTGGCCATGCCTCGCGCCTGCCAGTCCGCGCCTCGTCTCCAACAGGCTTCCCCGCCTTCCCCTTCGGCGCGCCGCGCGGTCGAGGACCGGGGTGCGCTCTCATGTTCAAACCGGCGCCAGGCGGCGCTCGCCTCGTCAACCCCACGCGCCGTGGGGCGCGCGGGCTCTGCTAACCGACCCGGGAAGCTTAGGCTTCCGGCAGCGACACCCCAAGAGGTTTCAAGATACCCCCGCAGCGGATGGCGCGACGATGCCGCCCGCAACCGCACCCGTCAACCCGGCCTGTCATCGAATCGACGCAGCGGCCGGTCGGCGGAGCCTCGATGTAAAGCCGGGGCTCACGGCAAAAGGATGGCGGGAGCCGCTATTGAGCGCTGGCGGCACGCGCGCGCAGCGGGGAGGGCGGCGGCAGCGGTACTTGGGCCAGCCGCGTCGCGGCGGCCGGCGCCGCCCCCGGTCGCGGCGCCGCGCCGCCTTGCACGAAGCCGGCCTGCACAAAGCCCGCCTGCAGCGGCATGGGGGCGCCGGGCGCGAGCGGCTGGCGCAGTGATGCCGGAGCCGCGGTCGCGGCATAGGCGGTCGCCGTGGTGGCGCTCTCCGGGGGCGCGTTGTCGGGCACGATGCCTTGCCAGGCGGAGGCGAGGGTGGTCGGTTCGCGCAGGATCGGCCGGGCCTCGGCCGGCGCGCGCGCCGCCGCCGCGGGGGCGGTCGCTGCGGCATGTGCGGGCTTCATGGCGGCGGGCGGGGTGGGGTGCCCGGCAATTTCGACCGCTGGCGTGCCGCCGAACCGCTTGAAGAAGGACCAGATTTCTTCCGGCGCGTCGAGCCCGCTGCGGCGCGGGCCCAGCAGCACAGAGGCGAGTGCATCCACGGCGCCGGTTGATTGGGCGGGCGGCTGGTGGCCGCCGGCGACCTCGTAATAGGCGACGGCGGCGCCGGGGGTGCAATCGTTCCAGCGGGTGATGCGGGCATGCGGCGCGCTGTCGATCTGCGGCGCGGCGCAGCCGTCCAGCCGGGCGAACAGGGCGGCGGTGGCGTCCGCCGACATTAGGCGGGCGCCCGGCGTCGGCCGGCCGAACATCGGCACGATGGGGTCATAGGTGCCGTTCATCAGCAGGATCGGCACCGGCTTCGACGGCCGGCAACTCTCGGAATAGCCGACCGGCACCGTCATCATCATCGTCGCATAGGCCTGAAAGCGGTCGGCATAGTTGCAGGCGACATAGGCGGTGAGGAAGCCGCCATTGGAAAAGCCCATGAGATAGGCGCGGGAGGGATCGGCAATGCCTTCCGCGACCAGCGTATCCAGTACGTCGAGCACGAAGCGGCCATCGTCGCGCTTGTGCAGCAGCGGAATGAAGCCGGCGATCGAACTGCGCCCATCGTTCCACAACAGGTTCATGCCCTTGGGATAGGCAACGACGAAGCCCTCCCGCTCGGCGATCGCGTCGAGATCGAGATAGCGCTGCATCATGCCGGCCGGCTGCAAGGCGCCGTGCAGCGCGATGACCAAGGGGAGCGGGCCGGGCGGCGCGCTGGCGGGCCGATGCAGGATGAATTCGCGCTTGAGGCCGCCGGAGACGAGGGTGCGCACCGAATCCTCGGTCGGGGCCGCGGACTGGGCGCGAGCCGGGGCGGCGGCGACCACTCCGAGGCCGAGAAGCACCGCCAGGGCTGCACCAAACAGGCATCTGGGTTTCGCAAAAAGCATGGACGGCGCGACCTCGACTGCGCGGGCTCCGCATAACCCCAAGAGACGGCGGATTTCCGTCAATTAAAAGGCGAAGATGGTTAACAGCCCGTCAGCGCCGGCTTTCATGAGGCTTTCCGCCGGCGGACGTCGTGGCGAAAAAGGGGTGCCCGGCCGGGTTTGGATGCGCTAGGGTGGTCTTGCTGCAGCGCAACCGGAAAAAGGCGCGCGGCGAGGAACGATAGACGCCACCTTTGGAATGATTGCGAACTGCAATCGTTTCCGCTACGCACACATCATATTCCTGAGTGATCTGGGACACCGACATGGCAGGAGCGGCCGAGCGGCCCCTTTCCCCACATCTGCAAATCTACCGCCCGATGCTGACGATGATGATGTCCATCGTGCATCGCATCACCGGTGTGGCGCTGTATTTTGGTACGGCGCTGCTGGTGATCTGGCTGATGGCCGCCGCCAGTTCGGAACGGGCCTTCAGCGTCGTGAACGGGCTTTACGGCAGCTGGCTGGGGCTGCTGGTTCTGGTGGGCTATAGCTGGGCGCTCATTCATCACGCGCTCGGCGGCATCCGTCACTTCGTCTGGGACACGGGTGCCGGCTTCGGCCCCGGCCCGCGCGAATTATTCGCCAAGCTCACCATTGGCGGCTCGGTTCTGTTGACCGTGCTGCTGTGGATCGTCATCTGGCTGGTGAAGGGCTGAGCCATGAGCGCATCTCCCGGTTCTTCCATGCGCACGCCGCGCCGGCGGGTTGCCGGCCTCGGCTCGGCGCGCTCCGGCACCGGCCATTTCTGGCTGCAGCGACTGACCGCGATCGGCAATCTTCTGCTGATCCTCATCGCCCTGCCGATCGTAATAGCGGCAGCGGGGCAGGAGCAGGCGCAGGTGGTGGCCCTCATCGGCCACCCGCTGGTCGCCATCGTGTTGCTGCTGCTGCTGTTCTCGGTCTGCTTCCACATGCGTATCGGCATGCAGGTCGTGATCGAGGACTATGTCCACGCGGAGGGGATGAAGGTGCTCGCGCTGATCGCCAACACCTTCTTCACCCTCGCGGTCGGCAGCGCTGGCGCGTTCGCCGTTCTCAAGATCAGTTTCGGAGGCTGAGACCATGGCCGGGTCGTCTTCCGCCAATGGCGCCGCCAACGGGGCGTCGCTCGGCGCCGCCTATCCCATCACCGATCACACCTATGACGTAGTGGTTGTTGGCGCCGGCGGCGCGGGGCTGCGGGCGGTGGTCGGCTGTTCCGAGGCCGGGCTGCGCACCGCCTGCGTGACCAAGGTTTTCCCGACGCGCTCGCATACGGTGGCGGCGCAGGGCGGCATCGCCGCCTCGCTCGGCAATATGGGCGGCGACGACTGGCGCTTTCACATGTACGACACCGTGAAGGGGTCGGACTGGCTGGGCGACCAGGACGCGATCGAATATCTCGTGCGCCACGCCCCGGCCGCCGTCTACGAGCTGGAGCACTGGGGCGTGCCCTTCTCGCGCACGGAAGCGGGCCAGATCTACCAGCGCCCCTTCGGCGGCATGACGGTGGACTATGGCAAGAGCCCGGCGCAGCGCACCTGCGCCGCCGCCGACCGCACCGGCCACGCGATCCTGCACACGCTTTACGGCGCAGCGCTGAAGCACTCGGCCGAGTTCTTCATCGAGTATTTCGCGCTCGACCTGATCATGGACGAGGATGGGCGCTGCCGCGGTCTCGTCGCGCTGAAGATGGATGACGGCACGATCCACCGCTTCCGCGCGCAGACGGTGATCCTCGCCACCGGCGGCTATGGCCGCGCCTATTTCTCCGCCACCTCGGCCCATACCTGCACCGGCGACGGCAATGCCATGGTGCTGCGCGCCGGCCTGCCGCTGCAGGACATGGAGTTCGTGCAGTTCCATCCCACCGGCATTTACGGTTCGGGCTGCCTGATCACCGAAGGCTCGCGCGGCGAAGGCGGCTATCTGACCAATTCCGAAGGCGAGCGCTTCATGGAGCGCTACGCTCCCTCGGCCAAGGACCTCGCCTCGCGCGACGTGGTGTCCCGCTCCATGACCATGGAGATCCGCGAGGGGCGCGGCGTCGGCAAGAACAAGGACCACATCTACCTGCATCTCGACCATCTCGACCCGGCGATCCTGCATGAGCGCCTGCCGGGCATTTCCGAGAGCGCGCGGATTTTCGCCGGTGTCGACGTGACCAAGGAGCCGATCCCGGTGCTGCCGACCGTGCATTACAACATGGGCGGCATTCCGACGAACTTCCATGGCGAGGTCGTCACCAAGAAGGACGGCAACCCCGACCATGTGGTGCCCGGCCTGATGGCGGTGGGCGAATGCGCCTGTGTCTCCATTCACGGTGCCAACCGGCTCGGCTCCAACTCGCTGACCGATCTCGTGGTGTTCGGCCGCGCGGCGGCGCTGCGCTGCGCCGAACTGCTTACACCCGGCGACAAGCAGCGCGAGCTGCCTTCCGGCTCGGCCGATCTCGCTCTCGCCCGCCTCGATCATTTTCGCAACGCGGAAGGTGGCACGCCGACCGCCGAACTGCGCCTGTCGATGCAGAAGGTGATGCAGAACAATTGTGCGGTCTACCGCACCGGCGAGGTGCTGGAGGAAGGCCGCAAGCTGATCGCCGACGTGTTCGCCGGCTCCAGCGATATCCGGGTGACCGACCGCTCGCTGATCTGGAATTCCGATCTCATCGAGACGCTGGAATATGACAATCTGATCGCGCAGGCGAGCGTGACCATGGAAAGCGCCGCCGCCCGCACCGAGAGCCGCGGCGCCCATGCGCGCGAGGATTATCCCGAGCGCGACGACGCGCACTGGATGAAGCACACGCTGGCCTTCCTCGATTTCGAGACGCGCTCGGTGCGGCTCGACGATCGGCCGGTGCACACCTACACGCTGTCGAACGACATCCAGTACATCGAGCCGCGCAAGCGGGTGTACTGAGCCGGGGAACGATCACTCGCCATGGTCCAGCTCACGCTTCCGAAGAACTCGCAGCTTGTCGAAGGCAAGGTGTGGCCCAAGCCGCCCGGTGCCAACCGGCTGACCGAGTACAAGATCTACCGCTGGAACCCGGATGACGGGCGAAACCCAAGCGTCGACACCTATTATGTCGACCGCGACGACTGCGGGCCGATGGTGCTGGACGGGCTGATCTGGATCAAGAACAAGGTCGATCCGACGCTCACCTTCCGCCGCTCCTGCCGTGAGGGCATTTGCGGCTCCTGCGCCATGAATATCGACGGTACCAACACGCTGGCTTGCCTCAAGAGCATGGACGCAGTCGACGCTTCGGCGGTCAAGATCTACCCGCTGCCGCACATGCCTGTCGTAAAGGATCTGGTGCCGGACCTCACCCAGTTTTACGCCCAGCACGCCTCGGTCGAGCCCTGGCTGCACACAGAGACCCCGGCGCCGGAAAAGGAATGGCGCCAGGGGCGGGGCGACCGCGAGAAGCTGGACGGGCTGTATGAGTGCATTCTCTGCGCCTGCTGCTCCACCTCTTGCCCGAGCTACTGGTGGAATGGCGATCGCTATCTCGGCCCCGCCGCGCTGCTGCAGGCCTATCGTTGGCTGATCGATTCGCGCGACGAGGCCACCGGCGACCGGCTGGACGATCTGGAAGACCCGTTCCGGCTCTACCGCTGCCACACCATCATGAACTGCGCCAAGGCCTGCCCGAAGGGGCTGAACCCGGCGAAGGCGATCGCCGAGATCAAGAAGATGATGGTGGCGCGCCAGTTCTGAGCTTAACGCCAGAGGGCGAAGCTTCTATTCTCGCCTCCCGGACGCGCGGCTGCGTCCGGGGAGACGGGTGATGGATTCCTCGACGCTGCTTGCCTTCACGGCGGCCTTCTTTGTCTTCGCCGCCAGCCCCGGCCCGGACAACATGACTATCGTCGCCCGCACCCTCGCGCATGGCGCGACCGCCGGCCTCGCTTATGGCGCCGGGACGGTCGTCGGTGTGCTGATCTTCCTCATCCTCGCCGCCTGCGGCCTCTCGCTGATCGCGCAGGAGATGGGCTGGCTGATGACCGCGCTGCGCTATGCCGGCGCGGCCTATCTTATCTACATGGGTGTGCGCCTGTGGACGGCCGAACCCGTCGTGCCGGCCCTCCTGCCGGAGGCGGCGCGGCGCGGGATTCTGCCGGATTTCGCGACCGGCGTCGCGCTCAATCTCGGCAACCCGAAAATGCCGCTATTCTATGTGGCGCTGCTGCCCAATGTGGTGGGGTCCACTCTCACACCCAGTCACCTCGCGAGCCTCGCCGCCGTCATTCTCGCCGTCGAACTGGTGGTGGTCGGCGGCCATGTGCTGCTGGCAGGGCGGGCGCGCCGGCTGCTGCGCAGCCCGGCCATGGTGCGCCGGGTGAACCGGACCGCCGGTGGGGTGATGGTTGGCGCCGGGGTCGCGGTCGTGGCGGCGCGCTGAGACCGTGGTCCGCCCCACTTTTCGCTTCGCACCCAGTCCCAACGGCCTTCTGCACCTCGGCCATGCCCGTTCCGCGCTGCTCAATGAGGCGCTGGCACATGCCTGTGGCGGGCGGTTTCTGCTGCGCATCGAGGATATTGACCCGGCCCGCTGCCGACCGGAGTTCGAGGCGGCAATCTCTGACGACCTAGCCTGGCTGGGGCTCGACTGGGAGCGGCCGGTGCGTCGGCAGTCCGAGCACTTTGCCGACTACCAAGCGGCGCTCGACCACCTTGACGGGTTGGGCCTTGTCTATCCCAGCTTTGAGAGCCGGGCCGACATCCGCCGCGTCGTCGCCGGCCGGCGCGATTGGCCGAGCGATCCCGATGGCGCGCCGCTGTTTCCGTTTCCGCGCGAGGCGATGAGCGCGGTCGAACGCGCGGCCCGCCGGGCGGCAGGCGAGCCCCATGCGCTGCGGCTCGACATGGCGCGGGCACAGGCCCAGGCGGTGAAGAAGGCCGGACCGCTCGGCTGGCAGGAAGTGGCGGAGACCGGCGGCCCGGCACAACGGATCGTCGCAGATCCGCTCGCCTGGGGGGACGTGGTGCTTGCCCGCAAGGATGTGCCGACCGCCTATCATCTCGCCGTGGTGGTGGACGACGCGCTGCAGGGCGTGACCCATGTGGTGCGCGGGGCCGACCTGAAGGCGGCGACCTCGGTGCACCTGGTGCTCCAGGTGCTGCTCGATTTGCCGCCCCCCCTCTACACCCATCACGCGCTGCTGCTGGATGAACAAGGACGCAAGCTGTCGAAGTCCATCGGCTCGCAGAGCCTCGCCGCCTTGCGGGCGCAGGGATGGACGCCGGCCGAGGTGCGGGGCCACGCGCTGGGGCCGCACGCCGCCGGCACCAAGGGCTTTTCGCTCGTACACGAATGAAAAGGTTGAGTTTCCGGTTATTCTGGGGAAGCTAGGGCGCCCGGCGCCGCGACATGGTGATCGCGCGGGGCGTGGTGGTGGCGGCCTGCGGGGGCCGGGGTGAGGAAAAATGGCTGGTTCAACCGTGCGTTCGGTCACCTATGACCTTTTGCGTGAACTCGGGCTGACGACCTTCTTCGGCAATCCCGGCTCGACTGAAGAGACCTTCCTCAAGGAGTTTCCGGCCGATTTCACCTATCATCTCGCGCTGCAGGAAGCGTCGGCCATCGCCATGGCCGATGGCTATGCGCAGGCGACCGGCACGCCGGCGATCGTCAATGTCCATACCGCCGCCGGTCTCGGCAATGCTATGGGCAATCTCATCACTGCCAGCCTCAACAAGACGCCGCTTATCGTCACCGCTGGCCAGCAGACGCGCGAAATGCTGCTGATGGAGCCGTGGCTGACCAATGTCGACGCCACGCAGCTACCGCGTCCCTGGGTGAAATGGAGCTATGAACCGGCGCGGCCGGAAGACGTGCCCGCCGCCTTCATGCGCGCCTACGCCACTGCGATGCAGGCGCCGGCCGGGCCGGTGTTCCTCTCGCTGCCGCTGGACGACTGGGACAAGCCGCTCGAAGGTCGCGCGGTGGTGCGCACGGTGAGCCATCGCATTGCCCCCGATCCGGACCGGCTGAAGGATTTCGCCGATATTCTCTCCGGCGCCGCCCATCCTGCGCTGATTTTCGGCGCGGCCATTGATCGTGGCGCGGGCTGGGCAGACGCCATCGCCCTGGCGGAGGCGCTGGACGCCACCGTGTTCGCCGCGCCGGCCAGCGAGCGCTGCCCTTTCCCCGAGGATCACCCGCTCTATGCCGGCGGGCTGCCCTTCGCCATCGGCCCGCTCAGCGAGAGACTGAAGGGGCACGATGTCGCCCTCGTCATCGGCGCGCCGGTGTTCCGCTATTACCCTTATGTTGCCGGAGCCTATCTCCCCGAGGGACTGCGCCTGCTGCATATCAGCGACGACCCGGCGGAGACGGCGCGGGCACCGGTGGGGGACAGTCTGGTCGGCGATGCTGTGCTGGCAACCCGGGCGCTGGCGGCGCAGGTGGCGCGCCGAGCGGCGGCTCGCGCCATCGAGAAACTGCCGCACCGCATGGCGCCGCATCCCGCGCCACAAAGAGCCGCGGCGACCGGCACCGTGCCCACGGCCGCGCAGGTCTTCGCGGCGCTGGCGCAGGTGCGCCTGCCGCATACGGTGCTGGTGGAAGAATCGCCCTCCAACCTGGCCGATCTGCACACGCACTGGCCGATCACCGAGCCGGCGACCTTCTTCACCTTCGCCAGCGGCGGGCTCGGCTGGAACCTCCCCGCCGCCGTGGGCATCGCGCTGGGTGAGCGCGACACCGGCCGACATCGGCCGGTGATGCTGATCATCGGTGACGGTTCGTTTCAATATTCTCTGCAGGGCCTGTGGACGGCGGCGCGGGAGGGCGTGCCGCTGGTCGTCATCGCGCTGCGCAATGGCGAATATGGCATCCTCAAATCCTTCGCGGTGCTCGAAGAGACGCCCGGCGTGCCGGGGCTGGACATTCCCGGCCTCGATCTCGTCAGCCTCGCCAAGGGCTTCGGCTGTGCCGCCGAGCGGATCAGCGACCTCACCGTACTGAAGGAGCGGGTGGTGGCGGCGTTCGCCGCCAAGGGGCCGACCGTGTTCGAGGTGCCGATCGACCCCGCCATCCCACCGCTGATCTGAGGAGGCGGCGTCGGTGCCGGGGCGTTCTTGCCCCGCGCCCCGGTTCGGCGCTACCGAGGGGGATGCCGCGCGCCGAGACGACTCGATGATTCCCTGGATACTGCTCGACACCGCCCACGTGCCCGAGGGAGGTGAACTGCGCCTCAAGCGGCGCGGTGACGAGTTTTCCATCATGGCCGGGGCGACCGAACTGATGAACAGCCGCCTCAGCGGCTCGGAGCAGGCGCTGGCGACACTGGTCTGCGCCCGGCTCGGGGCCTGCCCGGCCCCTGTTCTGCTGATAGGCGGGCTCGGCATGGGCTTTACCTTGCGTGCCGCGCTCGCTGTGCTGCCGGCGCAGGCTCGGGTGGTGGTGGCGGAGCTGGTCCCGGCGGTGATTGACTGGGCACGTGGCCCCATGGCGCCGATCTTCGGCGACAGCCTCGATGATCCGCGCGTCGCGCTGATCGCCGGCGATGTCGCCGAGCGTCTGCGCGAAGGCCGCGCCGTCTTTGACGGCATTCTGCTCGATGTCGACAATGGTCCGGGCGGGCTGACGCGGGAGGCCAATGACGGGCTGTACAGCCCGGCCGGGCTGGCGGTCGCCTGGGCCGCACTGCGTCCGGGCGGGGTGCTGGCGGTGTGGTCGTCGGCCCCTGACAGCAGCTTCACCATGCGGCTGCGCCGCGCCGGTTTCGCGGTGGAGGAAGCGCGGGTGCGCGCCCATGGCAAGAGCGGGGCGCGCCACGTCATCTGGCTCGCGCAGAAGCCGGCCAAGGGCGCGGCTCCCGTGGCGACGCGCCCCCCGCGCCGTCCCTGACCCGCGGAGGCGGTCGCTTGGAAACCTCGCTCTACCTGCCGATCAAGTGCTTTCTCGAACAGCGCGGCTTCACCGTGAAAGGCGAGATCGGCGGCTGCGATCTGGTGGCGCTGTCCGAGGACGAGACGCCGCTCGTCGTCATCGGCGAACTCAAGCTGAGCTTCAATCTGGAACTCGTGCTGCAGGCGGTCGACCGGGCCGGCGCGGGTGATGAGGTGTGGCTGGCGGCGCGTGCTTCCGCGCGTGGCAAGGGACGGGAGAGCGATGCGCGCTTCCGCAATCTCTGCCGCCGCCTCGGCTTCGGCATGCTTGCCGTGCTGCCCGATGGCGAGGTGACGATCCTCGTCGCCCCCGACGCGCCGATGCCGCGCAAGGACCCGCGCCGCCGCTCGCGTCTGGTGGCCGAGCATCGGCGGCGACAGGGCGATCCGGCGGTCGGCGGCGGCTCGCGCGTGCCTGTGATGACCGCCTATCGCCAACAGGCGCTGGCCTGCGCGGCGGCGCTGGCGGCGGGGCCGGCGCGTCCGCGCGATCTGCGCCCGCACGCGCCGGAGGCTGGGAAAATCCTGCTCGCCAATGTTTATGGCTGGTTCGCCCGTGCCGAACGCGGTGTCTACACGCTCACCCCGGCCGGGCACGAGGCGCTGGCACGCTGGCCGCAGCCGGCCCGGGGGGACGGAGCGGCGTGAGCCCGCGTCAAACCGCTGTCACCGGTGGAGGATAGCCAAGACATGCCGGCCGAGCCGAGCCCGATCCGACAGGAGAGCTCCGTGACCATGCTGCATGCCCTGCGCACGACCTTTCGTCCCGCCATCCGACCCTTGAGCGTCCTCGCCTTCGGCGCCGCGCTGGCGGCTCCGGCGCTGGCCGAGACCGGTTCGGTGGAGATCGGCCCGCGTCCATTCTATCTCGTCGGCGAGATGAAGGATGGGGCGCTGAAGGACCAACTGGCGCAGTGCAAGGGTCCGTTCACGGCGAAGAACTTCTCCATTTCCCATCGCGGCGCGCCGTTGCAGTTCCCCGAGCACACGCGCGAGGGTTATCTCGCCGCCGCCCGCATGGGCGCTGGCGTGATCGAATGCGACGTGGCCTTCACCAAGGACCGCGAACTGGTGTGCCGCCACGCCCAATGCGACCTGCACACCACGACGGATATTCTCGCCCGCCCGGAACTCGCGGCAAAATGCTCGGAAGGCTTCCAGCCCGCTGACCCCGCCACTGGGCGCAAGGCCAGCGCCAAATGCTGCACCAGCGATCTGACCCTGGCGGAATTCAAGTCGCTGCGGCCGAAGATGGACGGCTTCAACCCGCGCGGCGTGACGGCGCAGGAATATATGGACGGCACGCCGAGCTGGCGGACCGATCTTTACGTGAACCGGGCGACTCTCATGTCGCACAAGGAATATATCGAGCTGGTGAAGTCGCTCGGCCTCAAGTTCACGCCGGAGCTGAAGACGCCGGAAGTGGCGATGCCGTTCGAGGGCAGCTACAGCCAGGAGCACTACGCCCAGCAGATGATCGACGAGTACAAGGCGGCCGGCGTCGATCCGCGCGATGTCTACGCCCAGTCCTTCCGGCTCGACGACGTGCTCTATTGGCTGAAGGCCGAACCCGCCTTCGGCGCGCAGGCGGTCTATCTCGACGGCCGCGACGAGGAGAGCAAGGGCTTCGACAACATGAAGCCCGAGACTTGGCAGCCCTCCATGCAGGAGCTGGCGGACAAGGGCGTGAAGATCCTCGCTCCGCCGCTGTGGATGCTGGTGACGCACAAGGACGGCAAGATCGTGCCTTCGGTCTATGCGCAGGAAGCGAAGAAGGCAGGTCTCGGCCTCATCAGCTGGTCGCTGGAGCGCTCCGGTCCGCTCAATACCGGCGGCGGCTATTACTACCAGTCGGTCAAGCCGGTGATCGACCGGGATGGTGACATGCTGACGCTGCTCGACGTGCTCGGCCGCGACATTGGCGTGATCGGCGTGTTCTCCGACTGGCCGGCGACCACCACCTTCTATGCCAACTGCATGAAGCTCAACTGAGCGGGCGCCTGCGCTCCCTCCATGTCAGCCGACACCGAGGATCAGGAACCAGAGGGTCACGGTGAACAGGCTCAGCGCGGTCGACAGTGACACCGCGCTGGCGGAGGCGGCAACGCCGGTTCGGTAGCGCTGGGCCAGCAAATAGGCATTGATGCCGCAGGGCATGGCCGCGAATACCACGGCGACATCCGCCCAGACCGGCGGCATCGGCAGCACCCGCGTGAGCGCGTAGACGATGGCCGGGTGGACGCCGAGTTTCAGCGTGGAGATGACGATGGCCGGGCCGATGTCGCCGCGTATAGGGTAACGGTGGAGAGCGAGCCCGAGCGAGACGAGCGCGCAGGGAACGGCAGAGGCGGCGAGCATGTCGAGCGTCTGTTTCAGCACGCCGCCGGGCACATAGCCGGCGAGCTTGGCGATGCCGCCGGCATAGATGCCGAGCAGGATGGGGTTGAGCGCCAGCATTCGCCCGAGCTGGCGCATCGTCGCCAGCGACAGGCCGGCTGCGGCGCCTTCGGCGAGAACGGTGGCCAATACCATCATGATCGGCAGGTGGATGGCGATCAGCAGGAACAGCGGAACCGCCCCTTCCGGCCCGAAAGCCTGAAGGATCAGCGGCACGCCGACGAACACCGTGTTTGCCTGACCGGAGGTGAAGCCCTGGATCACACCTTCGAGATGCCCGCGGCCGAACAGTGTGCGCGCGGCCAGCATGCCGAGGCCGAAAACCGTGAAGGCGCCGGTGAAATAGGCGATCCAGTAGCCCCAGGGCTGGCCTTCGGCCGGCAGTTGCGCTTCGGCCAGCGTCTTGAAGATGAGCACCGGAACCGCGAGGCCGAACACATATTCGGACAGACCCTCGGCGGCGCGCTCACGCAGATGGCCTGACAGCGAGGCGATGAAACCGAGGCCGATGAGGCCGAAGACCGGCGCCACGACGAGGGCGATGGCGCCGAGCTGGGCCAGCATCGCTTAGGCCGCGATCTCGCCGGAGGCGCTGGAGACGAGGTGCGAGGTGCGGACCGGGACCATCACATCAATGCGCGCCCATAGCCGCTCGGCGAGATCCGGGCCGGCGACGAAGGCGATCTCCGCCCGCAGCGTTCCGAGCTGTGCGGGGTCGATCATGCCATGCTCCGGCGCGTCGAGCCGGATGCGGGTGGGCTGGACATCATGGATGGCGAAGGGCTCCAGCAGGCGGAGCATGAGATTGGGGTGAGCGTCCGCCTCGACAACGAGGCGGTGGCGGCACAGAGCGGCAGTCATGGGAGCGTCCGATGATGACGGGAATCGGGAGGGCGTGCGTTCAGACAACCCGGCCGAGCGTGTCGGCCGGGCGGCGAATTCGCCGCCCCGCGCAAAAATGCGCGCTCATCATCGACGCCATCATCATGGGCGCGAAGCTAGGCTGCGGATGCGCGCCCGTCAATGGCCGCTAGGGGGCGGGCGCCGGCGCCGGCGGCTCGCCGTCGAGGAGTTGATAGCCAACCGGATCGTCCGGGCACAGGCCACCGCCGCATTCCAGCACGGTGGACACGCCATTGCCAAACGCCATCAGGGCCATCAGCGTGAAGGCGACCAGCGCGAGGCCGCTGAGCCGATAGGCTCGCTGAACGGGGGCGAACTGGCGGTCGAACAGCAGCAGCACGGCGCAGCCGGCAACGATGACGACGAACAGCAGCGCCGCCCATGTATAGAAGTGCAGCCCCAGAAAGGCGGCGCCGAAGGTGCCCGTGCCCGGCACGATATGCAGCAGCGTTTGCCGCACGGCGACCACGTCGCCTGCCAGCGCTGACAGCATGGCCAGCGCATAATGGCTCGGACGCGGGCCGAATTTCAGATTCAGCGCCAGGCCCACGCCGACGCCGACAAAGCCGGCGCGCTGCAGGATGCAGAGCGGGCAGGGCAGTTCCCCGCCGATGAACTGGTCATAGAACGCCATCAGCAGCACGCCGCACACGGCGAGGAGGCCGAGCGCGTTGAGCAGGCGGGAGAGGTCCGGGGTGAGGACGGCGGCTTTCTCGGGTGTCATGGCGCCGCCCTCACAGCACGAGATCAAGCGCGGAAGTGGCGTGCAGCTTGAACAGCGTCAGCACAACGCCGATCGACACCAAGCCGGCCGCGAGGGCGAGTTCACGCCGGCCGGTGGCAGCGAAGCCCAGGGCGACGCAGAAGCCGAAAAAGGGGAGACTCATCATCAGGTCGCACTCCTCGCGCCGGCTTCTATTACCATTCGCGTAGAAAAGCAGGCCTGTGCCGCAATGTCATGACGCAACGCGGCATCGGTCGAAGCTTCACCGCCGGTCGCTAGACGAAGCTCTGCGGGTCGATGTCGATCTCGACCTTGAGGCTGCCGGTGGCGCGCGGCGCGCCGGCCATCCAGGCGCGGACATAGGCGGAGAGATCGAAGCCGCGTTCGGAGCGGGCGAGCAGGCGGAAGCGGTGGCGGCCGCGAATCAGGGCCAGCGGCGCCTCGGCTGGGCCCAGCACGCGCACCTTGTCGGTGAAGGGCGAGCAGGCCGCCAGCGCGCGGGCATGGGCTTGCGCCGCATGCGCGTCGGTGCCGGAAACGATGAGGGCGCAGAAGCGGGCGAAGGGCGGCAGATGCGCCTCCTCGCGAATGGCGATCTCGCGGTCGTAAAAGGCGTCGCGGTCGCCGGCCACCAGCGCCTGCATGACAGGGTGTTCGGGCATGTAGGTCTGCAGGAAGGCGCGCCCCTCCACCTCGTGGCGGCCGGCGCGGCCGGCGACCTGATGCAGCAACTGGAAGGTGCGCTCGGCGGCGCGGGGGTCGCCATGGCCGAGGCCGACATCGGCATCGACTACGCCCACCAGCGCCAGACCGGGGAAATTGTGCCCCTTGGCGACGAGCTGGGTGCCGATGATGATGTCGACCTCGCCATCTTCAATCGCCTTCAGCTCGGCCCGCAGCCGCTCCACCCCGCCGGCGAGATCGCTGGAGAGCACCTGCAGCCGGGCATCGGGAAACAGCTTCGCCGCTTCCTCGTGCAGCCGCTCGACACCGGGGCCGCAGGGGATGAGTGCATTGGGCTCGTGGCAGTTCGGGCACTGGTTCGGCACCGGCATGGCATAGCCGCATTGGTGACATTCGAGCCGGCGGCGGAAGCGGTGTTCGACCAGCCAGGAGGAGCAGGAGGGGCATTTGATGCGGTGGCCACAGGCGCGGCACAAAGTGAGCGGCGCATAGCCGCGCCTGTTGAGAAAAAGGAGCGCCTGCCCGCCGGCCTCGACGGTGCGTTCCATCTCGCGGGCGAGGCGCGGTGCGATCCACTGGCCGCGCGGCGGACCCTCGCGGCGCAGGTCGATCGGCTCCAGGCGCGGCACCTTGGTGCCGGCAAAGCGCTCAGGTAGCGCGAGGCGGGTGTAGCGCCCGCGCCGTGCGTTGACCTCCGTCTCGATGGAGGGCGTGGCGGAGACGAGGGCGATGCTCGCGCCCTCCAGCCGCGCTCGCACCACCGCCATGTCGCGGGCGTGATAGTGGACGCCGTCCTCCTGCTTGTAGGCGTTGTCGTGCTCTTCATCGACCAGGATCAGGCCGAGGTCGCGGAACGGCAGGAACAGCGCCGAGCGGGCACCGGCCACCACCGACACCTCGCCGGAGGCGACGCCGCGAAACACCCGCCCGCGCCGTTTGGTCGACACGGCCGAATGCCACTCCGCCGGCCGCACGCCGAAGCGGCGGGCAAAACGGTCGAGAAAGGCCCGGGTAAGGGCGATTTCCGGCATCAGGATCAGCGTCTGCCGGCCTTGGCGGATGGTTTCCGCCACCGCCTCGAAATAGGTTTCGGTTTTTCCCGAGCCGGTCACGCCGTCGATCAGGTAGGGCTGGAAGCTATGCGCCTTCACTGACGCCACCAGCCGGGCCGCAGCCTCTGCCTGCGCCGGCAGAAGCTCGGGTGCGGCGTGGTCCGGGTCCGGCGTCTCCGCCGCCGGCTCGGGCGGCAGCACCACCGTTTCCAGCACGCCATCGTCGATCAGGCCATCGACCACCGAGGGCGAGACCCCGGCCTCTCGTGCCGCCTCGCTCTTGGCGCGGACGAACCCGTCCTCCAGCGCGGCGATCACCTTCTCCCGAGCCGCCGTGCGCCGGGCCGGGCGGTGATCGGTCAGGCGCACGCCGACCCGCTCGCGGCCGATGCCGGCGCTCTCGTCATGGCGCAAAGCGAGGCGCAGCACCATGCCGGGCGGGGTGACGGTGTAGTCGGCGATCCAGTTGATGAAGGCGATCATTTCAGGGGTCAGCGGCGTCACCTCGCAGCGCCGCTGTATCGACTTCAGCCTGGCGGGATCGACAGTGGCGGCCTCACCCGCGCGCGGCCACACGCAGCCGAGCATATTGCGCGTGCCGAGCGGCACCACCACGATATCGCCGGGCGCCACCTCCATTCCCTCCGGCACGCGGTAGGAATAGGCTGCGCCGAGGGCGAGCGGCAGCAGCACATCCACCACGCGCACCGGCGCAGGGAACAGGGAGGGGGAATCGGCGGCGTCTGGGCTCGGCATGGCGTCTTCTTAGCGCATTGCGGCAGCAGGCGTCGCCACATCGTCATCCCGGCTGGAGCGCAGCGCAAAGCCGGGATCGCTCTCCATTCTGGCAGCGATCCCGGATGTTGCCTGTGGCAATTCCGGGATGACGAATTTTAACAATGACTCCGCTACCATGCCCACCTGTACGGAGGGCGGCATGGCAAGCACGGACGCACAGAAGGCAGCACGCGCCGAGCGTGCCCTGCTGGCGGGGGCGGCGCCGGATGTTGCGGAGGCGCTGACAGGCTGGCTCGGGCGCCTCGGCCATGAGCGCCGGCTCTCCCCCAAGACCCGCGAGGCCTACGCCCGCGATGTCGCAAGCTTTCTCGGCCTGCTGGCTCGTCAGTTCGGGCGCGCGCCCAGCCTCGCCGATCTCGCTGCGCTGGAGCCCCGCGACGTGCGGGCGGTGATTGCCGCGCGCCGGGCGGAAGGGATCGAGCCGCGGACCCAGATGCGCTTCCTGGCCGCCGCGCGCTCTTTCACCCGGCATCTGGAACGCGAGGGGCTCGGCAAGGTCGGCGCGCTCGCCGCCGTGCGCGGGCCTCGTGTGCCACGCACCCTGCCGCGCCCGCTGGCGCCGCGTGATGCCCGGGCGCTGACCGATCCGGCGACACGGGCCGGAGATGACCGCGAGCCGTGGATTCTCGCGCGCGACGCAGCGGTGATCGCGCTGCTCTATGGTTCGGGACTGCGAATTTCAGAAGCGCTGGGCTTGATGCGACGTGACATGCCCGAGCCGGGGCGCGGCGACCAGATCGTCGTGCATGGCAAAGGCGGCAAGACCCGCATGGTGCCGGTGCTGCGGCAGGTGATCGAGGCGGTCGACGCTTATGCGCGCGCCTGCCCGTATGAGCTGGAGCCGACCACGCCGCTGTTTCGCGGCGCTCGGGGCGGGCCGCTTTCGCCGCGCATCGTGCAATTGGCGGTGGAGCGCATGCGCGGCGCGCTCGGCCTGCCCGACAGCGCCACGCCGCACGCGCTGCGCCATTCCTTCGCCACCCATCTGCTGGGGCGGGGCGGTGATCTGCGCTCGATCCAGGAACTTCTCGGCCACGCCTCGCTTTCCACGACGCAGATCTATACCGCCGTCGATACAGAGACGCTGATGGCGGCGTGGAAGGCGGCGCATCCGCGCGCCACCACCAAATGAGGGGCCGATGACACCCATTCAGCCGATGATCGAGCATATGTCGATCGGGGTCAGCGATTATGCGCGCTCCCTCTCCTTTTATGATGCGGTGCTGGCGCCGCTCGGCTTCGTGCGTGTGGCGTCGCATGAGGAGCCGGAGGGGGAATCCGCCTGCTGGGGGCCGGAAGGGGAACGGCCCTCGCCCGAGGGCACGCCGGGTGCGGCGCCGTTCTGGATCCAGCACCGCGCCGACGCGATTACCCCGCCGCCGGGCTTCCACCTCTGCTTCATGGCCCCGACCCGTCGCGCTGTGGAAGCGTTCCACGCCGCCGGGCTGGCGGCGGGTGGACGCGATGCCGGCGGGCCGGGCCTGCGGCCGCATTATGGCGAAGGCTATTTCGCCGCCTTCCTGCTCGATCCGGACGGCTGGAAGATCGAGGCCGTGACCTACACGGATGCGTGAGCCCGCCGTTAAATCACCCAGGATGGTGTCGGGAAACCGGAACGGGGCTTTTCACCTTGGGGAAGGTGGGTGACACTTCGGACCATTGGACCCGACATCAGAGGAGACATTCCATGAAGCGTCTCGTGACCGCTCTGTGCGCGCTTGCCCTGACCACCGCCGTTGCTGGAACCGCTTTCGCCTGCCCCTATCAGGCAGCCAAGGCGGCCCAGACCGACGTCAAGGGTTCCTGACCGGCCCTCCGTCTTCCCCTCGATGCAGACCGGCCCGGAAGGTGACTTCCGGGCCGATTTTTGTGATTCCAGCAGTGAGGCGCGCGCCTCACATGTGAATGGCGCGCTTTTCCACCGCCATCGCCGCTTCCTTCACCGCTTCCGAGCGGGTCGGGTGGGCGTGGCAGGTGCGGGCGAGGTCTTCGGACGAACCGCCGAATTCCATCAGCACCGCGCATTCATGGATCAGTTCGCCGGCTTCCGCGCCGATGATATGCGCGCCGAGTACGCGGTCGGTGGCGGCGTCCGCGAGGATCTTTACGAAGCCGTCCGTCTCGTCATTGGCCTTGGCGCGACCATTGGCGAGGAAGGGGAACTTGCCGACGGTGTAGGCGATGCCGGCCTGCTTCAGTTCTTCCTCGGTCTTGCCGACCGAGGCGACCTCCGGGAAGGTGTACACCACCGCCGGGATCACGTCGTAATTCACATGGCCGGCCTGCCCGGCGAGCAGCTCGGCCAGCGCCACGCCCTCGTCTTCGGCCTTGTGCGCCAGCATGGGGCCGGCAATGGCGTCGCCAATGGCGAAGATGCCGGGCACATTGGTGCGGTAATAATGGTCGGTCACCACGCGCCCGCGACCATCCTTCTCGACGCCGAGCGCTTCCAGCCCCAGGCCTTCCGTATAGGGCACGCGGCCGATGGCGACGAGCACCACATCGGCTTCCAGGGTCTGCTCCTCGCCGCCGGCAGCGGGCGCGATCGCGACCTTGAGCGTGTCCCCGGAGCTGTCGACGCCGGTGACCTTGGCGCCGAGCTTGAACGCCACGCCCTGCTTTTCCAGAATGCGCTGGAACGACTTGGCGACCTCATTGTCCATGCCGGGCAGAATGCGGTCGAGATATTCGACCACGGTGACCTGCGCGCCGAGGCGCCGCCATACGCTGCCGAGTTCCAGCCCGATGACGCCGGCGCCGACGACTAGCAGCTTGCCCGGCACTTTCTCCAGCGCGATGGCGCCGGTGGAAGAGACGATGCGGGTCTCGTCGATGGCGATGCCCGGCAGCTTGGCCACATCCGAGCCGGTGGCGATGACGATGGCCTTGGTCTCCAGCGTCTGCTGCGAACCGTCCGCCATGGCGACCTCGACCTTGCCCGCCGCCGGAATGCTGGCCGTGCCGTGGAAAGTGTCGATCTTGTTCTTCTTCATCAGGAAGGCGACGCCCTTGGTATTGCCCTCCACCGCCTGGTCCTTGAAGCCGAGCAGCGCCTGGTGGTCGAGCTCCGGCGTGCCGACCTTGATGCCCATCTTGGCGAAGTGGTGCCCGGCCTCCTCGAAGCGGTGCGAGGCGTGCAGCAGCGCCTTGGAGGGGATGCAGCCAATGTTGAGGCACGTACCGCCGAAGGTGGCGCGCTTCTCGACCACCGCGACCTTGAGCCCGAGCTGGGCAGCGCGGATGGCGCAGACATAGCCGCCGGGGCCGGTGCCGATGACGATCAGGTCGTAGGAGGACATGGTCGGTTCCTTGGGGGCTTGCTCGACAAAGCGAGTTGCGTCAGTTGGCCTTCTGCACCGCGAGGCGCAGGCCCAGCAGCACGAAGGTCGCGCCGGTCAGCCGGTTGAACCAGCTTCCGCACGCCTTGAAACGGGCGCGTACGGAAGGGTTGGTGAAAAACAGCGTGACGCCGGCAAACCACGCGATCAGCGCGCTTGCCATGCCGATTCCATAGAGAAACGACACGGCCGCCGGCGTCTCATGGCTCACCAGAGCGGTGAAGAGCGAGAGGAAGAACAGCACCGGCTTCGGGTTGAGGGCATTGGTGAGGAAGCCCATGCCGAAGCAGGCGCCCAGCGAGAGCGGCCGGCCCGACCTAGCGCCCGCCGCCAGCTCGCCCTCGTCGATGTCGAGCGGCTTGTCGAAGAACGACTTCACCCCAAGATAGAGCAGATAGGCGACGCCCAGCCATTTAATGAGTGCGAACAGCGCGAGTGACTGCGAGACGATCAGGCCGATGCCCAGCAGGGTGTAGCTGATGTGGAACAGCAGTGACGCGCCAATGCCAAAGCTGGTGATCAGCGCGGCGCGCCGGCCATGCACTACGCTTTGGCGGACGACGAGGGCGAAATCCGCCCCCGGCGCCACGATTACCACCGCGAACACGGCCATCAGCGCCGCGAATTCGCTGAGATAGGTCATTGCATCCTCCGCCGGGCCACGCCCGGTTCAACCACGCGCTGCGATCACAGATCCAGCACGAGGCGGGTCGGGTCTTCCAGCGCTTCCTTGACGCGGACGAGGAAGGTCACAGCGCCCTTGCCGTCGACGATGCGGTGGTCGTAGCTCAGTGCCAGATACATCATTGGGCGGGCGACAATCTGGCCCTTAACCACCACGGGGCGCTCCTCGATGCGGTGCATGCCGAGAATGCCCGACTGCGGCGCGTTGAGGATCGGGGTCGACATCAGCGAGCCGTAGATGCCGCCATTGGTGATGGTGAAGGTACCGCCCTGCATGTCCTCAATGCCGAGCTTGCCGTCGCGCGCCTTGCGGCCGAGGCCGGCGATGGTCTTTTCGATCTCGGCGATGGACAGCTGGTCGGCGTCGCGCACCACGGGAACCACCAGGCCCTTGTCGGTGCCGACGGCGATGCCGATGTGGTAGTAATTCTTGTAGACCAGATCGGTGCCGTCGATCTCGGCATTGACCTCGGGCACGTCCTTCAGCGCCTGGATCACCGCCTTGGTGAAGAAGCCCATGAAGCCCAGCTTCACGCCGTGCTTCTTCTCGAACACGTCCTTGTACTGGGCGCGCAGATTCATCACTGCCGACATGTCGACATCGTTGAAGGTGGTCAGCATCGCCGCCGTGTCCTGCGCGTCCTTGAGACGGCGGGCGATGGTCTGGCGCAGCTTCGTCATCTTCACGCGCTCTTCGCGCGCGGCGTCGTCGGGCGAGGAAGGCGCGCGGGGCGCGGCCGGGGCGCGGGCGGCGGCGGGCGCCGGCGCAGCGGCCAGAGCCGCGAGCATGTCGCCCTTGGTCACGCGCGCATCCTTGCCGGTGCCGGCGAGCATGGCCGGGTTCAGCCCGCTCTCCGCGGCCAGCTTGGCGACGGCCGGGCCGTTGGAGCCGGCCGGCGCGGCAGCCGGCGCCGCAGCTTCAGCCTTGGGCGCTTCCACCTTCGGCGCCTCGGCCTTGGGAGCTTCGGCCCTGACGGGCGCCGCGGCGGGAGCCGACTTGGCCGCGCCCGAGCCCTCGCCGATGGAGCCGAGCAGCGCGCCGACGCCGACCGTCTCGCCGTCCTTGGCGATGATCTCCGAGAGTACGCCGGCCGAGGGCGCGGGAACCTCGATCGTGACCTTGTCGGTCTCCAGTTCGACGATCGGCTCGTCGGCGGCGACGGCGTCACCGGCCTTCTTGAACCACTTGCCGATCGTTGCCTCGGTGACCGATTCGCCCAGCGTCGGAACGCGGATCTCGGTGGCCATGCTCGTTCTTCCTCACCGTTTGCCGGCTGCGGGGCCGGCACTCCCTCGGGTCTTGCGAATGCGGGTCGTGGGTCGGCTCAGCCCAGAGCGTCCTGGAGGAACGCCTTGAGCTGCGCCAGATGCTTGGACATGAGCCCCGTCGCCGTCGCGGCGGAGGCCGGGCGGCCGGTGTAGCGCGGGCGCGAGGAGGCGGAGCCGGCCTGTTCCAGCACCCACTCCAGATAGGGCTGCACGAAGGCCCAGCCGCCCTGGTTCTTTGGCTCCTCCTGGCACCAGACGATCTCGGCCTGCTTGAAGCGGCCGATCTCCTGCGCCAGCGTCTTCAGCGGGAAGGGGAAGAGCTGTTCGATGCGCAGCAGGTAGATGTCGTCGATGCCCCGCCGCTCACGCTCCTCATAGAGGTCGTAATAGACCTTGCCTGAGCACAGTACGACGCGGCGGATCTCGCTGTCCGCCTTCAGCTTCACTGCTTCGGCCGGCAGGCCGGTGGCGAAGTTGCGGTCCGCGTCGTCCCACAGCACCCGGTGGAAAGTGGTCTGCGGCCCGAACTCCGCCAGCGTCGAGACGGCGCGCTTGTGGCGCAGCAGGCTCTTCGGCGTCATCAGGATCAGCGGCTTGCGGAAGTCGCGCTTGAGCTGCCGGCGCAGGGCGTGGAAATAATTCGCCGGCGTCGTCAGATTGGCGACCTGCATGTTGTCCTCGGCGCACATCTGCAGATAGCGCTCAAGGCGGGCGGAGGAGTGCTCCGGTCCCTGGCCTTCATAGCCATGCGGCAGCAGGCAGACGAGGCCGGACATGCGCAGCCATTTGCGCTCGCCCGACGACAGGAACTGGTCGAAAATGACCTGCGCGCCATTGGCGAAGTCGCCGAACTGGGCTTCCCACATGGTCAGCGCATTGGGCTCGGACAGCGAGTAACCATATTCGAAGCCGAGCACGGCCTCTTCCGAGAGCATCGAGTTGATGACCTCGTAATGGGCCTGCCCCTCCCGCACATGGTTGAACGGGGTGTGGCGCTCCTCGGTTTCCTGGTCGATCAGCACCGAATGGCGCTGCGAGAAGGTGCCGCGCTCGCAATCCTGGCCAGACAGCCGCACCGGGTGGCCTTCGAGCTGAAGCGAGGTGAAGGCGAGGGCCTCCGCCGTCGACCAGTCGATGCCGGCGCCGTCGTCGAGGATCGCCTTGCGGCGGGCGTCGAGGAAGCGCTGGATGGTGCGGTGGACGTGGAAGCCCTCCGGCACGGTGGTGATGCGGTCGCCGATCATGCGCAGTTCGTCGAGCGCGACGCCGGTGACGCCCCGGCGCGGGTCGTCTTCGGCCGCAGCGGCCTTCAGCCCGGCCCAGCGGCCATCGAGCCAGTCGGCCTTGTTGGGCTTGTAGGCCTGTCCGGCGTCGTACTCGACATCGAGACGGGAGCGCCATTCCGCGCGCATGGCGTCGATCTCGCCCGGCGCGATCACGCCCTCGGCTTCCAGCTTGCGCGAATACAGCTCCAGCGTCGAGGGATGCTGCTTGATGAGCTTGTACATCAGCGGCTGGGTGAAGGCCGGCTCGTCGCCCTCATTATGGCCAAAGCGGCGATAGCAGAACATGTCCACCACGACCGGCTTGCGGAAGCGCTGGCGGAACTCGGTGGCGATCTTGGCGGCGAAGGTGACCGCTTCGGGATCATCGCCATTCACGTGGAAGATCGGCGCCTCGATGGTCTTCGCCACATCGGAGGGATAGGGCGAAGAACGCGAGAAGCGCGGATAGGTGGTGAAGCCGATCTGGTTATTGATGATGAAGTGGATCGAGCCGCCGGTGCGGTGACCCTTCAGCCCGGACAGGCCGAGGCATTCGGCCACCACGCCCTGGCCGGCAAAAGCGGCGTCGCCATGCAGCAGCAGCGGCAGCACCTGAGTGCGCTCGGCATCACGCAGCAAATCCTGCTTGGCGCGGGCCTTGCCGAGCACCACGGGGTCGACGATTTCCAGATGCGAGGGATTGGCGGTCAGCGACAAATGCACCTGGTTGCCGTCGAACTCGCGGTCCGACGAGGCGCCGAGGTGATACTTCACGTCGCCGGAGCCCTCGACCTCGTCGGGCGCCCAGGAGCCGCCCTTGAACTCGTGGAACAATGCCCGGTGCGGCTTGCCCATCACCTGGGTCAGCACGTTGAGGCGGCCGCGATGGGCCATGCCCAGCACGATTTCCTTCACGCCGAGATTGCCGCCGCGCTTGATGATCTGCTCCAGCGCCGGGATCAGGCTTTCACCGCCATCGAGGCCGAAGCGCTTGGTGCCGGTGTAGCGGACATCAAGGAACTTCTCGAAGCCCTCGGCTTCCACCAGCTTGTTGAGGATGGCGCGCTTGCCCTCGCGGGTGAAGGTGATCTCCTTGTCCGGCCCTTCGATGCGCTCCTGAATCCACGCCTTTTCCTCGGGCGAGGAGATGTGCATGAATTCAACGCCGAGCGTGGCGCAATAGGTGCGCTGCAGAATGGCGACCATCTGGCGGACGGTGGCGAATTCCATGCCGAGCACATGGTCGATGAAGATCGGCCGGTCGAGATCGGCCTCGCGGAAGCCATAGGAGGCGGGGTCGAGTTCGGGCGCGGCGCGTACCGGCTCCAGCCCCAGCGGGTCGAGCTTGGCGTGGAGATGGCCGCGCATGCGATAGGCGCGGATCATCATCAGCGCCTTGACGGAATCGCGCGTGGCCTGCTGAACGTCGGCGGAAGAAAGTTCGACGCCAGCCTTCTGCGCCTTTTCCGACGCCTTGGCTTCGATCTTGCGGCCAACCGCCTTCTCGACCTCGATCCACTGCCCGTCCATCGCCGAGACGAGTTCGCCATTGGCGTGAATAGGCCAGCCCTGCTTCTTCCAGGAGGCGCCGCGGGCGCTTTTCTCCACATCGGCCGGAGCATCCTTCAGCCCGGCGAAGAAGGCCTGCCATTCGGCATCCACCGAATTCGGGTCGGCCTCATAGCGGGCATAAAGGTCCTCGATCCAGGCCGCATTGGCTCCGTAGAGGAAGGAGGTATTGAGGAAGGTCTCGTTCACGTCCGCGCGCGACATCGTCGGCTCCTGGGGGACCGTTCGGGTCCGGTGGCAGTACTTTCGTGCCGTAGATCGCCTGCGGGGGTGCCCCGGGCGGACTGCGGCGCCCTGCGGGGCGGGGCGAAAGTCGGTAGGCTCTATATAGGCGTCGTATTCACCTCGGGAATGCCGCAGGAATGCGGCACGGGAATGCGAAAACGCTTACCATCAGTCACAAGCAATAACGGCACCGGCGCTTGGTGCGCCAGCGGCGGGAGCTTCCCGCCGCCCGGAAACGGCCCGTGGGCCGTTCACGTCCTCGCGACGAGGCGGTTCGCCTCGCCGGAGGTCGCGGCAAAATCTCACGCGCCGAGGGCGGGCGCGATCTTCTGGCACTCGCCGACCAGTTCCTTCACCGAAGCGATCGACTTGTCGAGCATCGCGCGCTCAGCGGCGTCGAGCTCGATCTCGACCACACGCTCGACGCCGTTCGCGCCGATGATGACCGGGACGCCGAGATAGAGGTCGTCGATCCCATACTGGCCGGTGAGATAGGCCGCGCAGGGCAGCAGGCGCTTCTTGTCGCGCAGATAGGAAGTTGCCATTTCGATCGCCGAGGCGGCGGGCGCGTAGAAGGCCGAGCCGGTCTTGAGCAGGTTGACGATCTCTCCGCCGCCCTTGCGGGTGCGCTCGACGATGGCGTCGACCTTGTCCTGGCTGGTCCAGCCCATCTTGACGAGGTCCGGCAGCGGGATGCCGGCAACGCCGGAATAGCGCACCAGCGGCACCATGTCGTCGCCATGGCCGCCCAGTACGAAGGCGGTGACATCTTCCACCGAAACATTGAACTCGTCGGCGAGGAAATAGCGGAAGCGGGCGGAATCGAGCACGCCGGCCATGCCGACCACCTTGTGGGTGGGCAGGCCCGACGCCTTCTGCAGCGCCCACACCATGGCGTCGAGCGGATTGGTGACGCAGATGACGAAGGCGTCCGGCGCGAATTCGGCGATGCCGGCGCCGACCTGCTGCATCACCTTCAGATTGATGTCGAGAAGGTCCGAGCGGCTCATGCCCGGCTTGCGCGGCACGCCGGCGGTGACGATCACCACATCCGCGCCCTTGATCGCCTCATAGCCATTGGTGCCCACGAGCTTGGCGTCGAAACCGAGCACTGGAGACGCTTCGGCGATGTCGAGGCTCTTGCCCTGCGGAATACCTTCCGCCACGTCGAACATGACGACGTCGCCGAGTTCCTTGAGGCCCGCGAGAAGGGCGAGAGTGCCGCCGATCTGGCCGGCCCCGATCAGTGCAATCTTTGCTCGAGCCATGAGATTTCCTGACTTTCCGAGGGAAGGGTGCGGCGCTACGCCGCGCGGGTTCCGATAGACCTTATCGTCGCGTGGTTCAAGCGAGGATGAGCATCGCGGTAAATGAGGCGGGTTAAGACTTTCGGCGCAAGTAACTGGTATACGGAATGCCTGCACTTGGCGGCCGTGCTGCGCTTTGTCTAATGTCGACGATTGGCGACATCTTCCATGAGTTCAATCTGAATTGCCTGGATTTCCGCCAGCCGCTCCCATTGCCGGGTGAGCATGTGGTCGATCTTCTCGTGCAGATGGCGAATTTCCAGCTCGGCCTTGAGATTGACCCGGTAGTCGTTCTCCGAGCGCTGCCGGTCCTTCTCCTCCTGACGCTTCTGGCTCATCATGATGACGGGCGCTTGAAGGGCGGCGATGCAGGACAGCACGAGATTGAGCAGGATGAAGGGATAGGGGTCGAAGGCGCCCATCATCCCCAGGACGTTCAATCCCATCCACACCATGATGAAGATGATGAAGGAGATGATGAACGTCCAGCTTCCGCCAAAGGAGGCGATCGCGTCGGCGGCGCGCTCGCCCAGGGTCCGGCCGCTCTCGATCTCGTCCTCGATGTTTTCCGTCAGGATGTCGTTGGCGGCGAGGCTGGCAATGACATCGTGGTCGAGCTGGCTAAGATCGCCGCGCTCCGCCTTCAGCGTGGCGGCGATATAGGCGGCGCGCTCCTTGGCCAGTGCCTTGCGCGAGATATAGGCGTCCGGGGCGATCTCGGGGTGGAGCGCCCTTATGTGGTCGGCAAGCCCCGGCCGCAGCATGTCGAGGCGCAGGCCGTCCCGCGCAGAGACCACGTTGCCGGTGAGCGCACAGGTGTGGTGCGGCATCTCATGGGGTGTCTTCGGTCGGCGGCTCATCGGGAGCGTCCGTGGTCAGGGGTGGGGTTCGGAAGCGCTGTCATGAGCAGCTTTCCATCGCGCATCAGGTTTCGACCAGGCCGGTGGTGTTGCCGCTGGCCTGCGAGTCGCCCCGGCCGTGCGGGCGGGCGATATAGTCCTCCGAGCGCATTTCATGCAGACGCGAGACGGTGCGGGCCCATTCGAAGGCTTCGGCACCCTCGGTGCCGAGATAGAGCTGTTCCGGCTCGGCCTCGGCGGAGGCGACGACCTTGACGCCTTTCTCGTAGAATTCGTCGATCAGCGTGATGAAGCGCTTGGCCTCGTTGCGCCGGTCCTGGTCGAGCGTCGGAATATGGTCGACGAGGATGGTGTGATAGCTGCGCGCCAGCCGCAGATAGTCCGACGCGCCAAGCGGCACGCCGCATAGTTGTTCGAAGGAGAAGCGCGCCGCGCCGCCGCCGGCACGCGGCACTGTGAGGATGCGCCCGCCGGAGGCAAGGCTGGCGGGGGCGCCGCCATCGACCCCGGCGACACGGTGCCAGACCTTGTCCATCTCGCGGTCGACATCGGCCATGGTCTCGTGCGCGGCAGGGACATACCAGGTGCGGACGCCGCCGAGCTTTTCCATGCGGTAGTCGGTGGGCGATTCGATGCGCACCACTTCCATATGTTCTTCGATCATGGCGATGAAGGGCAGGAACAGGGCGCGGTTGAGCCCGCCCTCATAGAGATCCTGGGGGGCGACGTTGGAGGTGGCGACGATCACCACGCCGAGGTCGAACAGCTTCTCGAACAGACGGCCGAGGATCATCGCGTCGGCAATGTCGGTGACGTGGAACTCATCGAAGCAGAGCAGCCACGCTTCTTCGTAAAGCGCGGCGGCGACGATGGCGATTTGGTCGCCATCCTTGATGCGGCCCGCCTTCATGTCGGTCCGCACCTGAAAGATGCGGGCATGCACATCGGCCATGAATTCGTGGAAATGCGCCCGGCGCTTGCGCTTGCGCACAGCCACGCTCTCGTAGAACAGGTCGACCAGCATGGTTTTGCCGCGACCGACAGCGCCATGAATGTAGAGCCCGCGCACGCGCGGAATGCTGTCCTCGCGGCGAGCGAACAGCCAGCCGAGGGCAGAGGATTTGCGGGCGAGCCGGCGGGAGGCGATGCGCTGTTCCAGCGCGGCCAGCGCGCCGACCACCCGCGCCTGCCCGGCATCGGGTGAGATGTCGCCGGCCGCCATGCGGGCGACATATCGCGCGGCGAGCACGGACCCGCCTGCTTCCGCCGCCACCGTTTCAGCCATAGGGGCACCCCGCGATATTGCAGCGCACGCTTAGCGTTCCCGCGCCGTTGCGGCAAGCGCTACGCCGCGGCAAGATGGGAAGGAACGGTGCGCAGCCGCCGCCTTGCGCGTCACGCGCATGGCTGATCTGCGGGAACCGAACACGTCGTCACAGCATTAACACCTCCGTGCCTTGACGCGGTCCCTCTCCCGCCGTCACACTCGCAAGCATGTGAACGCAGGCGAGAGCGTGATGCAGCGGCGAGCGATGAGCAATGGCGCGAAGGCGACGGCGGCCCTGTTCCTCGCCCTGATATGCTGGGGCGTGGGCAGCCCTGCAGCCGCGGGGCCGATCGAAAGCAAGAGCGCCACTTCTGCCAGCCTGCCGTCCTCCGCCATCATCATCGACCGCGATGATCGCCTCTCCCGCGACGACTATGCCCGGAGCTTCGGCCTGACGCCGGCAGCGATGGCCTCGCGCTTCGGTGCGACGGGGCTGGTGCGCTGCGGCTCGGCGGTGGGGACCGGTCAACTCGTCGGCGCCAATAACGTGCTGGTCACTGCCGCCCATGTGCTTTTCGCTCCCGGCGGCGAGCCCCGCGGCCGCGGCGCCGCCTGCACCTTCGAGATCAACGCGGGGGGACGCCGGCAGACGATTCCGGTCGATGTTGACAAGGTGGTGTGCGGGGCGCGCCAGCCTTATACCCAGCCGGCGGTGAAGGACTGGGCGGTGGTCCCGCTTGTGGCGCCGGCCAAGGGGGTTAGGCCCTATATGCCAGGCACGATGCAGGTGCCGGGCAACATCGTGCTTGCGGCGGCGGCCCGCAGCGGCGGGGTGGAGAGCTACTCGCTGCAGAACTGCCAGGCCCGCAAGGTGACGGCGACCGCCAGCGGCGGCCTGCGCGAGGTGGCGATCGACTGCGATGCCGAGGGTGGGGTTTCCGGCGCGGCGATGCTGTCTCCGGAAGGGGTGTTCCTCGGTCTCTATGTTGGTTTCCGCTCGGCGCACCCCGGCAAGGTCGGCCCGTTCTCGATGAGCCATTACAATTTCGGCCTCTCGGCGGAGGGGGGGCTGCGCGAAGCGATCGCCGAGGTGGCGACCCGCGCCCAGACGCTCAGCGCCAGCCGCTGAGCGCGGCGCTGCGAAACTGCGCCGCTGGCGCGGCGGATCCGCGACCTTCCCGATAGGCCGGTTCCCGTTTCTCGTGTAGATTGGCAAGGCTTCCGAGCGTCGCATGCGAGCTATGCAGATGCGGGAGTTGTCTCGTTGTGCGGTGCGCATATTTGTGTTGCGCCGCAATAAAGATCGCGGCGCCCCCCGAGGCCGAACCGATGATACAGACCGAGACCAGCCTTTCTCCCGCAGTCGGTGCCGAAGCGCCGGCGTCGGCTTCCATGTCCGATCGCCTGCCCGGCCACATCCGCAAGCTGGTGCCGGCGGAGCGCGACTTGATCCTGACCCACCTGCTGCGTCTCGACCCGCTGAGCCGTTTCATGCGCTTCGGCGGCGTGGTCTCCGACAACGCCCTCGCACGTCACGCCACCCGCGTAGTGTCGGGCGATGCCAGCGCCATCGGCTATTTCATCGACGGCGAATTGCGGGCGGTTGCCGAACTGCACCCGCTGGGCCGACGCCCGGGCAAGCCGGCGGCGGCCGAGGCGGCGTTCAGCGTCGAGCGCGCCTGGCAGGGCAAGGGTATCGGTTCGGCACTGATGCGCCATCTGGTACTGCTGGCGCAAAATCGCGGCATTGAGGAACTGCAGGTGGTATTCCTGCCCAATAACGGGCCGATGCGGAACCTCGCGGTTCATCATGCCGCCGACCTCCAGCTCGACGACGAGGAGATGGTCGGGCGCATGCGGGCTCCGCGTGCCACCTTTTTCTCGCAGGCCCGCGAATTCATCGGCGATATTTTCGCCGTGCTCTTCTCCGCCGCCGATCTGCAGGAGCGCATGCTGCCGCCGCATCTACGCGGGAACTGAGATCGCGTCTGTCCGGCCTGGTTCCGGCCTTGACTTGGCCTTGATCGGGACTGAGACAGGTCGGCGACTGGCTCCAATCTTCCTGGCCCGATGTTCTCCAGCGTTCTCCTTTCCGCTTCCGCCGCCTCAGCGTCCCCTGCCAGCGCGGGGGCAGTCGTGCGTCGCTTGCGCCGCGCGGCGATTAGGCTTCTGGCCGCGCTGATGGCGCTTGCCGTTCTGGTCGGCGCCAGCGCGAGCTTCGCGCAAATTCCGCCCGAGCAGCAGCAGGTGCAGGAGAAGCTGGAAGGCCAGCGCGCCATCGTCGACGGTGTGGAGGCGGCGCTCGGACGCGACGGGTTGCGCTCAAGCGACCTTGACGATCTCCGCACCCGGCTCGATCCGGTGCGGGCCGACCTGACCGCCGGCATCGCCGCGCTTGACCCGGTGCTCACCAACCTCAACCATCGCGTCAAGGAAATCGGCCCCAAGCCCGCCGAAGATGCGCCGGCCGAGAGCGCGTCGATTACCGCCGAGCGCGACGCGCTCACCGCCCGTGCGGCGGAGGTCGACGCGGTGCTGAAGCAGGCGAGGCTGCTGAAGGTGCGCGCGGATCAACTCTCCGACCGCATCACCAGCCGGCGACGGGCGCTGTTCACCGACCAGTTGCTCGCCCGCTCCTACAGCGTGCTCGATCCCTCGCTCTGGCTGGCAGCCGCGGCGGCGGTGCCGGTGGAACTGCGCGGCATCAACTATCTGCTCGGCGACTGGGCGGCCTATGCCAATGCGCGCATGCAGCCGATCGGGCAGATCGCCATTGCCTTCGCCTCGCTGGTGATTGTGGGATTGATCTTCCTCGCGCGGAGCGTATTGGCCCGCCCCATCCAACGCGCTGAACTCGGCGTCGATGGTGCGCCGATCTCGCGGCTTCGCGCATGCAGCCTCTCCGCGCTCGTGGCGGTTCTGCGCCTGGCGGCGGCGCCTTTGGCCGCCACGGCGGTTCTGGCGCTGCTCAACAGCTTCGATCTGCTGCCGCCGCGGGTGAATGAAATCACCCAGGGTCTTCTGCTGGCGATCGTCATCGTCGCCGTCGGCGTCGGCCTGCTCGACGGGGCGCTGGCGCCGCGCGAGCCGCGGCGCCGCGTGGTGCCGCTCTCCGACGAGATCGCCGGACTGATCTTCCGTTACGCCTCGATCGGCCTCTGGGTTCTGGCGGGAGCGGTGACGCTCGGCGCCTTCCATCGGGCCCTGGTCGTTCCAGTGCCGCTCTCGGTGGCGACCAGCGCCACCATGTCGCTCTGCCTTGTTCTGGTGGGTTCCCACAGCATGCGGGCGCTCAACGCCCTGTCGGGCGACGGCGACAACGACACGTCCGATGCGAAGGGCGGCGAGACCAGGAGCGCGGCGCCTCCGGCCGCAGCAGGCGCCGGGGCCGGGGAGGCGCCGTCGACCTCCGTGCTCAACTGGATCAAGTTCCCCTTCTGGGTCCTGAACCTCACCATCCTCGGCGCGCTGATCATCGGCTATGTCAGTTTCGCCGGCTTCCTGTCGTCGCGGGCACTGATCGCCGTGGTGATGGCCGGCACGCTCTATCTCGTCGTGGCGCTGATCAACACGCTCTTCATCGACGCCCTCGCCACGGGGCCGCGGGCGCGCCATGCGGCGAAGCTGATCGGCATTCGCCCGGCGAGCCTTGAACTTCTGGCGGTGCTAACCGCCGGCCTGCTTAAGGCGGTGGCGATCATCGGCATCGTCATCCTCACCGTGGGCACTTTCGGCACCTCCACCTCCGACCTCGCCGACATTGCGAGCCGCATCACGCTCGGCTTTACCATCGGCAATTCCACCGTCGCCATCGCCGACATTCTGAGCGCGCTGCTGTTCCTGGTGGTCGGCATCGTCATCGCGCGGGCGATCCAGCGCTGGTTCGCGGTGGCGATCCTGCCGAAGACGGCGTTCGACCAGGGCCTGCAGAACTCCATCGCCACCATCATCGGCTATATCGGCTCGATTACCGTCATCGCCATGGCGATGGGGCAATTGGGGCTGAATCTCGAGAACATCGCGCTCGTTGCGGGTGCGCTCTCGGTCGGTATCGGCTTCGGCCTGCAGTCCATCGTCTCCAATTTCGTTTCCGGGCTGATCCTGCTCGCGGAACGGCCGATCCGGGTCGGCGACACCATCGCGGTGAAGGGCGAGGAGGGCTATGTGCGGCGCATCAGCGTGCGCGCGACCGAGATCGAGACCTTCGATCGCGCGGCGGTGCTGATTCCCAATTCCGACCTCATCACCGGCATGGTGAAGAACTTCACCCATGCCAACACCACCGGCCGGGTGATCGTGGCGGTGAATGTCGCCTATGACGCCGATGCGGACGAGGTGCGCGACATCCTGATCGGCTGCGCCTGCGATCACCCGCAGGTGCTGCGCTCGCCGCCGCCGCGCGTCTTCCTGATGGCGTTCGGCGACAGCTACCTCAAATTCGAGCTGCGCTGCGTCGTCGCCAATGTCGATTACGCCCTGACAGTGAAGAGCGATCTGCACTTCGCCGTGCTGGACCGGCTTAAGGCGGCGAAGATCGGCATTCCCTACACGCCTTGGAGCATCTATCGCGGCGGGCGGATCGGAGAAGAGCCGGCGGCTGAAGACGAGGCTGGCTGAGCATTTTCGCGGAACGGTCGTGCGCCGGCGCGGATGTTAGCAATTGGTTTACTGATCCGGGCGGATTCAATCGGGCCCGGATTTCTTCCCGCTCCTCCTTGAGAGTGTCGCATGTCGTTCCCGCTGAAGCGCCTCGCCGGCCTCCTGCTGGTGCCCCTCCTGCTGGCGGGGTGCGCCGCCGGTCCGACCACCGTGCCGGTGGACGAGACCTTCTATGCCAACATCGCCAAGGGTGGCGCGCTCGATCCGCAGGCGGCGGCTGACCTCATCAGCGACTACCGGCGCGGGCGCGGCCTGCCGGCGGTGACGATCGACCCGGTGTTGATGACGGTCGCCGAGCGTCAGGCGAAGGCGATGGCGGCTGCCGACCAGCTCTCGCACAATATAGGCGGGCGGGGCCTGACCACGCGGCTGAAGGCGGCGGGCTTTAGCGGCCTGCGCGCGGCGGAGAATGTCGGCGCCGGCTATCACACGCTGGCCGAGGCTTTTTCGGGGTGGCGCGATTCGCCCTCGCACAACAAGAACATGCTGCTGCCCGGTGCCACCCGCCTCGGCATCGCCGCGGTGCGTTCGCCGCGCAGCAAGTACAGCGTCTACTGGGCGATGGTGATTGCCGTGCCCGACCCCAAGGTCGAAGCCTCGGAGGCGGCTGCCGGTTCGGCCCCCGCGCCGGCGCCCGGCAGCACGCAGATCCTGCTCAACGGCGCGCCGGTCTCCGGGCAGTAGACCCAGCGCGGCCTCAACGCCGCAGCGTCGCCGGGGCGAGCGGGTTATCGGTCATGGCGGCGCGGTCGGGCCGGTCCACCGCCGGCAGGCCCATGAAGGCGTCGAACAGCCGGCGGATCACGGCGGGTTCGACATCGCGCACGATCATGACAAGACGTGTGCGCCGGTCGTCGTCCGGCCAGGCGGCGAGCTGGCTCGGCGGATGCAGCACATGCTGCACGCCGTGCAGCACCAGCGGGTGCTCGGGGTCTTCCGCCAGCTTCACGATGCCCTTGAGCCGCAGCAGTTTGGAGCCGTGGGTGCCGCGCACCAGTTCCAGGAACATGTCGATGGCGGCGGCGGAGACGGGCGCGTCGGTGGCCACGGTAAAGGCGCGGATGCGCTCATCATGGCGGTTCTCGTCATGCGCATGAGTGCGGGCGGCTTCTTCCGCCGCCGCTACCGCTTCATCGGCCAACCAGCGCGAGACATCGGGGATCTTGCTGGAGGGATCATAGAGGCCGGCCCCCAGCAAGGCTGCGGGCGTTGCCTCGCCTTTTGCCGCATCGAGCACGGGTGCGCCCGGAGCAAGGCGGGCGAGGCGCTGACGCAGGACCGCGAGGTCGGCCGCGCGTTCGGGTGTGTCGATCAGATCGGTCTTGGTCAGGACGATGCGGTCGGAAATCGCCGCCTGCCGCACGGATTCGGCGTGCGCGTCGAGCGTGCCGAGCCCGTTCACGGCATCGACCACCGTCACCACGCCATCGAGCCGGAAGCGCATCACCAGATAGGGATGCATCATGAGGACGTGCAGGATCGGCGCGGGATCGGCGAGACCGGTGGTTTCGATGACCACACGACGGAAGGGCGGGATGGCGCCATTGTCCATGCGCCGCAGCAGCTGTTCCAGCCCGTCGGAAAGATCGCCGCGAATGGTGCAGCACAGGCAGCCCGAGGCGAGCAGCACGGTCGCGTCGTCGAAATGCTGCACCAGAAGATGATCGAGCCCGATTTCACCGAACTCATTGATCAGGACAGCGGTGTCCGCCATGCCCGGCTGCTGCAGCAGCGCGTTCAGCAGGGTGGTCTTGCCGGCGCCGAGAAAGCCCGTGAGCAGCGTGACGGGAATGGGCTCGGGCGGGAGAGGTGTCGCCTCGCTCATGGACGGTTTCCTGTTCGGCGCGTGGGCGCCGCGTCGCTGCGCGGCGCCGTCCCGCACCCTTACTGCGGCGGGGCGAGCTCCATCGGCGCGGCAGGCGCCGCCGCCGGCTTCGGCGCGGGCTTTGACGCCGGCTTGGTGGCCGGCTTGGCGGCCGGTTTGGCGCCGGTGGTCGCCTGCGCCGTTGCAGGTTTCGGCTTGGGCTTTGGTGTCGGCGCACCGGGGGCAGAGGGATCGGCGGGGTCGATAATGGCGGTCGCCTGTCCCTTCTTGTCGCCCGGCTTCTTCGCATTGGCCGGCTTCTTCGGTGCCGGCGGCGGCGGATAGGCGGCGGCGAGAGCCTCGGCGCTGGGGAAGGGCCCGACGAACACTTCGACTGGCGGCATGGACGGCGGCAGCTTCTGGAGCAGGCTGGCGCCGGTCACATTCTCGCCGAGCTGCGGCATGCCGGCGGCGACGAAGCCGGTCGGCGCCGGGCCGCTGTCATCGTCGGCTTCAGACGCGGTGTTCTTGCGCTTGCCGCCGCACACCTGCGCGCGCATGTCGGTCGGTGCGCCGGGTTCATTGCGCAGCGATTCGACCGACGGGGCGATGGAGCCGAAGATGCTGCCCTGCTGCTGGAAGCCGCGTTCCAGCAGCAGGGCAGCTTCCTCCGTGCGGGCCTTGCCCGAATCGGTGCCCAGCACCACGGCGAGAAGATGTCGGTTGCCGCGCGTGGCGCTGGCGACGAGGTTGAAACCGGAGGCGCAGATGAAGCCAGTTTTCATTCCGTCGGCGCCGGGATAGCGGTCGATCAGCTTGTTGTAGCTGCGGATCACCGCCGGGCCGAGCTTGATGGCCGGGATGCGGAACAGGTCTGCCTGTTCCGGGAAATTGAGGAAGATGGCGCGCGCGAGGATGGCGAGGTCGCGCGCGGTCGACACCTGCTCCGGGTCCGGCAGGCCATTGGGATTGGCGTAATGGGTGCCGTTCATGCCGAGTTCGGCGGCGGTGGCGTTCATCTCCGCGACAAAGGCGGGCAGCGAGCCGCCCACCCCTTCCGCCAGCACCACGGCCATGTCGTTGGCCGACTTCACCAGCATCATCTTCAGCGCATTGTCGACTGTGACCTGCGTGCCGACCTTGAAGCCCATCTTCGAGGGCTTCTGTGCGGCGGCGGTTTCCGAGACGGTGATGAGCGTCTCGGGCGTCAGCCGCCCCGCGCGGATCGCCTTGAAGGTCACATAGGCCGTCATCAGCTTGGTGATGGAGGCCGGATACCACGGCTTGGTCGCCTCTTCCGCCAGCAGCACCTTGCCGCTGTCCACGTCGATGACCAGCGAGGGGGTCGCCTGGGCCGCGAGCGGCGCCAGCAACAAGGGAACGAGCAGCGCGGCGGCGAGCCAGCGGACGGCGCGGCGGGCGGGGCGGGACAGGGAAAGGTTCAGCACGCTTCCGGTATCCGTTTCAACATGAAGGGCGGCGGCGCGCAGCATGGCCGGCCAGCCTGAAAAGCCATTGCGCCTCTTCAATAACCCGATCGCCGCGGCGGCGCAAAAGACAAAGCCGGGCGCGCGATCACGGCGTCGCCAGCTAGGCGTGTTTCTGCCGCGAAGCCTTCATGTAATTCGCTCTAGAATTGACGGTATGAGTGATTCGATCCGTCGCCTGTATACCGCCGTCCTCGCCACGCGAAAGGGGAGCAACCCTTCGCCGCGCACCGCGAAACTGTTGCGCAAGGGGCGGGCGGCGATGGCCAAGAAGGTCGCCGAGGAGGCGGTCGAGGTGGCGCTGGACGGCGTGATGGGCGACCGCGCCGCCACGGTGCGCGAGAGCGCCGACCTCATCTACAATCTCGTCGTGCTGTGGGCCGAACTCGGCATCGAGCCGGAGGATGTCTGGGCGGAGATGCGCCGGCGCGAGAAGCTCATGGGCATGGCCGAGAAAATTCCCAAGCGCCGGTCAGCATCCGGCAAGGATTCGCCGCTATTCGAAGGCAGTCCGGGCTCAGCCGGGCCGCTGCTATGGGATCTTGCCGACGGTGCCGCCGGCGTGCCGCTTCCCGATCTGCCGCGCCGGCGCCCCTGAATATCGCGCTTTAGCGCCGCGGCGCTCCCGTCTCTCTCTCTCTCTCTCCGTCAGGCCTCTCATGCTGCGCCGTCTCTACCAATGGGTGATCGACCTTGCCGAGCGCCCCTCCGCGCCCTGGGCTCTGGCCGGCGTCTCCTTCGCCGAAAGCTCGTTCTTTCCCGTGCCTCCCGACGTGATGCTCGTGCCGATGTGCCTGGCGCGACCCGCGCGCGCCTGGTGGTACGCCACCGTGTGCACGCTCGCCTCGGTCATCGGCGGCCTGTTCGGCTACGCCATCGGCGCGCTGCTCTATGACTCGCTCGGCCTGTTCCTGATCCAGCTTTATGGCTATGGCGCCAAGGTGGACGCCTTCACCGAAGCGTATCAGCGCTACGGCCACTGGATCATCCTCATCAAGGGACTGACGCCGATCCCCTATAAGGTGGTGACCATCACCTCAGGCTTCGCCCATTACAGCCTGTTCTGGTTTGTCGTGCTCTCGGTCATCACCCGCGGCCTGCGTTTCTTCATGGTGGCGGGACTGCTTTACTGGATCG
The DNA here is from genome assembly GCF_041415945.1 of Ancylobacter sp. IITR112. Lineage (NCBI taxonomy): Bacteria > Pseudomonadati > Pseudomonadota > Alphaproteobacteria > Hyphomicrobiales > Xanthobacteraceae > Ancylobacter > Ancylobacter sp. IITR112. The sequence continues at coordinate 3,357,134 of NZ_JBGCUS010000001.1, read as the reverse complement.
GGCCGAGTGCGCGCACCTTCATCGAGGAACGGCTGGGGCTGGTGACCGCCGCCTTTGCCGTGCTGGTCGTCGGCGGCGTGCTGGCGGCGGTCTATCTGTTCTGAACCTCCCTCAATGGCGCCCGCCGCTGCGGCCGAGGCGCGCTTCCAGCACGGTCTTGGCCAGCAGGGTGACGATGGCGAGCAGGGCCAGCAGCGAGGCGACGGCGAAGGACGCCTGGAACTGGTACTCGTTATAGAGAATCTCGACCTGCAGCGGGATGGTGTTGGTCTCCCCCCGCACATGGCCGGACACGACGGACACCGCGCCGAACTCGCCCATGGCGCGGGCGTTGCACAGCAGCACGCCGTAGAGCAGGGCCCATTTGATATTGGGCAGGGTGACGCGCGAGAACACCCGCCAGCCGCCGGCGCCGAGGGTGACCGCCGCCTCTTCTTCCGCCGTGCCCTGTTCCTGCATCAGCGGGATAAGTTCGCGCGCGACGAAGGGGAAGGTGACGAAAATCGTCGCCAGCGTGATGCCCGGCCAGGAGAAAATGATCTTCCAGCCATGGTCGATTAGCCACGGCCCGAACAGGCCCTGCGCGCCGAACAGCAGCACGAAGACAAGGCCCGCGACCACGGGGGAAACCGAAAAAGGCAGGTCGATCAGCGAGATGAGCAGGCTCTTGCCGCGGAACTCGAACTTGGTGATCGCCCAGGCCATGACGAGGCCCATCACCGTGTTGGCGGTGAGCGAGAGGGCGGTGACGAGCAGCGTGAGGCGGATTGCCGCCAGCGCGTCAGGCTCGACCAGCGCGGCGAGATAGGCGTCCCAGCCCTTGGTGAAGGCCTGAGCGAAGACGGCGATCAGGGGGAGGACGATGAGCAGGCCGACGATGCCGAGGGCGAGGCCGATGACCAGCGCCTTGACCAGCGCAGGCTCGTCGCGGACGGGTGAGGTGCTCATGCCAGCCTCCCGGTGCGGCTCTGCGACCAGCGCTGCAAGCCATTGACCACAAAGAGCAAAAGGAAAGACGCCACCAGCATCGTCGCCGCAATCGCGGTCGCGTCCGCGTAGCGGAATTCTTCCAGCCTTATGACGATGAGAAGCGGCGCGATCTCCGACACATTGGGCAGGTTGCCGGCGATGAAGATCACCGAGCCGTATTCACCTACCGCGCGGGCGAAGGCGAGGGCGAAGCCGGTGAGGAAGGCCGGCAGCACCGCCGGGGCGATGACGCGGCGGATCGTGGTCCAGCGCCCGGCGCCGAGCGTGGCGGCGGCTTCCTCAAGATCGTGATCGAGGTCTTCCAGCACCGGCTGGACCGTACGCACCACGAAGGGCAAGCCTATGAAAATCAACGCGATTAATATGCCGAGCGGCGTGAACGCGACCTTGATGCCGAACGGCGCCAGCAGCCCGCCAATCCAGCCATTCTCGGCGTAGAGCGAGGTCAGCGCGATGCCGGCCACTGCGGTCGGCAGGGCGAAGGGAATGTCGATCAGCGCGTCGAGCACCCGCCTTCCGGGGAAGTCGTAGCGCACCAGCGCCCACACCACGAGCGCGCCGAGCACAAGGTTGATGCTGGCCGCCGCCAGCGCGAGCCCGAAGGAAATCTTCAGCGCGTTCAATGTCCTGGGCGCGGTGAGAATGGCGAAGATGCGCTCGGGCGGCAGTTCCGCCGTCTTCAGGAACAGCGCCGCCAGCGGGATCAGCACCACCAGAGACAGCCAGAGCAAAGTGAGCCCCAGCGTGAGGCCGAAGCCGGGAACGACGCTTCGCGCCCGCCCGGCGCGGGGCGGCGGGGCGGTGCCGACAAGGGTGGTGCGGTCCAGCGTCGTCTCGTTCACGGCGGTGCTCCGGGAGGGGTGGTCACGGCGAAGGCCGTGCCTTGCGGCACGGCCCGGAGAGGGGTCGAAAGCGGTGGCCGATGAGGCCGATGAGGTGGACAGTGAGACCGATCGGACCGTTCGAGCCCGATGCGACCGACCCCGCCGGCCCGCCTCAGTTGGAATAGATCTGGTCGAACACGCCGCCATCGGAGAAGTGGGTCTTCTGCGCCTTGCGCCAGCCGCCGAAGGCCGGGTCGTCGATGGTCACGAGTTCCACCTTGGGAAACACGTTCGCATAGGCCTTGGCGATCTCGGGGTCGCGCGGGCGATAGAAGTTCTCCGCCGCCAGCTTCTGGCCTTCCTTGGAGTAGAGCAGCTTCAGATAGGCCTCGGCGACGTCGCGCGTGCCCTTGCGCTCGACGTTCTTGTCGACCACCGCCACCGGCGGTTCGGCGAGGATGGAGAGCGAGGGCACGACGATGTCGAACTTGTCGTCGCCGAATTCCTTCTTCGACAGGAAGGCCTCGTTCTCCCAGGCGAGCAGCACGTCGCCGACGCCGCGCTCGGTGAAGGTGACGGTGGAGCCGCGCGCACCGGTGTCCAGCACCGGGACGTGCTTGTAGATCTCGCCGACGAATTCCTTCGCCTTGGCCTCGTCGCCGCCATTGTGCTTCAGCGCATAGGCCCAGGCGGCGAGGTAGTTCCAGCGCGCGCCGCCCGAGGTCTTCGGGTTGGGGGTGATGACCTGCACGCCCGGCTTCACCAGGTCGTTCCAGTCCTTGATGCCCTTCGGATTGCCCTTGCGCACCAGGAACACGATGGTCGAGGTGTAGGGCGAGGCGTTGTCCGGCAGGCGCTTCTGCCAGTCCTGCGCCAGGAAGCCCTTATCGGCGATGGCGTCGATGTCATAGGCCAGCGCCAGGGTGACGACATCGGCGTCCAGCCCGTCGATCACCGAGCGGGCCTGCTTGCCCGAGCCGCCATGCGAGGTCTTGATCTCCACGCTCTTGCCGGTTTCCGCCTTGTAGTGCTCGGCGAACAGCTTGTTGAACTGGGAATAGAGTTCGCGCGTGGGGTCGTAGGAGACGTTGAGCAGCGTCACGTCGGCGGCGCGGGCGGCCGGGGCGACGGCAAGCGGCGCGGTGAGCGCGGCGATGAGCGCGGCGGCGGCCGCGCGCCGGAAATGCAAGGACATGGCGGATCTCCCTGGCAGCGCCGTGGCGCGAATGACGATCATGACCAGACGTTTTCATGCTGGCGCCCGAGGGTCAATATTAAATCTACCGAATTAATAGAAAATAGGGCGAGGAGGGAGGGGGCGGCCTGACCGGGCGCGCGCGGCGCGGCGCGGAAATTGCGCGCGGAGAACCCACGCTGCCCTCATGCCCGGGCTTGACCCGGGCACCCAGAGGCCGGGCGTGAAGCAGGGCGGGGCTACGGGCCAGCCGGCGGCGGCGGGAGAGGCTGGATCCTCGGGTCAAGCCCGGGGATGAGGGGGCGTGAAGACGGCACGCGCAGTGTCGGGTGGCGGGGGAAGGCTGGATCCCCGGGTCAAGCCCGGGGATGAGGGGGTAGGGATACGGCGTGCGCCGAGCGCCGAGCTTTTGGGGAGCATGGACGGGCAGGACCGGCCAGCCGCTGCATTAGGCTGCTGGGCGGCTTCCCCCTTCCCTCGTGCCCGGGCTTGACCCGGGCACCCAGAGGCCGGGCGCCGACGAACTCGGCCTCAGCGGGTGAGAGGTTCCGCGCAGTGTCGGGGGGCGGGGGAAGGCTGGGTCCCCGGGTCAAGCCCGGGGATGAGGGGGTAGGGATACGGCGCGCGCCGAGCGCCGAGCTTTTGGGGAGCATGGACGGGCAGGACCGGCCAGCCGCTGCATTAGGCTGCTGGGCGGCTTCCCCCTTCCCTCGTGCCCGGGCTTGACCCGGGCACCCAGAGGCCGGGCGCCGACGAACTCGGCCTCAGCGGGTGAGAGGTTCCGCGCAGTGTCGGGCGGCGGTGCGAGAGGCTGGGTCCCCGGGTCAAGCCCGGGGATGAGGGGGGAAAGATGGAGCGCGCGCGGTGCCCGGGGGCGCGGGGGTTGGGTCCCCGGGTCAAGCCCGGGGATGAGGGGGTAGGGATACGGCGCGCGCCGAGCGCCGAGCTTTTGGGGAGCATGGACGGGCAGGGGCGGTCCAGTCGCTGCATTAGGTTGCTGGGCGGCTTCCCCCTTCCCTCATGCCCGGGCTTGACCCGGGCACCCAGGGGCCGGACGCCGACGAACTCGGCCTCAGCGGGGAGAGAGGTTCCGCGCAGTGTCGGGGGGCGGGGGAAGGCTGGGTCCCCGGGTCAAGCCCGGGGATGAGGGGGTAGGGATACGGCGCGCGCCGAGCGCCGAGCTTTTGGGGAGCATGGACGGGCAGGACCGGCCAGTCGCTGCATTAGGCTGCTGGGCGGCTTCCCCCTTCCCTCATGCCCGGGCTTGACCCGGGCACCCAGGGGCCGGGCGCCGACGAACTCGGCCTCAGCGGGTGAGAGGTTCCGCGCAGTGTGGGGTGGCGGGGAAGGCTGGGTCCCCGGGTCAAGCCCGGGGATGAGGGCGCGTGAAGTCGTCGCGCGCGATCGTTCAGGCGCTGACGGTGTTGAGCAGCGTGTGGATGCCGCACTCGGTCTTGCCCTTGCCGCGCCAGCGGCCGGCGCGGGCGTCTTCACCCGCCGCCGCGCGGCTGGTGCAGGGCATGCAGCCGACCGAGGTGAAGCCCTTGGCCAGCATCGGATGGTCCGGCAGGTTGAAATCGCGCTGCGCGGCTTCCACGGCGGCGCGGTCGAGATTGACCAGCGGGTTGAACTTCAGCCGCGCGCCGTCGCGTTCCACCGCCGGAATGGCGGCGCGCAGGCCGCCCTGATAGCGCTTGCGCCCATTGAGCCAGCCGTCGAAGCCGGCAAGCGCGCGGGCGAGGGGCTCCACCTTGCGGATGCGGCAGCAGGCATCGGGATCCGAGAACCAGAGGTCGCGGTCGGCATCGAGCGCCGCCACCCGTGCCGCGTCGGGCTGGATGCTGCGCACATCGGTGAGGCCGAGCTGGGCGGTGAGTGCGTCGCGATAGGAAAGCGTCTCCTCGAACAGGAATCCGGTATCGAGGAACACCACCGGGATCGAGCGGTCGACCTTGGCGGCATAGGCCAGCAGCACGGCGGATTCGGTGCCGAAGGAGGAGACGAGGCACAGCCGGCCGGGGCCGAGCGTGCGCAGGGCGGTGGCGATGATTTCCTCCGGCCCGGCATCGGCGAGCGCGCAGGCCAGCCCGCCCACCTCGTCCGTGCACGGTGTGGCAGGGGTGAAATCGGCGCCGGAACGCTGGAAGCTCATGTGCGCACTCCCGAAACCGTGCGGCCGAGGCGCTGGCGCAGAAGGCTGGGGCGCTGATCGGTAGCCGGCTGATAGAACACGGTATAGCGGTGGGTGGCCTCGTCGAAGGCCTCGGCGTCGGCTTCCTTCACCGCGTCGATCTGGTCGAAGCCGGAGCGCTCCATCAGCAGGAACTGGTCGCGCAGCACATTGCCGATGGCGCGCAGCGGCCCCTTCCAGCCGAGCCGTTCGCGCAGCAGCCGGGCCTGGCTATAGGCGCGGCCGTCGCGGAAGGTGGGGAAGTTCAGCGCGATGAGCGAGAGCTGGCCGAGATAGGGTTCGATCTCGGCGATCGGCCGGTTGTTCGGCCAGATCACGCCGACAGGCGCCTGCCGACCCTTCAGCGTCTCCGCCTCTTTCAGGAAGCGGTCGATGCCGATGAGCACCGCCGCGCCTTCGGGCAGCGCGTCCTCATCCGCCACGCGGAGATAGGCGTCGGCGACGATCTCGCCCTTTTCAATGAGAGGCATAGACGCGCTCCTTGAACGGCTCGACGCCGAGGCGGGCGACGGTGTCGATGAACAGTTCCTGCGGGCCGGCGCGCAGCTCCATATAGGTGTCGACCACATCCTCGATGAGGCCGGGCACCTGTTCATAGGAGACCGCCGGGCCGAGCAGCGTGCCGAGCTGGGCGTGCTCGTCGGCGCGCCCGCCCAGCGTGATCTGGTAGAATTCCTGGCCGTTCTTCTCCACGCCGAGAATGCCGATATGGCCGACATGGTGGTGGCCGCAGGCATTGATGCAGCCGGAGATATTGATGTGCAGCCGGCCGACGCCGCGCGCGCGGTCGAGATCGGCGAAGCGCTTGGCGATTTCCTGCGCCACGGGAATGGCGCGGGCATTGGCCAGCGCGCAGTAATCCAGCCCCGGGCAGGCGATGATGTCGTTGACGAGATTGACATTCGGCGTGGCGAGGCCGGCGGCCTCGAGCGCCGCCCACAGCGCCGGCAGGTCTTTCTGCGCCACATGGGGCAGGCACAGATTCTGCTCATGGCCGACGCGGATCTCGTTGAAGCCGAAGCGCTCGGCGAGGTCGGCGACCACGTCCATCTGGTCGGCCGTGGCATCGCCGGGAGGGGCGCCGACCGGCTTCAGCGAGATGGTGACGATGGAATAGCCCGGCACCTTGTGCGCCTGCACGGAATTGCGGTGCCAGGTGGAAAAGCGCGCATCCTTCAGCGCCTCGGTGAGAATAGCCGGCTCATTTTCCAGCGCCGCGAAGGCGGGATAGATGAAGCGGGCGCGGATGTCGGCGATCATCTCGTCGGTGAGGTGCAGCGCGCCGTCGCGGATCGCCGCCCATTCCGCTTCGACCGCCTTGGAGAATTCCTCGGCGCCGATCTCGTGCACCAGGATCTTGATGCGCGCCTTGTAGATGTTATCGCGGCGCCCGTACTGGTTGTACACGCGCATGATGGCTTCGATGTAGCTCAGCAGCTCGCGCGCCGGCAGGAACGGCCGGATCGACTTGCCGACGAACGGCGTGCGGCCGAGCCCGCCGCCGACCAGCACCTCGAAGCCGAGTTCGCCCTCAGAATTGCGGTGCAGGCGCAGGCCGACATCGTGCACCTTGATCGCCGCGCGGTCATGGCCGGCGGCGGTGATGGCGATCTTGAACTTGCGCGGGAGGTAGGTGAATTCCGGGTGCAGGGTCGAATATTGCCGCAGGATTTCCGCCCAGATGCGGGGGTCGTCGCATTCTTCCGGCGTCGCGGCGGCCCACTGGTCGGTGGTGACGTTGCGGATGCAATTGCCCGAGGTCTGGATGCCGTGGACGCCGACTTCCGCCAGCGAGGCCATCGCCTCGGGGAGTTCTTCCAGCTTGATCCAGTTGAACTGGATGTTCTGCCGGGTGGTGAAATGACCGTAGCCGCGATCATAGGTGCGGGCGACATGGGCCATGCGGCGCATCTGAGTGGCGCTCAGCGTGCCATAGGGAATGGCGATCCGCAGCATATAGGCATGCAACTGGAGATAGACGCCGTTCATCAGCCGCAGCGGCTTGAACTCGTCTTCCGACAGCGCGCCGGAGAGGCGCCGGCCGACCTGGTCGCGGAACTCGGCGACACGTTCGGCCAGAAAGGCGCGGTCGAATTCATCATAGGCATACATGGGCGGGGTCGGCCTTGTGCGTCAGTGGGGCAGTTCGAAGGTCGGGCCGGCGACGCGGATGCGCTCGCGCAGATTGCCCGGGGCGAGCGCGCCATCCGCGCCGACGATCACCGGGGCGACATAGGGGCCGACGGCGTCGAGATCGCGCTTGCCGGCCTCCGCCAGCAAAGCGAGCGCGGCCTCGGCGGTGGTGACGACGGCGGCATCCGCCAGCGCCACCGACCAGCCGCCGTCGCGCGTGCGCCACACCACGGCGCCGTCGGTGAGACGGTTGGCGGTGACGGCGACGGGCCCGTTGACCTTCAGTTTCTGCTGCTGCGGCGCGGCCATTGCGCTAAATCCTCATATCAGTCGGGGTATTTTTCTATCACACCAATTTAGAACGTACAAAAGAAATAAATGCACAAAAATGACGTGTAATAAGCCGGCCGACTCTGCTCTGACGCTGCAATATTAACGTAAAGGAGGTGTTAATTGCGCGGTGTCAGGCCCAGATGGCGACCGGCAGGCCATGGGCGTCCCGCTCCGGCGGGGAGGGGAAGCTGATGGCGTCGCCGCGGGCGATGCGGCCCGCCGTCCAGGCCGCGGCGCAGGCGTCGATGAGATCATCCTCGCCAACATGCAGCTCGCGCGCCTTGAACGGCGAGACAAGCACGGCGGGGAAGCCTTCCTTCTCCAGCAGCCGGCGCCGCAGCTCCAGCCCCGGCGCGGCGGCGACGCCCTTCACCTTCTTGGGCAGGTCGAGCGCACGCTTGTTCATCGCCCAGAAGCTCACCTCCGGGTGGCATTCAAAGACTTTTTCCCGCGCCGCCGGCGTGGCGCGCAGCCAGCGGTCGATCTCGACAATGCGCGGGAAGAGGGCGAAGCCCTGCCGCGAGACCTTGCGCGGCGGTGTCGAGGTGGCGAGCGCCACCGCGCAGGCGTGGCGGTAGCGCGCCGCTTCCGGGACAGTTTCGTCAACGCTGGCATAAACCGCCGCCCGCGAGGGCATGGAAAAGACGCTCGACTGCCGCTGCCCCAGCTCCGGTCGCACCAGCCGCTCCGGCGCACGGCCATTGGCCTCGATCCGCTCGGGCAGGCCGATGGGCATGTCCACGGCGACGATGTGCGGCGCCAGCGGGCGCTCGAACAGCTCGGCAATCGCCCGGAGCCGGATGGCGTGCGCCGCGCCGTCCGGCTCGACGATCACCGCCACCCAGCCGCCTGCTCCGTCGCCGCGATCCTTGCAGCCATCCACCCCCGCGACGCGCATGCCCACCCCCTCAGATAATGTTCAGCTCCGCATGCGGGCGCCCGGCCGCGATGCGCTCATAGGAGAACACGTCGAGATCGAGCGAGACAGAACGTCCCTGCACCAGCCATTCCGCGATGGCGCGGCCGGCGGCGGGGGCCTGCTGCAGGCCGTGGCCGGAAAAGCCGTTTACGAAGTAGAAGTTCGCCACCTCCGGGTGCGGGCCGATCACCGCATTGTGGTCGAGCAGGTTCATCTCGTAATGCCCGGCCCAGGCGCGGATGACCTTCAATTCCTCCATCGGCGGGATGCGGTGGGCGAGGTTCGGCCAGATGCTCTCCTCGAAGATCGACCAGTCGACCTCGAAATCCCCGTCCGCGTCGGGGTCGTTGTCCTCCGCTGGCGGCGCGCCGCAGATCTGGTAGGCGCCTTCGGGGCGGATATAGAAGCCCGAGGGGTCGACCAGCAGCGGCAGCTTCTCGATCGGCGTGCGGCAATGGACGACGAAGACGCAGCGCTTCCGGCCCTCGACCGGGAGAGGGATGCCGGCCATGGCGGCGACACGGCCGGCCTGCGGCCCGGCGGCATTGACCAGCGCGCCACAGCCGAGCCTGCGCCCATCCGCCAGGCTCGCCCCGGTGATCCGCGCGCCGTCGCGGGCAAGGCCGACCACCTCGCCGGTGATGAAATGCGCGCCCTGCGCCTTCGCCGCGCCGCGCAGGCAGGCGAGCAAAGCATGGGCGTCGAACCAGCCCTCGCCGGAGCGGCCATAGGCCCCGGCGGCGAGATCGTCGACATTCAGCCAGGGAAAGGTGGCTTTGAGCGCGGCGGGGTCGAGCAGCGCGATGTCGGCGCCCTCGGCCAATTGCGTGCGGTGATTGGCTTCGAGTATCGGCAGGCCGGCCGTGCTGGCGAGAATGAGATAGCCGCCCTCATGGAAGGCGAGATCGGTGTCCGGCCCGAAGCGCTCCTTGGCGCTGCGCAAAAACTCCAGCCCGAACAGCGACATGCGGATGTTCTCGGGGATCGAGAATTGCTGGCGCAGCGAGGCGGCGGACAGGGTGGTGGAGGCCTGCGCGAAGCTGGGATCGCGCTCGATGACGGCGACGCGGCCGGCAAAGCCGGGATCACGAGTGAGGAAATAGGCGGTGGCGGCCCCCATGATGGCGCCGCCGACGATGAGCACGTCGAAAGTCTCGTCCATGGCCTTGACCCATAGGCGGCGCGACCGGGCACCGGCGCCCGATTGGCAGCCCGCCAGTGAGCGGGATAGGCTCTTCGCCACCATCTGCCAATCAGCCGAGCGAATCATGTCCACACCCGTCCGTCCGCGCCGCAGCGTGCTGTTCATGCCCGGCTCGAACCCGCGCGCGCTGGAAAAGGCGAGAGGCCTGCCGGCCGACGCCATCGTCATCGACCTTGAGGACGCGGTCGCCCCCGACGCCAAGGAGGAGGCGCGCGCCCGCGTCGCCGCCACGCTGGCGCAAGGCGGCTTCGCTCCGCGCGAGGTGGTGGTGCGCGCCAATGCCACCGACACGCCCTGGTTCGACGCCGATATGGCGATGATCGCCGCCGCCTCGGCCCGCGGCGAGGGGCCGGACGTGGTGCTGCTGCCCAAGGTGAACGATCCCGAGACGCTGCATGTGGTGGGGCGCATGCTGGAGGCGCTGGGCGCGCTGCCTTCGCTGCGGGTGTGGGCGATGATCGAGACGCCGATCGCGGTGCTGCGCGCGCCCGACATCGCGCTCGCCGCCAAAAGCCCGGTGACGCGGCTCGCCGCGCTGGTGCTGGGCACCAATGACCTGTCCAAGGAGACCGGCGCTCGGCTCGTGCCGGGGCGGGCGCCGATGGCGAGCTGGCTCGCCCATTGCGTGCTGGCGGCGCGGGCGGGGGGGATCGCGGCGCTCGACGCGGTGTGGAACGATTTTCGCGATCTCGACGGCTTCACCCGCGAATGCGCCGAGGCGGCCGAGATGGGCTTTGACGGCAAGACGCTGATCCATCCCGACCAGATTGGGCCCTGCAATGCCGCCTTCTCGCCGCCGGAGGCGGAGGTGGCGGCGGCGCGGGAACTGATCGCGCTGTTCGACCGGCCGGAAAACGCCGGCAAGGGAGTGGTGCAGATCGAGGGGCGGATGGTGGAACGCATGCATGCCGACATCGCCCGGCGCACGGTGGACCTCGCCGAGGCGATCGCCCGGCGGGGCTGAGACAGGGCAGGAACCGGCCGGCGGCACTCCTGCCCGGCCGACCCATTCATTGTGTTGTCGCGTTTTCTTCACGCGAAACGGTATCCACGTCGCTCGAAAACACTCCGAGGAAACCGACATGAAGCTCTATCGCTACCTCACCGGCCCCGACGACCAGGCTTTCTGCAAGCGCGTCTCGGCCGCGCTCAACAAGGGCTGGCAATTGCAGGGCAGTCCGACCCTGACCTTCGATCCCGTGAAGGGGCGGGTGATCTGCGGCCAGGCCATCGTCAAGGAAGTCGAGGGCGAATGGCATGAGGATGTGGTGCTCTCCGACCATTGAGGCACCGTGTTTCCGGCGACTTTCGCCCGAAAGCCGGCCCGTTCGGGCCGGCACTTTTTTGCCGGTGGCGGGGCGGGAAAATGACCGCCGGAGAGGCCCCGTGAATTGGGTCAGAATTGCTAACCTATTGAAAGGTCAGCCTTTATTCCCCAATCCGGCCCGATTTATCAACAGTGTCGTGAGCCTGTCATTTTTCTGAAAAAGGTCGTTGACAGTCGGGTCGGGTGGGTCCTATAAAGCGGCCATCGACGGGGCGCGCCGCTGACGCGGTGCTGACGCTCCTCTGGTTGCTCCCGACAGAGACGAGGTCTTCGGACCGGCGGTCGCCGGAGGGAAAACTGTCGAGTGCTTAAGGGTGTGAGCCCTTAGGTTGAGGGCTTCGGCCTTCTGAGAGGTTTTGGGCTTCGGCCCTTGGCGAATTCGAGCTTCGGCTCCGTGGGTTTTGGCCCGCAGCTTTTTGACAAGTGAAGAGTAAGAAAGAGAAACGTGGACGGCGGGGTCCTTGCGGACTTCCCTGATCTCGGTCGGGGAAGTCGGATGAGACTTCGGCGGTCTTACGTTCTCGGAACCGCGCTACCCTGAGAAGGGTGCGTGTTGTTCCAACCTCGTCAAGAGGTTTTGAGCGTAGCGACGCAAAGCCGAGATTAATTCTCATTCAACTTGAGAGTTTGATCCTGGCTCAGAACGAACGCTGGCGGCAGGCTTAACACATGCAAGTCGAACGCCCCGCAAGGGGAGTGGCAGACGGGTGAGTAACACGTGGGGATCTGCCCAATGGTACGGAATAATTCCGGGAAACTGGGACTAATACCGTATGAGCCCGCAAGGGGAAAGATTTATCGCCATTGGATGAACCCGCGTCGGATTAGCTAGTTGGTGTGGTAAAGGCGCACCAAGGCGACGATCCGTAGCTGGTCTGAGAGGATGATCAGCCACACTGGGACTGAGACACGGCCCAGACTCCTACGGGAGGCAGCAGTGGGGAATATTGGACAATGGGCGCAAGCCTGATCCAGCCATGCCGCGTGAGTGATGAAGGCCTTAGGGTTGTAAAGCTCTTTCGCCGACGAAGATAATGACGGTAGTCGGAGAAGAAGCCCCGGCTAACTTCGTGCCAGCAGCCGCGGTAATACGAAGGGGGCTAGCGTTGTTCGGAATCACTGGGCGTAAAGCGCACGTAGGCGGATTGTTAAGTCAGGGGTGAAAGCCTGGAGCTCAACTCCAGAACTGCCTTTGATACTGGCAATCTCGAGTCCGGAAGAGGTAAGTGGAACTGCGAGTGTAGAGGTGAAATTCGTAGATATTCGCAAGAACACCAGTGGCGAAGGCGGCTTACTGGTCCGGTACTGACGCTGAGGTGCGAAAGCGTGGGGAGCAAACAGGATTAGATACCCTGGTAGTCCACGCCGTAAACGATGGAGGCTAGCCGTTGGTGAGCATGCTCATCAGTGGCGCAGCTAACGCATTAAGCCTCCCGCCTGGGGAGTACGGTCGCAAGATTAAAACTCAAAGGAATTGACGGGGGCCCGCACAAGCGGTGGAGCATGTGGTTTAATTCGAAGCAACGCGCAGAACCTTACCAGCCTTTGACATGTCCCGGACGGTTACCAGAGATGGTTTCTTCTCTTCGGAGCCGGGAACACAGGTGCTGCATGGCTGTCGTCAGCTCGTGTCGTGAGATGTTGGGTTAAGTCCCGCAACGAGCGCAACCCTCGCCCTTAGTTGCCATCATTCAGTTGGGCACTCTAGGGGGACTGCCGGTGATAAGCCGAGAGGAAGGTGGGGATGACGTCAAGTCCTCATGGCCCTTACGGGCTGGGCTACACACGTGCTACAATGGCGGTGACAGTGGGAAGCGAACCCGCGAGGGTAAGCAAATCTCCAAAAGCCGTCTCAGTTCGGATTGCACTCTGCAACTCGAGTGCATGAAGTTGGAATCGCTAGTAATCGTGGATCAGCATGCCACGGTGAATACGTTCCCGGGCCTTGTACACACCGCCCGTCACACCATGGGAGTTGGTTTTACCCGAAGGCGCTGCGCTAACCCGCAAGGGAGGCAGGCGACCACGGTAGGGTCAGCGACTGGGGTGAAGTCGTAACAAGGTAGCCGTAGGGGAACCTGCGGCTGGATCACCTCCTTTCTAAGGATGTTCCTTCAGTACGCCCTGGATTTTCGGATCCCGGTACGACTATCGGAACACTTAGATACAGCTCACAGTCAGTGAGCATTTAGCGGGACGCCGCCGTCTTCGTTTCTCTTTCTTCATGGACGAGCCCAGGCCGCCGGATCATGCGATCCGCACTGTCGGCTTGCGGGCTTGTAGCTCAGTTGGTTAGAGCGCGCGCTTGATAAGCGTGAGGTCGGAGGTTCAAGTCCTCCCAGGCCCACCACCTCATCAGGCGGTGCCACCTTCGCGAGCTTGAGCCTTCCGGGGCCATAGCTCAGTTGGGAGAGCGCGTGCTTTGCAAGCATGAGGTCGTCGGTTCGATCCCGTCTGGCTCCACCATCCTTCTTGAAGGGTGGCTGTCGAGCGCGGGGTCCTCGTCCATGAAACTCTGGATTCGTCCGATCCCTCGGGGATTGGCGTGTTGTCTGACATCGTGAAGAAGCAAGTTGTTCGATCCGCAGGGATCTTGGGGTCTTTGACCTTGAGTGACCGGCAGGCGATCGACCATGGGCAACCATGGGACGGCGCCGACGGGAGCGTGACCGCACCGTCCTCGAACAACTGCGAAGCAAGCTGGTCTTTAGAAAGTGCTTTGATACCGTGTGGCGGGTCTCTCAAAACCGCCACGCCCCCACCAGCCGCCGCTCGGGTTGCACGCCCGGACGGAGCACGGCTGGTGTTCGAGTTCCATGGGGTGGGTATCGAAGATGAGAACGATCAAGTGTCTTAAGGGCATTCGGTGGATGCCTTGGTGCTGAGAGGCGATGAAGGACGTGGTACGCTGCGATAAGTCACGGGGAGCTGCGAACAAGCTTTGATCCGTGAATTTCCGAATGGGGAAACCCACCTTCGACGACTGGGACTCTGAAGTCTTGCCGCGCTGGAGCGATCCGGTGCGATGAGGCTTTGGAATTCCAGTTGTCAGATGAAGGTATCAAGCTCTGAATACATAGGGGTTTGAAGCGAACCCGGGGAACTGAAACATCTAAGTACCCGGAGGAAAGGACATCAACAGAGACTCCGTTAGTAGTGGCGAGCGAACGCGGACCAGGCCAGTGGTGAATGTGCGACAAGTGGAATCGGTCAGGAAAGCCGAGCCTTAGTGGGTGATAGCCCCGTACACGTAATGCAAACATTCATCCTCGAGTAAGGCGGGACACGTGAAATCCTGTCTGAACATGGGGGGACCACCCTCCAAGCCTAAGTACTCCTCAGCGACCGATAGCGAACAAGTACCGTGAGGGAAAGGTGAAAAGCACCCCGACAAGGGGAGTGAAAGAGTTCCTGAAACCGGATGCCTACAAACAGTAGGAGCCCAAGGTTCGTCCTGGGTGACTGCGTACCTTTTGTATAATGGGTCAGCGACTTAGTCTGGCGAGCAAGCTTAAACCGATAGGTGTAGGCGCAGCGAAAGCGAGTCTGAACAGGGCGTTCAGTTCGTCGGATTAGACCCGAAGCCGAGTGATCTAGCCATGAGCAGGTTGAAGGTGCGGTAACACGCACTGGAGGACCGAACCGGTGCCCGTTGAAAAGGTCTCGGATGACTTGTGGCTAGGGGTGAAAGGCCAATCAAACTCGGAAATAGCTGGTTCTCCGCGAAAACTATTTAGGTAGTGCCTCGCGTGAATACTCCAGGGGGTAGAGCACTGGATGGGCTAGGGGGATTTACCATCTTACCAAACCTAACCAAACTCCGAATACCTGGAAGTACTGCGCGGGAGACAGACGGCGGGTGCTAACGTCCGTCGTCGAGAGGGAAACAACCCTGACCTACAGCTAAGGCCCCCAAGTCGTGGTTAAGTGTGAAAGGATGTGAGAGTCCGAAAACAACCAGGAGGTTGGCTTAGAAGCAGCCATCCTTTAAAGAAAGCGTAACAGCTCACTGGTCTAGGATTCTTGCGCCGAAAATGTAACGGGGCTCAAACCACGCGCCGAAGCTTAGGGTTCATCTTCGGATGAGCGGTAGCGGAGCGTTCCGTAAGCCTGCGAAGGAGGACCCGTGAGGGCCTCTGGAGGTATCGGAAGTGCGAATGCTGACATGAGTAACGACAAACAGTGTGAGAGACACTGTCGCCGAAAGTCCAAGGGTTCCTGCGTAAAGCTAATCTGCGCAGGGTTAGCCGGCCCCTAAGGCGAGGCCGAAAGGCGTAGTCGATGGGAATCAGGTGAATATTCCTGAGCCTGTGGGTAGTGACGAATCCCGTGTGTTGTCAGACGAACTGGTTCTGTTCTGGCTTCGAAGGGGTTCCAGGAAATAGCTCCCACAACATAGACCGTACCCGAAACCGACACAGGTGGACTGGTAGAGTATACCAAGGCGCTTGAGAGAACTATGCTGAAGGAACTCGGCAATTTACCTCCGTAACTTCGGGATAAGGAGGCCTTCATTCTGGGCAACCAGTGTGGAGGGGCACAGACCAGGGGGTGGCAACTGTTTAGCAAAAACACAGGGCTCTGCGAAATCGCAAGATGACGTATAGGGTCTGACGCCTGCCCGGTGCCGGAAGGTTAAGAGGAGAGGTGCAAGCTTTGAATCGAAGCCCCGGTAAACGGCGGCCGTAACTATAACGGTCCTAAGGTAGCGAAATTCCTTGTCGGGTAAGTTCCGACCTGCACGAATGGCGTAATGACTTCCCCGCTGTCTCCAGCATAGACTCAGTGAAATTGAATTCCCCGTGAAGATGCGGGGTTCCTGCGGTCAGACGGAAAGACCCCGTGCACCTTTACTGCAACTTTGCACTGGCATTCGTGTCGGTATGTGTAGGATAGGTGGTAGGCTTTGAAGCGAGGGCGCCAGCTCTCGTGGAGCCATCCTTGAAATACCACCCTTATAGATATGGATGTCTAACCGCGGTCCGTCATCCGGATCCGGGACATTGCATGGTGGGCAGTTTGACTGGGGCGGTCGCCTCCCAAAGAGTAACGGAGGCGCGCGATGGTGGGCTCAGACCGGTCGGAAATCGGTCGTCGAGTGCAATGGCATAAGCCCGCCTGACTGTGAGACTGACAAGTCGAGCAGAGACGAAAGTCGGCCATAGTGATCCGGTGGTCCCACGTGGACGGGCCATCGCTCAACGAATAAAAGGTACGCCGGGGATAACAGGCTGATGATGCCCAAGAGTCCATATCGACGGCATCGTTTGGCACCTCGATGTCGGCTCATCACATCCTGGGGCTGGAGCAGGTCCCAAGGGTTCGGCTGTTCGCCGATTAAAGTGGTACGTGAGCTGGGTTCAGAACGTCGTGAGACAGTTCGGTCCCTATCTGCCGTGGGTGTAGGAATATTGAGAGGATTTGTCCCTAGTACGAGAGGACCGGGATGAACGTACCTCTGGTGGAGCTGTTGTGGCGCCAGCCGCAGTGCAGCGTAGCTATGTACGGACGGGATAACCGCTGAAAGCATCTAAGCGGGAAACCCACCTCAAAACGAGTATTCCCTCGAGAACCGTGGAAGACGACCACGTTGATAGGCCGGGTGTGTAAGTATGGCAACATATTGAGCTTACCGGTACTAATCGTTCGATTGGCTTGATCGTTCTCATCCTCGATGGCCATCCCATCAGGATCAAAGCAATCCAAAGACCAGGCGCCAACGCGCCGATCCGGAAGGGTCCTTGCTTCGCAAATGCTGTGCTTCGCCGGCCTGGTGGCCATTGCGAGGAGCCCCAACCCGATCCCATCCCGAACTCGGCCGTTAAACTCCTCAGCGCCGATGGTACTATGTCTCAAGACCTGGGAGAGTAGGTCGCTGCCAGGCCTGCAAAGCACAGCAAAAGCTTCTTCACAGCCCAAACAAAACCCCGCCATTGAGAAATCAGTGGCGGGGTTTTGCGTATAGCCGCCCGGATGCCGCGCATGACAGCGCCGTGTGACGGCACACCGCGTTGGCACGTTGCCCCTCGCCCGCTCCCGAGCGCGTCCGGGAATGACGTTGCCCCCTGAAATGACCCCGCTCAGAAGCTAGGATCCGTCGAGAGGAGACGGACGATGCGCAAGAGCCGGTTCAGCGAGGAACA
This sequence comes from Ancylobacter sp. IITR112, assembly GCF_041415945.1. NCBI lineage: Bacteria > Pseudomonadati > Pseudomonadota > Alphaproteobacteria > Hyphomicrobiales > Xanthobacteraceae > Ancylobacter > Ancylobacter sp. IITR112. The sequence continues at coordinate 3,339,875 of NZ_JBGCUS010000001.1, read as the reverse complement.
GATCATCGGGATCCTGAAGGAGCACCAGGCCGGAATCCCGGTCGTGGACCTCTGCCGGAAGCACGGGATCAGCGACGCGACCTTCTACACGTGGCGCACGAAGTACGGCGGGATGGAGGTGTCCGACGCCCGCAACCTTAAGGCGCTCGAGGAGGAAAACCGGAAGCTGAAGAAGCTTCTGGCCGAGTCGATGCTCGACGTAGCCACTCTCCGCGAGGCTCTTGGAAAAAACTTCTGACGCCCAGTTCCCGGAGGAAGGTCGTGACCTGGGCGATCGAGGAGAAGGGCTACTCGCAGCGGCGTGCGTGCGGCCTCATCGGCATCGAGCCGAAGACCTATCGCTACGCCTCGACGCGAGGCGACGATACCGCGCTCCGCCAGCGCCTTCGTGAGCTGGCGAGCTTGCGTCGGCGGTTCGGCTATCGGCGTCTGCTGATCCTGCTTCGGCGAGAGGGCAAGGAGATCAACCACAAGAAGCTCTTCAGGCTCTACCGCGAGGAGCGGCTGTCGGTGCGCCGTCGCGGCGGACGCAAGCGAGCGCTTGGCACGCGAGCGCCGATGACCTTGCCGCAGGCACCCAACCAGCGATGGAGCCTGGACTTCGTCTCCGATGTGCTCGCGGACGGACGCCGGTTCCGCGTGCTGGTGATCGTCGACGACTTCACCCGGGAGTGCCTGGCGCTCGTGGCCGACACGTCGCTGTCGAGCCACCGGGTCGTACGGGAGCTGGACGCCATCATCCAACGTCGTGGCAAGCCGCTCATGGTCGTCAGCGACAACGGCACCGAACTGACCTCGCACGCGGTCCTGCGTTGGCAGCAGGACACAGGTGTCGAGTGGCACTACATCGCTCCCGGCAAGCCGGTTCAGAACGCCTTCGTCGAGAGCCTGAACGGCCGCTTCCGCGACGAATGTCTGAACGAGCACCTGTTCCAGGGCTTGCCGATGGCACGTCGGATCATCGAAGCTTGGCGGATCGACTACAACGGCCACCGGCCTCACACGAGCCTCGGCGGCCTTACCCCAAACGAGTTCGCAGCCCGGTCCAGGCAGGACCACAACCAGAACGGATTCTGGTTATGAACGAGGGCATTCAGGGGGCAACGTCACGCTGCCCCTCGACCAGCGATGATCGGCAATCGCGGCGCCCCGACCGACCCGGGCCCGGCCCCGGGTCGCGCGGCGCAGGCGGCCGGGCGGAGCCCGTCCTGCCGGACCAAAGGAGGCGACCCGCCGGGTCAGGACGGCAAGCCAGCCCGGCGGCGGGTCAAGCTCCGGCAAACACGAAGTCGGCTAAAAAAGCGGAGCGCAGAGCCGGAGACATGTTCCGGCCGCCTGCGCGCGCCGCCCAGCCCGTGACCCCGAACGCGCGGCGGATCTCGATGCGCGCGCTCCCTCGTGCAGCCCTGTCCCGCAATCTCTGTCCGGCGCGCCAGCCGGCCGCAGCACGGCAGGACGGGCCAGGCGTCGCCATCCCCGCCCCGCACACCGTCCCCATCGGCCGCCACACCGGCCGGCACATGGCCCAAGGCGGACATAGCCAGACAAAAAAAGCCGCCCGACCAAAGATCGGGCGGCGATAGGTGACGTTGTCTGGGGAGGGGCCGGCCACCCTTCGCGGAGGCGAACGGCCGGGCGGACGATCAGACTGCCTTCTTGAACTTCGCCGCTTCTTCCGAGCCGCCGGTGGCATTGCCCTTGGAATAGGAATGCGCGCCGACCCCGGCGAGGTTGCCGCCCTGGACAATGAGATATTCGTCGCGGATCGGCCGGCCCTCGAAGAAGCATTCGAGGATTTCCCGCGTGCCGGCGGCATAGCGGGTCTGGGCGGTGAGCGAGGTGCCGGACATGTGCGGCGTCATGCCGTTCCACGCCATGGTGCGCCAGGGGTGATCGGCCGGAGCCGGCTGCGGGAACCACACATCGCCGGCATAGCCGGCAAGGGTGCCGTTCTCCAGCGCGCGGGCGATGGCGTCGCGGTCGCACAGCTTGCCGCGGGCGGTGTTGACGATATAGGCGCCGCGCTTGAACAGCTTCAGCGTCTCTTCATTGACCATATGCTCGGTCTCGGGATGCAGCGGGCAGTTCAGCGTGACCACGTCGCAATGCGGGTACATGTCGGCCGGGCTGTCGTGCCAGGTGAGGTTCAACTCCTTCTCGACCGATTCCGGCAGGCGGTGACGGTCGGTGTAGTGCAGCTTCACATCGAAGGGCGCCAGCCGGCGCAGCACGGCGAGGCCGATGCGGCCGGCGGCGACCGTGCCGACGCTCATGGCTTCGAGGTCGTAGGAGTGCTTCACACAGTCGGCTATGTTCCAGCCGCCCTTGCGCGCCCAGTCATGCGCGGGAAGATAGTTGCGCACCAGGCCGAGGATCATCATCACCACATGCTCGGCGACGCTGATCGAGTTGCAATAGGTGACTTCCGCAACGGTGACGCCACGGTCAATAGCCGACTGAAGATCGACATGATCGGAGCCGATGCCGGCGGTCAGCGCCAGCTTCAGATTCTTCGCCTTGGCGAAGCGCTCGGGCGTGAGATAGGCCGGCCAGAAGGGCTGGGAAATGACGATGTCGGCATCGACCAGCTCGCGCTCGAACACCGAGTCCGGCCCGTCCTTGTCGGAGGTCACCACCAGCGTGTGGCCGTTGGATTCGAGATATTTGCGCAGGCCCAGCTCGCCGGAGACGCTGCCCAGCATGGTGCCGGGCTGGAAGTCGATCGCCTTGGGCGTCGGCAGGGTCTGGCCGCCGGGATAGTGGTCGATCTTCGGCAGGTCGTCGCGGGCATAGGTGGTGGGGTAGCCGTCGATCGGATCATCGTAGAGAACGCACAGAACCTTCGCCATCGGGCCATCTCCTCGCAGGGGTTGAGCGGGGACGTTTCCGCCGCGTGACGCGGCAGAGCCTGCGTGCCGGCGGGCCGGCTCATCATGATCTGCAGGGCCGCCCGCGGCCGGGTCTGCCGGTGCGGGCGCGGCGGTCGTCCTTCATGCCGGGGCTGGCGGGCGGCCGCCCGTTGCTTGCCGGCCCGCCGACACTGGCCCGCCCGCCGGCACGCTTCAAATTGAAAGGGGTGAACAATTGATAGACGGCGGAAATGAAGGTTCCGCTAGAGCGCGATCCGATCAGATTGAACCAATCTGATCGGTAAATCGCCCTCTAACTCCAAGATAGAGAACGCGTTATCCGATCAGCTTGCGATGCAAGCTGATCGGCGCGTGCTCTAGTTGAAGAGTTTCTCAAGTACGCCGTCGCGGCCGAGACCCTGCGCCAGCTTGTAGAGCGCGCCGGCCACCGGGCTGAGCGGATCGCGCTCGGCCAGCACCAGCCCGATCGGCTGCACATGCACGGGATCGACCAGCGGCAGCGCGGCGAGATCGGTGCCCTCGCCCAGCCCGCGGAAACTCGCCTCGGGCACGATGCTGTTCCACGGCCCGCCGCGCACGAAGGACCACACGCCCATGAAGGAATTGGTCTCCACCGCCGGGGCGGAGCGGATGCCGGCCTCTGCCATTACCTGGTCGATGATGCGACGGTTCTGCATGTCGGGGGTGAGCAGGCACAAGGGCTGCGCCGCCGCTTCCGCCCAGCTCAGGCTGCGCCGCCGCGCCAGCGGCTCGTCCGGCCGGGTGATGAACACGTAGTGCTCACGATAGAGCGGCAGGCGGCGCACGCGGTTCAACGGCTCATTGTCGAGATAGGTGATGCCGGCGTCGAGCTCCATCGCGTCCAGCCCGCGCTGGATGGCGGCGGAGGACAGGGTGAGCATCTGCACCGTCACGCCGGGATGCCGGGTGCGGAAGGGGGCGAGCAGTGCCGGCGCGGCGGCGGTCGCGGCGGGAATGGCGCCGACGCGCAGCGTGCCGGTGATCGGGCTGCCGGTTTCCGCCTTTTCCTGCTTCAGGCTTTCATAATCGGCGACGATCTGCCGGGCCCAGCCAAGCACCCGCTCGCCTTCCGCGGTGAAGCCGAGAAAGCGATGGCCGCGAACCACCAGCGGCACACCGAGCTCCTGCTCCAGCTTGCGCAGCCCGGCCGAGAGGGTGGGCTGGGTGACATGGCAGGCCTCGGCGGCGCGGCCGAAATGTTCTTCGCGGGCGAGGGCGACGAGATAGTGCATCTGCCGCACGAACATGGGCGCTTTCCGGTGTGGCGCGGCGCGGGGTCTGCGCGGCGTTATTTCCTGTCGGATACAGCAGACATATAGGCGGACAGCCGGCGGCGAAAGGCCTTTGGGCGCTCCGCGAACAGGCGGGCGTGCAGCAGCAGGGCGGAGGCGGCGAGCTTGGCCTGCCGGGCCTCGATGGCAGCGAGCAGTTCCGCCCGCCAGGCCGGGCGCCCGTCGGCGCGCACCGGATGCGCCTCGGCGCGGGCGCGCAGCACGGCGAGATCGTGATGCTTGCCGAGCTTGTCGCGCAGCCGCTGCAATTCGTCGACCCAGAACTGGCCGAGCGCCGGCCAGGCGAAGACGACCAGTTCCATCTGGTAGCGCAGGGTGATCACCTCCTTGCGCAGTTCGTGCAGGCTCTCCTCGTCGGCCGGATCGACCCGCCGCCCGGCGCGCCGGCCGCTGGCATAGGAGGCGGCCAGCGCCGCGACCAGCGCGTCGTCGTCCAGGGCGTCGCCGAGCTGCGGCAGGGCGGCGGCGAGCGCGGCCATTTCCGCCTCCAGCGTGGCGCCATGGTCGCCGACGCCGCCCTCGCGCGCCTGATGGGATGTGCGGGCGGGCGGCGGGGCGAAGGCGCGGCCGGCGGCGCGGCGGCTGGCTTTTGTCAGGCCGGCCTTGGCGACGAGATCGTCCAGCGCGTCCTCGCGCGCGGCGGCATCGCGGGCCTGGGCGAGATGGCGCGCGGTCGCAGCCAGCGAGCGGCGGGCGGCGCGGGCGCGCTGGGCCACTTCGCGCTCCGGCGCGGCGCCGGCCAGCCGCAGCAGCGCCCGCAGCCGCTTGAAGCCCTTGCGCACCCCATGCACCGCCGCTTCGGGATCGCGCAGCGCCAGCGCGTCGCGGGCCTCGGCATAGGCGGCGCCGAACGCCACCGCCAGCCGCGAGGGCGGGCCGGGCGGCGGCGCGGTCGGACTATCCACCGCGGCGGTCGAGATGTCCGAAACCTTCTCCGGCATGAATCGCCTTTCAGGTACAAAGGGTTAGCTGCATATGACGCCGCGACGCGACGTTCCCGTGACAAAAAGATAGCCCGGCCCCCTTTCATTTGGCCATGCGGATTGCTAGATAGCCGCCATCGGCAAGACGCCATGGCGACTTGCGCGTCCCTGACGCGGGGTGGAGCAGCCCGGTAGCTCGTCAGGCTCATAACCTGAAGGCCGCAGGTTCAAATCCTGCCCCCGCAACCAAAATTTGATAGAGATATCAAATACTTGAAAGGGCCGCTGAAAAGCGGCCCTTTTGATTCCTGGGCTCGGTCCTCACCGGGTCCGCACCTCGGCAGGGCTTGCCCGAAAATATCTCAAAGAAACTCAACCCGGCGCGCCTGCCCGCTCCGATTCGGAGCGTAGCCCATTGACGCGGCGATGCCCTCGAGAAGCGCAGGAAAATGTGGACGATTGGGCGGCATTCATTGATCGAGTGCGAAGTGGCGACCCTATACAGCCTGCCTGAACGCTCTGTGCTCGACAGACGGCTCGCATGATGTGGATTGCCCGCCGCGTCTCCGCGGCGGGCCAAGTTGCTGATGACGGTGCGAAGCTCTCGCTCGGCGCCAGGGGCCTGCGACACCCATCCGGGATTGATTGCCCTCAAGAGGCAGGGCCGGCACCGATCCGAGTGATGGCCGCGCTCCCCCCGCGCTCCTCTGGCCTCGCCTCAACAATCCGTGCCAGGAGTTCGTCGCGTTCTTCTATGAGGCGCTCCAGGTCGTCTTTCGCCCTCTCAAGCTCAAGTTCGAGATGGGTGCGCAACTCAACGGCAACTCCGTAGCGGCTGAATAGGTCGGTCAGAGCTTTGTTAATCGAAATACATGAATTCATTTTCGTCTCCTATCTTTGCGATAGTCGATACTAGGCAAAAATGAGTGATTGTAGAAAGTTGTATTTACTTTCCTAGCGATTGTTTATTTACAATGGGCGCGAAGACTGATTTTCAATGCTTTACATGCTTGTCCTCTAACAATCTCTCACGCCGGATCGAGGCCATAGTCTCCAAAGACCCCGCGCGCCGCCTCTTGGGAAAGGCGCTCGAGGCGAGCCATGACCTTCTCGACGATCTCGTCGGCGTTGCTGCCGGCGATGTGGAACACGGGCGCTAGCGTGACGGGTGCGCTTGCGTCGCGGCTCGGCGACTGAGTGGCACCTGCGGGACTGGAACGGTTGGAGTTGCCCGACCGAGCGCCCAACGCGTCGTTGGAAATAATCTCGCCGGACTGCCTCGGGCTGAAAATCTCCGGACCTTCCTCGCCAACGAGATAGGTGCCGCCCGCACGCACCGGCCCCCCGCGCGCCCGCGCCCCGTCGATTGCGGGGGCAGGGACAGGGGCCGGAGCCGCGCCGCCGCTCGGGGCATAGGAAGCAGCGCCGGACGCGGAAGACGGCCCGGCCGGGCTCGCTGCGTTGCCCATGCCGAAGAAGCTTCCTAGGGCCTGGGCTCCGGCCCGTGCCCATTCGACAACCGAGCGGATCGCGCCCGCAACACGATCGATGCCGGCAATCAACGATGCGACGCCACCGCCGGCAATCGCCCCGAGCGTCTCGCCCCATGCCCGCCACTTGGCGCCGGTCTCGTCAATCGGGCCAAGGAGGCCCGTGACCTTGTCCCATATCGCGGAGACCGCGGAGGCGAAGCCTTCCACCGCCGGCCTGGCCGGACCCAGCGCATCCATGAAGGACTTGCCGAAGGAGGAGAACATTTCGCCCAGGCCATTCCAGTTTTCGTAGATGAAGGCGCCTGCCGCCGCGATGCCGGCGATGATGGCGCCGACACCGGAGCCGATGAAGGCGACGCGCAGGGCGGTGCCGAGAGTGCGCACTGCAACGGCGGCGAGGTTCATGGGGTTGACCATGGCCAAGACGGACGAGCCAAGCACCGACAGGGCAGTGCCGATGCCGCCGATGCGGGCGGCGAGGGCAAAGCCGAGCATTGCCGATCGAGCGCCAGTCAGTGCGGCACGGAAGGGGGCGAGCGCCAGCGTAGCGACTGCGGCGGCGGCGCCAAGGCCACGGACGCCGACCAGGGCGGCGGCGAGCGCTCCACCGCGCAACGTGGCAGCGGCAAAGGCGGCGGCGATCGAAGCAACGCGGAAGGCAACTAGGGCGGCTGTGGTCCCGACAACGGCGGCGGTGAGGCGGGGATATTGCGCCGCCATCTCGGCGAGCCGGTCCACGAACGGCGCCAGCGACTCGGTGATGCTGGAAAGGGCGGGTAGCAGCGCGCTCCCGATCGAGATGGATAAGCGCTCGATCTGGTTTCGAAAGAGCTGAAGCGCGTTCGCGGTGGTCTTTGACCGAGCCTCATATTCCCGGCTCGCCGATCCGGCGTACTGCGTCTCGTCCGCGACGATACCGAGCGACTGGCGCAGTAGGTCAAGATTGGTGAGGAGCGGCCCGAGCGCGCGCGCTTCATCTCCGAACAACTGCGAGACGATCGAAGCCCGCTGATGCGCGGGTAGCTTCGCTATCCGATCCATGACCTTGAGCGTGGTGCCGCTCGCGTCTTTCTGCATGGCCTTGGACACGGCCACGGCGTCCAGGCCAAGGGCCTTGAACGCGCTGCGCTGCGCCTTGGTCGCGGCGGCTCCCTTGGTGAGAGCCCGCCCCATGTTGTTGAAGGAGGTGGCGGCAACTTCGGGAGCGGCGCCCGCGCTGATCATGGCAGAACCGAACGCTGCGGCCTGCTCAGCCGCAAATCCGAACATCTTCGCCTGGGCACCGACGCGCGTGGTGAAGTCGAGAACGTCGGATGCGCTCGAGGCCTGCCGGTTCGACAGCTCGTTCATCGCATCGGCCAGGCGGAACGTCTCATCGGTGGAGTAGCCGAGCCCGGTGCGCAGCTTCGCCATGGCGTCGCCCGCCGCGCCCGCCGAGATATCGAACGCCACGCCGATCTTAGCGGCGCCCTCGGTAAACTTGGCGAGTTCGGCGCCCGCGATGCCGGCCTGTCCGGCGGCTGCCGCGATTTCTGCCAGGCCAGTGACGGCGACAGGGAGCCGGGCCGAAAGGTCCAAAAGGTCCTTTTTGAATGCGGCGAGGCCGGCCGCTCCGTCAAAGTCGACAACTTTGGTTACATCGGCCATGGCGCTCTCAAAGGCCATGGCCGACTGGATCGGAGCGGCGAGGGCGCGCTGAAGCGCCCACGCCGTCGCGGTGGCCTCCACCATGCGGCCGCGCAATACGTCGAGGTGGCGGCTATTCGCCTCGAGAGAGGCCGACAGGCGCCCCGCCATGGTCCCGTCGACAAGCTTTGCAGCCGCGCCGATGCCTCGGATCGAGGCGGCGGCTTTGCGGGCCGGAACCGTTACCTTGTCGATCAGCGAGACAATAAGGGAAGCGGTCTCAGAACGGGCCATGGGAGGGCCTCCTTAGTCACATGGCCCGCACCTTGGCGATGCGGGCGGCTTGGGCGTGCCAGGCCAGGAAATCGCTCCATCTCTCGCGCCGAAGCGTATCGAGCGGGAGGTGAAGCATGTGCATGATGTCCGCCGCGATCAGGCGCCAATGGCGCCATTCGCGGGAGCGGCCAAAAAAGGCGCCATCGCCCCCGAGATGGTGGCCAGGTCAGAGGCGCGAACCTTGCGCAGGGCGCCCTCGGGCCACCCCGTGTCTACCGCGAGCATGGCGACAGTGGCGCCAAGCTCGGTTGCGCCCTCCGCCTTGGCCTTCTCATAGGCTTCGATGCCGCCGACAGTCGGCTCGTCGATGTCGATCGACGAGAAGGTCTTGCCGTCGAATTCGACGGCGCGCTTAAGGGTAATCATGGCCATGGTCTCATCTCCGGGGGAATGAAGGGGGAATGACGCGAGCCTGCCGCGGGGCGGCGGGAGCGCCACGCAGCTCGTCCTCGCGCTGATCGAAATTGAGGGGGACGCCTCGCCGGGCGGCGAAGGCGTAGACGAGGCAGTCGAGGGTCTCCGCTCGAGCGCCGGGGATGCGCTCGAAACGGCGGACAGGCTGGCCTTTGACGTACCGGACGACGCGGCGCTCGCTGGCGAGCTGGGCGAAATAGGCGGGATCCAGCCCGGCAGAAAAGCGAAGCTGGGCGCCGCGCTTCAGGCGATCGAACAGGGTCGCCTTGATGCCGTCGACACCGACAAGAAACAGGCGCCCGCCCCTGACAGGTGATTTCGACATCTGGAAGGCTTGGCGGGGTCCAGAGACACCCTTGCCAGCCCAGATGCGGCGCGACAGGCGGGGGAAGCAGAACGAATAGACCTTCTCGGTGATGCCCCCGTCGCCGCTGTCGACCACGGCAGCGTCAATCTTCAAGCGGCCGCCGTGGGGATGCTTCCACGTCGAACGCAACATCTCGTCTAACTCGGCCCACGTGCTGTCATCCTGGGAGGAACCCCAGACAATGGCATGGTCAAGCACCAGGGCGGCGTCGTCGCGGGTCCAACCGACAAAGGTGCATTCTAGGCGGTCGTCTTGCACGTCGACGCCGACCGTGATGGCAAGCACCTCGGCAGGGATGGCGTTTAGGCTGAACGGCTCTACGCGGCTCGCCAGTGCGCTCTCGTCAACGGCGTCCGCCGCCTCGCGCCAGCCTTCGGCTAGGATCGTATTCGCGAAGACCCGAAGGAGGTCCGCGTCGTCCTTCGCGGCCAGGAATTCCGCGGCGAGCTTGCCCCAAGAAGCGTTAGGCAGGAGCGAGACAAGGGCGTTGAGCCGGAAGCCGGCATGGCCCTGCACCTCGGGCGCCGTCGCTCGCCAGCCGCCGGCCGCGACCATTGCCGACTTTTCCCGCTCTTCGATCACGCAACCATTCGCCGGACAGGCGGCGTGCGCTTTCTCGGGTGCGCCTTCGGGCCACTGGATATGGCACCAGAGGAGTTCGAAACGATGACCGCAATGCGGGCACGGCACCTCATAAACACGCTTGTCGCTCTCTCCGTAGGAGCGCAGCACGTTTGAGGTGTCCTCATCGGTCGGCGTTGAGCCGATGATGATCTTGCGGTTGGGGAACGAGAGCGTGCGCTTTTCCGCGAGCGCGATCGGCGACCCCTCGGCGCCCGGCAGCATGGCATCGGCCTCATCCACCAGGAGGATGCGCGCATTGTGTCGACGCAGGTTCCTCGGCGACTTGGCCGCGACCAGCTTCAAGGAACCGCCGGGGAAGCGGCGCGACAGGAGGGTGTTGCGGTCTCCGTCCGGAGAGAGAAGGCCGGCAAGCGCGGCGCTAGCGTCGAAAATGGGCTCGAGGTCAGACACCATGTAGTCACGCGCGTCGCTCTCGGTTGGCAGAAGCGCGAGGATCGGAGCGGGCTCGTTCGTGACAAACGATGCCAGGGCGGCGGAAATCAGGGTGGTAAAGCCGAGGCGCACCGATTTGACGAGCGTCACCCGCTCGACGCTCGGGTCTGTCATGGCGTCGGCGATGCTGCGCTGGAAGGGGTAGAGCCGCACCGGGCCCGGAAGTGCGGACACGTCCGGCGGCAGGACGACGTTTTTCTCGATCCACTCCGACAGCGGCAGGCGCGGCGGCGGGACGAGTGCGGCGCGGGCGCGGCGTTCAAGAAGAGGAAGCATCGACGGCACCTTGAAGCGCGTCGCGCACCTCAGCCTCGATCGCGGCAGCGTCCGCCGGGGTCAAATGACCGATCCGGGACCGGACACGGGAGGGGACCGCGAGCATCCGGGCACGAACGTCGCGAAGGATGCCGGTCCACACGCGCTCAACATCTGCCGCGGGCACCAGCTCGCGGCGCGTCTTCGCGTTCTGAAGTTCGACCTTCTCGGCGCGGGCTTCCGCCTCGCGGCGCCGTGCGGCCGTCGTGGCGTCGTCGCCACCACGCAGGGCGGCACTGTCACGGAGATGGGTGCAGTAGGCCCGAACGGCATCCCGGAGGATGTAGCGACCCTTCCGGGCCTTCGGGATCACTGCCGCCTTCACGAGGTCATAGGCGCGCCGCTCCGATAGACCGAGCGTGTCGGCGAGCACGGCAATGGTCACTTCATCGTCGGACTGCACTGCTGAACCCCACAAAAATCGTGTGGAATGAGGGATATTTCGGGGGCGGCGAACCCGCGGCCCAGGCCCCTCAGGAAGGACCCGCCAACGTTCACGGCTTCCTCGCACCCCGGCAGCGACACAGGACGCGACCCATTCCGTCCGGCTCGGTGACGGCGACAAGGAAGGTGCGGCCGTCCCTTTCCAAGGCGACGATGATGTCGCCCTGACGGGGCAAGATCGGAAGCGCCGAGGTGGCGAAACTCACGTGCACCGTTTCGCTGGGGACAGTGGTCGGGTGCGCCGCGGCACGTTCGGTAGTCGGCAGGACTGGGGTCAGGTCAACAACGGCGGTGGTCTCGAACGCGGTGCGGTCCGGGTCCGGGCCGCCGTGCGAGAACTCTCCGCTTGCGCGCTGCGGCTCAACGCGGACGCGCTCGCCGAACTCCCGGTCGACGGCGCCAGAGGCAAGTGCTTCGAACCGAGTGAACCGCATCGGCTACCTTCCGACCGTACACCGGCGCTTGATCTCGGCGACAAGGCGCGCCGGCAGATTGGCGACGACTGTGTGCCAGATGGCGATCGGTGCGCCATCTTCTCTGGTCATCTCGCGGGGGATATTCGGGCCCCACAATTTGACGATTGGCAGGCGGGCCTTGCCCTTGCGGCGGTACACCTGACCGCCAAGCGCCGAAGCTTCAACACGGGCGCCGGGAGCGCCGCCCTTCATGAAGGCGCCGGGGAATACGCGGCGCACCTTCCAGGGCGAAGCACTGACGCCCTTGCGCACCTCGCGCGCACCGAAGACGGCAAGCGGGAGAAATTCGTCTGTCGCTTCGATGCGATATGAGAGGCCACCGGAGGAAGCGGACTTGCTCCGCACCACCGCAGCGACACGGCCATAAGGGGCGCCCGTCGCTCCGGCGATCGAACGGCGGATCGCGGTGCGCTCCTTCGACATTTCGCGATTGAGCGACTGCGCCAGGAGACGACCGTCTGCGCCTTCAACCTGATCGGCTAGGCGACCAACCTCTGTGATGCGTTCGATTTTTACCTTCATGGCCACCTTCGAAGGGGAAGCCCCCGCCGTAGCGGGGGATGATCGATCAGAACGAGCCGTTGAGGCGGACGAGGCCGGTGGCGCTGGGGTTCGCAGCTTGCTCGACGGCCACCCCGATCAGGCTGTTGCCGCTGGCGGTGGTGGTGGCGACCTTGTTGGCCGCGTCCCAATAGACCTTGGCGCCGATGGTCCACGCCTGGGCACTGGTCTTCTTCAGCTCGAAGACACCGATGCAGGCGATGTTGACGGTCGCCCCTTCCGCAGCGTCGCCGGAGGCGATGCCGAACAGCGAGCCAACAACCACACCCTCTCCAGCGAGAACGCCACCGGCTGGCGCCGGCACGGGAATGTTGTTGCCGTGGTGGCGAAAATTCTTCATGTCCAGTTCCTGTTCTTCATGACTTCGTGCACGCGGATGCGCGGCCTGCCCTCGGTAGACGCAATCTGTGCTTCAAGATCGCGGAGAGCGGCGAGCATGTTCGCGGTGGTCTGATAGGTGATCTCTCGATCTCGAAAGACGACCTTCAGCGCTCCACTCGAAATAGCCCGGCGCAACTCCTCGCGCTGCTGATAGAGGTCCTCAAGCGCGCTCATCACGAACCGGGGTTCTTGTAGAGACCGCGGAAGTCGATCACGCCGCATCCGAAGTCGAGACCGGCGGCGACCTTGACGGCGCGGGTGTCGAAATCGATCTCGGTGCGGATTTCCGGCCCGTTGGCACCGGACACGTAGCCGTAGACTACCGAGGGCGCCGATGCAGGATCGACGGCGAGGTACCATTCATTGCCGGCGATGTTGGCGTCGACGACAACCTCGAGGAGGCCACTCCACGGGTTCGCGTCGGTCGCCTTGGTCGGCGTGATGGCGGCGACGACCTGACGGGCCGGCTTCTCGTTGTCGGGGCCAACGATCAGGAAGCGGGGCGCAAGGTTGAGCGGCACCCCGTCGAGGCTCTTCTGCTTGCGGATCGCGGCAATGGCGGCATGGAGAAACTCGTTAATGCCGGAACCGGAGGTGGCAAGATTTCCATGGTTGGCATGGAAGAGCGCCACGCCATCCGAGAGCGCCGCATTCGCCGCCAACAGGCCGTAGACGCGGGCGTTCTCGTCGCTGGCGGCGCGGATGGCGATCATCGAAGAGAAATCGGCCAGTGCGCTCAGGTCATCGTTGAGCAGGGCCTGCCGGCCGATAATGATGCCGGCATCGAGCTGCTTCGCCTTCACCTTCTCGCGGTTCTCGGAGATGGTGCCGAACTTCACGCCGCCGTTCTCGACAGTGTCGGCGAACTTCGGGAAGTCGCCGATCCGCAGGAAAGAGTGGTCGCGGAAATCGGTGAACGGCCGCTGTGCCGACCAGCGTCGATAGGTGGGCTCGGCGGCGGCGTAGTTTGCGAGGAGCGACTTGTTCGCTGCATCGGCGAGAAGAAGGGGGAAGTCGCTGGTGGAGTGGGCGCCGACAGCGCGCTCGATCAGGGCGCCACGGTCGCGCAGGTTGACACGCTCGCCGCGGGCCTGGGCGAGGTCGCCAACCATCCCGAGGAGGTCAAGGGCGCGGAACTCGGCGGCACGACCCTCGAGCTTTACGCGGCTCGGCGCCATGCGGTGGGCGAGAGCGTCGCCCATGGCGGAACGGATCGCCGCCGGGTCCGTGTGATCCTGCCCGATCGCGGCGCGCGCGGTCTGGATCGGCGCAGGGCTGCGGGAGCGCATGGCTTCGAAGGCGGCGGCACGGGCGGCGTCCGCGGTGGCGCCGGCATCGATCTGGCCGTCGATCCACGTCTGATCGAGGCCGGCGAGGGCGCCAACGGCGCGAATTTCAGCGTTGATTGCAGCTCGGGCGGAAAGGTCGTTCACGTTCTGTTCGTCGTTGTGTTCGGGCATCGGGGCCTCACTTCGGATTGCTGCGTTCGGGTCTGCCGGAATAGGGGTGAGGGAGACTTCGGCCAGTTCCCACCTGGTTGCCGTCACACGGCGCCGGCCGGCCGCGTCGGTTTTCTCCTCACGTGTCAAGATGCGGTATCCGATAGAAGTCCCTCTGACATGGCCATCGGCGATGTCCTGGGCGATCGGGGAAACATCCTCCCGGCGGGAGAGGGTGAGGGTTGCTTCGACGGTCGTGCCGCGCGCGGTGATGTCCTTCGCGCTTCCGAGCACGTCGGCGAGGTCGCTGCGACGGTGGTTGTTGAGGATCGGCACGCTTCCAGAGGCGGGAAGCACCATGCCGCTGTGGTCGAGAATTTCGATGTAGGCGCCGCGAGCGTCGTACCGCTCAACCTCGGCTCCGGCCGCGATGACGGCCCGCATGCTGCGGGTTTCTGGATCGAAGGTCGTTGAGCCGGTCGACGCCAGAGGAGCGAAGCGCGTCACAAGACTGTTCACTTTTTGTTCTCCTTCGGAATGAAGGGGTCGGCGGCAAGCTCCGCATCCAGCTCGGCGATGTCCCGACCGCGCTTCGCGACCAATTCGGCGCGGCTTGTCAGGCCGGCACTGAGGGCGGCAATGTCCGCCTCAACGTCCTTCGCTGGATCGATCGGGAGCCAAGCCGGCCAGGCGATGATCGGCTCAAGGGAGCCGGCAACGTTCGGGGCGATACGGCCGTGCAACGCTTCGATCGTGAGCCAACGGCGCCAAAGCGGTCGAACGATCTGGGCTTCGACCAAGGTCCGGCGCAGCACATCGACGCGCTTTCGAAACTCGCCGAAGCCGGCGCGCATGCTTGAATAATTCACCGCCGACAGGTCGGCAGTTACCAGTTCGAATGGCAGTCCGACACCCGCGGCAATTGTTCTCAACATCTCCCGGCGGAGGGCGTCCGCGCCAGTGAAAGCAGGCGGAGCGGAGAACTTCACGTCTAGGCCGGGTGGCAATTCCACGAGGGCGCCAGGGCTTAAGCCCGATGCCGGCGAAATATCGTCCGCGGGCTGACCGCTCGCGTTGGTAAGGACCCCTGCGAACAAGGCCGCGGTCTGCGCAAGCGCGAGCGCGCTGTCGTCCAACTCGGCGAGCTGATCGAGCTTCGTTGCCACGGGCGCCAGCCAGGATAGACCGCGCACCTGTCCGGGATGGTCGCGGCGGAACGCATGCAAAACGTCCCCCGCGTCGACGGGCTGCGCCGCGAGCGCATAGGCCGCTGGCATCGCGTCGGAGGCTGGCCTGATCCAGAAGCGAGCCGGCCGGCCTCTGACATCCATTTGGATGCCGGCTACGATGCTGCCATCCGCGACGGGGCGCGTCATGGTCGCGTCGACCTGCTCGGGCGCGATGCTCCGCAGCACCAATTCGCCGGCTTCGTCGGCTTCCATCAGCAAGAAGGCCTCGCCGCTGGCGACGATGCCACGCGCGGCGCGCGTTAGGACGCCGGCGAGGTCGTCGCGACCTTCGGCGTCGGCACGGTCCCACCAGCGCGACCAGGCGTCCGAAACATGTTGGCGCAGCGCAGCGTCGGCGGTTCGCGGAACGATCGAAGGGCCATCGGAAACGAGATTGCTTGACCAGTGACTAACGATGGCAGCGGCGGTCGCATCGTTCATCGCAAGCCAAGCGGCTCGCTCGGCGGCGAGCTGGCGGCGGGTGGTGATTTCTCGGGCGGGCGATCTCAGCACCTTGCCACGGCTCCACCGCTGACCCGAGCCGCCCGCCTCGATCGAGCGGAAGGCGTGCGCGGCGGCGCGCATGCGATCGATCAAGCCCATGCGGCCACCTCACTGCGAAGCCTCACGACGCGCTCGACATCCTCGAAGACACTGTCGAGGTCGATCACATGCGCGGCGGACTGCCCGCGCTGAAAGAGGTCGGAAAGATCTTCAGCCGACACAATCCGAACGCGAAAATCACCGGGAGCCTTCACGCCGCACTGGTGGTGGGTGTCAAAGACATCCGCCACGAAAAAATGCTTGCCGGCGGGTGGATCAATTCGAGGGATATCCTGACCAATCGCAGGGTCAAGGCCGACATCTTGCAGGCGCAGTAGAACGGCCAGCCTCGCGATGTCATTATCTGTCCAGTCGCGACCGCGTCCGGGAAGGTTGCTGGTGCGGTCCATCGGCTCAAAATGCCCCGAGGCGATGAGACTGTGCACTCGGCCCGCTGGTATCGCGAGAGCTTCAGCGATCACGGGCGCTGTAATCTTCATGTCATCACCCGTTGTTTGGGTTACTGAATGTTATATATCACACTTTTCTAATAATGCAAGTTATACCCGATTTACTTCTATATCGGTCTGTCCATTGTACCTGTTCTATTCATCAATCAATGGGTCGGAACCAGTACAATCGTTTCGACGTGCTCCACGAAGACACGGAGATGCGTTTCCGTCGCGTCGTCTGTGACGACAATGTCGACGACTGCCAGCGGTTCGGGCGCCGCCACGTATTCGGCCGGCTCCGGCGCGGAAGGCGCCTCATAGGCAGTGCGCAGGGCCTCGCGCTCAGCGGCGATGCGGCGCGCGGCATCGACCGCGATCTGGGCGGCGGTTCTGGTCATGGGGGGGCCTTTGGTTAGAGCGCATCTGGCAACTTCAGCATCGGGACGGAAGGGACAAGACGGGACACCCCCCCTAAAGGGGGGGGGATGTCCCTGTCCCCTGTCCCCCTGTCCGTCGCCGCCTTGCTCGGAGGGGACATAAGCGGGACATGTCCCGAAGTGTCCCGCACTGTCCCGTGTCCCGCTTCGATCAGCCCGCTATCAGCCAACGCCCTGATAGAGCGCTGGAAAGCCTTCTTCTTGGCAGCGGTAGATCGCTCTCCGAACGCGACATAAGCCGATGCTCGAATGTCCCCGTCGTGATGCGGGCCGGGTCCAGCGGCCCGGATGATCTCAAGGACAAGGGACATGTCCTTGCTCGGACGAATGTCCCGCCTGTCCCCCTGATGAGTTCCGCTCTCGGCAGCTTCGCATATGCGGGAGACGATGAGAGTTTCGACGGTCTCTCCGGCGATCAGTCGGCTTGCCGGCTCAAAATCCACGGTCACGACGCTACCGGCGCGGCCGTTCCGCATCTTCTCGACGGTGGCGACTGAGGCAGCTCCCCGCGCCTCCAGCCGGATCGCAGCGTCGGCACGGTCGCGGATGACCTGCGAGCCGCGTTCCCGGCGAGGGTCGCCCTTGCCAGGGTGGTGCAGCACAAGAGCGGAGCATTTGAGTTCGCGGGCGATGCGATGCATCGCCCCTGCCACGGCGCCCGCCGTGCTGTCCTCGTTCAGGCTCAAGCCGTCGACCGAGGCCGCCAGCGTATCGAGCACGACCAGCGCTACGGGAAGCTCACGGACCTCCGCGACCATGCGCACAGAGGCGATGACAGCATCGGCGAAACGCGGCTGGTCCGCCCGGCAAGGCGGGGCCATGACGCCGACCGGCAGGGTATCCGGCAGGCCAAGGCCATGGACCGCGACCGCGACGCGATCCTCGACGCCGCCGACATCCTCGGCGGCGATGATGACGACTAGGCCGTGAGAAGTCGGGTAGGGGCCAAAGGGAAGCCCCGCCGCAACCCGCACAGCGATGCCGACCGAGGTGAAGGTCTTCCGGGCACCCGTCTCGCCAAACAGGACGGTCAGACCGCTAGGGATCAGGCCCGGCACGGCGCCACTTATGCGACTAGACGGCCTTGCCACCACATCCATGGGGAAGCGGATCAATGGGCCTCCTCCTCTTTAGCGCCATCCGCTATAAAGTCGATAGCGCACAGGTCACGAGATACGACCTCGTATTCACACCCATTCACGTCAATGTTTTCCGAACTATATTGCCGGAGTGGAGCGTATGTGCTATGTACTGTGTCGCACAGGCATGCATACCCTCTGAGGGCCGACCCGTTACCCGCGGGCCGGCCCTTTTCATTTCGGCAATGTGCTGATGGTGGAACGGCGACATCCTGATGCGGAAGGCCATTTGCTGGGGCGGATAGGTGTGCCCGAGGCGATCTCGTGCGGATCGGCTAGATGGGACAGCCGGAGCCGGGATTGCCGGTCAGGCCCGTGCGCGCCTGCGGCCGAAAACTGCGTGGTCGGGCGCGAAGGCCGGTAGAGCTTCAAGCGCAGCCGGAGCGCTTGGGTGCAGCTCGCCGGCCCGCTCGTGGATGTTTCGCGCCAGGTTGCGTTAAGTCTGACAAGTACACGCTCGTAGTTGTCTTCAGTTTCCTGATGAACTTTCATCCACGTTCTCAACAAAAAACCCCGCCGAAGCGGGGTTTATTTCTGCATAAGATACTATTCTTAGGCGGCTTGAGACGTGTTGCTCCGCCGACGCGAATAAATCCATGCCTTCAGGTCGCCAACTCGGTATCGAATGCGGGCCCCATGGCCAATTC
The DNA here is from genome assembly GCF_041415945.1 of Ancylobacter sp. IITR112. NCBI lineage: Bacteria > Pseudomonadati > Pseudomonadota > Alphaproteobacteria > Hyphomicrobiales > Xanthobacteraceae > Ancylobacter > Ancylobacter sp. IITR112. The sequence continues at coordinate 3,321,393 of NZ_JBGCUS010000001.1, read as the reverse complement.
CCATCCGGATAAACTCGGGTCCGCCACCGAGGCACCGCATTTTATTCAGCGTCGCCGCGCTCACATTCAAATACCTCGCGGTTTCTTTAACCGTGAGGAGGATGTCGTCCTCTTGCTGCTGCACCATGTTCTGTCCCTGCTCGTGCTGAAATGAAAAAGGCCCGCCGCGGCAGAGCCGGACGGGCCTTGAACTTGAGCGGCGGACGCATTTCGTCCCCACACGCGAAGAAAATGGCTCAAATTGCCGCTTTTGTCAAGGTTTGTTTCCGTTTGTGTTCTAATGTGGTCGGAATTTCTATTTTGTTTCAATGGCGAGGGTGGTGTGGATCACGGGAATTTCATCAGCGGAACCGATGAAAACTGAGACAGTCAGTTGGTCGAACCCGCCCTAAGGGGCACGATCCGGCCATCGTCTCGCCCGTCCAACGCTGCCGCCACGCGGCTCCCGACACGATCAGCGACAGCGCGCAGCGGGTCGTCGGCCAAATGCGCGTATCGCGACGTTGTAATCGGTTGCGTGTGGCCAAGAAGCCGACCGATGATCGGCAGCGATGCGCCACCTGCCGCCGCGAAGCTGGCGAAGGAATGCCGAAGGTCGTGCAGCCGCACGCCCTCGAGCCCCGCCCTTCCACTCACGGCACGCCATGGGCGGTTCAGGTCCGCGCGCGGACAAGGTGCGTCCTTCGTGTCTTTCTCGCCGGGGAACACGAAAATTGATCGGCGAGGAAGCCCCGCCAGAATAGCAGCCGCAGGCGCGGGAAGGATCACGGGCCGTCTCCCGGTCTTACCGTGAACGAAAAGCACCCCCCGCTCCAGGTCCACGTCCGACCACCTCGCGTGAAGCACCTCGCGCAAGCGCGCTCCGGTGAAAATCAGCAGCCGCAGCGCAGCCGCTGCGTCCGGATCGATCTTTGTCCGCTGCACTACTTTCGGAACATGCTTGGTCTTCTTCGTCGGGTCCGGCTCCCACGCTATCCCGACCGTTTCAGCCTCCCTAATGGCTTCGCCTAGCCGCATCACTTCCTCCGCCGACAGGAAGCGTTCCCGCTTCACTTCCTTGAACGCTTCAATGCCTCTCGCGGGATTGGTTCCAATCGGGAGGTAGCCCTGCCGTGCCGCCTCTTTGTAGACCGAGCCGATGAATTCGACGCAACGGTTCGCTGTCGCAGGCATAGTCCGTCCGATACGCTTGTGCAGCTTCGCGATATCGCCGGTCGTAATCGCGTCTAGCTTCATGCTCCCAAGCGCGGGCCGCAGATGTTTGCTCATCAGCGAGCGATAGTTTCGGATTGAGCCGGGCCGAAGTCGCGCCTCTGCTGGCCGGGCCTGGGCAATCTCATCCGCCTCAGTCAGGTAGGCATCTGCGAACGCGCCAAATGCCGGAATGCCCCTCTCCTTGCGGCGAGCTTCGGCCGGGTCGGCGCCGAGCCGAACCTGTGCTGCGACATCCGTCGCTTTGCGGCGGGCTTCGGCGGGCGTCAGCTCCCCGTGGCGTCCGAGCACGATGAGGCGCTCTGGCGCATTCCTGCCCCCCGATCCGGTTCGATAGCGATAGACGTAGCTCTTGCGGCCAGATGGCTCGATCCTCAAGCCGAACCCCGCAAGCTCGGCATCCCAAATCGTATACCGCCCCTCCCGAGGGGCTGCGGCGTCGACTGCGCGCTTGTCGAGTTTCGATCCCATGTCCTGACCCTCAGTGTCGAACCTGATGTCGCAAGTTCTGCACCGGGTCCGCACGTGGTCCACACAAGGTCCGCACCGGGTCCGCACGCAGAAAGGAAACACCAGAACAGTCTTGGACCCAAAATGATACGTTTGTCCAGACGCCGCAGAGCCTTAGGGAAACACTAGACAACACACGGAAACTCGGGATAACAGAAAGTCTAAAGCTCATAACCTGAAGGCCGCAGGTTCAAATCCTGCCCCCGCAACCATCACGACCGACAAAGCCCGCAGCCTCGGCTGCGGGCTTTGTTGTTTTGGCGGCTTTGGCGGTCCCCCGGCGCGCGGTCCATGCGGGGATGGTGCGCCGCGGGTCAATGGCGGAGCAGGACCGACCAGTCTCCCAGGGTGAGGCCGATCAGCAGGAAAGCGAAGGCGGCCCCGCTGCTGACGCGGCGCGAGAGATGCGAACGCGGCGCGTAGACGAAACGGTCGAAAACACCTGCCGCCACCAGCACGGCCGCCGAGGAGGGCCAGCCGATCTGTGTGCCGAGGAGCAGCAGCGAGCCGGCGAGCGCGGCCGTGGCCAGGGTGGCGAGGGCGGGCTCGGCCGCCTCCTGCGGATGATTCAGCAGCGCCAGGAAGCTGGGCAGGCTGAAGGTGACCGAGAGGATGAGCGCCAGTGTCACGGCAGGAAAGAGCATGGCATCTCGCGAGGTCGGCCGTCGGCGACGGCTAGGATGAGGTGACGCAGTTCGGGCAGGCAGGAGCCGCAATTGGTGCCGCAGCGCAGGCGCCGGCCCAGTTCATCCGTGCTGTCGGCGCCCGCGTGGACGGTCCGGCGGATCAGCTCCGCGCCGATGCCGAAGCACGCGCACACGATCTCGCCGGGCGCGGCGACATGATCGCCCGCACGCGCGGCCAGAAGGTTGCGGCGCGCGAGGGGGGTGAGCGGGTCGCGGGAGGCGAATTGCCCGTAGAGCCAGCCCGCATCGGGAAGGGCGCCCGGCGTGCCGACCATGACGTACTCGGCCAGCCGGCCGGCTTCATCCAGCGCCGCGCTGCGGAACACCCCCCGCCCGCCGTCCCGCAGTTCCGCCCGTCCCGGCGCCGCGCGCAGCAGGGCGAGGGCCGCGCCGAAACCCTGCTCGGGCGTTCCCGATCCCGACAGCCGGTAGACATAGCCGCCGTCAATGGCGGCACGGGACCAGTGCTCGATCGTGTCGGGCGAGAGACGATGGCGGGACAGGAGCTGGCCTTCCCACCCGCAGGCGACCGGCGCCAGACGTACCGGCGTGTGCTTCAGCTCGGGCTGGCCGGAGATCGGGTCGCAGGCGGGATTGACCACCCGCCCGGGCGAGGCGCCGGGCATGAGCGCGTCGGTCCAGTGCATGGGCATGAAGACCTGGCCCTTCGCGACATCGGCGCTGACATTCACCCGGGCGATGGCCGTGCCCCAGGCGCTGGAGATTTCCGCCAGCCCGCCCGCCCGCAGCCCCGCCGTCTCTGCGTCGGCCGGATGCACCGTCACGAAGGCTTCGGCCGCCTGCGCCATAAGGCGGGGCACCTCGCCGGTGCGCGTCATGGTGTGCCACTGGTCGCGCAGCCGCCCGGTGTTGAGCACCAGCGGCGCCCGCATGTCGGGCAGATGCGCCGGAGCGCTCTGGCGGACCGGGACGAGGCGCGCGCGCCCGTCGCGCGTCGGGAAGCGCCCATCGGTGAACAGGCGCGCCGTCCCCTCGCGACGCCCGGCGGGCACGGGCCATTGCACGGGATCGAGCGCCTCATAATCCGCGTCCGACAGCGTCGCGAGACCGGAAATGTCGAACAGCCGCGCGCCGTCATTGCGCCAGCCCGACAGGGCGGCGTGCTCGCGAAAGATATCGGCGGGGCTGTCATAGGCGAAGGCCGCGCCATGGCCGAGCCGGCGGGCAACCTGCGCCAGGATCCACCAGTCCGGCCGCGCCTCGCCGGGCAAAGGCAGGAAAGCGCGCTGGCGGGAGATGCGCCGTTCCGAATTGGTGACGGTGCCGGCCTTCTCGCCCCACGCCGCCGCCGGAAGCAGCACGTCCGCCGCGCGGGCGGTATCCGTCCCGGGCACGCAGTCGGAGACGACGAGGAAGGGGCATTTCTCGAGCGCGGCGCGGACGCGGACGGCATCGGGCAGGCTGCCGGCGGGGTTGGTGCCCATGACCCAGAGGGCACGGATGCGCCCCTCGTCCAGCGCCCTGAACAGGTCCACCGCCTTCAGCCCCGGCCGTTCGGCCAGGCGCGGGGCCTGCCAGAAATCCCGCACCCGGGCGAGGTCGGCCGGCTCGCCGAACGAGGCATGGGCGGCGAGCTGGTTGGCAAGGCCGCCCACCTCCCGCCCGCCCATCGCATTGGGCTGGCCGGTGAAGGAGAACGGCCCCATGCCCGGCGCGCCGATCCGCCCGGTGGCGAGGTGGCAATTGATGATGGCGTTGACCTTGTCGGTGCCGTGCGAGGACTGGTTCACGCCCTGCGAATAGACGGTGACGACCCGGCGCGTGGCGGCGAAGGCGGCGTAGAAGGCCTCGACCTGCGCCGGCTCCAGCCCGCAGCCGCGCGCGACCGTGGCGCTGTCGGGCGCGTCGTCCTGCGCTGCCGCCAGCGCGGCGTCGAAGCCGGAGGTCGAGCGGGCGAGAAACGCCGGGTCCAGCGCGCCCGTACGCGCGAGATGCGCCAGCAGGCCATTGAACAGCAGCACATCCGTGCCGGGCCGCAGCGGCAGGAACAGATCGCAGTCCCCGGTGGTGGCGGTGCGGCGCGGGTCGATCCCCACCAGAAGCGTGCCGCGCCGGGCGCGGGCGTCCGTGAGGCGGCGGAACAGGATCGGGTGGCACCAGGCCGCGTTGGAGCCGACGAGGACGACGAGGTCCGCCTCGTCGAGATCCTCATAGCAGCAGGGGACGATATCCTCGCCGAAGGCGCGTATATGGCCGGCGACGGAAGAGGCCATGCACAGCCGTGAATTGGTGTCGATATTGGCGGCGCCGATGAAGCCCTTCATCAGCTTGTTGGCGACGTAGTAATCCTCGGTCAGCAACTGGCCCGAGGCGTAGAACGCCACCGAGTCAGGCCCGTGCGTCTCGATCGCCGCGCGAAAGCGGGCCGCTACAAGGTCGAGCGCCGTGTCCCAGCCGGCGCGTTCCCCGTTCACCATCGGGTGCAGCAGGCGGTGCTCCGGCGACAGCGTTTCCCCGAGAGCGGCCCCCTTGGTGCAGAGCCGCCCGTGATTGGCCGGGTGGGTCGGGTCGCCGGCCGTGGCGGCGGCCACGCCGCCCAGCACGCCGCAGCCCGTGCCGCAATAGGGGCAGGTGGTGCGGATGGCGGCCGGAGGGGCGAACAGGGTCATTGGCCGCCCTCTCAGTACACGTCGGCCTGGTAGCGGCCGGCGGCCTTCAGCGCGGCGATATAGGCCCTGGCGGCGGCGGCATCGCGCCCGCCATGCTGCGCGACCACGTCGTGCAGCGCCTTGTCGACATCGGCGGCCATCCGCCTGGCATCGCCGCAGATGTAGAAATGCGCGCCGCGTTCGAGCCAGTCGAACAGGCTCGCTCCCTCCTCGCGCATCCGGTCCTGCACATAGACCTTGCCGTCGCCGTCGCGCGACCAGGCGAGCGACAGGCGGGTCAGCGTGCCCGTGGCCTGGAACCCCTCCAGCTCCTCCTCGTAGAAGAAATCGCTGGCGCGGTGCTGATGGCCGAAGAACAGCCAGGCGCCGCCTGCCGCGCGCGTCGCCAGCCGCTCCTGCAGGAAGGCGCGGAAAGGGGCGATGCCGGTGCCCGGGCCGACCATGATGATCGGCACGTCACCGGAGGCGGGCAGGGCGAAGCCGTGGGCCTTCTGCACATAGACCGGAAGTGTGGCGCCCGGTTCGATCCGGTCGGCGAGGAAGGTGGAGGCGACGCCGAGCCGGGTGCGGCCGCCAATGTCGTAGCGCACCGTGTCGACCGTCAGGCTCAGCCGCCCGGGTGCCGCCTTCGGGCTCGACGAGATGGAATAGAGGCGCGGCTGCAACGGATCGAGCGCGGCGAGGAAGGCGCCGGCCTCCGGCACGGCCGAGCATTTGTCGAGCGCCGCCAGCACATCGGTGGTCGCGAGGTCGCCATCGGGATCCTCGCCCTCGGCGAGGCGGGCGAGCCTGACCTTCTCGTCCGGGTCGGCCGTGCTTTCGGCCAGCAGGGTGAACAGCGCGTCGGGCGCGGGCCCGAGGGCCTTCTCATGGAGAAGCATGTCGCGCAGCGGGCGCCCGTCGACGCGCGCCGCGTCCGTCAGGCCGAGCCGGGCGATGACGGCGTCCACCAGTTCCGGCGCATTCACCGGCATGAGGCCGAAACTGTCGCCCGCCGCGTAGTCGAGCCCCTCCGGGAGCTGGAAATCGAGATGCCAGGTCTGCTTCGAGGAGGCGCCCCTGTTCAGCCGGCGGCGCGAGAGGAAGGTCGCGGCGACCGGATGCTCGCGCGAGCGGCCGGGCGCCGCGGCGACCGGCGCGGCGGTGGCGGGCGCGGTTATGGCCGACATTTGTGCCGGCGCCTCGCCCTCGCGTTCGGCGGCGAGCTTCTTGAGCGCGCGCAGCGTGTCCTTGCCGCCGGGCTGGCACAGGTTCAGCCGCGCCTCGGCGCCGCTGGCGAGGGCGTTGGAGTAATCCTCGCAGCTATAGCCGCACTGGCCGCAATCCTGCTGTGCCATGGCGGCCATCATGCGCCGGCGGAGCGGCCGTCCCGCGGCCATGTCCAGCCGCTCGGCCAGCGGAATCGTCGGGTCGTGCCAGGGGGCCGCGCCATCATCGCCGTCGCCCGGGCCGGTGGCAGGGGCGAAGCTCACGCCGGGCATCAGCGCCTGGGCGTGATCGGGGGCGAGTGGCGCGGCGCCCTGTCCTTCGAGCGCGAGCAGGCCGGCGAAGAAGCCGTTGAGCCAGGCGCGCTGGGCCGGGCTGAACGGCGCGTTGTCCGGCAGAAGCGGGGTGAGGAAAGGGGGCGGCTGGAGGCTCATGGGGTGCCCTCCGGGCGAAACAGCGCGGCGAGCGCGGCAATGTCGTGGCGGCGGGTGAATGCGGCGAAGCCCTCATCGGGGGAGGCGCGGTGCGCCATCCAGGCGGCGAGCATGCGCTCGACGAGCTGCGGCGCGTCTTCCGCCTTCACCCGGGCGAAGAGTTCGCGGCCAATGCCGGCATCCGGTCCGAAGCCGCCACCCACCAGCACATTGTAGCCGTCCACCGTGTCCCCCTCGTCGGAGACGGGAACGCGGGCGCCGATCAGCCCGATGTCGCCGATATAGTGCTGCGCGCAGGAGTGATGGCAGCCGGTGAGGTGGATGTTCACCGGCTGGTCGACCTCCACGCGCCCGTCGCACCAGCGCGCGATCTCTTCGGCGTTGCGCTTGGTCGGGGCGGCGGCGAACTTGCAGCCTTCGCTGCCGGTGCAGGCGACCAGCCCGGCGCGCACGGCGGAGGCGGAAATGCCGAGGCCCAGCGCCTCAAGCGCCGCGACGGCGAGCGGGACATCGGCATCCTTGACGCCGGAGATCAGCAGATTCTGCCAGACGGTGAGGCGGATGTCGCCATCGCCGAGGTCGCGGGCGAGGCGGGCGATGCCGCGCATCTGGTCGACATCCATGCGCCCGACGGGAAGCACGATGCCGATCCAGTTGAGCCCGGCCTGCTTCTGGCGGTGCACGCCGATATGGGTCTGCCGTCCCGCCTCCGGCCGGGCGACGATGGCGCCGGCAGGGGCACGGGTCAGCGGCGCGCCGAGCCTGGACTCGACCTCGGCCAGGAAGGCATCGAAGCCGATCGCGTCGAGCACATATTTGAGCCGCGCCTTGTTCCGGTTGGTGCGGTCGCCGCGGTCGATATAGACACGGACGATGGCGTCGGCGACCCGCGTGGCGTCCTCCGGCGCAACGATCACGCCGGTGTCGCGGGCAAAGTCCTTATGGCCGGTGATGCCGCCCAGCGCGAGGCGGAACCACACCCCCGGCGCCACGCCGTGCCCTTCCCGCAGCTCCACCGCCTGAAAGCCGATGTCGTTGGTATCTTCCAGCGCCGCGATCCGGCCGGCGCCGTCGAAGGCGACGTTGAACTTGCGCGGCAGGCCGAACATGGCCCGCTCATTGAGCAGGTGGTGGTGCCATTCCAGCGCATAGGGGCGGGTGTCGATCAGCTCCTGCGGGTCGATGCCTGCCGTCGGCGTGCCGGTGACGTTGCGGATATTGTCGGCGCCGGTGCCCTTGCAGCTAAGGCCGAGCCCGGCGAGCTTCTCCAGCACGTCGATGCCATCGCGCGCCGGAACCTCGCGGATCTGCAGATTGGCGCGGGTGGTGACATGGGCATAGGGGCCGCCATGCGCCTCGGCGATATCGGCCACCCCGGCGAACTGCCAATGGGTGACGATGCCGTTGGGAACGCGCAGGCGCACCATGTAGCTGTCCTGCGTCGGGCCGACGAAGAACAGGCCGTGATAGCGCCACCGCAACACGTCCCGGCCCTTGGGATAGACGCCGTCGCGCGCCGCCTGCTTCATGCGCGGGTAGGAATCGAGGCCCAGTTCCTCCCGCTTGGCGATCTCCGCTTCGACCAGCTTGCCGCCGGCCGCCTCGATACGGGCCATGGCGCGGTGGCTGGCGGCATCGGGGCCCGCTTCCGGAGAGGGCGCGGGGGCGGCGGCCGGCGCGGCCTTCGCCCCGCCGATCGGCGGCAGCCCGCGCGAGGCGCGGATGGCGGCGATGCCGGAGACGAAGCCCTCCAGATAGTTCTTCTGCTCGACGGTGAAGTCCCCGCTCATGGCGTCCTCAACTGCACTCGTCAGGCCGCCGCGCACAAAGCCGGGCCGAAGATCAGGGTGTCGCGGATGGCGGCGATGTTCTGCCCGCTCTGGATGAGATCGGTGAAGAAGGGCGCATCGGCGGTGTCGCCATAGAGGACCGCGCCGACCAGGCGGTCGCCGCGCGCCACCAGCCGCGTGTAGCGGCCGAGCGCCGGGTCGCGCAGGACGATGTCCTCGCAGTCCGGCCCGCCGGTGAAGTCGCCCGCGGAGAACAGCTCGATCCCCGTCACCTTCAGCCGGGTGGCGGTGGGCGAGGGGGTGTAGCGCGTCTCCGCGCCCGCCAGATGGGCGGCCAGCACGGCGGCCATTTCATAAAGCGGCGCGACGAGGCCGTGGCAGGTGCCGCGATGCTCGGCGCATTCGCCAAGCGCGTAGATGCCGGGGCTGCTGCTGCGCAGCGCATCGTCGACCACGATCCCGCGCGCGACCTCAAGGCCGGCGGCGCGGGCGAGTTCGGTGCGCGGCCGCACGCCGACCGCCAACACGACCAGCTCGGCGTCGAGATGGCGGCCATCGGCCAGATGCACGCCGGTGACGTGATCGGTGCCGGTGATGGCCTGCGTCTCGACGCCGGTGAGGATGGAGAGGCCGCGATTTTCCAGCGCGCCCTGCAGCAGGCGCGCCGCCTCGGCATCGAGCTGGCGCTCCATCAGATGCGGCATGAGATGCAGCACCGTCACCGCCATGCCGCGCCGGGCGAGGCCATGCGCCGCCTCAAGCCCGAGCAGGCCGCCGCCGATCACCACGGCGCGCCGGCCTTCGCCGGCCCTGTCGAGCATGGCGGCGACATCGTCGACCGTGCGGAAGCCGACGACGCCGGGCAGGTCGACACCGGTCAGCGGCGGAACCGCCGGGCTCGACCCGGTGGCGAGCACCAGTCGGTCATAGGGGAATGTCCGCCCGTCGGCGGTGGCCACCCGGCGCGCCGCCACATCGAGGGCGGTGACGGCGACGCCGCTATGGAGACGGACGCCGTGGCGGGCGTACCAGTCATCGGGATGAAGGGCGATATCCTCGGGCGAGCGCTCGCCCGCCAGAACCGGCGAGAGCAGGATGCGGTTATAGGCGGGGCGTGGCTCGGCACCGAGAAGGGTGATGTTGAAGCGGCCGGGCGCGCGCGCCGTCAGTTCCTCGACGAGGCGGGTGGCGGCCATGCCATGACCGACGATGAGAAGGCGCTCGCGCGCGGCGGGGTTCATGACCGTTCTCACGCCGCCTCGACGAAGCGGTGCCGCTCGTAAAGGAACTTCAGCACCGCCGCGCGGCAGCGCAGATAGGTCGGGTCCGCAACCAGGTCGAGGCGGTGGCGGGGACGCTCCAGCGGCACGTCGAGAATGTCGCCGATGCGCGCCGAGGGGCCGTTGGTCATCATCACGATGCGGTCGGAGAGCAGCACGGCCTCGTCGACATCGTGGGTGATCATCATCACCGTGTTGCCGAGGCTGGCGTGGATCTGCATCACCGAGTCCTGCAGATGGGCGCGGGTGAGCGCGTCCAGCGCGCCGAAGGGCTCGTCGAGCAGCAGCACCTTCGGTTCCATGGCGAGGGCGCGGGCGATCCCGACCCGCTGCTTCATGCCGCCGGAAATCTCCGACGGGCGGCGGGTGCGGGCATGGGCCATCTGCACAAGATCGAGATTGTGCATGGTCCAGTCATGGCGCTCGGCGGCGCTCTTGTGCCCGCGGAACACCTTGTCGACCGCGAGGCGCACATTGTCATAGACGGTGAGCCAGGGCAGCAGCGAGTGGTTCTGGAACACCACGGCGCGGTCCGGCCCGGGGGCGTTGACCTCTCTGTTGTCGAGTAGAACGGCCCCCGTGCTCACCGGGGTGAGACCGGCAATGATGTTGAGCAGGGTGGACTTGCCGCAGCCGGAATGGCCAATGATCGAGATGAAGGCGCCACGGTCGACCTTGAGGTCGATGTCGGCGAGCACCTGGGTGGTGCTGCCTGCGCGCGTGAACGACTTGCCGACCTGCTCGATGGAAAGATGGGCGCTGACCATGATGCGGGCTCCTCAGGAGGTGGCGGTGCCGCGGGTGACGAGCACCCCGACCAGCGCGACGGAACGATCCAGGAAGAAGCCGATGATCCCGACATAGATCAGCGCCACGATGATGTCGCTGATCAGCGAAGAGTTCCAGGCATCCCAGATGAAGAAGCCGATTCCCACGCCGCCGATCAGCATTTCCGCAGCGACAATGGCGAGCCACGACAGTCCGATGCCGATGCGAAGGCCGGTGAAGATGTAAGGCGCGGCGGCGGGGATCATGATTTTCACCGCGTATTCAAGCGGATTGAGCCGCAGGACGCGGGCGACGTTGCGATAATCTTCAGGAATGTTGCGGATGCCGACGGCGGTGTTGATGACGATCGGCCAGATCGCCGTGATGAAGATGACGAAGATCGCCGAGGGCTCCCCGCTTTTGAACGCCGCCAGCGCCAGCGGCAGCCAGGCGAGAGGGGGCACGGTGCGCAGCACCTGGAACAGCGGATCGAGGCTGCGCATCGCCCATTGCGACTGGCCGATCAGCGTGCCCACCGCGACACCGCCAATGGCGGCCAGCGAATAGCCGAGCAGCACGCGCTGGAGGCTGGCCAGAAGATGCCAGAACAGGCCCTTGTCGAGACCGCCGCGATCGTAGAACGGATCGGTGATCAACTCCCAGGTGTCGGCCAGCACGCGCGAGGGGGGCGGCAGCGCGGCGTCGGGGCCGGCGCAGAGCAGTTCCCAGATTCCGAGCAGCACGACCAGCGGGACGAGCGGCGGGACGAGCTTTCCCGCCACCGCGCGCCCCACCGTCAGAACCCGGGCGCGCCACGGCGTCGCCCGCGCCGCGGCGACGGGCAGAACCTTCACGGGGGCCAGGACGGCGACATTGCCGTCGCTGGCGGGAAAGCTGTCCCGCGCCGCAAGGCTGTCTCGGGCCGGGGCACTCTCTCGGGCGGTAGCGATCATGACCGGTCTCCTGCGGTGCGGGCTCAGGCGTCGACGCGCTTGATCGTGAGGCTGGCCAGGTAGTCGCCGGGCTTGGCGGGATCGAACACCTTGCCGTCGAAGAAGGTCTCGACCCCCCGCGAGGTGGAGGCCGGAATGTCCTTCACGCCGATCTGGACGGCGGCTTCCTTCCACAGATCCTGCCGGTTCACCTTGCCGACCATCGCCTGGATGTCGGTCTCCGGCGGCAGCTTGCCCCAGCGTATATCCTCGGTAAGGAACCAGAGTTCATGGCTCTGGTAGGGATAGGAGGCGTGGTCGCGCCAGAATTTCATGAAATGCGGGCTGTCCGGCACGAGCCGCCCATTACCGTAATTGTAATTGCCCTTGATGCGCTGGATGATGTCTTTCTTCGGAACGTTGAACCAGGCGCGCTTGCCGATGATCTCGGCCATCTGTTCCTTGTTCGCCATGTCGTCGCACCATTGCTGGGCTTCCATCACGGCCATCAGCAGAGCCTGCGTCGCCTTCGGATTGGCGTCCACCCAGTCCGCGCGCATGGCGAAGCTCTTCTCGGGATGCAGCCCCCACAGCTCCGCCGTGTTGCAGGCGGTGAAGCCGATGCCCTGGTTGACCAGTTGCTCGTTCCAGGGCTCGCCGACGCAGAAGGCGTCCATGGTGCCGACCTTCATGTTGGCCACCATCTGCGCCGGCGGCACGACGATGGTTTCGACATCCTGGTCGGGATCAATGCCGGCGGCGGCGAGCCAGTAGCGCATCCAGAGATCGTGCGTCCCGCCGGGGAAGGTGACGGCGACCTTGGCCGACTGGCCGGCGGCCTTCTTCTTGGCGAAGGGCTCCTTGAGCGGGCGCGCATCCACATTGACGCCCGAGCCCGCATACTCCTTGGCGACCGAGATGGCCTGCGCATCGAGATTGAGCCGGGCGAGAATGTACATCGGCAGCGGGACGTTGTTCTGCGTCACCTTGCCGGCCGAGATGAGATAGGGCATCGGCGTCAGGATATGCGCGCCGTCAATGCCCGAGCCGCTGGAGCCGAGCACGAGATTGTCGCGGGTGGTGCCCCAGCTCGCCTGCTTGTTCACCTCGACATCGGGCATGCCATATTTGGCGAAAAGCCCGTTCTCCTTGGCGATGATGAGCGGCGCGGCATCGGTCAGCGCGATGTAGCCGAGCACGGCCCGCGTGGTTTCCGGTCCCGCCGCCTCGGCTATGTGCGCCCCGAACGGGAAGGCGGTCTTCGCCGCCGCCAGCACGGCGGTCGCCGATGCCGCCCGCAGGAGTCCACGCCGCGAAATGCCACCACGGGCGGAGATGCCGTTCGATTTTCTGGAACCTGTCATGTCGCTCACCTTTGGTGCAAACAAAAAAGCCGCTGCGTTCCCGGTCATCATGACCTGGCTCACAGCGGCGTTGCTTATGGATGCACCCTTCATTGGGCGCAGAAGGTGTCACCCGCATCATGGGGTGACGGAAAGTCTCGGTCAGATCGTCCGCTCTTGGCAGGACTACAACCTGATCATCAGTTTTGAAGCGGTCTCAACTTTGCGCAAGAGCATTTAATGGGCGACCTTTGCTCAACGAATGATCAACGGTCGATTTCTGCGAGATAGGCCGGCAGGTCATTGGGGTCGAAAGCCGGGCCGGAAAAGGCACCTATGCCGTCGCATGTGCCGGGTTCTGCCATGCTGTCGCGGGCAATATCGTGTATTCCAGGGTCATAGCAGGCCCTTGCGGCGAGGCGCCCGGCCTCGTCCAGCCGGGCCTGACCCCAGCGCACCATCTGCGCGTAGAGCCAGAGCGCCTGCCGGACATCCGGACGCGCTGCCGCACTTTCGAGCACCATGTAGCGCGAATACTCGCGTACGGAGCCTTGCGCGTCGATGCGGATACGCCCTTCCAGCGAACGCAGGATCAGATCGGCCCCGACATTGAGCCGATCCGGCGCCGCCAGCAAATGGGCGAGTGCCATCCGATTCTCCGGCGCGGCGCACCAGGCGGTGGCGCGGATGAGGGCGCGGGTCAGCGCCAGCGCGCCGTCGCGATTTTCCGTCACGAAGCTGGCGCGCGTGGCCAGCACCTTCTCCGGGCTGTGCGCGACGATGTCCGAGCCGAAATGCAGGATGCGGCCCATGCCCACCTCCACCGCGACGCTGGGCCAGGGGGCGCCGACGCAGAAGCCGTGGACATGCCCGTTCGACAGCGCGTCGACCATGTAGGGCGGGGGCATGACGATGAGGCGGACATCGCGGTCGGGATTGATGCCGGAAGCCGCCATCCAGTAGCGCAGCAGGTAGTTGTGCGGGGAGAAGGGAAAGGTCATGGCGAAAACGAGCTGGTCGTCGCCCCGCGCGGCACGGGCGGCCACCAGCCGCTTCAGCGCGGCGCCGGAGACGAGCGGATCGCCAATCGACTCGCCCCCCGCCTCCTCCTCCAGCGCGCGGAAGGTCTCGTTGCCCAGAAGGAAGGAACTGCCGTTCTGGTTCAGCGCCACAAGGATGGAGAGCGGCACGCGGGGGTAGTCGAGACCGAGGCTGATGGCGATCGCCAGCGGCGCCAAGATGTGGGCCGCCTCGAAATGGCCGAGCGAGAGCTTGTCCCGCACATTCGACCAGGACACTTCGCGCACCAGTTCGAGTTCGATCCCCTCGGCGGCGGCAAAGCCCTGATCGGCGGCCGCCACCAGCACCGCCGCATCGACCAGCGGAATGAAGCCGGCGCGGATTCTCATTTGAGCAGCTCCGACGCGGTGATGACGGACTGGGCGATCTCCGCCACTTTCTTCTGGTCCTTCATCGCCTTGGACCGCAGAAGATTATAGGCGTCTTCCTCGTTCATGCCGCGTGCGCGCATCAATATGCCCTTCGCCCGGTCGATCAGCTTGCGCTCGGCGAGGGTGGTGCGGGCAATCTCAAGCTCCCGGCGCAGCCGCTCGAATTCCTGGAAACGCATCACCGCGACATCGAGCACCGTCCTGACCCGCTGGGGCTGCAGCCCGTCGACGACATAGGCGCTCACCCCCGCGCTCACGGCGGTGCGCATCGCCTCGGTGTCGCTCTGGTCGACGAACATCACGATCGGCCGGGCGATCTCGCGATTGGCGATGCGCAATTGTTCGATCGTGTCGCGATCGGGCAGGTCGAGCGCGACGATCAGCACATCCGGCGCGGACTGCCGCAGCAGCGGCAGCAATTGGGCGGAGCCGACGGCGGCGATCCGCACCTCCACATCCGGCTCAGCCCGCAAGGCGGCCTCGACGATTTCGGCTCTCTTGTTGTTCTGGTCGATCACCAAGACGCGCAGCACTATCCACCCTCGTTTTCCCCACTGATCAGCAATTTGCAGGCCAGCGGATCGCGAGGGCGCGCGAGCATACGTGACAATATTTGTGCCTAATTCGACACTGGCTCGGCCCGGGCGGCGGCTTCGGGCAGGCTCAGGGGAGGCTTTGGGGGAGGCTTGGCGGCGGCTTGACCTCACGGCCCGAACGCACCCATCGTGCGCCGCGGGCAGAAGGGGGCGCGGGGTGTTGGACGCAGAGGAATATGCTGAGGTCGCCGGCGCGATCTACGAGGCGGCGGCGATCCCGGAAATGTGGTCCGCGGCCATCGGCCAGCTCAGCCGGCTGGGCGGCTGTTTCGGCGGGTCGATCTTCAGCCATAATGAGAGCGGGACCAACTGGGTGGCGTCCGAGCCGATCGCGCCGCTGGTGCAGCAGTTCCTGCGCGATGGCTGGATGGAGCGCAATGACCGGCTGGCTGGGCTGCTCGGCCGGCCGCATGCCGGCTTCCTGACCGATCTCGACGTGTTCACCCTTTCCCAGATCGAGGCGATGCCGGTCTATCGCGACGCGCTCCGGCCCGCCGGCTTCGGCTGGGGCGCCGCCACCATTGTGAGATCGCCCACCGGGGACGCGATCGTCGTCTCGCTGGAGCGGCGCTGGAACGACGGGCCTGTCGCGCCGCAGGAGGTGAGGGTGCTCGACAGCCTGCGTCCGCATCTCGCGCGGGCGGCGCTGCTGGGGGCGCGGCTGGGGCTGCAGCGCATGCAGGGAATGCTGGATGCGCTCGCCGGCATCGGCCTGCCGGGGGCGGTGGTGACGCCGCAGGGCCGGCTGGTGGGCAGCAACGCCGATTTCGACCGGCTGGGCGGGCAGATCACGACGCGGCTGCGCGAGCGTCTCGTCCTGACCGATGAGCACGCCAACCGTCTGCTCCAAGTGGCGCTGCAGGATCTGGCGAGCGACCGGCCGGGACAGGTGGGGTCGCTGCCGGTCCCCGCGAGCGGCGAGGGCGCGCCCTGCCTGATCCACGTCATTCCCATCCGTCGCCAGGCGCATGACATTTTCGGCCAGGCCGGCGCGCTGCTGGTGGTGGCGCGGGCGGCGCGGCCGGATGTCCCCGAGGGGCTGCTGAGCGGTCTCTACGACCTGACGCCGAGCGAGGCCGCCGTGGCCGCCCGGCTGATCGAGGGGCTGACCATCGCCGGGATCGCCAGCCACCATGGCAGCGCAGTGGAGACGGTCCGCTCGCATGTGAAGAAGATCCTGCAGAAGACCGGCTTCGCCTCGCAGGTCGATCTCGTGCGCACTCTTGCTCCGATCATGTCGCTGCGCCCGCACCCGGGCGAGGGGTGAGGCGCGGCGGATCCGGCTCCAGATCATCCCACGGTTTCACGGAGACGGTGAATTGATCCATTTCGTTGTTTTGTCGCGTTTTCTTCACGCGGGCCGGCATCCTCTTCGCTCGAAACGGCTCTAATACAGGTTGATCACTTCGACGCGGCGATTCTCCCCGGCCGCGGGTCGGGCGGGGTTCTTCAGCCGGCTCTCGCCGAATCCGACCGCGATCAGCCGCTCCGGCGCGATGCCGTGAACCGCGATGAGATAGTCGCGAACCGCCTCGGCGCGACGTTCCGACAGCTCCAGATTATAGCGCTCGCTGCCCACCGCATCGGTGTGCCCGTTCAGCGCGATACGGGTATCGACGAGCGAATCCGCCAGCAGCGCCACGCCGAGCGCATCGAGATCGGCGCGGGACGGCGCGGCGAGGACGGCGGAATTATAGGCGAAGCCGATCTCGATATCGAGGCGCGGCAGATCGTTGCGCTGCACGATCTCGACCAGCTTCTCCTTCATCTCGACCCGCAGGCCGCGCGAGGGCAAGCGCCGGAGATAGGCCGCGTCGCCCGCCGGCAGCACCGAAGCCGCAGCGGGCGGCGCCGGCGCGCCAAGCGAACGGGAGGCGGGGCGCGGACGGTCGGCGGGCGCCGGTGCCAGCGCCCGCACGATCGCCTCGCTCGTCAGCCCCTCGCCCCGGGACTCGACGGGGGCAAACGCCACGGCGACCGCCAGCAGCAGCGCGGCCGAGCCGACGCGCGAGAGAAGAGCGGTGGACGTTCGCGGGGCAGGCGGCATCATGGCGGGCGTTCCGTTCCGGGGTGAGTGCAGGGGCCGACAGCGCGACATCGCGTCAGTCCCGGATGCTGAAGGAGAGCATGTTGATGGCGGCGCGGCCCTTGCGCTGCGGCGCTGCGGCGGCCTGCGCCTTCTGGCGCTCCACCAGCTTGATGGCGAGGCCGCGCGAAGGGGGCGCGCCCGAGGCGGCGATCAGGGCGCGGGCGCGGGCCGCGTCCAGCCGCTCCGCGCCCAGCCCGCCCTCGCGGCAGAAGGCCAGCAGCGTCTCATTATAGGCCGGCGTGTCGAACACCAGGTCGCCGACGCCCTCCTGCGGGATGCGCCGCGGCCGGCCCGGCTCCAGGAACGGCGCCCCGATCATCTCCTGCGGGATGACCTCCACCTCGCCGGTGGCCTCGACATAGAGCAGTTGCAGCTCGCAGCGGCGATTGGCCGTCACATCGAAGCGCAGTTTCTCGTTCACCCGCACCGTGGTGCGCGGCACCCGCACGCTGAGCTCCAGCTTGCCGCCGCTGCCCTCGGGCCGATAGGCGTCATCGCGATAATCGGCATCCTTGTAGTCCGGCAGGGCGACGGGCGCCGGCGCGTCGGCCCCCTCGGCCGGTTGCCTCAGCGGCTCGATGTCGTGCAGCGCCTGCATCAGCGTGCCGTAGTGCCGGTCGACCTCGAAGCGGGGCACTTTCACACCGGCCTTGAGCTGGGTGAGCCAGTCAATGGCCAGAGTGCGGACGCTCTCCTCGCGCACACGCAGTACCGCCTTTTCCAGCTCCTCCGGCAGCAGGTCGAACTCGGCGGCGAGCTGGTCCTCGTCGAGATTGGCCTCGTACTGGTCGGCGAACCAGGTGGCGAGCTCCTGCTCGGCCGGGCCGCGCCGGCTCTTGAGCGAGCCGTCCGGCGCCTTCTCGGCCGCACCGATGCGCTCAAGCGCGGCGATGAAGGCGGCGCGATCCTGGGCATAGAGCCGGTCAAGCTCGATCTGGTCGACATACAGGGCCAGCAGCAGCTCCTGCTGCGGCCGGGAGAAGGCGACCGAACTGGCGAGATGGGCCCGCAACTGGTCGCGCTTGGCGATGATGCCGTCGGAATGGCAGTCCATGCAGGAGCGCCCGTTGACGATGTCGATGCCTTTGCCGATCGGGCGCTGGCGGAACGAGACCACCTCGGTCGGCCCGCGGTCGATGCGGTCGCCCTTGCCGGTGGAGAGATAATAGCCCTGCAGGCCGTTCGGCAGCGAGAAGATCATCTCCCCGCCATCATGCTCGAAGGCCGCGAGACCCGCGGCCAGCGGCGCCGCATCCGGCGGGCCATGCGGGTGCGAGCGCAGGTTCTGCGTGTCGCGGCTGCCGGCGAAATCGTAGGACTTCCAGTAATAGCCGCCATGCGGGAGGTCGTGCCGTTCCAGCAGCCGGTTATGGTCGGACACGCCGGACGAGCCCTCGAGAAAAGCGGCGCGCGCAACCTTCCTGTCGCGGATATTGGCGTTCACATCGACGCCGATGCGCTGTTCCAGCGCGCCGATATGGGCGGGCAGGGCGAGCAGGAGATGATAATTCTCCGGGCGCGAGGCATTGGCCATGAACCAGTCGGCGCGGATCAGCGGAATGTCGGTGCCGGTCCCGTGCGTCAGTCCCGCGAGGGCGGGATCGCGCCGCGCGCTGCGGGCAAAGGGATAGGCCGCCAGCAGCCTTTCCCATTGCGCCGCTGTCCATTTGCTGTCGCGCAGGTCGATCCGCAGCAGCAGGTCGCGGCTGCCCGCCACGGCGGGCGGCGTCACCAGCTGCGGGCCGAGCGAGACGGAATTGTAAAGCTTGCGGAAGCTCGCCTGGAACAGGTCGAGCCGGCGCGCGAAGACCCGCGCATCCTCGCAGGGGGCGACGCCATTATGAAGAGTATGGAAGCTGACATAGCGGATGAACCGCCGGTCCTCGGCCGGCAGGCTTTCGAGATCGGCGAGGGCGGCACGCTGCATCGCCTCGGTGGTCACGAGGTCGCGCTGGCGCGCCGGCCTTTGCGGCGGCGCGGCGGGCGCGGGGGTGGAAAGCTGGTCGATCCAGGCGCCCAGCGCCTCCAATTCCTCGGCGCTGGGCTTGGTGCCATAGGGCATGCGGCCGCTGGAGATGGAGGTGAACAACAGCGAGGCGCCGCGATTGCCGGGGGTGACGAAGGCGGGATTGGCGGCGATGGCGGCGAGGTCGCCGGCGGGAAAGCTGCCCTGCGCGCTTTCGCCGGGGCCATGGCAGTTGCGGCAGTAGCGCCCGACCACGTCGTCGGCCTTCGCCGCCAGCTCATTGAGCGCGATCGCCGGCGGGGCAGCGGCCGAACAGCTCGGCTCCAGCCTCTTCTCCGGCGCGTTCGGCGTGATGTCGGTGTCGGTGAGATAGGCCAGCATGGCGAGCCGGTCCGCTTCCGGCAGGCGCGCCAGCCCGGCCAGCCATTGGCGCTTCAGCGGCGAGGCGACCGGCGCGCCGGAGGGCTTTTGCGCCTCCTCGATATAGGTGCGGAAGGCATCGCCCTGGGCGAAGACCGCCATCTGGGCGGGGGTGATCGGCGGCGCGGCCTCGCCGCTCAGTCCCTTCTCGCCCTCGAACCGCCGGGCCTTGTCGAGCCCATAGGTCAGGGTGCGCGGCGTGTGGCATTCGCCGCAGGCGCCCACCGCCTCGACCAGATAGCGCCCGCGACTGCGTTGCGAACCGTCCCCGGGCTGAAAGGCCGGCGTGTCGAAATTGCCGCGCTGCCACAGCGCGAGGGTGGCGTCGAGATTATAGGGAAAGCCGACCACATGGCGGGGGGCGGCGGTGTCCGACGCCGGCAAGGTGGCGATATAGGCCTTGATGTCGAGAACGTCCTCCGGCTTCATCCCGGCATAGGCGGCATAGGGAAAGACCGGATAATAGTGCCGCCCGTCCGGGGCGATGCCGTTGATCACGGCGTTGAGATAGTCCGCATTGCTGAAGCCGCCGGCGCCCTTGGCGTGGTCCGTGATGTTCGGGACGTAGAAGCTGCCGATGAAGGTGTCGAGCCTGCGCCCGCCGGCGAGAAGCCGGCCGTTCTCGCCCGAGGCATGGCAGGCGACGCAGCCTGCGGCGTGGGCCAGCACCTCGCCATTGGCGACATCCGGCGCATAGGTGGCGAAGGCGTCCGGCTTGAACGGCTCGCGTGCCTCGGCACGCCCGGCCGCGAATGTGAGCCCCGCCACGGTCAGCGCGATGCACGCCCGCACCCCTCGCGCCCGCCGCGCGGCGCTGCCCCGGCTGCGTCCGCCGCTTCCGCTCATCGCCTCTGCTCCCCTGTCCTGCGCAAGGCCGGCCGCCGGCTCATGGTGCGCCCTCACCTGAAGTCGAACCGTTCAAACACCACGCGCGCCGGCGCCTGGCCCTGACGGGCGAGGTCCTTCACCAGGGCCTCGCGCAGGGCGGAGGGGCCGCAGAACCACAGTTCCGCCCCCGCCGGCTCGAAGGCGCAGGCGCGGATGATGCCCGCCGCGTCGAGACGCCCCGCCTGGGCCGAGGGGTGCAGGGTGAAGGCGAAGCCGGGCCTTGCCCGCGCGACCGCCTCCAGCCGGGCGCGCTCGATGGCTTCCTCCGGCTGGCGCACGCAATGGAACAGGTGAACCTGCCGGCCCGGCGTCGCCAGCGCGCCGTCCAGCGCGGCGAGGAAGGGGGTGATGCCGATGCCGCCGGCGATCCATATCTGCCGGGCGCCGCCCTGCGCGGGGTCGAAGCGGCCATAGCCTCCCTCGGCGATCATGGCGTCGCCCACTTCCAGCGTGTCGCGCAGGCGGCGGGTGAAATCGCCCAGCGGCTTGATGGCGAAGCGCAGTTCGCCCCCGGCGGCGGCCGCGCCGGCAATGGTGAACGGGTGCGGCTCGCCCAGCCCGGCGCGGGCGAAGCGGATGAAGGCGAACTGGCCGGGCCGGGCGCGCAGGCCGCCGCGCTCGGGCCGGGCGGTGACGAGGGTCGCTCCCGGCTCGCGGCGGATGTCGCTGACACGGTAGCGATGGCCGCGCAGCAGGGGGCGGAACTGGGTGAGCGCGAAGCTGACAAGGCCGATCGCCGCCAGCAGATTGAGATAGACCGCCAGCAGCGCCGCGCTGTCGAAGGGACGCTTGATGAACGCCTGATGCAGCGCCGCCAGCAGGAACACGGCGCCGAACAGGCGATGCGACTGGCGCCACAGCCCGTAGGGCAGCTCCCAGCGGGTGAATGGCAGCCGCTTGACCAGCGACAGTGCCGCGAGCAGCAGCAGGGCATAGAAGGCATATTCGCCGAGCGTGCGGGCGAGCCGGTTCAGGCCGGAGGAGAGCGTCACCCCCTGGAAATTCGGCGCGACGAGATCATGGACGAGCACGAGCACGACGATGGTGATGCCGAGCATGCGATGCACCCGGTAGATGCGGTCGAGCCCGTGGAACAGCGGCTCAAGCAGGCGCGGCCGGGTCGCCAGCAGGCAATTGGTCGCCATGGCGGCGAAGGCCGCCGAGGAGGCGGACAGCGACAGCCAGGTGGCGCCACCGGCGTGGCTTGTCGCCGGAACAGCCAGCAGGACGGCCAGAAAAGCGGGAAGGAGCGCGATCAGGCTGCTCATGAGCGGGGCATCAATAGGTCTGCTTTCCCTGCAGCCGCGTGCAGGACGCTGACCGCGCGAGGGCGGTGGCCGATTGCGTGATGTCGTAGGCTGGCTGCCGGACGACGATCTTCATGGCCCCGGAGAGCAGGCGGACCGTGCAGCCGCCGCCATCGACCGCCACGCGAAGCGCATAGTCGTAGGAACCCTGCGCGTTCGTCGCCACCTCGCCGGCATATTTGAACCGGAAGACGAAGCCCCCGGCTTCCGGCGCATAGGACAGGCAGAAATTCACCGCCTGCGCCGTCGGCTGGCCGGGGCTGCCGAGCGTCGCCTTCTTGCAGCGATAGGCCCCCCGCCCGGCGATGAAAGCGGCCTGGCGGGTGGCAACGCCGCCGGCCATCACGTCCTGGGTGGTGAAGTGCGGCACGCTGACGAGCATCTGGTCCTTCACCATGAACAGCCGCAGCCCGATGCCCGCCTCGATCGTCACCGGCGGGTAGAAGGCCGCGTCGGCGGCCGGCATGCCGGAGGCGCGGGTCGGCCAGCCGACCATGACCCTCAGGTCGAGCGTGGTGTCGGCCGGGATCGGCGCCGCCAGCGCGGGGCTGGCCAGGGCGGGGCTCGCCAGGGCGGAGACCGCGAGGATGGCGCGGGCGGCGCGGCGGGGCGCGACGGTGAGGCGGGGCGCCCGCATCAGAATGGCCTCTTGCCCTGGAGAAGCCGGCAGGAGCCGCTGGCCAGCTTGCCGACGCCGCTGCTCCCCGAGGCTCGCCCGACCGGCACCGGGACGTTCTTGCTTTCGGAGGTGTAGCTGATGAGTTCGACGCGACAGCTCTCGCCGGAGACCGTCAGCCGGAATTGCGTCGAGGACTCGAACAGCGCCACCATGCTCCAGGACTCGTTGCGCAGCTTGAGGTCGATCCCGTTCGGACGTGCATGATACTGGGCGCACACCTCATCCGGGTCGCCGGCGCTGCGGAACTCGACGCAGCGGTACGTGTCCGCCGTGGCGGCGACGGCGTCCTTGGTGATCTGCCGCCCGTCGAGCTTGACGGGATAAGTGAAGTCGGGACGACTGACGACCACCTGCTCGCCGACGCGAAAGACCCGCAGCTTCCGGTCGAGCGCAAAGGTTTCACGCCGTGTGACGCGGCGCTTCTTGCCCTGGGTTTCCCAGCCTTCGCGCGTGACCTCGATCTGCGCCTCGACATCCAGCGTCCAGCCGTCCGGCAGCCCGGCGGCGGCGAGTGCCGTGGGCATCAACAGGGCGCTGGCGCAGGCCAGGAGCGGCAGCCGGCAAAGCGTGCGCGCGGCCATGTCAGAACGCCTTCCGGCCGGCGATGAGGGTGCAGGAGCCGCCGGCCGGCCGGCCGCTGGCCACCTGCCGCTCCGCCTTGCGCGAAGGGTCGTAGTCGATCTCCTCCGTGGTGTCCGACTGGGCGCCGGCGAGCGAGGCGCTGCAGCCCTTGCCCGTGAGATCGAGGCGCACCGTGTATTCATAGGCGCCGGTCATGCCGGGATCGAAGGTGCCGCGATAGCCATAGGTCAGCAGCAGGCTTCCCGGCTCCTCGCGATAGGACACGCAATAATCGCCTTTCGCGCCGCCTTCGAGGATGACCGAGGTGCAGCGCGGGCGCCCGCGCCCGGCGAGAAGGGCGTTCTTCGTCACCGACGTGTCGCCGACGAACACGGTGCCGCCGGCGAAGTCCGGCTGGCTGAACACCAGCTGGTCCTTCACCTTGAACACCCGCAGCCGCAGCGTCTCCGGCCGGTCATGGGTCTTGGTCGACTTGAAGCCGAATGTCGGCGTGGTCGTCGTCTTCACCTGCCAGACCATCCGCACCGTCGCCTCGATGGTCTTGCCGGCCGGCAGGCCCTGGGCGGCGGCGGGGGCTGCCGCCATCAGCCCGCCGGCGACCAGCGGCACGAGTGCCGCTCCGGTGCAGGAGGCGAGCAACCTCCCCGCCCTCGTCCGTTCCCGTGCGATATGTGCCACCACCCCGTCTCCCTCTTCGCCTCTCCCGCCGCGCCCCATGCGGCGTTACTCGCAGATCACTTCGTCGATGAGCGTCCAGCAATTGCGCGCCGCCTTGGGCCTTCCGGCCGGTTTCGGGCGGCTCGCGGTCTTGGCCGGCGTGAAACAGACGCCCTTGCCGGAGAGCTGCTGCCCCGCCGGGCAGGTCTTGGCGATGCAGACGCCGTTCCGTTCCTCTTCGAGGATCGAACAGGTGGTGGGGCAGAGCTTCCCGTCCAGGTTGCGCATGTCATCGAGAAGGCCGGCCGGATCGACCTTCTCGCTGGGCAGTTCCAGCGGATAAAAACTGCGCAGCCGCGCCAGCCCCTCTTCGCTTCGGCGCCCCCATTTGCCATCGGGTTCGCCAACCCAGCAGCCGAGCCGGTTGAGTTCGCGCTGCAGCCCGGCATAGAGCGCGCCGCCGGACGCCAGGTCGGGCGCCGTGTCGGGCATCGGATCGGGCGTCGCGTCTGTCATGGTGTCCGGCGTCGCGTCGGGCGGCGGCGGAGGGTCGGCCTCGGCCGGGGTCAGGGCGGCGAGAATCTGCGGCTTCGCCGCGGGCGAAGCTGAGGCGGGTGAAGACGAGGCGGGTGAAGACGGGGCGGGTGTTTTGGCTCCCGACACGTCGTCGAGACGCATCCGCGCGACGTCGGCGAAGACGCTGTCGGGATAGGCGAGGATGAAGCCCTGGAGCGCGTCGGCATCGGTGCTCTCACGCAGTTCGGCCCAGGCGGTGGCTTCGGCGCTGAGCTGATGATGCAGCGGCGTTGCGGCCATCGCGGCCGGCTGGAAATAGAAATCGTCCCGAAGCGAGGATTCCACCCACGGCACCTGCTCGCCGGCCGTGGCGTTCTCGACATCCACCAGCACGCGCTTGAACACCTGCTCGATGGTCAGTCCCTTCGCCTGCATCGCCTTGCTGAGCGCCGTCGTGTAGGGCGAGTTGTCGCCTTCGCCGTCGCTGGCCACCTGGCCCGGCGCGGCCGAAAAGGCCACGATGGCGCCGCCGGTGGCGGAGACGCGCGCAAGCCCACGTGTGGCCGAGCGTGTCTTGCCGGCAAAGGGATTATTGCGGCAGGCGTCGAGGATGATGATGCTGGTTGCATTGCCGGCGTCGCGCATCTGCGACAGCACGCTGTCGGCCGGCAGCGCCTCGACTTCGAGGTCGGATTCGGTGTCGATGCTGGCGGAGACCGGCACCATGTAATTGACGCCGCGCGCCTGCACGCCATGGCCGGCATAGTAGAACAGGCCGACCGCGTCCGCCCCGGCATCGCGCAGCTTGCCGCCGAAGGCGCGCACCGCCCGCGCCATCGCGGCACGGTCGACATCGAGCGCTTCGACCACATCGAAATCGAGCTGGCGCAGCGTGGCCGCCATCAGGGCGGCATCATTGCGGGCGTTCTTCAGCGACGAGATCTTGGCGTAACTGCTGTTGCCGATCACGAGTGCGATGCGCTTCCCCGCCCAGGCGCTGTGGGGAAGCGCGATCATGACCGCCAGAAATGCCATCCTTATCCAGATCACCTGAGGGGCTCATTTCCCGGTGCGGTTGACGGAGCCGGTGTTGTTCCGACGCGAAACGAAGTCGCCACGCCTTTCCCCGCCGAACGGAACCGCGGACAGGGGGAGCCCCGTCCCGCGCCGCTGTCGGCGTGGCGCGTCGGAGCGGGCAGGCGCAGAGCTTCGCCGTCAGGCTAGGGCCGCCCCTGGCGGATCGCATCACCCATATGGGTGTGCCCTGCGCCGTTTCGGCGCTGCCAGAGTTCGCAGGGGCGGGCGCTGCCGGGGGGCGACGGGAGGGCCGTTCAAGCGGAAAAGCCGCCCGGGCGGGCGGCTTCTCGCGTGGCGGGGCGCGGCATGGGCCGGCGCCGTGCGGGGGCGGGGGGCCAGGGGCCGGCGCCTTGCTTTTGCCGGCTCACGTCTTGCGGACGTAGAAGCCGTGCTGGCTGCCGGGCACCAGTTCCGAGGACAGGCCCAGCACGCTTTCGGCGCCGCCGAGCACGAGATAGGCGTCTGGCGCCATGATGGCGGCGATGCGGCTCAGCACGTCGCTCTTGGTCGGAGCGTCGAAATAGATCAGCACATTGCGGCAGAACACGATGTCGAACTGCCCGAGATGACCGAAGGGCTGCAGCAGGTTAAGCCGGGAGAAGCGGACCATGGAGCGGATATCGGCATTGATCCGCCACATGTCGCCCTCCTGGTTGAAGCACTTCAGCAGATAATGCACCGGCAGGCCGCGCTGCACCTCGAACTGGGTGTAGAGACCCTCCTTCGCCCGTTCGAGCACCTCGCCGGACAGGTCGGTGGCGATGATCTCCACCCGCCTTCCGCCGAGCAGGCGCTCATTGTCGCGCAGCAGCATGGCGATGGAATAGGGCTCCTGCCCGGTGGAGGCGGCGGCGCACCAGATGCGCAGCGGCTGTCCGGGCGGGCGGCGCGAGACGATGCCGGGAATGATCAGCGACGCCAACTGCTCGAAGGGCCGCTTGTCACGGAAGAACAGCGATTCATTGGTCGTCATCGCCTCGATCACCGCCTCGGCCAGCGGCGAGGTTCCGCGCTCGCGCAGCGCGGCGACAAGCAGCGCCACATTGGGGATCGAGGCCTTGCGCATCACCGGGTCGAGCCGCGTCTCCAGCAGATAGTGCTTGTCGTCGGTGAGGGCGAGGCCGGATTTTTCCTTGAGAAAGCGCCGGAGGAACTCGAATTCGGTCGGCCCGATCATTCGCGGCCTCCCGTGAGCATCCGGTTCACCTTCGGGCCAATTTCGGTGATGGGAAGAATGCCGGCGCAGGCGCCGATCGCCGCCGTCGCACCCGGCATGCCCCAGACCACGCTGCTTTCCTCGTCCTGGGCGATGATGCTGCCGCCGAGATCGGCGATTTTAAGCGCGCCGCGCGCGCCGTCCGAGCCCATGCCCGTCAGCACGATGCCGAGCGCGGCGGCGCCATAGATGCCGGCGACGGATTCGAACATCGGGTCGACCGCCGGCTTGCAGAAATTCACCGGCGCGGTGTCGAGCAGCCGGATGCGGCTGACACCGCCGCTCTGCACCACATCCATGTGCAGCCCGCCGGGGGCGACATAGATCTGGCCGGCGACGAGATCCTCGCCGTCGCGTCCTTCCGCGCAGCGCCGGCCCGAGGCGCGGGCGATGTGTTCGGCCAGAATGGCGGTGAAGGTGGCCGGCATATGCTGCACCACCAGCACCGGCACGCGGCCGAGCGAAGGGCCGATATCGCTGAACAGTTTGGTCAGCGCCTGCGGTCCGCCGGTGGAACTGCCGATGGCCACGATGCCGGGCGGCATCCGCGAATAGGCGCGCAGCTTGCCGTCGGCCTTGCCGAGACCGGGAATCTTCGGCGCGGCCGGCGCCGGGGCTGGGCTGGCGGCGGTGCCGGCGGTCGATCCCACCGGCGGACGGGGCATGGAGCGGCGGCGCACGCGCTGGCCGAGGCTGCGGGCCTTGGCCAGAAGCTCGGCGCGGAACTCTTCCGCCGCCACCGGGCCGCGCGCGCTGTCGGGCTTGGGCAGATAGTCGGCCGCGCCGAGGGTGAGGGCGCGCAGGCTGACCTCCGCGCCGCGACGGCTCAGCGCCGAGGCGACCAGCACTGCGGTGTTGGCCTTGCGCTCAAGGATGAGCGGCAGGGCGGTGAGGCCGTCCATGTCGGGCATTTCGAGATCGAGGATGACCACGTCCGGCTGCGAACTCTGGACATCGTCGGCGGCGCGGCGGCCATTGGGATGGGTGCCGACCACGGTGAACTCGCCGGATTCGCCGAGCCACTTGCTGAGGATGCCGCGCATGAACACCGAATCATCGACGATCATCACCTTGATCGGCGGTCCGGAAGGCTGCGCCTGCGCCGGCGCGGCGGGCGTGCCAGGGGGACGTGCGAGCGTCATGTGGGCTCTTCCTCCAGCAGACCGACCTCGACAAGCTTCTCCCGCAGGATGTCCGCGTCGAACGGCTTCATGATGTATTCGTCCGCCCCGGCGGACAGGGCCGCGGCGATGTGGGAGGCATCGTTGTTGGTGCTGCAGAACACGACGCGCGGCGAGCTGCCGCCCGCCTCGTTGCGCAGGCGTTCCAGGAACTCGACACCGGACAGTTCGGGCATGTTCCAGTCGAGCAGGATGCCGTCCGGCATGGTCCGCCGGCAGCGTTCGAGCGCCACGGCGCCGTTCTCGGCCTCGTCGACCGTGAACGCCCAGCCCTCCAGCATGCGCCGCGCGACCATGCGCACGACATTGGAATCGTCAACGACAAGAAAGGTCTTCATCGGCTTGGTTCCCGGCTCCGCCCCTTCATGCCGCGTTGCGCACGCCACCGACGGTGGCGAGGACACGCTCGACATCGAGCACCACGAGAAGTTCCTCCGCCAGGCGGTGGACGCCCTCGGCGAACTGCGTCCATTCCTCATCGAGATTGGGCGGGCTGCTCTCATAGGTGCTGGGATCGAGCAGCAGCACGTCGCCGACGCCGTCAATGAGCAGGGCGAAGGCTTCGCCCGTGCGCTCGATGCCGACCGCCATGCGGGCGAGGGTGCCGTCCGCCAGGCCGAGCAGGCGGCGCATGTCGATCATGGTGACGATGCGGCCGCGCAGGTTCAGCACCCCGTCGATCTCGCGCGAGGCGAGCGGCACGGGAGTGATGCGGTCGGGCACGAACACCTCGTTCACCGACGAGATCGGCAGGCCGAATAGCTGCCCGCCGACCCGGACCGTGACATATTGATGGGCGTCGCTGCGCCCTTCCACATTGGCAGCCGCAGTGCTCATGCCGCCTTCTCCTCATCCTCGTGGACCGCGAATTCGCGCAGCGCGGCCAGCAGGCCGTTGCGGTCGAACTTCGCGACATAATCGGTGAAACCGGCCATCCGGCCGCGCTCGATGGAATCCGGGTCGCCGCCGGTGGCGATGGCGATGATCGGCAGGGTCTCCATATGCAGCTCGCAGCGCACGCGCTCGGCGAAGCCGATGCCGTCGAGGCCGCGCAGGTCGACGTCGCTGACCACCGCGTCGAAGCGGGCGTCGCCGGAGAGCTTCTCCAGCGCTTCGCTGGCGGAGGTGCAGGAGGTCACGGCATAGCCGTTGCCCTTCAGCACCGGTTCCAGCATGGCGCGATGGAAGGCGTTGTCGTCCACCAGCAGCAGCCGGCCCCCGCGTTCATTGGCATGCCCGACGGGGATGTCGAAGCTCTCGCCGAAGGCGCGCTGGACGAAATGGGCGACATCCAGCACCTCGGTCGCCGTACCGTTGATGATCGCGCCGCCCATGATGTCCGGCGAGGCCGAGGACAGCTTGAGTTCGAACGCGGTCTCGACGATGTCGACGATCTGGTCGACGACGAGGCCCATGGTCCGCTCGCCTTCCGAGAAGATGAGCAGAGGCTGCTTGCCGGACGTTTTCCGTTCCACCTCGTCATTGGCGTAGAGGATCGGGATGAGCGTGCCGCGATACTGCGCCACGCAGCGATCCGACAGGCGCTCCACATCCTCGGCGTCGAGTTCCTCCAGACGGGTGACGAGAGCGAGCGGCACCGCCTTGAGCCCCTGCGCACCGGCGCGGCAGAGCAGCAGCGACATCTTGTTGGAATCGGCCCCGCGGCCGGCATCCGCCTCGCTCCGGCTGGCCTCGCCGGTCTTGTCCGACCGCGACGCCGCGACCTGGGACAGGCCGTTGGGATCAATGATCATGATGACGCGCCCGTCGCCGAGAATGGTGCTGCCGGAGACCAGGGAGATGCCGCGCAGCACCGAGGCCAGCGGCTTCACCACGATTTCCTCGGTGTGCGAGACGCTGTCGACCACCACGCCGAAGCGCTGGCTGCCGACCTGCATCACCACGATCAGCTCGCCTTCGGGGCGCTCGCCCCAATGGCACGACAGGCCCATCACCGCGCCGAGATCGAGGATCGGCAGCAGCCGGTCGCGCAGGCGCAGCACATGGGCGTGCTTGATGAAGCTCAGCGAATGCTCGCTGTCGCCGCGCACCCGCACCAGTTCCACCACCGAGGTCTGCGGCAGGGCGAAGCGCTCGCCGGTGGTCTCCACGATCAGCGCCGGGACGATGGCGAGGGTGAGCGGGATCTTGATGGTGAAGGTCGTGCCCTCGCCGCGCTTCGAGCGCACATCCACCGTGCCGCCGATCGCCTCGATATTGCAGCGCACCACATCCATGCCGACGCCGCGGCCGGAGACGCTGGTGACCTGCTGGGCGGTGGAGAAGCCGGCATGGAAGATGAAGCGGAACGCCTGCGCGTCGGTCATGCGGGCGGCATCGGCTTCCGTGCACAGGCCGTTCTCGACCGCCTTGGCCTTGATGCGGGCGACATCCAGCCCGCGCCCGTCATCGGCGATCTCGACGATGACATGGCCACCCTCGTGATAGGCGGCGAGGCGGATCGTGCCCTTTTCCGGCTTGCCGGCGGCACGCCGCGCGGCGGGCAGTTCCAGACCGTGATCGGCGGAATTGCGCACCATATGGGTGAGCGGGTCCTTGATCTGGTCGAGGAGCTGCCGGTCGAGTTCGGTCTCGGCGCCGTGCTGTTCCAGCTCGATATGCTTGCCGAGCTCATGGGCGAGGTCGCGCACGATGCGCGGCAGCTTCTGCCAGGCATTGCCGATCGGCTGCATGCGGGTGCGCATCACCGCTTCCTGCAATTCGCCTGTCACGGTGGAGAGCCGCTGCAGCGGGCTCTTATATTCGCTGTCCTCGTTGCGGCGGCTGATCTCCATGAGCTGGTTGCGGGTCAGCACCAGTTCGGAAACCATCGTCATCAGATGTTCGAGCACGGAGACGTTGACGCGGATGGTCTGCGCCGCGGCAGCCGAGGGATCATGTCCGGCCGCGGCCGGCTCGGCCTCGGCGGCGCCAGCCCCCTTCGCCGCCGGCGCGGCGGGTGCCTTGGAGGCCTTGGCGGGCGCGTCCACCGCCGTTTCGCGGAACATGCGCTCCAGCTCGTCCAGCGGCACCTCGCCCGGCAGCAATTCGCGCTCCAGCGAGCCGATGGCGGACGCCACCGGCACGTCCAGCGGCTCGGGTTCCGGCACCAGCGGCGGGGCGCTCTCTTCCGCCGCGGCTTCCGCTTCCAGCGCGCTGATCAGATCCTCGTCCGCGCCGGGCGGCTCGACGCCGTCGCTGCGCTCGATATCGGCGAGGATGCCCTTGATCCGGTCGATGGTGCGCAGGATGAGATCCACGGAGCCCGACTTCACCGGCCGGCCGTTGCGGAATTCATCCATCAGCGTCTCGGCCGCATGGGCGAGCCGCGCCAGCCGCGCCAGGCCGATAAAGCCGCATGTGCCCTTGATGGTGTGCACGAGGCGGAAGATGTTGTTGAGGATGTCCCGGTTGTTCGGGTCGGTTTCGAGCCTCAGAAGTTCGCCGTCGGCGACATCGAGACTTTCGCTGGTTTCCGTCAGGAATTCGCGGAGCAGGTCGTCCATGACACTCACTGGATTTGGATGATCTGGATGCCGGCGCGCGGGGCGCCGGCACGGGCTCAGGCGGCGCGGATACGTTCGATGAAGGTGTCGACCTGAACGCGCAGGTGGCTGGCCTGCGCGCCGAGATCGGCGGCGGAGCGCACGATTTCGGACGAGACGCGGCCGGTATCGGCGGCCGCGACGCTGACCGTGGAGATGCTGGACGAGACTTCCTGCGTGCCTTGGGCCGCCTGGTGGACGTTCTGCGCGATCTCGCCGGTCGCCGCGCCCTGCTCGTCGATCGAGGTGGCAATGGCACTCGAAATCTCGTCGATCCGGCGGATGGTGCCGGTGATGTTCTCGATCGCCCGCACCACATCATTGGTGGCGCCCTGCACGGCGGCGATCTGCGAGGAGATTTCGTCGGTCGCCTTCGAGGTCTGCTCGGCGAGGGTCTTCACTTCCATGGCCACGACGGCGAAGCCGCGCCCGGCCTCGCCCGCCCGTGCCGCCTCGATGGTGGCGTTGAGCGCCAGCAGGTTGGTCTGCGAGGCGATGTCGGTGATCAGGTTGACCACCTGGCCGATGCGCTGGGCGTTGGTGGCGAGGCCGCGCACCACATCGGCCGTGCCGGTCGCCTGCTCGGTCGCCTCGCCGGCGATCTTGGCGGCGGTGGAGACCTGGTGGCCGATCTCGCGCACCGAGGCGGCGAGTTCCTCGGCGGCGGAGGCGGCGATCTGGACGTTGCTCGTCGCCTGCTCGGCGGCGGCGGCGACGACGGTCGACTGCTTGCTGGTCTCGTCGGCCGACGAACTCATGCTGGACGCGGAATGTTCGAGCTGGGAAACGGCGGCGGCCACCGAGCGGACGACGCCGGAGACCTCGCTGTCGAAGCGGTCGGCGAGGTCGCGCATGGTGCTGCGCTTCTCGGCCTCCATGCGTTCCGCATTGGTGGCCTGCTCGGCGCGCAGGCGCTCGGCGTCGCGCAGCGTGCCCAGAAGCTCGCCGGTGGAGCGCCAGAGATCGCCGATCTCGTCCTTGCCGGGATTGGGATCGACCTCGACATCGAGCTTGCCGTCGGCCACCGCCTTGACGGTCGCGATCACGCGGCGGATCGGGCGGCTCAGCGTCACCACGCCGATATAGAGGCCGGTGCCGATGCCGATCAGCAGGCCGACGACGGTGGCCACGAGGATGACGAACCCGGCCCAGGAACTGACGGTGTTGAACTCCTCGCGCAGCGGATCGGTCATGTCGCGCAGCCGTTCGACATGGTCTTTGAGCGAGACCTGCAGCGCCTTGCGGTTGGCGCGGTTGGCTTCGTTATTGCCCTGCACATTGGCCGCCTGCGGGCCCTCCACCGTGGCGAGGCGGGCGGTCTCCGTGCGGAAGGTAACGAAGTCGGCGACGTCCTTGGCGACCGGGCCGAAGCTCGCGCGCACATCGGGATCATCGCTGGCGGCGACATCCTGCGCGGTCTCCTCCAGCTGGTTGAGGCTGCGCTTCAGGCCGGCGACGAAAGGCTTTGCGGCATCAGTGTCCTTCGACATGTAGATGCCGCGCGCGTCCATGACGACGGTGCTGACCAGACCATTGATCCGTTCGGCCAGGAATGCCTGGCGGTGCAACTGGTCGAGCTTGTTGGCAAGACGGGTCTCGTGCCCCAGCGTGTAGACCGATATGCCGCCGACGATCGCCGTGGTCAGGCCGAGCGTGGCAACGATGGTGTAGATTTTGCCGGTGATCTTCATGAGGACGGTTCCGGGTGAGCTCAATGGGTGGCTTTGTCGCCTGATGCGGCAGGTTTTTTCTTCGGCGCATTGCCGGTACGGTCGACGAGGGCACGTATTTCTGACTTGTCGATGTAGTTGATGCCGTCGACGAGTATTTCGTTGATGACCTCGCCGTTCAGTTTCTCGTTGGCCCGCTTTCGGATGTTGTCCATCATTTCCGCGAGGTTGTATTTGGACAGTTTGCCGAACTCGACGCGACCTTCCGTGTAGATCTCGTCGAAGGCGGCGTTGGTAACGAAGATCTGCGGTTCGATCGGCATCTTGCGCAGCGTCGCCGCGTCGGCGGTGAAGACCAGCTTGGCGATCACGTAGCCACGCACGGTGCCGTCGATGATCATCGGCACATTGATCGGTTCGAGCCGCTTGTATTCGAGGCCCGCGAGATAGGGTTCCTCGCTCTTGCCGCCGGCCGACCCTGTCATCCAATAGGCCCCGCCATAGCTCGCCAGCAGCGTGACCACGCAGACCCAGAGGCCGATGAACAGCAGCCGCATCATCGTGCGGCCTGCCGGTTGAGCTGGGCGAAGGAATAGGTGCCGTCGGACTCCGCCTCGCCCATCTCGCGGCCGAGCAGAGCGGCGATTTCCTGAGCGGCGGCGAGGTGAATGCGCAGCATGTCCTGATTGGCTTCCAGCCGCGTGCGCAGGCCGGCGAGACGCGCCGAAAGAGCGCTCTCGCCCGGCCCGCCCGGCTGCGCCGGCAGCGAGCGGATGGCGCGGGTAAGTTCCAGCAGGCTGCGGCTCTTGCGGCGGTTGATCTCCTCGAAATCGAGCGGGCGGCGCCGGGCGAGCGCGCTCGTCTCCTCGTCGACCGCCTCTTCCAGCCGGTCGAGCAGGCCGTTCAGCGTCAACAAGGCGGGGTTGGCGGTCATCATGTTTGCTGCCCACCCCGCGCCGCGGCGAGGTGCTGTGCGATGCCGATGCCGCCGGACTTGGCCACCTCATCGGCGATGCGCTCGGCCAGCATGGAGCGCCAGACCTGCCCGGCAGTGCCGGCGCCGAACAGGGTGGCGCTGGACTTCGGCAGCAATTGTTCGACAAAGCCGCTCAGCACCATCGCCTCGAAACGGCGATAGGGAGAGGCGGCGCCGTCATCGCGGCGGGAGGACAGGGCGGTGGCATTGGAAAGGGTGCGGGCGGAGAAGGTGCCGAGCGGGCTCATCCCCTCGCCCAGCGCGGCCGCGCGGGCGCCCTGATCGGCGAGGGCGTCGTCGAAGCCCGCGCCCTCGAAGCCCGCGCCCTCGACGCCGGCGGCCTCGGCCAGCGCGCTCGCCGAGGTTGACGCAGCCTCGCGCAGGCGCGCCGCCATGGCCTGCGCCTTGTGCGGATCGGCGGCCTTCACCACGTCGAGAAGGATATCGGACGGAGGCTGGATGCTCATCGGCTGCACCGTTACATTTTGACCGGTGCAGCCTCGCAGGTCAGGCTGGCGGGAAGCTTGCGCCACTCCGGGCGATGAAGGCTTCCAGCGCGTCGTCGAGATCGGCGCGTTCCTGCGCGGCATGGGCGTGCTCGGCGGCCTTGCCGGTCATCCGCTCGGCGCGCTTCAGCCGCATCGCCGCTTCAAGCGCGACGGCCCGCTGGCGCGCCACTTCCCGCTGCAGCCGGGCGATCTCGGCGTCGAGCGCGCGCAGGCGCGGGGCGGCGAGGGCGATGACGAAGGACGGGATCGCCTCGTTGTTGAGAACAGCGAGAACCTCGCGCCGTTCCCGCTCGACCCCGGCCAGCGCCCGCTCCAACTGGGCCAGCGCGCTTTCCGCCCGCTGGTGCATCTGCCCCTGCAGGGCTTCGATCCGGCGCGCCTTGCGCAGGGGAGCGAGCATGGTTCAGCCTTTCACCAGCCAGGAGGCGAACGCCTCCATGAAGATGCGCAGCACATCGTCCACCGTCACATAGAGCAGCAGCAGCCCGCCGGCGGTGACGATCGGCATGGCGATGAAATAGACCGGGATCTGCGGGGTCAGCTTGTTGATCAGGCCGACGGCCAGATTCACCACCACGGAATAGATCAGGAACGGGCTCGCCAGCCGAAGGCCGAGCAGAAACGTGTCGCTCAGCCGGTCAACGACGAGGCCGAGCGAGGCCCCGGCCTGGAAGGTGCCGGCCGGCGGCAGGCGGGCATAGGATTCGACCAGCGCCCGCAAAATCTCCCAGTGCTGTTCCGTGGCGAACAGCAGCGCGGATGGCCGACAGCCCCATCAGCGTGGCGATCTCCGGCATCTGGCCGTCATCCTCGGCCATCATGCTGGAAGGAGTGGCGAGGCCGACAGTCTGCGCCGCCGCCGTCATCAGCGTCTGCAAGGCGAGAAAGAAAATGCGCGCCAGCAGGCCGATGACGCCGCCGGTGGCGAGTTCGCCGCCAATCGCCAGCAGGAGCTGCATCTGCGACAGGCCCGCCACGGTGCGGGCGATCTCGTCGCCGAGCAGGGGGGTGAAGGCATAGGAAATGCCCAGCGCCAGGAACAGCCGGATCTTGGCCGGCAGCCGGCTGCTGGAGAAGGCCGGCATCAGCATGAAGCAGGCACCGATGCGGCAGAAAATGAGGAACGCCGCCACCAGCGGCGCCTCGGCCGGGCCGTTCACGCGATCGCCCCGAGCGAGGAGATTTCCACCCCGCGCGCGATCTCCACATGCGAGAGCACCGGCAGGGCGGGGAACATGCGCTCGATGATCATCCGCACATAGGGTCGAGCGTCGGGTGCAGTGACCAGGGCGAAGCTGCCGGCGCTGCGCATGCGCTCGCGAATGGCGACGGAGGCTTCCGTGCCGAACTGTTCGACCAGGCGCGGGTCGATGTCGAACTCCACCACCTCGCCCTTGGCGTCGCGCTTCAGGCTTTCATGGAAGGTGAGGTCCCATTTGCCGCCGAGACGCAGCACCTTCAGCACGCCGCCTTCGGAGAGGTCGCCGCAGATCTGCTGCGCCATCCGCATCCGCACATGCTCCACCACCTGCTCGGAGCGCCGGGCATGCGGCACGATTTCGGCGATGGCTTCGAGGATGAGGTGCAGGTTGCGGACCGAGACGCGCTCGGCCAGCAGCAGCTTCAGCACCGCCTGGAGCCCGGAATAGGAAATCTGCGAGGGGCACATATCCTCGATCAGCCGCTTATATTCAGGATCGAGCCGGTCGAGCAGCGCCCGCATGTCCTTGTAGGACAGAAGCTGGGCGAGATTGTTCGACACCACCTCGCTCACATGGGTGAGCATGATGGACAGCGCGTCGATGGGCACGAAGCCCTCGCGCTTGACCTCTGCCGCATAGGCGTCCGACACCCACAGCGCCTTCATGCCGAAGGCCGGCTCGCGCGTCTCGTCGCCGGGAACGTCCGGGCGCGGGCCTTCGCCCACCACGACGAGGGCCTCGCCGATGCGCATCTCATGGCCGGTGATGGCGGTGCCGTGCAGCCGGATCTGGTAGTTCTTGGCCGGCAGGCCGAGCCCTTCCGACACCTTGATGTCCGGCACGACGAAGCCGTAGCGCTCGGCGAATTTGCGCCGCATCTTGCCGATGCGGTGGGCCAGTTCCGCCGGATTGCGCAGCACGATGGTGGCGAGCTGCTTGCCCACCACCACCTCGACCTCGGCGGTGCGCAGCGATTCCTTGACCGAATCCTTGGCTTCGGCCGCGGCCTGCTGCTGCGCTTCCTTCTCGCGGGCCTGTTCCGCCTCCTTCTGGCGGGCGAGGTGCTGCGGCACCTTGTAGCCGACAAAGGCCAGGACCCCGCCCAGCGCCGCGAAGGGAATGAGCGGCAGCCCCGGCACCAGAGCGAGGCAGAACAGCAGGGCGGCGGCGACATAGAGCGCGCGCGGATAGGCGCCGAGCTGGCCGAGCACCGCCTTTTCGGTGGCGCCGCGCGTGCCGCCCTTCGACACCAGAAGACCGGCGGCGAGCGAGACGATGAGCGCGGGGATCTGCGAGACAAGGCCGTCGCCCACCGAGAGGCGGGTGAAGATGTCCGCCGCCTCGTGCAGCGCCATGCCGTGGCGGGTGACGCCGATGATGATGCCGCCGAAAATATTGACGGCGATGATGATGAGGCTGGCGACCGCCTCGCCGCGCACGAATTTCGAGGCGCCGTCCATCGAGCCGAAGAAGGAGCTTTCCTCCTCCAGCTCGCTGCGCCGTTGCTGGGCTTCCTTGTCGTCGATGAGGCCGGCATTGAGATCGGCGTCGATCGCCATCTGCTTGCCGGGGATGGCGTCGAGGGTGAAGCGCGCGCCGACCTCGGCGATACGGGTGGCGCCCTTGGTGATGACGAGGAAATTGACGGTGATGAGGATGACGAAGACGATGATGCCGATGACGAAATCGCCGCTCATCACCAGTTGCGAGAAGCCGCTGATGATGTGGCCGGCGGCGTGAACGCCCTCGCCGCCCTCCGCCAGGATGAGCCGCGTCGTGCCGATGCCGAGCGCGAGGCGCAGCACGGTCGCGATCAGCAGCACGGTGGGAAAGGCGCTGAATTCCAGCGGCTTCTGAATCCACAGCGCCACCATCAGGATCAAGACCGACAGCGCGATGGAGAGCGCCAGCCCGAAGTCGATGAGGGGGGCGGGTATGGGCAGGAACAGGACGGTGAGGATGGCGACGATGCCGGCCGCAAAGCCGATGTCGCGCCGTGAGGCGCGCTCGGAGGCGGGGGCGGCGGTCAAGGCGCTCATGGGGCTTCAGAATCCGGTGCCGATGCGGCCGTAGATTTCCTGGGTGAAGGCGAGGATCTGCTGGCCGACGAAAGTGGCGGTGAGGGCGGTGACGACGAGCACCGCGATGATCTTCGGAATGAAGGTGAGGGTGACTTCCTGCACCTGGGTGAGCGCCTGGAACAGCGCCACCCCGATGCCGACCAGCATCGCCGCCGCGACGGCGGGGCCGGAGGCGATGATGATGGTCCAGATGGCGGCCTGGACGATGTCGAGGGCGTCTGCCTCGTTCATCGCTCAGGCGATCCGGATGCCGGCGCCGAGGGTGAGTTCCCGGCCGTCGGTGAGGGTGGCGACCGGCGCCTCCGAGGTGATGCGCACCGAGGCCACCTGCCCGGTCACGCTGCCATCGGCGCTGGTGACGGTGCGCCCGACCGCGGCGTCGGCGATCTGCAGCGCGGAGGAGGTCAGCAGCCTGTCGAGCTTGGCATTGGCCGAGACGCTCTGCTCCACCTGCGAGAAGGAGGCGAGTTGGCCCAGATACTGGGCGCTGTCCATCGGCTTGGTCGGGTCCTGCATCTTCATCTGGGCGACGAGAAGCTGCAGGAAGGCGCTGTAGTCGAGCGTGTCGCCGGACGACTTGGCCGGCGCGGCCGCGCTCGTGCTGCCACCGAGGGCGTTGATGCTGGTCATGGCGGAACTCCCTTGGGGCCGCGCGCAAGAAGCGTCAGCGGCGGCGTCGGCGGCGGCGGTGGTGCGGCGCGGAAAAAGCTCTAGAGCACGCGGATAACGCGTTCTCTATCTTAGAGTTAGAGGGCGATTTACCGATCAGATTGATTCAATCTGATCGGATCGCGCTCTAGGCGGCGCGGGGGGCGTCGCAGCCGAGAATGGTTTCCTCGATGAGGAACAGCCGGCGGATGGCGCGCAGCGCGTCGAAATAACGGCCGCCATCGACGAGTTCGCCGATCTGCGTCAGCGCGGCGATCATCGATTCGGTGCTGAACGAGACGACGAGCGCGGCAAGCTGCTCGCGGAACAGGCGCTGGGCCTGCGCCTGCCGGTGCGGCTCGATCAGCATCATCTGCACGACGAAATAGAGCTGGCGCAGCGGCGTGGTGGTGTCTTCCACCTGCAGCACATGGCTCTCCAGCAGGAAGGCCACGTCGTTCATCAGTTCGACCGTCACCCGCCGGTCGACGCGGATGACCGCTCCGTTGAGGAACAGCCGTTCACCCGGCTTGAGGGAAATCTGCATCGCATCGCCTCACATCAGCCCGTCGCGGATGGAGCGGTTGACCTCGATCAGGCCGGCGAAATTGGAGGAGCGCTCCTGCACGATCTGGTCCGCCTCCTTGATGACCCACAGGCCGATGGAGATCAGGTTGCCGCGCAGTTGTTCGGCCAGCTCGTTGTGCGGGTCGCTGAGATCGCGAATGAGGAAGCCCCAGAGCTTCTGCAGATAGAGCACCGCTTCGGCCGCCTCCGGCGAGGACGGGCCGTTCGTCTGCGCGCGCGTCAGCATGTCGATGGCGCGGTCGAGCGCGAGGCGCTCTTCGTCGCGCCCTTCGGCGGCGGAATCGCCGAGTATCTCGGCATAGGAGAAGCGGTACATCTTTAGACCTTTCGTCCTAGACGTAATCCATGATGGAAAGTTTCAGTATTCGAGAGGTCAGCGAATAGGACATCTCGATCTGGGTGGTCATGGTGTCGAAGCGCGTCTTGGCCTCGGCGGGGTCGATGCCTTCGAGCGCATTGAGGCGGCGATCCGTGGCGTCGATGGCGCCACGCATCAGCGTGTCGGCGGCCGCGATGCGGCTCTGGGCGGAACCGATGCGGGTCGAGATGTCGGTGACGCCTGAAATGGCGCTGCCGAGCAGCGATCGCGTGCGGTCCAGCACCATGTTCAGCGCGTCGCCCTTGATGTCGGTGCCCCCGAGCGTCGCCATCATGGTGTATGCCATGGCGAGCTTGCGCATGGCTGGCTCGTTGGCGTTCGCCCCGACCTCGACGCGGGCGGTGGTGGAGATGGCGGCGCTGCGATTCTCGCTGTCGGCGTCCGACCAGGTCGCGCTCCAGCCCGGCTCCTCGAACGCGGCGGCGAGGGTGGTGTCGATGAAATCGGCGAGATCGGTGGCGGAAATCTGCGCCACCGCCGGGTCTTTCCACGGGTCGGCCGGATCGAGCCCGAAGCGGGTGGCGAAGGCGCCGGCGAGGGCCGCCTGCGGGCCTTCGTCGAAGCCGTTCATCGGCTTCGTGCCGCTGTTCAGCCCGCCGAAAAGATAGCGCCGGCCATCGGTGAGGTTGAGCGTCGAGGTGAGGGCGTCGAGGGCGGCGCGGCCCTGCGCGCCGAGCACCCGGGCGCCGCTATTGGCGTCGGAGATGCCGACCATGGCGGCGAGGAAGCTGTCGGCCTGGCCGCGAATGTCGTCGAGCGCGGTCTGGGTGCGGTCCAGCGACGCCTCGGTGGCGGCATTACCGTCGATCAGGCTCTGCAGCGAGGTCTGGTCGCGGCGCAAAGTGAGGTTCTCGCCGATGCCGACGCCGAGATCGCGGCCGATATCGGCCCGCCGGCCGGTGGTCAGTTCCTGGCTCGCCTTGGCAAGCTCGCTCTGCAGCCGCGGCAGCGCGGCGCGGGGGGAGTTGTTGAGCGTCAGCGTCGAGATGAAGCTGGAATGCATGGCTTACCTCACGGCCTGGAACAGCGCGTCGAACAGGCTGTTGACCACGGCGATGAGCTTCGCCGAGGCCTGGTAGCTGCGTTCGAGGTCGAGCTGGCGGGCATATTCCTCGTCCATATTGATGCCGGTGGCATTGGAGAGCGCCGAGGAGGCATGGGCGAGCAGGGCGGTTTCGCTTTCCGCCGCGTTGGCGGCGAGCTGGCGCTGGCCCTCCAGCCAGCCGGTGGAGGCGGCGGCGTAATCGGCCAGCGTCGACTGGGCGGGGATGCCCGAGGCGGGGTCGAAACTGCGCACCTCGGCCAGAGCGGCGCTGCGGCCCTGTAGCGCATCGGCGAAGCTCGCCGGGCCGGCATTGGCGACATAGGCGGCGCCATTGATGCCGCCGTCGCGCAGCAGGCTGGGCGTGCCGCCCTGTGCGGGATCGACGGCGGGATTGACGGTGAGCTTTGCCGCCAGCCCGGTCGCCTGCGTCGGCAGGTTCGCCGAGCCATCGGTGAACAGGCCGGGCGCGTC
This sequence comes from Ancylobacter sp. IITR112, assembly GCF_041415945.1. Taxonomy (NCBI): domain Bacteria; kingdom Pseudomonadati; phylum Pseudomonadota; class Alphaproteobacteria; order Hyphomicrobiales; family Xanthobacteraceae; genus Ancylobacter; species Ancylobacter sp. IITR112. The sequence goes on along the minus strand of NZ_JBGCUS010000001.1, from coordinate 3,280,863 downwards.
CGGCGCCCCGCCGCCGCTCTGGTCCGTTTCGGCGAAAGCCTGCACCACGGCGAACGCCATGGAATCAAGCTGCGTCTCCAGCGTCACGGCGGTCTGGTCGCGCAGCTCGGCGAGGCCGGCGAGGCGGCCGGAGCGCAGCGGCATGGTGGCGTCCGCCCCGGTGACGCTGACGCCATCCACCATCACCGCCTGGCCGCTCATGCCGGCGGTGAGCACCGGCGTGGTGGTGAAGCTGACGCTGCGCGGCGTCGTCTCGAACAGGGTGGCGCCGCCATCGGTGTAGAGCACCAGATCATTATTGCCGCGCGAGACGGCGGTGACGCCCATTTCCTCGGCGATGCCGGCGAGCAGCGTGTCGCGCCGGTCCATCGCGTCGCTGACATCGCGGCCGGCGCCGGTTCCCCGCACCACCGTGTCGTTCTCGGTGGCGAACTGCCGGAGCAGATCATTGACCCGCGCCACCGAGCGCGCCATGCCGGCATCCGCATCGGTGCGGACGGCGCGCACGGTCGCGGCGGCGGAACTGAGCGTGCTGGCGAGATCCTGCGCCTTCGTCACCAATTCGGCGCCGAGGGCGGGATCGTCCGGCGCATTGGCGAACTGGGTGACGGCGTCGCTCAGCGCGCCGAGGCGCGCGGCGGGCGCAGTCTCCCCGGTGGCCTCGCCAAGCCCGGTGCGCAGGCGGTCCAGCCCGTCGAGCACCGCCTGCCGGTCGGCGGCGTTGGAGGTCGCCCCGAGCATGCGCGTATAGAGCGGCCCGTCGCTCGCCCGCGAGACCGTGACCACCGTCGCCCCGCCGGAAGCCTCCGTGGTGGTGACGGCGATCTTGCGCGAGGAGCCCGGCTGGCCCGCATTGGCGATGTTGCGCGCGGTGGTCTCGATCTGGGTCGAGGTCGCCGCGAGCGAGGACCGGGCGGTGTTGAGGGCGAGCGACAGGCTCATCGGCGTATCACCGCTTCAGGCTCATCAGCACGTCGAGCAGTTCGGAGCCGGTCTGGAACACCTTGGAGTTGGCGGTGTAGTCGCGCTGGGCGCTGATCATCTCGGTGAGTTCGGACGCCATATCCACATTCGAGCGTTCGGTGGCGCCGGACACCATGGTGCCGAGCCCGCCCTCATTGGCGAAGCCGATCTGCAGCCCGCCGGATTCGCGCGTCGTCTCGAACACATTGCCGGCCTTCGGCGCCAGATTGTCCGGGCTGGTGACGAAGGCGAGCGGGATCTTGTAGAGCGGCGATTTGCGCCCGTTGAGATCGACGGCGGAGACGACGCCGTCCTTGTCGATGGTGACGCTCGACACCGAGCTGGGCGCGTTGCCGTCCACCGTGGCGTTGAGCGGGGTGTAGCGGTCGGCGAGCTGGGTCATACCGGTGAGGTCGAGGGTGAGCGTCTGCCCGCCCGGGACGTTCAGCGCCATGGAGGGGGTGGAGGTGAGATTGCCGAGCCCGTCGAAATCGAGCGTCTGGGTGGCGAGCGGGGCGCTGGAATAGGGGAAGCCGCCGCCGGTCGCCGCGTCGGCGCGGTCGAAGGCGGTCATTTCCCAGGCGATCGGGCTGTCGCTGGTCTTGGTGAGGTAGATGTCGAGCGTGACCTCGCTGCCGAGATTGTCGAAGGTCACCAGCGAGGATTTCTGCGAGTAGGTCGAGCCGGCGACATTGGCGGCCGGAGTGCTGCCGGTCACCACCTCGTCGGCGGCCGGCAGGTTGGCGGCGAAGGCGCCGTCACGCGAGGGGTTGGCGGCGAGCCGCACATCGGCGACGCGCACCGGCTTCAGCCCGCCCGCGCCGTTCAGCACCACATTGGGATCACCATTGGTGATGTCGTAGCCCATCAGGGTGAAGCCGGCGGTGTTCACCAGATTGCCGGAGGAGGCATCCACGGTGAAGGAGCCGGCGCGCGAGAGATAGGAGGTGCCGGTGGCGTCGGAGACGAGGAAGAAGCCGTTGCCCTGGATGCCGAGATCGGTCGCCGAGGTGGAATAGTTGAACGCGCCCTGCTGGCTCACCGCATAGCGCACGCTGGTGTTGACGGCGCCAGAATTATACTCGCCCGGCCCGCTCTGCAGCAGCAGGCTGGAGAATTCGGTGGAGGCGCGCTTGTAGCCGGTGGTGCCCGAATTGGCGATGTTGTCGCCGATGGTGCCCAGCTTGTTGGACTGCGCCGCCATGCCGGACACGCCGGTCCGCATCATGCCATAGAGGCTCATTTCATCACTCCTCGGTGTCGTTGCCGCAGTTGAGCCGGTCAGGCTTGTGCGAGACTGGCGTGGGCGGTGCTAGGCGTGGGCGGTCTTTGGCGCGGCGGCGTATCGCTGGCCGCGTATGGCTAGCCGCGTATGGCTTGGGCGAGTTCGGCGAAGGGTTCGCGGCTCGGCGGGGCGTCGGCATATTGCGACAGCGCCTCATAGATGCGCGGCACCACCTTCACCGCCTGGTCGAGCTCGGGGTCGGCGCCGGGGTGGTAGCCGCCCATCAGCCTGAGGTCGCGCGTGTCCTCGAAGCGGGCGATGAGGCTGCGCAGGCGGCGGATCAGGTCGCGCTCCTCCGGGCTCCAGACGAGATCGGCGAGGCGCGAGACCGAGCGCAGCACGTTCACGGCGGGAAAGCGGCCCTGGTCACCGATCGCCCGGTCGAGCACGATATGGCCGTCCAGCGTGCCGCGCACCGCGTCGGCCACCGGGTCATTATGGTCGTCGCCATCCACCAGCACCGAGAAGATGGCGGAGATCGCCCCCGCGCCCTCCGGGCCGGGGCCGGCGCGTTCCAGCAGGCGGGGCAGGGTGCTGAACACGCTCGGCGCGTAGCCGCGCGCCACCGCCGGCTCGCCCGCCGCCAGCGCCACATCGCGCGCGGCATGGGCGTAGCGGGTGACGCTGTCGATGATCAGCAGCACCTGCTCACCACGGTCGCGGAAATATTCCGCCACCGCGAAGCCGGCGCGCGGCGCGAGGCGGCGCATCATCGCGCTCTCGTCGCTGGTGGCGACCACCACGACCGAGCGGTGGCGGTTGGGCGCCAGCGGGCCTTCGAGAAATTCGCGCACCTCGCGCCCGCGCTCGCCGACCAGCGCGACGACGATGGTGTCGAAGCCCTCGCAGCGGGCGAGCATGGCGAGCAGGGTCGACTTGCCGACGCCCGAGCCGGCGAAGATGCCGATGCGCTGGCCCTCGCAGAGCGGGGTGAACAGGTCGATCACCCGCACGCCGGTGCGCAGCGGCTTGTGGATGCGCGCCCGGCTCATCGCCTCCGGCGGGTCGGCTTCGAGCGCGCGCGCCTCATCGCCGAGGGGGAGCGGGCCGAGCCCGTCCAGCGGCTGGCCGAGCGCGCCGATCACCCGGCCCTTCCATTCCTCATGCGGGCGGAAGGCGAGGTCGCGGGCGAGATGCGCCGGCGCGCCGAGGCCGATGGCGATCCGCTCGTCGAACGGCTTCACCGTGGCGCCGCCCTCATCGAGCCGCACCACCTCGCCAATCAGGTTGCGCCCGCCCCCCTCCACCGCGACGCAGGCGCCGAGCGTGAGATGCGAGGACAGGCCCGACACGCGGAAATGCGTCGGCGTCACCTCGCGCACCACGCCGGAGACGCGCACGAAGGGCAGATCGTCGAGGCCCGATTGAACCGCCGCTTCCAGCCGTGCCAGCGTGTTCATCTCAGGACGGCCCCAGCGTGCGGATGGTTTCCGAGGTCTGGTCCTCGCTCTGCTGCACCGCCTGCGCCGCCATCTCGAAGGTGCGCTGCACGGCGATGAGCCGGGTCATTTCCATGATCGGATCGACATTCGCGCCCTCGATATAGCCCTGGCGTACGCCGAAGATGGAAAAGTCCTGCACCGGCTGGGCGGCCTGGTCGGGGATCACCGCATTGCCCTGGCGCGTCAGCTTCGCGCCGGCGGGCAGGGTGAACAGGCCGAGCGTGCCGACCCGGTTCGCGCCCTGGGTCAGCGCGCCATCGGCGCCGATCTTGATCTCGCCGCCGGCGGGGTCGATGAGCAGCGCGGTGCCGCCGGAATCGAGCACGGGCAGGTTATCGACGGTGAGCACCTCGCCTGTCGGGGCGATGTGCAGGCGCCCGTCGCGCGTATAGGCGCGCCCCGCCGGCGTCTGCACCGCGAACCAGCTATCGCCCTGCACGGCGACATCCAGCGGATTGCCGGTATAGATGGCCGGGCCAGCGACCAGTGAGGTGTAGCTCTCGCCCTCGGAGACGAAAGCGACCTCGTCCTTGCCGACGGTGGAGAGGAGATTTTCGAACTTGATCTCCTCCGCCCGGAAACCGGGCGTGCTCATATTGGCGATGTTGTTGGCGATGGTCGCCATGCGTCGCTCGGTGGCGACCTGCGCCGCCAGCGGGACGTAAAGGCTCGGCATTCGTCAGCCTCCATATTTGAGGTTCAGCAGCGCCATGCCGGTGCCCGTCCCGACCCCGCTGGTGCGAAACAGCGCGAGGGTCGGCGAGGCGACGCCCTGGTCGGCGTCCCAGCGCGCGGTGAAGCGGCGGATCAGCCGGTCGAGCTTGGTCGGGTCCTGCAGGTCGGCGAGCTTCAGCCGCTGGGTGACGGCCGAGGCCTGCTTCTCGATATCGGCCGAGGCCATGGCGGTGGGAAAGCCGTAGACCGTCTTCAGCACCTTCCACAGCGCCGGATCGGCGAGCAGCCCATAGGCCGATTTCACCTTCGGCGCCTCGCGCTGGAAATAGAGCGCGAGGCGCACGCCTTCATTCTCCGCGCCGGCGTCCACTTCCAGCGTCTGGCGGATATAGGCGTCGACCACGTCCTTCTGCGCCGCCGGGCGGGAGGTGGTCAGCGGGCCGTAGCTCTCGAAATTGAACGCCTTGGCGAAGGCGGTGAAGCGCTCGTCATTGAGACGGTTGGCGAAGGATTTCGGCTCGACGATGCCTTCGGTCAGCACCTTGCGCATATAGCCCTTGGCATAGGCCATGTCGCCGAGGCCGAAGGCGTTCATCGCATAGTTGAAGACGCGGGTATTCTTGAGGAAGGCGTCGATCGTCTTGATCTTCGGGATGTTCGCGAGAAAGTACTTCGTCTCCAGCGCCACCGAGGGCTCGGCGGCCTTCAGCGCCAGCGTGCGGGTCATGTTGCGCGTGAGCGACTGAAAGGTCGCGAAGGTGGTGGTCATGGCGGTTCCCGGCTCCGGTCCGGCCGCCACCCTGGCGCGGCAAGCTTGCGCCGGGCTTCCGTGCCGTCCGGCTGGAAAGGGCCAGCCTCGCGCAATCTTGCTTGCCTAGACCCTCAACCAACAACGGAGGGGTCGGCATTGTTCATTCTGATCGGCATTGTCCTGGGGTTCGCCTCCATCGGAGGTGGCTTCGTCGCCATGGGCGGCCATCTCGAAGTGATCTGGCAACCCTTTGAATATGTCATCATTTTCGGCATCGCCTTCGCCACCTTCCTCATCGCCAACCCGATGTCGACGGTCAAGGACACCGGCAAGGCGCTGGGCCAGGCCTTTTCCGGCAAGGCGCCCAAGCGCAAGGATTTCCTCGGCCTGCTCGGCCTGCTCTATGCGCTGATGCGCGAATTGCGCACCCGCCCGCGCAACGAGGTCGAAGGTCACATCGACGACCCCGCCAATTCCGCGCTGTTCCAGCACTTCCCGAACATTCTGAAGGACAAGGAGCTGACGCAGTTCATCTGCGACTATGCGCGGCTCATCGTCATCGGCAATGCCCGCTCGCACGAGATCGAGGGGCTGATGGAACAGGAAATCTCGACCATCAAGAAATACAAGACCAAGCCGGCCGGGGCGCTGAGCACGGTGGCCGAAGGCATGCCGGCGATCGGCATCTGCGCGGCGGTGCTCGGCATCGTCAAGGCGATGGGCGCCATCGACCAGTCGCCGGAAATCCTCGGCCACTACATCGCCTCGGCGCTCGTCGGCACCCTCATCGGCATCTACACCTCCTACGCGATCCTCGGGCCGATGGCGCATTACATCAAGATCATGCGCGAGAAGCAGGTCCAGCCCTTCATCATCGTGAAGCAGTCGCTGATCGCCTACATGAACGGCGCGCTGCCGCAGATCGCGCTCGAACACGGGCGCAAGACCATCTCCTCCTCCGAGCGGCCGACCATCGACGAGGTCGAGGCGGAAGCCATCTCCAACGTGCCCAACCTTTCGGCCGTGGCACAGGCAGCCTGATCGAATGAACATGCGCGCCACCCCCTCCGCCGGCACGCCGGCCGACATTCGCGACCTGCTGCTCGACGCCGCCGGGCTTTCGCTCGACAAGCTGCCGATGCTGCACGTCATCTTCGACCGGATGGCGACGCTGTGCGCGGAAAGCCTGCGCCAGCTCGCCTCCTCGCAGGCCTATTACTCGCTGAGCCAGGTGGAGAGCGGGCGCATCGGCGACGTGCTCGACACCTATGAAGGCATGGCGATCGTCGGCGTGTTCCACTCGCCCGAATGGGACAGCCACGTCATTGTCGGCTTCGACCGCGATTTCGTGTTCAGCATGGTGGAGGTGCTGTTCGGCGCCGACGGCTCCGAGCCGCCGGTGGATGACGAGCGCTCCTTCTCCAATATCGAGCTGCGCATCGCCATCGCCCTGTTCGAGCAGATGGCCAAGGCGCTGCAGGGCAGCTTCGCGCTGGTGAGCCAGGTCAGCTTCAAGTTCCAGCGGCAGGAAACCCGCATGGACTTCGCGGTGGTGGGGCGGCGCAACAACCTCGCCATCTGCGCCAAATTCCTGCTGCAGGCGCTCAATCGCGGCGGCGAGATGTTCGTGCTGATCCCGCAGGGCGCGCTCACCCCGCTGCGCCAGCAGCTCGCCAGCACCACGGCCGGCGAATCATCGCCGCGCGACCCGATCTGGACCAAGCACATTCGCGGCGAGGTGCAGCGCACCGAGGTGCGGCTGCGCGCGGTGCTGGAAGAGCGCGAGATCACCCTCGGCGACGCCGCGCAGCTGGAAGTCGGGCAGATATTGCCGCTGCAGGCGACGCCGCGCAGCCGCGTCAAGCTGGAGAGCGTCGAGCAGCCGCTGTTCTGGTGCAGCCTCGGGCAAGCTGACGGGTCTTATGTGCTGCGTATCGAAGAGGCGGTCGATCTCGATCAGGAGTTCATTGATGACATTCTCCCCCGCTGAGGCGGTGCTGTTCGTGGCGCTCGTGGTGACGAGCGGCTGCGTGGTGCTGATGTATCGCAAGCTCAACGAGCTCTCGACCGTTGGGCGCCACTACCGGCTGGCGCTGCATGACAGCGCCGCCGCGCTCGGCGAGGCGCGCGATGCCGTCGCCCTGCTCAATGACGACAGCCGCGAGCTCATCGCCGCGCTCTGCGTGCGCATCGGCGAGGCGGAGGCGCTGGTCGCCCGGCTCGACCGCGCCCGCGCCGAGGCCGCGGCCATTCTTCCGACCCCCGTGAACAAGGATCTGCGCGGATGAGCCACGAAACCTTCTCTCCGGAAGTGCTCGCCAGCACGGGCACGGTTGAGGAAAGCTTCGGCGGCCGCGGCCTCGAATCGCTGCTGCGGGTGCCGGTCACGCTGCAGGTCGTTCTCGGCTCGGCCAATCTGCCGGTGGCGCAACTGATGAAGCTCGGGCGCGGCGCCATCGTGCCGCTCGACCGCCGCGTCGGCGAGCCGGTCGACATCGTCGTCAATGGCCGCATCATCGCCCGTGGCGAAGTGGTTGTGGTGGACGAGGACAATTCCCGCTTCGGCGTGTCGCTGACCGAGATCGTCGGCACGTCCGGCGCCGAAATCTCGCGCTGACGCGGTTGAAGGCGCATGTCCGCCGTAACCGCCAGAGTGGCCCGCCCGCTGCAGGGGTCCGACCGCGTCGCCGCGCTGCTCATGACCATGGGCCGGCCGGTGGCGGCGCGGCTGATGAAGCATTTCCAGCCGGAAGAGATCAAGGCGATCACCCGCGCCATCGCGGAGATGCGCCCGGTGTCGACCGCGCAGGTCGAACTCGCTATCGAGGAATTCGCCACCCAGTTCGTCGCCGGGGCCAATGTTGTCGGCTCGCCCAGCGATGTCGAGCGCCTGCTCGACGGGGTTCTGCCTCCCGAGCAGATCTCCGCCATCATGACCGACATTCTCGGCTCGACCAATCACAGCATCTGGGACCGCATCTCCGGGGTCTCGGAGGGCACCATCGCCGCCTATGTGATCAAGGAACATCCGCAGATCGCGGCGCTGATCCTCTCGCGGGTCAAGCCGTCCTGCGCCGCCAAGGTGCTCGGCCATCTGCCGGAGGCGATGCGCAACGCCGTGATGCGCCGCATGCTCGGCTTCAAGCCGATCGTCGACGAAACGATGCGGATCATCGAGAACACCATCCATGAGGACTTCATGGTGAACCTCGCCCGCAATGCGGGCGCCGACACCCATGCCCGCATCGCCGACATCATCAACAAGATGGAGCGCGACGACATGGAGAACGTGCTTTCCAGCCTCGCCACCACGCGGCCGAAGTCGGCGGAAATCCTCAAGGGGCTGCTGTTCACCTTCGACGACATCATCAACCTGCCGCCCCGCGCCCGCACGGCGCTGTTCGACCAGGTGCCGAACGACCGCACGGTGATGGCGCTGAAGGGCACCGATGCCCAGTTCCGCGAGGTCATCCTGCAGTCGCTCGGCTCGCGCGTGCGGCGCATGGTCGAGCAGGAGCTGATGAGCAGCGAGCCGGCCTCGCACCGCGACGTGCACGAGGCGCGGCGCGCCATCACCGACATGGCGCTGGAAATGGCGGGACGCGGCGAGATCGAGCTCAATGCCGGCGGCGAGGACGAAGCCTATGTGCGCTAGGTCAGGCCACCCCGGGGGCCGCCATGTCCGAGGATAATGACAAGGAGAGCAAAACCGAGGAAGCGAGCGAGAAGAAGATCGCCGACGCGCTGGAGAAGGGCAAGGTGCCGTTCTCGCGCGAGGCGCCGCTCTTCGCCTCGCTGCTGGGCATACTCGTCAGCCTGTCGTTTTTCGCCGGCCCGCAGACGGCGCTGCTCACCCAGGGGCTGACGCGGCTGATCGACAATCCCGGCGGCTTCCGCATCGCCAGCGGCGAGGACGCAATCGACCTGTTCTGGCTGGCTTTCGGGCTGGCCGCGCGCTTCCTGCTGCCGGTCGTGCTCGTTCTCGCCGCCTTCGGCCTCGTCGCCTCGCTGGCGCAGAACATGCCGCGCTTCGTCGGCGAGCGCATCCGCCCGCAATGGTCGCGCGTGTCGCCGGCCTCGGGCTTCACCCGCATCTTCGGCCGGCACGGGCAGGTCGAGTTCCTGAAATCGCTGTTCAAGTTCGGTGCCGTCTCGGCGATCTGCGTCATGCTCTTGCTGTCGGCGAAGGACAGCATCATGGGCGCGATGTCGAGCGACCCGACGCTCGTTCCCTCCATGCTGCTCGGCCTCGCCGTGCGGCTGGTCTCGGCGGTGTGCGTGGCGACCATCGCGCTGGTGTGCATCGACCTCGTCTGGTCGCGGCTGAGCTGGCGCGCCGAGCTGCGCATGACCAAGCAGGAGGTGAAGGAGGAGTTCAAGCAGGCCGAGGGCGACCCGCTGGTCAAGGCGCGGCTGCGCTCGCTGGCCAAGGAACGCGCCCGCCACCGCATGATGAGCGCCGTGCCGCGTGCCTCGCTGGTCATCGCCAACCCGACCCACTACGCCATCGCGCTGCATTATGACCGGGTGAAGGGTGGGGCGCCGCTGGTGCTCGCCAAGGGGGCGGACCTGATCGCCCTGAAGATACGCTCCATCGCCGAGAGTTCCGGCGTGCCCGTCGTGGAGGACCGCGCGCTGGCGCGGGCGCTCTATGAGGCGGTGGAGGTCGACCAGTGGATTCCGGCGGAGTTCTACCGTCCGGTCGCCAAGATTCTCTTCTTCATCTACTCGCGAGGCCAGAATGCGCGGAAATGAGGGGCCTTGCCGTCTCGACATCGCCAGCCTGCCGGAGCTGGCGCTGCTCACCTATGAAAAGCGGCTGGCCGAGGCGTTGCGCGGGTTCCTGACTGAACTGTGCCTGACCAATGCCGGGGTGGTGATGGCCTATATAAATGGCGGCCAGGACAGCAATATCGACGATCTCATCGCCTCCTCGGCCGAGCTTTTCCTCAAGCCGGGCCAGCTTTGCTACGCGCGCCATGCGGTGATCGAGAGCGACTGGGGCGCGCCGCCGCATGTGTCCATCGCGCTCAACTTCCGCCAGTCGACGATGACCGCCGCGTTCCATGTGGTGTTCGACGAAAATTCGGTCGGCGTGCACATCGACGCCGTCGAGTTCGCCAGCCCGCTCGGATCGGAGAGCGAAAACCTCCGCCGCTTCGAGGCGGCGCTGGCGGCGGCCCGGCTCAGCGAGCACTGAGGGCTCCAGCCTCGTGCAAGGTTCTGGTCCTACGGTCCGCGCGTAGGAATGCGGAGACCGCCGTGGACAAGATCTTCCTGTTCGATCTCGCCTCCCGCCACGCCGACTGGGCGTCGGTGCGGCAGGCGACGATCGCCGCGAACATCGCCAATGCCAATACGCCGGCCTACAAGGCGGCGGATGTCGAACCGTTCGCAGCGGTGCTCGACAGCACCCACCTCACCCAGGCCCGCACCTCGGCGGGTCATCTCTCGCCGACCGGCGCCGAGGCGATGCGCGCCGAGGTGAAGCCGGCCGAGAGCTGGGAAGTCTCCGAATCCGGCAACACGGTGAGCCTCGACCAGCAGATGGTGAAGGCCGCCGAAACCAACGGGGCCTTTACCTTGAACACGAGCGTGGTGCGCGCCTTCCACCGCATGGTGCTCGCCAGTGTGAGGAACGCCTGATGATCGATTCCCTGAAATCCATCTCCAGCATCGCCAGTTCCGGCATGCAGGCGCAGTCCACCCGCATGCGGGTGGTGTCCGAGAACATCGCCAATGCCCATTCCACCGGCACCACGCCGGGCGCCGACCCCTATCGGCGCAAGACGGTGCATATGGGCGCGCCGGAAGGCATCGGCGCCGGGCCCGGCGTCGCCATCCACGCCATCGGCACCGACGACACCACGCCGTTCACCATCGAGCACGATCCCGGCAATCCGGCCGCCGATGCCGACGGCAATGTGAAGCTGCCCAATGTCAACGTGCTCATGGAGATGGCCGACCTGCGAGAGGCCGGCCGCTCCTATTCCGCCAACCTCCAGATGATGAAGCAGGCACGCTCGATGATTTCCATGACCATCGACCTGTTGAGGGCCGGCTGATGATGGACGCGCTCAATTCGATCTCCGCCCTGCGCGGGGCCGGCGCCACCGCTTCCACCGGCGCCACCGCCGCCGCCTCGGGCGTCCGCGCCACCGGGGCCACCGGCTTCGCCGACATGCTGGCCGACATCTCCGGCCAGGCGGTGGGCTCGCTGCAGGGGGCGGAAGCCGCCGCCATCACCGGGCTGCAGGGCAAAGCCTCCGTGCAGCACGTCGTGCAGACCATCATGGCGGCCGAGACCACGCTGCAGACCGCGCTGGCGGTCCGCGACAAGGTGGTCGCCGCCTATCAGGAAATCTCGCGGATGGCGATCTAGCCCCCGGGCCGGACCCCGCTCCCGCACGTTCCTGAACCCCCGTTTCCACGCGCTCCCGCCTTGTCGGCCGGGAGGGCCCGAGGACTGTGACATGAAAGCACTGGCCATCGCCGCCACCGGCATGAGCGCGCAGCAGACCAATGTCGAGGTGATCGCGAACAATATCGCGAACATCAATACCACCGGCTTCAAGCGCGCGCGGGCGGAGTTCTCCGATCTGCTCTACCAGGCCGAGCGCGCCCAGGGCGTGCCCAATGCCGATGGCGGGCTGCCCATTCCGGAGGGGGCACTGATCGGCCTCGGCGTGCGCACGCTCGGCGTGCGCAACCTGCACCAGCAGGGCCCGCTCGCCCAGACCGGCAATCCGCTCGACATGGCGATCAACGGGCGGGGCTGGTTCCAGATCACCGGCCCGACCGGCGAGACGCTGTACACGCGCGCCGGCTCCTTCAGCAAGGGACCGGCCGGCGAACTCGTCACCAATGACGGCTATGTCGTGCAGCCGGCCATCACCTTTCCCGCCGAGACCACCGAGATCGTCATCAACGAGACCGGCAACATCTACGCCAAGACCGCCGGGCAGGCCGACCCGCAACTGCTCGGCCAGCTCAGCCTCGCCAATTTCGCCAATGATGGCGGCATGGAGCCGATCGGCAACAATCTCTACCGCGAGACGGCGGCCTCGGGCCAGCCGGTCACCGGCGTGGCGGGCGATGCCGGCTTCGGCAAGATCCACCAGGGCTATCTCGAAGGCTCGAATGTCGATCCGGTGAAGGAAATCACCGAACTCATCACCGCGCAGCGCGCCTATGAGATGAACTCCAAGGTGATCCAGGCCGCCGACGAGATGGCGGCGACGGTGGCCAAGGGCATCCGCTAAAGAAGGACGGCTTCCATGACACGGCTGCTGCCGGGGGGGCTGCTTGCCCTCGCCCTTTCCTGCGCCCTGATGCCGGCCGTCGCGCCCGCTCTGGCGCAGAGCGCCGCCGCCCGCCAGCGGCCGATCGCCGACACGGTGTCGGGCATGGACATGCCTCCCGCGCCGGCCCCGGCTCCGGTGCCGGCCGCGCCGGCGGCTCCCGTGGCGTCGCAGATCAGCCTGCCCGTCGCCGCGACCAATATCGCGCCGGGCGAGACCATCACCGCCGCCATGCTGGCGGAGAAGGCTTTTCCTGCCAGCATGGCCAACCAGTACCCGCTAGCGGTCAATCATGGCCAGCTCGTCGGCAAGGTGGCGCGCCGCCCGCTTGCCGCCGGCAACGCCATCCCGGTCGCGGCGGTGGCCGAGGCGCAACTGGTGACGCGCGGCGTCGCCACCGAACTGCGCTTCGAACAGGACGGGCTCAGCATCCGCGCGCTCGGCGTGCCGCTGGAATCCGGCTCGCTCGGCGCCATGGTGAAGCTGAAGAATGCCGACAGCGGCAAGGTCGTCGCCGGCATCGTGCAGGCCGACGGCTCGGTGAAGGTGAGCGCGCCATGATGTGCCGTTCCATGACCGGCTGGACACGGCGCCTGCGGGCCGGGCGCGGGCTCTGCGCGCTCCTGCTGCTGCTGGCATTCGCGCCGGCGGGCGAGGCGGCGACCCGCATCAAGGACATCACCAGCGTGCAGGGAGTGCGCGACAACCAGCTCATCGGCTATGGCCTCGTCATCGGACTGCAGGGCACGGGCGACACGCTGCGCAACTCGCCCTTCACCGAGCAGGCGATGCAGTCCATGCTCGACCGGCTGGGCATCAGCACGCGCGGCGTGCCGCTGCGCTCGCGCAATGTCGCGGCGGTGGCGGTGACCGCCAATCTGCCCTCCTTCGCCGGGGTCGGCGGACGGATCGACGTGAATGTCGCCTCGCTCGGCGACGCGACCTCGCTCAAGGGCGGCACGCTGCTGATCACGCCGCTGAACAGCGCCGACGGCCAGACCTATGCGGTGGCGCAGGGCCAGCTCGCCGTCACCGGCTATGTCGCCGCCGGCGAGGCGGAAAGCGTGACCCAGGGCGTGCCCACCGCCGCGCGCATCCCCAATGGCGCGCTGGTGGAAAAGCCGGCGCCGGGGGAACTGGCCGACCTGCCGCACTTCGTGCTGGAACTGAACAATCCCGATTTCTCCACCGCCGCGCGTGTGGCCGACGCCATCAATGCGCGCTTCGGCACCCAGGTGACGGACAATGGCAAGATCGGCGGCCCGGTCCGCCCGACCGCGATGGCGCGCGACCAGCGCTCCGTGGTGGTGCAGCGGCCGCCGCGCATCGGTGCCGCCCGATTCCTCGCCATGGTCGGCGATCTCGCGGTGCAGACGGACGCGCCCGCCCGCGTCGTCATCGACCAGCGCTCCGGCACGGTGGTGATCGGGCGCAACGTGAAGATCTCCACCGTCGCCGTCACCCAGGGAAATCTCACCGTCCGCGTCACCGAGACGCCGCAGGTCTCGCAGCCCGCGCCCTTCTCCTATGGCGAGACGGTGGTGGTGCCGAACACCGAGGTCCAGGTCGAGCAGGATGGCGGCTATCTCAGCGTGGTGCGGGGGCCCGATCTCGACACCCTCGTGCAAGGTCTGAACCGTATGGGAATGAGGCCGACGGACATCATCTCCGTCCTTCAGGCGATCAAGACAGCCGGCGCCCTGCAAGCCGAGCTGGTCATCCAGTAAGCGCCGCAGGGCGCATCGGCCGGGAGTTCCCGCATGAGCATGATACTGGTCCTCTCGCATCTGGCCGCCCTGGTGGTGGGGGGGCTGCTCGGCCTGCTTTCCGCCGCCCTCTGCTTCGCCGCCCGCGACAGCGAGCGGGACAGGGAGGAGGACACTGAAGACGAGGATGGCTGGCCGGCGCCCCGCCGCCACCTGCCAGCGCCCCGCCGCGACCGGGACGCCGGCACGGTCAAGGCCTTCGTCATCGTCGCGCTCGCCCTCGGCACCAGCTTTCTCGGCGCGCTGAGCCTTCGCGCCGAAACGGCTCCCGCCCCTGACCCGACCGCCGCGGCCCCGATGGCCTCGCGCCCCGCTCCGCCCGCGCCCAAGGGCGACAATGCCGACCAGTATTGCGAGGCGATGGTGGATGCGGTGCGCGATGCCCGCTTCGCCCGCCAGAAGGCGGCGCTCGACGCGCTGGAGAAGGAGATCGAAGGGCGTATCGCCAAGCTGGAAGCCAAGCGCGCCGAATTCGAGCAATGGCTGACCCGGCGCGAGGATTTCCTCAACAAGGCGGATGCGGCGGTGATCGCGGTGATCTCGCAGATGCGCCCGGATGCCGCCGCCGCGCAGCTCACCATCATGGGCGACGACCCCGCCGCCGCCATCCTCGCCAAGCTCAACCCCCGCGTCGCCAGCGCCATCCTCAACGAGATGGAGCCGGCCCGCGCCGCCCGTCTCACCGGCGTGATGGTCGGAATCGCCAAGCGCCCGCCGCCCGCGGATGGAAAATCATCGTGACACGCACCCGCACCCGCCTGACCCTGCCGCTCATGGCGCCGCTGTTCGCGCTGGCCCTGGGGGGCTGCCAGAAGACCTATGACAGCCTGGCCTTCGGGCCCAGCCTCACCCCGGTCGGCTATGGCATCAACCAGCCGACCGACCCGATCCCGATGACCTTCCCGGCGCCGCCGAAGCGCAGCTTCGCCTCGACCTGGGACCAGGGCACGCAGAGCATCTATCGCAGCATCCGCGCCAGCAAGGTCGGCGACGTGGTGACGGTGAGCATCGCCATGAACGACATGGCGCAGTTCGACAACCAGACCGACCGGTCGCGCAAATCGGCGCAGCAGGCCGGGCTCGATATCGACGCTGGCGCCGAGGGCTATGGCTGGAGCGGCGCCTATGGCTCCGCCACGGGTAGTCTCACCATGAATTCCGACACCGCCGCCAAGGGCAAGGGCTCGATCGACCGCTCCGAAAGGCTGCAGGTCCAGGTCGCGGCCGTCGTCACCGATGTGCTGCCCAATGGCAATCTGATGATCAGCGGCTCGCAGGAAATCCTCGTCAATTACGAGGTGCGGGTGCTCAACGTCGCCGGCATGGTCAACCCGCTCGATATTTCCGGCCGCAACCTCATCTCCTACGACAAGATCGCCGAGGCCCGCATCTCCTATGGCGGACGCGGCCGGCTCATGGATGTGCAGCAGCCCGCCTGGGGCCAGCGCATCTATGATGTCGTGGCGCCGTTCTGAGGGGGCGGCCATGGCTTCCAAAGCAGCGCCCGCCGGCAAGGGCGACGACAAGAAGAGCGGCGGCGGGCTGATCGTGCCGCTCGCCATCCTCACTTTGCTCGCCGCCGGCGGCGGGGCAGGTCTCGGCATGCAACTCGCCTCCAGCGTCGAGAAGACGGTGAGCGAGAAGGCGAAGGAAAAGCCGCCCGAGCCGGACGCGCCGCCGTTGAAATATGCCGGCACCGATGTGGTGATGGAGCCGATGAAGGCGATCGTCTCCAATCTCGCCGCGCCCTCGCAGACCTTCGTGCGCATCGAGGCGGCGATCATCTTCAAGAAGGATGCGCTGGCCGATCCGAAGATCGCCGTCGCGCAGATTCGCGACGACATCATGGGCTATCTGCGCACCCTCTCGCTCAGCCAGCTTGAAGGGCCGAGCGGGCTGCTGCATCTGCGCGAGGATCTGAACGAGCGCGCCAAGCTGCGCACCGAGGGCAAGGTGGACGAACTCATCATCGAGACGATGGTGGTGCAATGAGCGTGTTCGCCCGTCGCCTTGCTGTCGCCGGCCTCGCCGTCGGCGGCCTGCTCGCCAGCGGCCTTCTCGCCGCGCCGGCCTTCGCCCAGTCCGTGCCGGCCCTGACCGACCTGTTGCAGAGTTCCGGCGGCGGGGCGGCGAGCGGGCGCATCGTGCAGATGATCGCCCTGCTCACCGTGCTGTCGGTGGCGCCCGGGCTGCTCATCACCGTGACCAGCTTCACCCGGCTGGTCATCGCCCTGTCCTTCCTGCGCTCGGGGCTTGGCCTGCAATCGACGCCGGCCAATCTGGTGCTGATCTCGCTGTCGCTGTTCATGACCTTCTATGTCATGGGCCCCACCTTCGACCGGGCCTGGCAGCAGGGCATCCAGCCGCTGACCGAGGGCCAGATCAGCGAGCAGGAGGCGCTGACGCGGGTTGCGGCGCCGTTCCACGACTTCATGATGTCGCAGGTGCGCCCCAAGGACCTGCAGACCTTCGCCGACCTCGCCGCCGCCAATGGCCAGGCGCCGGCGGCGGAGGACGACAAGGTGCCGCTGCGCATCCTCATCCCCGCCTTCATGATTTCCGAACTGCGGCGCGGCTTCGAGATCGGCTTCCTCATCATGCTGCCCTTCCTCATCATCGACATGATCGTGGCGACGCTGGTCATGTCGATGGGCATGATGATGATGCCGCCGGCGGTGATCGCGCTGCCGTTCAAGATCCTGTTCTTCATCCTGATCGACGGCTGGAATCTTCTGGTGGGCGGGCTGGTGCGCTCCTTCTACTGAGACGGCTCCCCTGAAGACCTTGCGGGGCGGTGCGCGCGAGCGGGCCGCCCCGCCTGCGTTTCCGCCGGCCCGCCGTGTTCCCCGGCCCGGCTCCCCGCGCCGGATGCAAGCCCCGCGCAAGCTTGCCGTGCGAGGGTGGCGCCATGGCAGATTGATGGCCGGTCCGTTCAGGGCCGGCTCTCGGATCGCGCTCCCGAGCCCGATCGTCAAAGGCATGATGCCGCCTCTGCCATGCCGGTGTAAGCCCGGTATGTCCCGTGAAAAACTCACATCAACTCAAGGGACATTCCTATGACCAGCCTGATGACCAACACGTCCTCCATGGTCGCCCTGCAGACCCTGCGGACCATCAACTCTTCGCTCGACGAGACGAACAACCGCGTCTCCACCGGCCTGCGCGTCAACTCCGCCTCGGACAACGCCGCCTACTGGTCCATCGCCACCACGACCCGCTCCGACAACGGTGCGCTCGGCGCGGTGAAGGACTCGCTCGGCCTCGCCAAGTCCTCGGTCGATACCGTCAACACCGGTCTCGATACCGTGCGCAACGCGCTGCAGAAGGTGAAGGAAAAGCTCATCACCGCCGCGTCCCCGGACGCCGATCGCGCCAAGCTGCAGACCGAAATCGGCAGCCTGCTCGAAGAGGTGAAGAACAACGCCAAGAGCACGGTCATTTCCGGCAGCAACTGGCTGTCGGTCGACTCGAGCGAAGCCAACTACAATGCCAACAAGGCGGTGGTTGCCTCGTTCTCCCGCACCGGCGACACGGTGCAGGTGGACACGATCAACATCGACACCAGCAAGTTCAAGCTGCTGGATTCGAACACCACCGTCCACTCCGCGGTCGACTCCGCCGTGACCACGGCGTCGGCGACCTACTCCACCGCCGCCACCACGGCCGCCACTGCCTACGACACCGCCAAGACCACGGCGGATACCGCCTACGATACCGCCATCTCGACGGCCGACACGACCTTCGCCGGCAGCGCCATGGACGCCGCGGCTGTTGCCGCCCGTGACACCGCCTATGCGACGGCCAAGAACACCCGCGATGGTGCCTACACCACTGCCGAAACGACGAAGAAAACGGCTCTCGACGGCGCGGTTCTCGCGCTGAAGAACTCGCTGGCTTCCTCGGGCACCGATGACCTCGGTATCCTCGACAAGTCCCGCGTGGCCGCCACGTCGAACGGCAAGGCGACGGTCAGCTCGATCATGGATATCGACATTTCCAAGCTGACTTCGAGCCAGAGCGACCTCGACCAGATCGCGAACTACACCTCGATCGTCGATGCCGCCCTGACCGACCTTACGGATGCGTCCACGAGCCTCGGCTCCACGGCCAGCCGTATCGAGTCGCAGACCAACTTCGTCCAGGCGTTGCAGGACGCCAACAACCGCGCCATCGGCTCGCTCGTCGATGCGAACATGGAAGAAGAGTCGACCCGCCTGAAGGCGCTGCAGACCCAGCAGCAGCTCGCCGTTCAGTCGCTCGGCATCGCCAATTCCAGCTCGCAGAGCGTGCTCAGCCTGTTCCGCGGTTGATGCTCCCGGGCTTCGGCCCGGTTTCCCCGACCCCGCCGCCGTGTTCCACGGCGCGCCTTGGCCACGCTTTTCCTCCCGGAAGCGTGGCCTTCTTTTTTCGCGCCGCCGCGCGCAACGCTCAGGCAAGCTCGCCGACGCACTCTCCCCTCGACGGAACGGCCCTGCTTGGAGGCGGGGCCCGCGCGGCCCGCGCCATGGGCCCGTCGCATCATCTAGGGAGCGGGAGAGCAGATGTTCGCACGCCAGCAGCTCGACATGCTTCTGAGCAATCTGCGGCAGCTCGGCGCCCGCCGCCTGTTCGCGCTCGCCATGATCGGGCTGGCCGTGCTCGCGGCCATCGGCCTTGGCGCCTATTACCTCAGCCGCCCCGCCACCGAGACGCTCTATGCCAATCTCAGCCGCGAGGATGTGACCCGCATCGGCGCGGCGCTGAAGGATAGCGGCATCTCCTTCGACGTGAACGCCGACGGCACCGCCGTGCTGGTCGCCCCGGGCGACACGGCGCGCGCGCGCATGCAACTGGCGGAAAAGGGCCTGCCGCAGAGTTCAAGCTCGGGCTACGAGCTGTTCAACGACGTGAACTCGCTCGGCCTCACCTCCTTCATGCAGGAGGTGACGAAGGTGCGCGCGCTCGAAGGCGAGCTCGCCCGCACCATCCAGACCATGAAGGGGGTGAAGGCGGCGCGGGTGCATATCGTGCTGCCGGACCGCGCCTCCTTCCGCAAGGAACAGCAGAACGCTTCCGCCTCGGTGGTGATCCGCACCGAGAATGCCGAGGGCGTGTCCTCCGCCGAGGCGATCCGCCATCTCGTCGCCGCCGCTCTGCCGGGAATGAAGATCGACGCGGTGACGGTGCTCAATACCGAGGGCGCCATTCTCGCCTCCGGCGACGACCCGGCCAATGCCTCCTCCGGCAAGAAGGCGATGCTGCAGGAACAGATGAACCGCGACACCGAGGCCAAAATCCGCCGCGCGCTCACCCCCTATCTCGGCATCGACAATTTCCAGATCAGCGTGACCTCGCGGCTCGACATCGACCGCGTCACCACCAACGAGACCACCTATGACCCGGCCTCCAAGACCGAGCGCTCGGTGCGCGTGGTCAAGGAGACCGGCACCTCGCAGAACCGCTCCAAGGACGCGGCCGCCTCGGTGCAGCAGAACATGCCCGGCCAGAATGGCGGCGGCGATGCCGGCAGCAATTCCAACGAGGAAACCAACCGGCGCGAGGAACTGACCAATTTCGAGATTTCCTCGCGCAGCACCGAGACGGTGCGCGAGGGCTTCACCGTGCAGAACCTGTCCATCGCCATTCTGGTGAACCGGGCCCGGCTGGCGCCGGCGGAGGGGGCGGGCGAGGGCGCCGTGCCTCTGGAGACGCAGATCTATGAGATCGAGCAGCTCGCCGCCGCCGCTTCCGGCTTCGACAAGGCGCGCGGCGACAAGCTGAAGGTTTCCGCCGTCGGCTTCGCCGAGGGCAATGGAGAGCTCGACCCGGTGCCGGCGCTTCCCTGGTCGGAAGTGCTGATGCGCCAGGCCGGCACGCTGGTGAACGCCGCCACCATTCTCATCGTCGCCGTCCTGCTGATCTGGTTCGGCCTGCGCCCCGCCGTCCGCGCCATCGTCGCCCGGCCGGAGGATGCGGAGATGATCGAGACCGCGATGCTGGCCGGTGCCGCCGGCACGCTTGGCGAATTGCCGGCGCCGGACGGGGCGGTGATGCCTCCCGGCGTGGTGGAGCCGGTCAGCCTGATCGAGGATCTGACCAGCAAGATGAACCGTTCGCCGCAGAAGCGGCTGGAGCAGATCATCGACTTCGATGAGGAGCAGGCCGCCGCCATCCTGCGGCAGTGGCTGCAGCAGGAGGCGCGCGTCTGATGCGGGCGCTGATCGACCATCTTCCCGATTATTCCAGCCTGGCGCCGCGCCCGGCGGCCTCGCCGGCGGCCCGCCCGAACGAGCCGGCGCCCGCCCTCGCGCCGCCTGCCACCGCCGCGCCGGCCGCCCCCCGCGCGCCGATCGCCCCCGCCGCTCCGCCCGCGCCGGACCTCTCCGCGCTGCTGCAGGAGGCGGAGGCCGCCGGCCGCGCGGCGGGCGAAGCCGCGGCGCGCGAGCGCTACGAGCTTCAGCGGGCGGAGGACGCGGCCCGGGCGCAGGAGCAATTGACGCAGGCGCGCCGCGCCTGGACCGACGCGGAGAGCGCGACGCTGGCGCAGGCGCTCGCCGAGGGCTTCGAACGGCTGGGCGAGGATCTCGCCACCCGCCTCGGCCGGGTGATCGCGCCCTTCCTCGCCGCCGCGCTGCGCGAGCGGGTGCTTGCCGACATGGCGAGCGCGATCACCCGCGCCCTCGCCGATGGCACGACGCCGCTGCTGCGCGTGAGCGGCCCGGCCGACCTGCTGGAGAGCCTGCAGGCGCGTCTCGATCCGCGCGTCCCCGTCTGCTTCGAGGCCGGCGCGGGCGGCGAGCTCGTCGCCGTCGCCGGCGCCACCACGTTCGAGACGCAGATGCAGGCCTGGGCCGCGCGCCTCGCCCTGGCGCAGGAGTAATCAGCCATGGCGGGCCCCGAGCATCAAGAACTGATCATCATCAAGCGCCATGATGACGAGGAGCACGAGCATCATTCCAGCGCCTGGAAGGTCGCCCATGCCGACTTCATGACGGCGATGATGGCGTTCTTCCTGATCATGTGGCTGATCAACGTCACCGACAAGGATGTGCGCAAGGCGATCGCCAATTACTTCAACCCGGTGAACCTCGCCGACAGCGTGACCGAGCGCAAAGGACTGAACGACCCCGAGGATATCAAGGATGTCGGCACCTCGGACGATGGCGAGCAGATGTCCGCGCTCAAGGACACGGTCGGCGAGAACATGGGCAAGGGCGAGGAGGTGCAGCAGGGCCCGCGCGAGGCGGCGCTGTTCCAGGATCCTTATGCGGTGCTTGCCGAGATCATCGCCGATGCGCCCCCGGGCACGCCGACCTCGCTCGATGCGCCGATCGGCGTCAACAGCGAGCCCGGCACGGGCAGCGGCGACGCCACGCGCGACCCGTTCGACCCGGTCTATTGGCAGATGACTTCCACCCGCAAGGCGCAGGCGACCGCCCCGGGAACCGCCGGCATTGGCGCGCCGCAGGGCAAGCGACCTGATGCGGGGGCCAGGCGTGACACCCCGAACCCGGCCGTCGAGGGTGTCGATGGCTCGCCCGCCGGCGGCCCGACGCCCGATTCCGCCCGTGCCGGCGGCGTGTCCGCCGCCACCCGTGCGGCGCCCGCGACCGCCGATGGCGCCAGCGCGAAGCCGGTCGCCGCCGGTGGACCGGCCGCCCCCGAGGGCGCCCAGAAGCCGATGGAAGCGCTGGAACAGCAGATCAAGGCCGATCTCGCCGCCGCCATGGGCGGCGCCACCGGCCCGGAGGTCACGGTGCGCAAGACCGGCGACGGCACGGTGATCAGCCTGACCGACGATATCGACTTCGCCATGTTCCCCATCGGCTCGGCGGTGCCGGATGCGCGGATCGTCGCCGCCATGGCGCGGATCGCCCAGACACTCAAGGACCGGCCGGGCGATGTGGTGATCCGCGGCTATACGGACGGGCGCCCCTTCCGCTCCTCGACCTATGACAATTGGCAGCTCTCCGCCGCCCGCGCCAACATCACCCATTACATGCTGGTGCGCGGCGGGCTGGATGAGGGGCGCATCAAGCAGATAGCCGGCTTTGCCGATCGCAATCTGAGGAACCCGGCGGACCCGAACGCGCCGGAGAACCGGCGCATCGAGATCGTGCTGCAGGAGCCCGCCCGATGAATCGTATCATGTTGCCGGCTACGTTTCTGGCCGTCCTTCTGCTTGCGCCCCACATGGCGGCGGGCGATCCGTGGGACGAGGTGCGCGGCGTCGACGCCGACGCCTCGGCGGCGGCGATTCCCGACACGGTGCCCGGGGCTTCGCCCGCCGTCGCACCCGGTGCCATGGCGGTGCCGCTGCCGCCGTCGCGCCCGGCACCTCCGCCCGTGGTGCGGGTGACGACCGTGCGGGTGCCGCTGCCGCCGGCCCGGCCGCTCGCCCCCGGCGCGGCACTGGCGGCTTCCGCGCTCGCCGTGCCGGCAGCCGCCCCTGCACCCGTTGCCGCGCCCGTTTCTGCGGCGCCAGTCAGTCCCGCCGCCGCCGGGCCGATGCCGGCCGCCCCCCCGGAAGCCGCGCCGGAGGCGCCGCTGCCGGTGCATCTCGCCCCGCCCGCCTTCGCGCCGGATCAATTCGCGCCGGAAAATCTGGCCGGCGAGAGTTTCACGCGGGCGAGCTTCGCGCTCGCCTTCGTGCCGGAGAGCTTCGCCGCCAACGTCTTTGCCGGCGCCGCCGCGACGGAAGGGCCGGCCCTGCCGGCTTCCATGCGCGCGGCGCCACCGGCGCTGGGCGCGGCGCCCGCGCCCGTGCGCGCGGCGCCGGCATCGGCCGTTGCAGAGGCAACCGGGAAGGTCGCGTCCTCCGACATCGCCGAGCCGTCGGTCGCTGCCGAACCGGCGCAGACCGCCGGCTCCACAGATGCTGGTGACGAGCCTTCGGCCGAGGCGACCGAGCCGCTCCTCGCGGAAGCCATCCCCGAAGCGCCCGGCCTGCTGCGTCTGCCGGCGGTATTCTCCTCGGCGCAGGCCTCGGAGGTGAGCGCGCCGGGGGGCGCCGCCAAGGACGAGCCGGCTGCTGCGAGCGAGCCCGCCGCCCCGCCGGCGCCGCCGCTCTTTCGCGATGTGCGCGACCTCCAGCGGCTGCAGGACCGGATGGCGACCGGCGAGCCCGATGCCCTGGCGGCGCAGAATGCGCTGATCGCCCGGATCGACGCCGCGTTCCGCGCCGCCGATGCCTCGGCCTGGAACGACCCGCAAAATGCCCGGGCGCTGATCATCTTCGCGCTGAGCGGCGGCGGGCCGGGCGGGCTGCGCGCGGTGCTCGGCAAGGGCGCCACGCCCGCCATCGACGAAAGGCTGCTGCGCGGCACGCTGGCCTATCTCGAAGGCCGTGAACCGGAGGCACTGAAGCAGCTCGGCGAAATCGAGGCGCGCGACCTGCCCGACAGCCTCGCCGGCCAGGTGGCATTGGCGCAGGCGGCGCTGTGGGTGCGCCGCGATCCCGCCCGGGCGGCGGTGCTGCTGGGGCGTGCGCGGCTGATGGCGCCGGGCACGCTGGTGGAGGAGGCGGCACTGCGCCGCGAGATCTTCATCGCCGCTCAGGCCAACGAACTCGACACGTTCGAGCGGCTCACCGCGACCTATCTCGCCCGCTACCGTCATTCCGTCTATGCCGGCAATTTCCGCCAGCGTTTCGCCGCCGCGCTGACACGGATGAGCTTCATCGACAGTGCCGAGGATTTTCACCATGTCCACGCCCTGCTGGCCCCGCTCGAACCGGAGAGCCGCCGGCAAGTCGCGCTGCTGATCGCGCAGGCGGCGCTGGCGCAGGGCAAGACCACGGCGGCGTCGCTGGCGGCCGAACTGGTGCTCAAGGGCGCGGTGATCGGCAGCCTGGAAGCCGACCGCGCCACGCTCTACCGCGCCGCGGCGACGGTGGCCACGCCCGGCCGCTTCGACGAGGCGCGGGCGGAACTCGCAAGCGTCGCCCGCGAGCGTTTCGGCAGCGAGGATGCGCGGCTGCTGGGGGCGGCGGAGGCGGTCGCCACCTCGATCGACGATGCCGTCAATGTACCGCCGGAAGAAGCGGCCGCGCCCCCCGATGCCGCGCCGCCCGATGCCGAGTCGCCCGATGCCGACGCCGCCGCGCCCCCGGCTGTGGGTCAGGGCGGCAAGGACGCGCCTCCCCCCGCCATTCTCGCCACCGCCCGCGCCGCGCTTGACGCCGCCGACAAAGCGCTGGGAGAGGCGCCGCTATGATCCCTTTTCCCCTCAACGCCTCCCGCTCCCCCCTCGGCGCCGGCGAGGAATTGCCTGGCCGTTCCGAACGCGGCGGCGACGGCGCGGCGTTCACCGCCCTTCTCGCCGAGCTGGACGGCCGGCCGCCCGCAGAGGGCATCCCGCCTTCCGCCGGCACAGCCGGCACCGCCGAGGCCCCGGAAGCCGGTCCGGCGCGTCCCCTCACCGTGCCGGCGGGACCGGCCCCGACGGAGGCGCCGCCGGCCGACGAAGCGATGCCGGCCGTGACCCATGCCGCCGCCGAACCGGAACAGGCGCCGGGCGCGCTGGACCTTGACGCCCTGCTCGCCCGCTCGCTGCGCCCGGCGGCGGAGACGGCGCCGGTGGCCGCCCGTTCGCCCGCCCCCGTTCCGTCGCCGTTGCCGGCGCCGACGACGGCCCTGACGCCCGTGCCGACCAGGCTCGCGGCGGCGATGCCGGAGGGCGAGGCGCGGCCCGCGCACACGGCGGCGGTTCACCCGGCCGGTGACGGCCCGGACATGCCGGCCGGGCCGATGCCGGTTGCCGCGCCAACCTCCCGCCCCACCACCGCCGGGCTACCGATAGCGGCGCGCGCCGCCCTCGCGGACGCCGGGACGGCGGCTCCCGCGCCCGTCGCCGCGCGGCCGGCATCGACTGACAACAGGGAGGCGGCGTCTGTCGCGCCGGACCAGGCTGCCTCCGAACAGCCTCCCGTCGACGCGGGCAGGGCGGGTGCCATGCCGGCCGGTCCGGTGGTGCCGGAGCGGGCGGCGCCCCGGTCGCCGGCTGCCGCTTCCGTGCCGGCGTCGGCCAGCCAGGGCGCCGCTGCCGCGACCTCGGGACTTCCGGGCAAGACACCGATGCAGGCGGAGCCGCTGCCGGGGGTGCAGACGCCCCCGGTGGTGCAGACGCCCCCGGTGGTGCAGACGCCCCCGGTGGTGCAGACATGGCCCCGCCACGAAACATCTCATGAGACCGACAAGGCCGATCCGGCGGCGCCGGAACCGGAGGTGGCACCCGGCACGCCGGCACCGCTGCCGGCCGCGCTGCCGTCGGCCTTGCTGGCGCCGCTGACGCCGCCCCCCGCCCCGATGTCCGCGCCGTCGGACATTCCGGAAGAGGCGGAGCACCCGGCAACACCTCTCGCTTTGGCGGCGATGCCGGACGACGCGGTGGCTGACGATACGCCGCTCGCCGCCAAGGTCGTGCTGTGCGAGACGCATTTCGCGCCGGTCCTTGACCGGGAGGTCGCGGCGGCGGGCCCCACGCCGCCCTCTGCCGCCCGCGCCGCTGCGGCGCCGGTGCCGGCTGCGCCGGCGGTTGCGACAGCCGGGCCGGGGACCGACGCGGGCACCGAGGCGGCAGCGGTCCCGATGCAGAGCGCGGCGCCCGACGCTCCCGTCACTCTCGGCGCTCCCCTGCCGCCTCTGCGCGAGACGCCGCGCGCGGCGCCGGCCGTCCCGCCCCGTCCGCACCTGGCGGAGCGTGCGGTGCCGAGCGAGGAGGCGCCCCTCCCTAGAGACCGCGCTGCGTTCCCGGTGGCGGCACCCGCGAGAGCGCGGATGGAGGTCCGCGAGGCGGCGCCGGCGACAGCCGACACCGCGATCGCCCCGCCCGCCACGCCCGCACCTGCGGTTCCCCTCATGGCGCCGTCGCTGCCGGGCGCCGCTCCGTCCCCCGCCGTACAGCTCGGCGCCGCCCTCGCGGAAGCCGTGCGGGCGCAGGGTGCGCCGGCGGCGGGCATGGCCGGCGATGTTGCGCCGGCGCGCGGTCCGGTGCGGGTGCTGGAAATCCAGTTGCGCCCGCTGGAACTCGGCCTGGTCACGGTGCGCCTGCGCACCGGGCGTAACGGGTTGGAGATCCATGTTCATGCCGCGCGGGCGGAGACGGCGCGGCTGCTGGAGCAGGACCGCGCCGGTCTTCTCGCCACGCTGGCCGAGGCCGATGCTGGCCCGCTCGACCTCACCATCAGCCAGACCGGCCAGCCGGCACGGCTCACCGGTGACGACAGCTTTGCGCCCGCCGAATGGGAGCGCCGGGATGGGGAGGGATCCCGCGACGGCAATCCGGGCGGTTCCGATCCGCGCAGAAGGAGACGACAGGATGACGAAGCGGCATTTGGCGCTGCTGATGGCGGCGCTGCTGATCAGCGCCTCTGACCTCGCCGCCGCTTCGAACGGCGCGGCCCCGGAGGCTACCGGCCCGAAGGCTGCCGCCCAGACGGCGGGTGCGCGGCTCGGCGTCTGCGAGGCGGCGATGGCGCGCGCCTCGGCCAGGCACGGCGTGCCGCTGGCCATTCTCTACGCGGTGGGGATGACCGAAACCGGCGGCGGCGGAACGCTTCAGCCTCTGGCGATGAATGCGGCGGGCAAGAGCCTCGTCGCCACCAGCGTCGCCGATGGCGCGCGCAAGCTGGCGGAGTTCAACGCGCGGGGCGTGACGCTGGTCGATCTCGGCTGCATGCAGATCAATCATCGCTGGCATGGCGACCAGTTCGGCTCGGTAGCGGAGATGTTCGATCCCGAGCGGAATGTCGACTATGCCGCCCGCTTTCTCGCAGAGCTGCGGCAGCGCCATGGCAACTGGACGATGGCGGCGGCCCGCTACAATGCCGGGCCGAACAATGATCCGGCGCAGAAACGCTATGTCTGCGCCGTCATCCGCAATCTGGTGCGGTCCGGCTTCGGGAGCTGGACCGCCCAGTCGCGGGCCTTCTGCGCCTGATCTCAGGCGAAGAGCGAGTCGATATCGTCCTGCGAGACGACGTTTGCGTCGTCGGCGAGCGCCGGCCCGTTGAGCAGGGCCTCGTCGCCGGTGCGCTCGGGGGCGATGGTTTCGGCGATACGCGCCACTTCTTCCTGCCCGCCCCAGATGTTGGACATGCGCTCGACCCGTTCCTCGATGAACACCATAAGGTCGACCACCTTGCGGATGCGCTGGCCGCTAATGTCCTGGAAATTGCAGGCCTCGAAGATGCGGGTGGCGTAGCTGTGGATCGCCTGCGCCAGCATCTTGTGGCTGCCTTCCAGCTCGGCGACCAGCGAGATCGCCGCGCCGTCGATATTCTCGGCCATCTGCAGGATGTCCTCGGTCGCCGCCTCGGTGTCGGCGACGACAGCGTCGAGCTCGTCGGTGGCACGGTTGAAGCGGGCGCCCTTGGCGCCGCCCGCCTGCAGCGTGGCGAGTTCGTTCTTGGTGTTGTCGATCGCCTGGCGGATGGTTTCCACATCCATGAGCATGGCATGGCGGGAGCATTCGGGGTCCGCCTCCGGGCAGCGGCGGTCGAAGCGCGCGATCACGCCGCGCAACTCGTGCAGTTCTTCGAGCACGCGGCCGATCTGGGCGGAGACGGAACCCTGCATCGTCGCCGCGCCGGTGGTCTGCTTCTCACCAGTCCCCTGGTGTCGTTCATTGGCTTCAATCCGGAACGGCCGCCGCGCTGACGACATGTATAATCTCCAATGCTCTCGCAAGTGTTCGATGTTTTCTTATAGTTCAAAGCCAAACTTCTGAGAATAACCCTAGGTTTGGCTCTGCAAGCTTCGCGCAAGCATTGCAATTCAGAACATGAGCCTAGGAAAGGGCGGCGCGTGGCTGTCCCGTGGATCTTACTAGCTGAGGGACGGAGCGCTTTATGGCCGTGGATTTGTCGATGCCGGTTCTTGTAGTCGACGATTACAAGACCATGGTCCGCATCATTCGCAACCTGCTGAAGCAGATCGGCTTTGAGGACGTGGACGAGGCCTCCGATGGCGTCGAAGCCCTCTCCAAGCTGAAGGAGCGGCAATACGGGCTTGTCATCTCCGACTGGAACATGGAACCGATGACGGGCTACGAACTGCTGAAGCAGGTGCGCGACGACAGCGACCTCAACGCGCTGCCCTTCATCATGGTCACGGCCGAGGCGAAGTCGGAAAACGTCATCGCCGCCAAGAAGGCCGGGGTGAACAATTACATCGTCAAGCCCTTCAACGCCCAGACGCTGAAGAGCAAGATCGAGACGGTGTTCGAAGGCTGAGCGGTCGCCGGCTGGCGCCTGCACAACCGGCCCATTCCGCGCTCCTCGGGTCTCCCGGGGGGCGCCTTTGCCGTTGCCCGCTGCGCCGGCGCGCGGGAACTACCCGCCAGAATGGAGTGAAACACCCTCCAACCCTGAAGCAACTCGGCTTGAGCGGAGTTATTTACCAAAATAGTCCTTTGACCAAGGACACGCGCAGGCAGCAATAAACTCGTTGCATGACTGCAGGTTCAAGGTCAGGGGAGTTGAATCATGTATGTCATCGTCGATGATCGGTCTGTTGTTGCCGACAGTTATGTTTCCAGCTTTTCGCGTGAGGGTTTCTCCAGCTTTGGCGTCACTGAAGACGAGTTCAAGGGCTGGATCGAGAGCGCGTCGGACAATGATATCGCGGCAGTGGAGGGCTTTCTGCTCGGCGATTTCGACCGCCGCCCGACCTATCCCGAAATGATCCGCTCGCACAGCACCGCGCCGATCCTGGCGCTGAGCGACCAGAAGAGCCTGGCGCAGACGCTGGAACTGTTCACCGCCGGCATTGACGATGTGGTGCGCAAGCCCGTGCATGTCCGCGAGATCGTGGCGCGCACCGATGCCATCTGGCGCCGCGTCAACGCCAATGCGGCCCCGGCCGCTGCCCGCGAGGACCGGCTCAAGGTGTTTTTTGACGGCCGCGATCCCGAAATCGACGGCGCCCCGCTGCCGCTGCCGCGCCGCGAGCGCCATATGCTGGAATATCTGGTCAAGAACGCCCGCCGGCGGGTGACGAAGACCCAGATCTTCAACACCATTTACGGCATCTTCAACGACGATGTCGACGAAAGCGTGGTCGAGGGCCATATGAGCAAGCTGCGCAAGAAGCTGCGCATGAAGCTCGGCTATGACGTGATCGACGCCAAGCGCTATCTCGGCTACCAGTTCGTCGGCTGAAGCCCGGCGCGACCACGCACCACCGAATACTGGCGGCCGATACCGGCGCCAGCGGGCTGCCGGCTCAGTCGAGCGGCAGCCCTAGCCGTTCCGCCTGGCGCTTGACGAAGGTTTCCATCCGCTGGCGCCCGCTCTCGGTCAATTCGACGATGATCCGCCGGCGATCGGCCGGGTCCGGGCGGCGCTCGATCAGCCCCGCCTCGCGCAATTCGTCGATCCGCCGCAGTGCCGTCGTCGTCGGCGCGCCGGAGGCGATGCACAGGCTGGTCACGGAAATCGGCCGGCCGGACGCTTCCGCCACCGCGAGGTCCAGCAGCATGTCCCAGGCCGGGTCCGAGAACAGGTCGGACTGGAAGATCGCGTCGCGGTCGGCGCGGGCGGCGACCAGCGTCTTGAGGTAGTTCGGGCGGGCGACCGGCTTCTCCGCCCCCGGGGCCGCCACCGGCCCGTTCGCCGGGCGCGTGCTGTCCTCGACCAGCGAGAAGGCCCGCCGCACCGCCTGCGCCACTTCTTCCGGCAGCAGCGGCTTCTGCAGGAAATCCACCGCATTGAGGCGTAGCGCGCCCACCGCCCGGTCCAGCGAGGCATGGCCGGTGATGATGATGGTCGCCAGCGGCCGTTTGCGGCCCATCAGGGCGAGCTTCTGCAGCAGCTCGATGCCGTCGATGCGCGGCATTTGCAGGTCGGTCACCACCACCTGCAACTGTTCGTGGCGCTGCACGAGGTCAATCGCTTCCACCGGCGTGTTGGCGGTGAGGCTCGGCAGGCCGAGCATCGCCAGCCCTTCGCTCAGCTCGATCAGCACGTCGGGATCGTCATCGACGAGCAGGACGCGCGGCAGTTCCGACTCCACCCCAGTTTCACCCACCATCACACCGCCACAAGTCGGATCAAGGCGAAAGAATGTCACGCCCAGCCACCACCGCAACCCATAAGATAGCGATGCCGGCCCGTCTTTGGGAAATGACAAATCCCCGTGCAGGTACTCAGGTAAACAAGTCCGGTATCTAAACGCCTTAATCCGGCGGATGCTGTCCCTGCGACGGGAGCACCGCCCGACGGGCGAGGAAACTGTTGATATCGTCCAGCAGGTCGTTCGGGTCGATGGGCTTGACGTAAAGGAAGTCGCTGTCGAAGTCGGCCGCCGTCACATTGTGCATGACATGGCCGGTGATGATGATGACCAGCGCCGGGCGGATCGCCGCCGGCAGGGCGCGCGCCTCGGCCACGACCTGCCGCCCGTCAATGGCGCCGATGCGCAGATCGGTGATCAGCACCTGCGGCGCCAATCCGCAGCGCAGATGCGCGATGGCGTCCTCCGCCGTGACCGACAGCTCGACGCACCAGCCGAGCGAGGCGAAAAACTCGCCGAGCTCATGCGCCAGCTCTTCCTCGTCATCGCAGATCAGCAGGGTGCGCGCCGGGTTCATGCCGCATCCCGCGCGGTCTTGGAGAGCGAGGCCGGCACGGTGATGGTGAAGCGCGCGCCGGCGCCCACATTCTCGGCCACGATGCTGCCGTTCATGTCGCGGACCACGCTGCGGGCGAGCGACAGGCCGAGGCCGGTCCCCTTTTCGGTCGACTTGTTGGTGGCGAAGGGCTCGAACAGGCGTTCCAGCATGTCGGCAGGCACGCCGCCCGCATTATCCTGCACCGAGACCACCGCATGATCCTTTTCCAGCCCGATCGACACCTGAACGGCGCGATGGCCGGGTTCGGGGCCGGGACCGCCATCCTCCCTCGCCGCGCGGGCCGGCGCCGACTCGCGCTCCTCGCGCTCCTCGAAGGCGTCGCGGGCGTTGACCAGTATATTGACGATGACCTGCTCGAACATGGTCTGCTCGCCATAGACCAGCAGTTCGGCCGGAACGTCCGCCTCGACGGAGAGCCTTACATTGGCGGCGCGGAACTGCTCGGCGACAAAGCCGGCGGCGAGTTCCACGGCGTGGCGCAGCGAGAAGGGCAGAAGCTGCTCGGTCGGCATGCGGCCATAGCGCCGGACCTGATCGGTGATGCGCTTGGCGCGGTCGACCTGGGCGGAAATGCGCTCCAGCTTGGCGACCACCGGCTCGCCCCCGGGCAGCGGGTCGAGAAGGCGGCGGGCATTGGTCACCGCCATCTTGATCACCGCCAGAGGCTGGTTCAGCTCATGGGCGATGGCGGTCGCCATCTCGCCCAGCGTCGCCAGCTTGGCCGCCTGCATGACCTGCAGTTCCGCATTGCGCACCTGCGAGGTGTCGACGAGCACGATGAGCTGCTGCTGGCGCCGCTCCCACAGCACGGTGCCGACCTGCCCGCGCAGCGAAATGATATCGCCCGGAGCACGGGCATAGCCCATGCTCAGCGCGCCCCAGCGGCGGGTGCTGGGTTCCCCGGCCGCCTCGCGCACCGCCTTGACGAAGCGCGGCCAGGCGGGATCGTCGAGGGATTGCGAGACGAGGGCGGCGGCGGACGGGTTGCAGAAATTGACATGGTCGGTGTCGGGGTCGATCACCACCACGCAGGCCGGCACCGCCTGAATGACGGCGCGCAGATTCTCCTCCATCGCCGCCATCCCCGCCTGCGCCTCCCGCACCTCGTTGAGCCGGAGCCGGTCGCGGCGGGACTGCAGGATCAGCACGGCGGCAAGGCAGGCGCCGCTGACGAACAGCATGGTCAGCGGCAGCGCCCCCGGCCGCTGCGCCAGCGCCCGTTCGCGCTGGAAGACTTCCTGATTATAGGCCACCGACTGCATCAGGATGGTCTGCAGCGCTTCGCCCAGCGGCTCCAGCTCGTCGCTCAGCTTCTTCAGGACTCGGGCGGTCCCGCCGTCTTCGGGGTCGAGCTTTTCCACCGCCTCGATGATGTGGTCGAGCCGGGCTTCGAAGATCTGCGTCGGCCCGCGCGTGTCGACGATATCGCTGAGCACACGCCCCTCGTCGGAATCGTAGAGGAGCGGCAGGCGCGAGCGCAGGAGTTCCAGCCGCAGCATCAGCTTGTCCATACCCAGAGCGCTCGGCACGATGGCGAGCTTGGCGAATTCGGCCTGCGTCTTCACGAATTCCAGTTGCGCCTGATAGGCCACCCAGCCGGAGGAGCGGATCGTCGCGGTGAGAAAGGCGTACTGGCGAGTCTGCGAGACATAAACCAGCGCGGTCGCGAGAAAGAGCGCGACCGAGGCGGCGACGAGGCCCAGCTTGAGAAAGCCGAGAGTTCCTCTATTGCGCGATGAAATCAATGGATTTCACCTGCCAGACCATGCGCGACTGGTAATATTGCTGGCGCAGGACCGGGTCGGAATCGATGGGGTACATGACCCAGAACGGACCTTTCTCGCGTATCCGCATGGTCTGGCCGTCGATCCGCGTGGTCAGGATGGCGCCATGCTCCTTCCAGTCCTCGGCGGGGATGGGAGCGACATAGTCGTTCAGCGCCATGACCTTGGCCTCGCGCACCGGCCGCCCGCCCAGAGCGGCCAGCACGCCGAGCGACGGGCCGGTGAAACGCTGCACGTTCTGGGTCCACGGCGTCCCGGTGTCGATGGTCACCTGGGGGAGCGCGTCGAGCTGGGCCAGGTTTAACGTCTTCTCCAGCGCCACCTTGCCGTCGCTGCCGAGCCAGCGCAGCGTCAGATCCTGCGCGCGCGCGGAGTCCGGCGCCGTCCAGGCCACCAGCGCCAGTAGCAGTGCGCCGACCAATCTGATCACCATCATTCGCTCCAATGGAAACAGTGCTCGGAAGCCGCGTCCGCGCGCCCGCAGCGGGTACCCTCAGGATTGCATGCGCCCCGGCACCAAGCCTGTCCAATTACTGCCATTTCGGCGGCGAAAGGGCGAAGATCGCTCCATTTTGGACCGAATTGCGCTGGAAAGCTGCCGTCTCGCCGGGAAATCCGCTGGCGCGGAGCGAATTCGTGAGGGTCTGCAGTCCTCTACGCCCGCAGCGGTAGCGGCGGGCGGCAATTCCTGCGCTTGATTGCATCCATGGATCAGCGAGACTACGACATAATGAACGGCCATGAGCGTCGAGGTGCCGCGTGCCTGCCCTCACGGACATCGGCCCGGAATGAGGCGGCGGCGATCATGCCCTTTTCGATACGGCGGCGATGACGTCAGATTCCACAACGCAGGCGGCACCGATGGCGCCGCCGCCCGAGGCTTCCGCCGATCCGGCGCCCAAACCCGCCGCCGCGCCGTTATGGAAGGGGGCGTCCACGCGGCTGCTGTTCCTCTTGCTGCTGCTGCTGGCGCTGCTGGTGCCGGGCTCGGTGGCGTTCCTGACCATCAAGCTGCACGAGCAGCATGAGGACGAGGTGGCGGTGGCCGCCTCGCGCAAGCTGGCACTGGCGCTGACCTCGCATCTCGACCGCACGGTGGAATCGATCGAGTCCTTTCTCGACGGTTTTTCCGATCTGCCCGATGCCACCTCGCCGGACGAAATCTACCACCGCCTGCTGACCGCGCGGCTGCCGGCCTCGGTGATCCAGATCACCTATGTCGACCCGAAAGGCGACGTGGTGGCGAGCAATCTCCTGCCACCGGGCAATAGCGTGTCGCTGGCCGACCGCGAACATATTCGCGTGCATCTGAACGACGACCCCACCGAGCGCGACATCTTCGTCAGCAGGCCGGTGAAGGGGCGGATCAGCGGGAAATGGTCGATCCAGTTCACCCGCGCCATCCGCGCACCGGACGGCAAACTGCGCGGCATCATCGCCGCCTCCTACCAGATTTCCGATTTCATCGAGTTCTACGAGAAGCTGCTGCCCGAGGGGGAGGGGCTGATCGCCCTGATCGGCTTTGACGGGGTGGTGCGGGCGAGCGTGCCGGCGGCACGGCAGATGGATGGGATGGACGCGGCCACGCTGCTTCCCGGCCTCGCCATCCTGGCCGACCACATGGACGGTCCCTATGAGGGCATCGCCTGGGACGATGTGCACCGGATCGGCTATTCCATGCATTCGGAGCGCTATCCCTTTCTGGTGGTGGTGGCGGCCGACCGCAGTGCGATCCTCGACGAGTCGCACGATTTCCACACGGCGATCTGGGGCATTGGCGGCGGGCTCGGCTTCACCCTCGCGGCGCTGGCCTTGTTCGCCGTGCGCCATTCGCGGCTGGAGCGTGCCTATCGCGAGCGTGAACTGAAGGCCGACGCCCAGCAGCGCGAGGCGCAGGTGCTGCAGGCGATCAGCCGGGTGCCGGGCATTCATGTCCTTCATGTCGAGAACGGCCGGGCGATGCGCATCGGCGAACCGACCGACGAGCTGCTGCCCCGGCTGATCGCCGAGCGGGTGGAAGCGCCCGATTTCCTCGCCCGGCTGCAGGACGACACCGACTCCTCCGTCGCCATGGAGCATTTCTCCGGCGAGGGCGAGACCTTCGAGGTGGGGCTGGTGCTGACCCGCCTGCGTCCCAGCGGCGAGGGGCGCGGCAGTGCGGCCACCGCGCCGGCCGTGGTGTTCGCGCTGGACGAAACCGCCAAGCGGATGGAGGAGAACAAGCTCTACCAGATGTCGAAAATGGCCGCTTTGGGTGAACTGGTCACGGGTCTTGCCCATGAGATCAACCAGCCGCTCGGCGTCATCCGGCTGGCGGCGAGCAATGCCATCATGGGCCTGCGCAACGGCCTGCCGGCCGAGCACACCGGCGAAAAGCTCGCCCGCATCGTGCGGCAGGTCGAGCGCATGAAGGCGATCATCGACCATATGCGGATTTTCGGCCGCAAGGACGCGCTCACCATCGACCCTTCCACCGCGGAGACGGCGGTCGAAGGCACGCTGCAGGTGCTCGGCACCGAAATCCGGCTCGACGGGATCGAGCTCAGCTTTACCGCCGGTGCCGGCGCGGCGCGGGTGCCCTGCCGGCAGGAGCAGCTTGAACAGGTGCTGATCAATCTCGTGCTCAATGCGCGCGACGCCATCCGCGCGCGGCGGCAGGAGGAGCCGGACCTTGGCGGACGCATCGCCATCGTCACCGGACGGCGCGAGGCGGAGGGGCAGCGCTGGGTTATCGTCACCGTGAGCGACAATGGCGGCGGCATTCCCGCTGGCGTCATCGGCAAGATCTTCCAGCCCTTCTTCACCGCCAAGCCGTCGGGGCAGGGCACCGGCCTCGGCCTTTCCGTCAGCTTCGGCATCATTCGCGAATATGGCGGCACGCTCAGCGTCGCCAATGCGGGGGAAGGGGCGCTGTTCACCATCACCCTGCCGGAAGTGCCGCCGGAAGCCCCGGCCGAGGGCGCCCGGTCCGAGGCTCCGAGCGAGCCTGAGGCAAGCTCCGGCGGCTAGCAAGAAGCGCCGTCCGATGGTGCCGGACCGGCCTAATGTCCCGACCGGAGATCGGCATGAGCCCTGCCTCGCTCTATTCCCTCAAGCGTCGTTCCACGGCGCGCGCCTTCGACCCCGCCTTGCTGGACGACCTTCCGGCCGCGATCCTGATGTGCGACCCCGAGACCGGGGCGATCGACTACGCCAATGCGCGCTCGCGGGCGCTCTACGCGACGATCCGGCCGGCGCTGCCCAAGGCGCCCGAGGAACTCGTCGGCGCCTCGCTCGCCCTGTTCACGCTCACCCTCGGTTCGGGCGACGCCCGCTCGGCGCGCGGGAATCTCCAGCCGTTCCAGACCGATGTCCGGATCGGCGGCGAGGTGCTGCGCTTCGCGCTTACGCCGCTGCGCAATCCGCGCGGCGCGTGCGTCCATCTCCAGGTGATGTGGAGCGTGGAGACGGCGGCGCAGATCGCCGAGGCCAAGACCCGGCGGCTGATGCAGATGGTCGACCAGATGCCGATCAATGTGATGACCTGCTCGCTTGACGGCTTCATCATCGACTACGCCAACCGCACCAGCCTCGACACGCTCAAGCGCATCGAACAGCATCTGCCGATCAAGGCGTCGGAACTGATCGGCTCCTCCATCGACGTGTTCCACAAGAAGCCGGAAATGCAGCGCCACATGCTGGCGGACGCCTCGCGCCTGCCACACACGGCGCGCATCAAGGTCGGCCCGGAAACCCTTAATCTCAGCGTCTCGGCACTGATGACTCCGGAAGGTCGCTATGACGGGCCGATGCTGACCTGGGCGCTGGTGACGGATACGGTGAAGGTCGCCGCCAGCGTGACCTCGGTGATCGAGGACATGAACCAGTCCTCGACGGCGATGGAGGCGGCGAGCGCGGAGCTCGACGAGCTGACCCGCCAGAGCGAGGACATGTCCGCCTCCGTCGCCGCGGCGGCGGTCGAGATGTCGGTGTCCTTCGGCGAGGTCAGCAAGCAGATCCATACCGCCACCACCATGACCGCGCAGGCGGCCGAACGCGCCACCTCGGCCGACGGGCTGGTCGGGGGCCTGGTGGAGAGCATCGAGCGCATCGGCAACATCTCCGCGATGATCGAGCGCATCGCCTCGCAGACCAATCTCCTCGCGCTCAATGCCGCCATTGAGGCGGCCCGCGTCGGCGAGGCCGGCAAGGGCTTCGCCGTGGTCGCCTCCGAGGTGAAGGAACTCGCCTTCCAGACCGCCAATGCCACCAAGGAGATCACCACCCAGGTGGGCGCGGTGCAGCAGGCCAGCAATGACGCGGCGCGGGCGGTGAGCGAGATCACCCAGAGTGTGTCCACGCTGCGCGATGTGTTCGCCAGCCTCTCCGCCGCGGTCGAGGAACAGACCGTCACCAATGAATCGGTGACGCAGAGCATTAATGGCGTCTCGCGTGTCTCCGGCCAGATCCGCGGAACGGCCGGCCAGATCGAGCAGGTCTCCGACGCGGTCTCCGCCCTTGGCGGGCGGCTGCGCGAGGAAGTGAAGGTGCTCACCGCCTGAGCGACGGGCGGGCCGGGCACCCGCGAAACCTCCCATTCCTGCACCCTTCGCGGGCCGGCTCACGCCGGCCCTTTTTTCATGCCGGCGTGCCGGGGCGACCAGCGGCAGGCGGAACTTTCATCAGGACGGCGCGTTTCATGCTCGATCCGCCACATGAGAGCTTCCATGTCCGAGTGCTATTGGGACGCCGATCTCGACCGCCCGCTGCGCACGCGGGAGGGCCGCCGCCTGCGCACGCTGCGCGAGGCGTATGAATTTGTCGGCAACCGCAGTGCCTGCCCCGGCCATCCCGTGGTGAAGACCACGCTCGGCGCGCTCGCCGCCGCTGCGCGCAGCGGCCAGCCGCTGGACTGCAGCCGTGCCCGCGAGCGCACGGTGCGCCTCATGCGCGCCAATCATTGGGGCTGGGGCTGACGCTTCGGGGCTGGGGCTCACGCCTCGGCCGGGTTGCCTGACCTTTTTTCAACGCGCCGTTCTTCCTCCTTCTGGTGACCCCATCATGCGCAAGATACTGCCCGGCTCTGCCTTTCCGCTCGGCGTGACGGTCGACGGGAGAGGAACCAATTTTGCGCTCTTCTCCGACAATGCCTCCGGGGTGACGCTGTGCCTGTTCGACCGCTATGGCGAGACCGAACTGGAGCGGATCGACCTGCATGAATGCACCAATGGCGTCTGGCACTGCTATCTGCCAGGGGTCGGGCGCGGGCAGGTCTATGGCTGGCGCGTGCACGGCCCATGGGCGCCGGAGGCCGGCCATCGCTTCAACCCGAACAAGCTGCTGCTCGATCCCTATGCCCGGATGCTGGTGGGCAACATCGAATGGGACGACGCGCTCTATGGCTACACGATCGGCGCTGGCGACGATGCCGACCTGATCATGGACGAGCGCGACAGCGCCGCCTTCATGCCGAAGGCCCGCGTCGTCGCCGGCACGCCGATGGCGGCGACCCAGCATCCGCGCATCTCGTGGGCCAAGACGGTGATCTATGAGGGGCATGTGCGCGGGCTGACCATGCGCCACCCGCTGATCCCTGAATCCATTCGCGGCACCTTCACCGCGCTCGGCCAGCCGGAATTCATCGACTATATCGCCAAGCTCGGCGTCACCGCGCTGGAACTGCTCCCCGTCCACGCCTTCACCCAGGACCGGCACCTCATCGACCGGGGGCTCGCCAATTACTGGGGCTACAACACGCTGAACTTCTTCGCCCCGGAGCCGCGCTATCTCGGCGAGGACGGGCTCGACGCCATTGGCGAGGCGGTGGACCGGCTGCACCAGGCCGGCATCGAGATCATTCTCGACGTGGTCTACAACCACACCTGCGAGGGCAATCATCTCGGGCCGACGCTGTCCTTCAAGGGCATCGACAACGCCTCCTATTACCGGCTGCTGCCCGGCAATGGCCGCTATTATGACGACCTCACCGGCTGCGGGAACTCGGTCAACACCGACCATCCGCGCGTGCTGCAAATGGTGATGGACTCGCTTCGCATGTGGGCGTCGATCTACGGCATTGACGGGTTCCGCTTCGATCTCGCCACCACGCTCGGCCGCCGCCCGGACGGGTTCGATCCCGGCCACGCCTTCTTCAACGCCATCCTTCAGGACCCGACGCTGGGCGGGCTTAAGCTGATCGCCGAGCCGTGGGATGTCGGCCCGGGCGGCTACCAGCTCGGCGCGTTCCCGCCCGGCTTCTCCGAGTGGAACGGCGATTATCGCGACAAGGTGCGCGAGTTCTGGTGCGGCTCGGAAGGGCTGCTGCCGAGCTTCGCCACCCGCTTCGCCGCCTCGCAGGACATTTTCTCGGAAGGGCGGCGCCGGCCGTGGTCGAGCCTCAACTTCATCACCGCGCATGACGGCTTCACCCTGCACGACCTCGTCACCTATAACGACAAGCACAATGAGGCCAATGGCGAGGATAATCGCGACGGCCATGACGACAACAAGAGCTGGAACTGCGGCGTCGAGGGCGAGACCGACGACCCCGCGATCAACGCGCTGCGCCGCCGGCAGAAGCGCAACCTGATCGCGACCCTCTTCCTCAGCCAGGGCGTGCCGATGCTGCTCGCCGGTGACGAGCGTTCCAACTCGCAGGGCGGCAATAACAACGCCTATTGCCAGGACAATCAGATCGGCTGGGTCGA
Source organism: Ancylobacter sp. IITR112 (assembly GCF_041415945.1). Classification (NCBI taxonomy): domain Bacteria; kingdom Pseudomonadati; phylum Pseudomonadota; class Alphaproteobacteria; order Hyphomicrobiales; family Xanthobacteraceae; genus Ancylobacter; species Ancylobacter sp. IITR112. Next base: position 3,241,599 of record NZ_JBGCUS010000001.1, on the reverse strand, counting down.
CTGGTCCGACGACGACCCGGAACTGCCGGAGTTCGTCGCCCGCCTCGCCGAGCTGCGCAAGGTCCATTCCTGCCTCTCGCGGCCGGAATTCCTCACCGGCTCGCGCAATGAGATGGGCCAGCCCGATGTCGCCTGGTTCAACAATGGCGGCACGCGGATGACCGAGGAGAACTGGTCCGATCCGCACTCCAAATGCATCACCCTGCGTCTTGCGCCGGTGCTGCCGGAGGAGCCCTCGCTGGTGATCATGCTCAACGCCTCGCATGTCGATGTCGATTTCGTCGCCCCGCCGGTGCAGTCCGGCCATTGGGAGGCGATCCTCGCCACCGGCGACGATCTCGAAGGGGCGAGCCTCGATGGCGGCGGCACGTTCGGCGTGCCGGCCCGAACCCTCATCGTGTGGGAATGGCGGGCATGAACACCACTTTCGGACCGCTGATCGACGGGAATATGACCCGCTTCCGCCTCTATGCGCCGGAGGCTGGCGATGTCGCGCTGGAGATGGACGGCGCCGCGCCGGTGGCGATGGTGAAGGGCGCGGACGGTTTCTTCACCGCCGCGCTCGACGCGATCGCGCCGGGCACGCGCTACCGCTTCCGCGTCGGCGAGGGGGAGGGCGCGGTGGCGGTGCCCGATCCCGCCTCGCGCGGGCAGGCGGAGGATGCGGACGGGTGGAGCCTCACACCGGCGCCGGCGCGCCCGCAGGTGCCCGGCCCGTCGCGGCCCTGGCATGAGGCCATCATCGCCGAGCTGCATGTCGGCACCGCCACGCCGGAGGGCACGTTCCGCGCGCTGATCGACCGGCTGGACCATTACCGCGACGCCGGCTTCACCGTGATCGAGCTGATGCCGGTCGCCGATTTCGCCGGTCGCCGCAACTGGGGCTATGACGGCGTGCTGCTCTACGCGCCCGATACCGCCTATGGCACGCCCGACGATCTGCGCGCGCTGATCGACGCCGCGCATGAACGCGGCCTCGGCATGATGCTCGATGTCGTCTACAACCATTTCGGGCCGAGCGGGAACTACCTGCCGCTCTACGCCAAGTCGTTCTTCCGGGACGATATCGACACCCCCTGGGGCCCGGCGATCGACCTGGAAAACCCTGTGGTGCGGGCCTTCTTCAGCGAGAACGCCGCCTATTGGATTGCCGAGTTCGGCTTTGACGGGCTGCGCTTCGACGCGGTGCATGCGCTGGCGACCAAGGGCGCCGAGACCTTCCTGCGCGAGATCGCGGCCGCCTGCCGGGCGGTGAAGCCCGATGCCTGGCTCGTGCTGGAAAACCACGACAACATCGCCGGCTGGATGACCCGCGACGACCGTCTCTACGACGCGCAGTGGAATGACGACTGGCACCATGCCTTCCATGTGCTGGCGAGCGGCGAGCGCACCGGCTATTACGCGCCCTATGCGGATGACGCCGTCGCAGCCGCCGGCCGGGCGCTGAGCGAGGGCTTCGTGTTCCAGGGCGAGCCTTATCCCGGCGCGGGCGGGCATCCGCGCGGCACGGTGAGTACGGAACTCGCGCCCGACGCCTTCGTCGCCTTCGCCCAGAACCACGACCATATCGGCAACCGCCCGCTCGGCGACCGGCTGGCGGCGAGCCTGCCGCCGGAACGGCTCGCCTTTCTGCGCTTCGTGCTGATGCTTTCGCCCGCCATCCCACTGCTGTTCCAGGGCGAGGAGGCGCTGCTGTCGCAGCCCTTCCCGTTCTTTTGCGATTTCGAGGGCGAGCTGGCGGAGGCCGTGCGGCAGGGCCGGCGCAGCGAATTCGCCGATTTCTTCGACGCCCATGGCGACAGCTTCCCCGATCCGCTGAGCGAGGCGACCTTCATCTCCGCCAAGCTGAAGGCGGAAGACCTGCGCACGCCGCAGGCACGGGCGGAACTCGACATCTTGCGCCGGCTGGCGGACGAGCGCCGCAAGCTGGTGTGGCCGCTGGCGGCGAGTGGCTATCGCGGCAGTGACCTCAGCCGCACCGGCGAGGCGCTGCGCGTCGCCTGGCACTTCACCTCAGGCACGCTGGTGATGGTGCTGAATGGCGGCCATTCGCCGGTGACGCTCGACCCGATGACCGGCATTGCCGGCATGCCGGTGGGGGCCAGCACCGGCGGGGTGCTGCATGAGGCGGAAGGCAAGCTCACCCTCGGCCCCTTCGCCGCCGCCGTCTGGAGCCTCGCGCCCGCATGATCCCGCCGCTTCGCGCCACCTATCGCCTGCAGTTCCATCGCGGCTTCACCTTCGCCGATGCCGAAGCGCTGGTGCCCTATCTCAGCGAACTCGGCATCAGCCATCTCTATGCCTCGCCCATCATCCTGGCGGTGCCGGGCTCCACCCATGGCTATGACGTGGCCGACCCGACCCGGATCAACCCGGAACTCGGCGGGGAGGAGGGGTTCACGCGCCTCGCCAGCGCACTGGCCGCGCGCGGCATGGGTGTGCTGCTCGACATCGTGCCCAACCACATGGCCGCTTCCAGCCACAACCCCTACTGGAACGACATGCTGGAAGGCGGGCCGGACTCGCCCGCCGCCCGTGTGTTCGATGTGAAATGGGAGAGCGGCCGGCTGCTGCTGCCGCTGCTCGGCGATCCGCTCAAGGCGACGCTGGAAGCCGGCAGCCTGTCGCTGAAGGCCGATTACGCGCTCGGGCGGATCAATGTCGCCTATGCCAATCACCGCTTCCCGCTGCGGGCAACGAGTGTGGCGGGCCTGCTGCGCGCGGCGGGGCTTGAGGCGGCCGCGGCCGGCTTCGAGCGGGTGGAAGCCTCGCCCAGCGATGCCGGTCTCGGCGCGGCGCGGGTGGTGTTCACCGGCCTTGGCGAAAGCGCGCGCGCCGCGCTCGACGCGGTTCTCGCCGGGGCAGAGCTTGCCCCCCTGCTGGAGGCCCAGCACTGGCGGCTCGCCTGGTGGCGCACGGCGGCGCATGACCTGAATTACCGCCGCTTCTTCAACATCACCGATCTCGCCGGTGTGCGGGTGGAAGACCCTGAGGTGTTCGACCTCGTCCACCGCCTGCCGCTGGACCTCATCCGGCGCGGCCTCGTCCATGGCCTGCGCATCGACCATATTGACGGGCTGGTCGACCCGGCCGGCTATTGCGACCGGCTGCGGGCAGCGGTGGGTGCGGACGTGCCGCTGCTGGTCGAGAAGATTCTTGAGCCGGGCGAGGTGCTGCGCCCGTGGCCGATCGAGGGCACCACCGGCTATGAGCGGCTGAACGACATCAACGCGCTCTGCGTCGACCCCGAGGGTTATCGCCGCTTCGAGGAAGACCTGCGGACCCGCCATCTGCTCATCGGCGCGCTGCCGGAGCGGCTGGCCGGCGCCAAGCGGCAGGTTCTGGAAGCAAGCCTGAAGGCCGAGGTGGACATTCTGGCGACGCTGGCCCGTGAGGGGCTGGACGAGGCGATGCAGGCGGGCGACCTCACCGACACCGCGATCCGCGACGCCGTGGTGGCGCTGCTCGCCCATTGCCCGGTCTATCGCTCCTATGCGACGCCCGAAGGCCATGCGCCCGAGGATGTCGCCATCTGGGAAGACATCCGCGCCCGCATCGAGGCCAATGAGAACCCGCTCACCACCGCCGCCGCCCGGTTGCTGCTACAGCGGGTGGAGCATCCCGAGCGGCCGAGCGACCATGAGTTCCGCTCGCGCTTCCAGCAGCTCAGCGGCCCGGCCATGGCCAAGGGGTTCGAGGACACCGAGCTTTACCGTGTGCCCGTGCTGCTCTGCGCCAATGAGGTGGGCGGCAGTCTCGACCATCCCTCGCGCACACCGGAGGAAATGCACGCGCTATATGCGGCGCGGGCTCAGACGGGCCTGAGCGATCTCATCCCGCTCGCCACCCACGACACCAAGCGCGGCCCCGGCCCGCGCGCGCGCCTCGCCGCGCTCAGCCACCAGCCCGAGCACTGGCTCGCCTTCACCGGGGAGGCGCGGGACCTGGTCGCCCCGCTGCTGCGCGAGGAAGCGGGGATGGCGATGCCGGACCCGCTGGACGCCCATATGATCGTCGAGACGCTGGTCTCGGCCTGGCCGATCAATACCGAGCGCATGGCGGGCTACATCACCAAGGCGCTGCGCGAGGCCAAGCGGCACAGCAATTGGGAAACGCCGAACGCGGCCTATGAGGAAGCCTGCCTCTCCTTCGCCGCCGGGCTGATCGAGGCGCCCGAGGCGGCTGGGTTCCGCACGCGGCTCGACGCGCTGGTGGCGCAGATCGCCCCGGCCGGGCGGCTGGTCGGCCTCACCCAGTTGATCCTTCAGCACACGCTGCCGGGCACGCCGGATCTTTATCAGGGCACGGAATTCCGCGATTTCTCGCTGGTCGACCCCGATAATCGCCGCCCGGTGGACTGGGCGGCGCGGCAGGCGGCGCTCGCGGGAGAAGAGCCGGCCGAGAGCGGCGATGCCGAGTATTTCCGGCTCACCCGCGCGCTGCTGGCCCTTCGCCGGCTCAACGGCGCGCTGACGGGTGGAGACTACCGCCCGCTCGACATTGAGCCCGGCCGCGTCGGCTGGTTCGGCTTCGAGCGCTGGAGCGGCGAAGAAGCGGTGCGCGTCGTGGTGCCGACCCGTCTGCCGGCCGAGGCCGGTGAGGTCACGGTGCCGCGCGAACTCATCGAGCCCGGCTGGCAGGTGCTTGATGCGCTCGGCCCGGAGGCCCCATTCCTGATAGCGGAACGCGGATCGGCGGGCTGAGCGCGGATCAGCCGGCCTCGCTCCTGAAGAAGCGGGCGACGCCGACAAGGCTGCGCAGCGCGATCCAGCCGATGATTGCGTTGCCGGCGACGAACAGCGCCAGCGCCATCTGCGTCACCGGCGCGCCGGCGCCCTGTTCCACCAGCTTCAGCGCGGCGAGCGGCAGGCTCGCCACGCCGAAAGTGTAGCCCCAGGCGCCGGGGCCAAAGGCTTGCTGGCGCAGCCAGGGCACGAGGCGCAGCATCACCAGCGCGAGAAAGCAGCCATAGCCGAACAGAGCGAGCGCCGCCCGGTCCGCCGGGCCGGGCGCCAGCGAGAGATAGGCGACGCAGGCCACCGCCGGCGGCGCCAGTTCCATGCCGAGGCTGGCGCGGACATTGACTGGCAGCCCGTGCTGGAACAGACGGGTGAGGAACACCGATTCCATGGAGAGCCACGAGAACAGCCCCATGCCGAAGAACATCCAGCCCAGCGCGTTTTGCCCGAAGGTGGCGCAGGCGATGCCGGCCACCAGCCCGCCGCCGACGGTCGGCAGATAGAGGATCGGCGTCACCTCCTGCGGCGCCCGTCCGCCCTGCCATAGCCCGCCGACGCTCCACGCGGCATAAAGCGCGACGCCGCCCGCCCCGGCGATGAACAGGCCCCAGCCAAGCAGCGGCACATGCGGGCCGATGGCGATGGCGGCGATAAGGGTGGAGACCGGCGCCAGCGCGGCGATCAGACCCTGCGCGGGGTGGCGCAGTTCCTCGCCCGCCGCAGCGGGATGCAGCAGCCATTTCAGCGCGTAGAGCACGCTCCACAGCAGCCACAGGGCGAAAGCGAGCACCGCCAGCGCCTCGCCGATCAGCACCGGCGCGCCCCACAGCCGGCTCGCCACGCGCCAGCCATTGGCGAGGCCGCCAAGGCCGAGAACCGTGCCGAAGAAGATGGGGCGCATATGGAGAAGAAGGGCGGTCACGGGGGGCACCTGTCGCTTGCGCGGCGAGGTTTACCCGCTGCGCCGGCGGAAAGCACCCTCCATCCGGGCGGCGCGCCTCACTGGAATTTCGCCCGCAGCCGATCGGTGAGGAATTCCATCGCCAGCACGATGACGAAGATAGCGAGGATGATGGCCGAGGCGTTGCGGTACTGGAACAGGTCGAACGCCACCTTGAGTTCCTGCCCGATGCCCCCGGCGCCGACGAGGCCGAGCACCACGGAGGAGCGCACCGCCTTTTCCAGCGCGAACAGCGAGGAGTTGATCAAAGTCGGCATCACATCCGGCAGGATCGCCCCGCACAGCACGGTGACGCGGTTGGCGCCGATGGCGTGCAGCGCTTCCTGCGGCTTCTTGTCGGCCTCTTCCATCGCCTCGGCGAAGAAGCGGCCGCAAAAGCCGATCGTGTCAACGACGATGGTCATGGTGCCGGCCACGGCGCCGAGGCCCAGCGTCGAGACGAAAAGCAGCGCCCAGACGAGATCGGGCACGGTGCGGAACAGCGACACCAGCGCGCGCGGGAAATGCCGCAGCGCGCCGAGCGGGGAGATGCCGCGCGCCGCCAGCCAGCCCATGGGCAGGCTCAAGATGACGCCGAACACCGTGCCGACGAGAGCGATCTGCAGCGTCTCCAGAATGCGCCCGCCCATGCGCTGGAGAAAGCCGGGATCGGTGTTGGGCGGCAGCATGCGGCCGACGAGGTCGGCCATGCGCGGCAGGCCGTTGGCGAGCTTTTCCGGCGAGGGCGCCACCTGCCCCAGCGAGGCGAGGAACAGCGCCGCGACGACAACGATCAGCGTGAAGGAGAGCGGTGAGACCGAGGGCAGCCGCGAGGGCGGAAGCGGGCGCGCGGGGGGCGCGCTAGCGAGGTCAGCCATGGAACACGCCCTCCATGTCGCGGCCATTCACCCGCGCCGTCGGCCGGTCGAAATGCACCTTGCCGTTCTTCAGGGCGACGATGCGGTCGGAATAGTCGAGCGCGTGCTGCATGTCGTGCGTGGTGTAGACCAGCGTGATGCCGTGATCGCGGGCGAGATCGGAGAAGATCCCCATGATCTCGCGCCCGACCGCCGGGTCGAGGCTGGCGGCGGGCTCATCGGCGATGAGCAGGCGCGGCCGGCGGATCAGCGCCCGGGCGATGGCGACGCGCTGGGCCTGCCCGCCGGAAAGCTGGTCGGCGCGCGCGCCGGCCTTGTCGGCGAGCCGCACCTCGGCCAGCACCGCCATCGCCTCCTCGCGCCAGGCCTGCGGGGCGAGGGCGTGGTGGAAGGCGCGCCAGCTCCCGGGCAGGCCGAGCTTGCCCTGGATCACGTTTGTGAGCACGCTCTGCCGCCCGACCAACCCGTGATTCTGGAATACGAAGCCGATCTGCCGCCGCAACCTTGTGAGCTGCGCGCCGCTGGGCGCGGCCATGAAGCGCTCGCCCAGCGTGGTGATTTCGCCGGCCGTGGAGGGCAGCAGGCCGATCAGGCATTTGAGCAGGGTCGACTTGCCCGCGCCATTGGAGCCGATCAGCGCCACGCGCTGGTCGGCGCGTATGTCGAGATCGACGCCAGCGAACACTTTCTGCCCGTTCGGATAGGTCTTGGCCAGGCCGCGCGCGCCGATGATCTGCGCGGCGAGCGGCGGGGCGGGCGCCTTCACCAGCGGGCCGATGGGCGGATGGGCGGCCGCGGCGCCGGCCAGGTTGAGCCCGGCCAGTTTCGGCGCGGGAACGGGCTCGATCGGGGCGTGCTCCATGGCGGCCTCCTTCACGAAACGGGAAAGCGCCGGACGGGCGGAACCCGTCCGGCGCGCGGGATGGCGCGGATCAGTTGATGAAGCTGCCGAAATTCTCGATGCCGATCGTGCGGTACATCGAGCGGACATAGTCGTAGTCGCTGTCCTTCACATCGGTGATGAAGATGCCGCCCTTGAACTTCTGATTGTCCTCGCCCTGCAGCACCGCGCCCATCAGCTCGTTGCCATGCTTGAGGAAAGCCTCGCGCACCTTCACGAACACCTCCTCGGGAATGTCCTTGCGGGCGACGAGGATGTCGTTCGGCAAGTCGCGGCCGCGGGCGACGACGGCGAAGGCGGCGTTGGGGAACGCCTTGCGGATGGAGTTGAGGTAGCCGTAGTTGAGGCCGATGGCGGCGATGTCGCCGCGGATCAGCGCTTCCGCCGCGACGTTGCGGGAGATGATGACGCCCTCATAATCCTTGCCATACATGATGCCGAAATCGGCCAGCACCTGCGCCGGGCCGAGATGCTGCGAGGTGGAGCCGACCGAGCCGAAGGAGACCTTCTTGCCCTTGAGGTCGTCGATGGAGCGGATCGGGCCATCGGCCAGCACCGCGATCTGCGCGAAATAATCCGGGCGCTGCCAGGCGACGACGATGCGCGGATCGCTCAGTTCCTTCATGACGACATATTCGGCCGGGCCGGTCAGCACCAGCTCGACATGGCCGGAATTCATCGCCTCGACGGCGGCGGTGCGCGAGCTGACCGGGATCAGCTCGATGTCGAGCCCGGTGAGCTTCGACAGTTCCTTCTGGAAGCCGCCGAATTCCTGCTGCAGGGCTTCCAGCCCCTCAATGTCGGTGACGGCGAAACGCACGGGTTCGGCGCTCGCGGCGAACGCGGTCACAACCGTGATGGCGAGTGCGGAAACAAGCCTGCGAAACATTTTGTGCCCCATTTGCTGTATAGACAGGAACTGTGGAGTACGATTATCTGTATAGACAGCGTATGACGCATACGTGACAGCGACCGGGTGACGGCGAGGCAGTGATGAGCGTACGGATCGAGAATGGACGGGTGCTGGGCGCGGCCGGGTGGAGCGACCGGCCGCTGGTGGTGAGCGGGGCGCATCTGGCCGGAGAGGCAGCCCATGCCGAGCCGGCGCGGGTGATCGACGCGGGCGGGCTGCTGGTGCTGCCGGGCATTGTCGACATCCATGGCGATGCTTTCGAGCGCCAGATCATGCCGCGCCCGGGCGTGCGCTTCGACATGACGCTGGCGCTGCGCGACACCGACCGGCAATTGGTGGCGAACGGCATCACCACCGCGTTTCACGGCGTCACCATTTCCTGGGAGCCGGGACTGCGCTCGGTGGAGGCCGCGCGGGCTTTCGTGGCGCGCCTGATGGCGTTGCGCCCGAGCCTGGCCTGCGACACCCGGCTGCATCTGCGCTGGGAGACTTTCGCGCTGGAGGCGCTGGAGGAGGTGCGCGGCTGGCTCGCCCTCGCGCCCGCGCCGATCCTCGCCTTCAACGACCACACCACCGGCTCGGTGCTCAAGGGCAGCATCGCCCGCAAGATCGGCCAGATGGCCGAGCGCTCCGGCCTGAGCCCGGACGAGTATCGCGCCCTGCTCGACCGGGTGTGGGGCGCGCGACAGGAGGTACCCGCCGCCATTGAGAGCCTCGCCGCCAGCGCGCGGGCCAAGGGCAATGTGCTGCTCGCCCATGACGAGACCTCGCCGGAGGAGCGCGCCCGCTTCCGCGCGCTGGGCGCGGTGGCCTCGGAATTTCCGATGAACCCGGAAACCGCGCAGGCCGCCCGCGAGGCCGGCGAGGACGTGATCCTCGGCGCGCCCAATGTGGTGCGCGGCGGCAGCCATAATGGCGCGCAGAGCGCGGCGGAGGCCATTGCCGCCGGGCGCTGCACCGTGCTGACCAGCGATTATCACTACCCCTCTCCGCTCTACGCTGCCTTCGCCCTCGCGGCGGGCGACCCCGACGCGCTGGCGCGCCACTGGCCGCTCGTCTCCGCCAATCCGGCGCGGGTGGCGCGGCTCACCGATCGCGGCCGGCTGGAAGCGGGGGCGCGCGCGGACCTTCTGCTGGTCGATGCGTCCGACATGGCGCATCCGGAAGTGGTGGCGACGATGGTGGCGGGGCGAATCGTCTATGCTCGCCGGAGCCTCGACCATCAGGCGCGTCCGGCGCAGGCGGCGGAGTAGGGACGTGAACAGGAGCGTGAAGGCGCAAGACGGCGCGGCGAACGGCGTTTCCGGCTTTGACGGGCTGGTGTTCCGCCCGCGCCGCGATGCGCCGATCTGGCAGCAGATCTACGACTATATTCTCTCGCTGATCGACAGCGGCTATTTGCGGCCTGGCAGCCAATTGCCCGGCGAGGTGCATCTGGCGGACAAGCTCGGTGTCACCCGCATCACCCTGCGCCGTGCGCTGCAGCAATTGCAGCAGGAGGGGCACCTGACCTCGCGCAAGGGGGTGGGGGTGTTCGTGCGCAGCCTGCCCTCGGCCCTGGTGGTGCGCGACGGCAGCCGCTTCGCCGAAAGCCTGCGCGCCGACGGCAAGGCCGTCACCACCACCACGATGGTGCTGGAGGAGGAATTCGCCGATGCCGCCGCCGGCGAGCATCTATGCCTCGCGCTGGGCGCGCCGGTGGTGCGGCTGCGCCGCGTGCGCAGCGCCGACGGGCAGCCGATCTATATCAGCACCAAGGTGTTTCCCGCCGCGCTGCTGCCGGACTTCGCCACCGTCTATTCGCGGCGCCAGTCGGTGACGGATGTGTTCATCGCCCATGGCATCCAGAAATATCGCCGCGCCGAAACCCGGATCAGCGGCGGCTTCGCCACGCCGGAAGAGGCGAACCTGCTGGCGCTGACCCCCGGCACGCCGGTGTTCCGCACCAGCTCGATCAACACCGACGCGGCCGGCAACCGCATCGAATGGGCGCGCGGCTGCTGGCTGCTCACCTCGGTGGATTTCGTGTTCTGAGCCCGGTACCCGCCCAAGTCAGGCCCGCCAGCCCCGGCTCTTCTCCACGGCGGCGGCGAAGCGGGCGCGGTCCTCGGCGCTGACCGAGCCGTCCGGCGCGAAGCGGCGCATCGCGACGGGCAGGGCGGCGAAGTCCCGGCCGCACAGCGCGGCGAGGCCGAGTGCGGTCATTTCGTGCATGGCCGGCACATTGACGGTGCGCCCGCTCGCCGCGGCGAGGAAGCGGGCGAAATAGGCGCTTTGCGACAGGCCGCCATCAATGGAAAGGGCGGGGATCGGCGCCCCGGCCCGCTCCGCGGCGTCAATCAGCCCGACCGTGAGCAGGGCGATGCCTTCCAGCGCCGCCCGCACCATGTCGTGCCGCCCGGTCGCCGCCTCCATGCCGATGAACAGCGGTGCCGCCTTGCGGTCCCAATAGGGTGCGGCAAGACCTGACAGCGCCGGCACGAACACCAGTCCCCGGCTCAGCGCCGATGGCCCCGTGAACCCGTCCAGTTCGGCGGTGTCGGTGTAGAGACCAAGCCGCCGCAGCCATTCCAGCGCCGCGCCGGCATCATAGACCCCGCCCTCGACGGCGAAGACCGGACGCTCCCCGGCACGCTGCCAGGCGATGGTCGGGAGCAGGCCGTCCGCCTCGGGGCGTTCATCTCCCGCGACGGCAAGCAGGAAGGCGCCGGTGCCGAAGGTGATCTTGGCCTCACCCGGCGCCCGGCAGCCATGGCCGTACAGCGCCGCCTGCTGGTCGACGATGGAGACCCGCACCGGCACGCCGTCCAGCGTGCCGAAGCCGGCGTCGACGGCGCGGATGGGCGGCAGGAAATCGCGCGGCACGCCGTGCAGGTCGCACAATTCCTGGCTCCACCGTCCGGTGGCGAGATCGAGCAGGCCGGTGCGCGAGGCGGTGGCGGGATCGGTGGCGAAGGTTCCGGTCAGCCGGTCGAGGAAATAGGCGTCGGTGGTGCCGAGCCGCAGCCGTCCGGTCGCCTGCGCGGTAGCGACGGCGGGAACGTTCTCCATCAGCCAGGCAAGCTTGGAGCCGGAGAAATAAGGGTCGAGCGGCAGGCCGCAAATCGCTCGCGACCGATCCGCCTCTTTCGCCGGGCAGGCCGCGAGGGCATCGGCGGTGCGTGCATCCTGCCAGACGATGACCGGGGAGAGGGCCTCGCCGGTCACCGCGTCCCAGGCGAGGCAGCTCTCGCCCTGATTGGCGAGGGCGATGGCGTCCACCTTGCCGGCGGCGGCCAGCACCTTGCGGATGTTGCGCAGCAGTTCGGCCGGGTCGTGCTCCACCCGCCCCGCCGCGGGGTGGTGCTGGGCGTGAACGAGGCTGGCAACCAGCCGCGCCGTGCCGTCGGGCTCGACAACGAGGCAGCGGGTGGAGGTGGTGCCCTGGTCGATGGCGGCGACGCGCATCACGCCGTCTCCTCAAAGCGGAAATGCACGGCGGCGGCGGTCAGCACGGCGGGCGGGATCGGCACGAGGATGCGCCGCTCGGGCAGCCATGTCCGGTTCGCCGTCCACATCTCGCGCCCGTCGACCAGCAGCGACAGACGCCCGCGCGCGCGGCGGAGAAAACGTAGCTGGAAATCCGGCAATGCCAGTACGCCGCTCGCTCCGCGCCGGATAAGCCCGGGCACCACCAGCTTGACCGGCGGATCGAAGGTGACGGGAAGCAGCACGGAATCGCCCGTCTCGTCGCGCGCGAGATCCTCGGCGATGGCCCGCCCGACGGCGCGCCCCTCGCGGAACGCCCAGCCGCCGGTCTCCACCGCCCGCAACAGATTGCCGGCGGCAAAGACGTGGCGGTCGGCGGTGCGGCCGAACGGATCGACGGCCGGGCCGGAACTGCCGAAGGCGACGCCGATCGGCGATTGCCGCAGCAGCGCCGATTCCGGGGTGAAGCGGCCGGTGAACAGCACGCCGTCGCAGGCATAATCGCGCATTGTGCCGTCGGCGAGCCGCACACTGGCCGCTTCCACCCGGCCGCCGCCGCGAATATCGACCAGCTCCGCGCCCGCATGGAACGGCACACCCATCAGGCGCGGAAACGCCATCAGCGGCGCCGGCACCAGCGGCTGCGGGCCGGGCTCGATCATCGCCACCGGGCGGGCGCCGTGGCTCCTGCAGGTGAGCACGGCGGAAAGGCTGACCAGTTCCGAGCCGACGATCAGCGGGCGGGTGAACGGCATCAGCCGGTGAAAGGCGACATAGGCCTGCAGCGCGCCTGTCGTGAGCACGCCGACCGGCCGGTCGCCGGAGATGAGGCGGGCGGAGCGTGGCGTCTCGCGAATGCCGGTGGCGATCAGCAGGCGCCGGGCGGCAAGCGTTTCCACCCCGCGTGGGCAGGTGACGACCACGCGCCCGCCGGTCTCGATCCGCACCACGGAATGGCCGGTGCGGACCTCGACGCCGGCCCGCGCGGCCTCGCGTTCCAGCCGCCTTCCATAGGCCGCGCCGAGATAGACCCGGCCGAATTCACGCATGCCGAAGGGGGAATGGCGGCAATGGCGGGTGGCGCCGCCCAGATGCGGCTCGCGCTCCAGCACAAGGACGCGCCCGACGCCCCGGCGGCGCAGTTCCACTGCCGCCGCGACGCCGGCCGGCCCGCCGCCGACGATGATGATATCGGCCGCGCTCATGCGGGGTCTCCCGCCACGGCGAGCGGTTCGGCCAGCCGGCCCTGGGTCATGTCGGCGAGGCGGGCATTGCAGTAGAAGCCCTGGCAGCGGCCCATGCCGGCGCGGGTGCGTCGGCGCAGCCCGCCGAAATCGCCGGGCGGCACCTCGGAGGCGAGCGCCGCCTCGATCTCGCGCTTGGTCACCAGTTCGCAATGGCAGACGATCTCGCCGTGGTCGGCCTGCTGCCAGTCGCGCGGCAGCGTCTCGGTGAGGTTGGGCAGGCGCACCTGCGGGGCGGCGGTGACCGGCGTGAGGCCGAGGCCGAAGCCTTCGATCAGCCCCAGCGCATGCCGGGCGAGGCCGAGCGCGGCGCTGAGCCCGGTGGAGCGGATGCCGCCAAGCGTGACGGCGCGGCTCTCCGGCCGGGCGAAGATGCGGTAGGCCTTGCTCTCGCTCGCCGGGCGCAGGCCGGCATAGACGGCGGTGACCGGCATGCCGGCCAGTGCCGGCACGATCTCGGCCCCGCGCGCCAGCAGGCTCTCCAATGTCGCGGTTTCCACAGTGGCACGCACGCGGTCGTCCTGTTCCTCGGCGGTGGGGCCGATCAGTACATTGCCGAAGGCGGTGGGGCAGACGACCACGCCCTTGGTGATCTCGGTCGGCACGGGAAGCACGATGCGCGGCACATGCGCAGCGGCCGCCTTGTCCAGAACTACGAACTGGCCCTTGCGCGGGCGTATCTCGAATTGCGGGGCGAAGCCGAGCCGGGCATCGACAATGTCGCCATAAAGGCCGGCGGTGTTGACCACCGCGCGGGCGCGCAGGGCACCGGCGCTTGTGGTCAGGTGCCAGTCGCCGGCATAGCGGCCTTCGATCAGCTCGGCCTGGCGCAGCACCTGCGCGCCGAGCTTCACCGCTTGGGTCAGATAGGCGAGCGGCGCGGTCCAGGGGTCGATAATGTGCTCGTCCACCACCTCGATCGCCGCCACCAGCCGATCGGAGAGGCCGGGCATGGTGGCGCGGGCCTCTCGGCCGGAGAGCAGCGTCAGCGCGTCGATGCCATTGGCCCGGCCCTGCGCGGCGATGGCTTCCAGCTTGTCCGCCTCGGCGGCGCTCCAGGCACAGACCAGCGCGCCGGTCTTCACCAGCGAGAGGCCGAGCGTGTCGGCGATGGCGAGATATTCGGCGCGTCCGGCCTTGATCAGCTCCAGCTCCAGGCTGCCGGGCGGGGCGTCGAAGCCGGTGTGCAGAATGGCGCTGTTGGCCTTGGAGGCGCCGGAGAGGATGTCGCTGCCCTTCTCGATCAGCACCACCCGGGCGCCGGCGAGGGTGAGGCGGCGCACCACGGCGCAGCCGACCACGCCCGCGCCGATGACGGCGACATCGAAGGTTTCGCGAGTGGCTGGAGGGAGGGGGGTGGTGGCGGGGCGCATGGCGCTCCTTTCCTATCGGCACGGCCGAAGCGGGCCGGCGGTGCCGGCCGTCAGGTCACGGCGCGCGCCGGGAGGGCGCGCGGGGCCCCGCCATCGCAGGATGGCGGGGCGGTTGGCGAACAAATGGCCCGCGGACAACTGGCCGCGGACGGGCGGCTCAGCGATAGGGGTAGCCGGCCTTCTGCATGGTCTCGTCATATTTCTTGAAGGCGGCGACGACCTTGCCCGCGCGCGGGCTCGACGCGGCGACTTCGTCCCAGAAGCCCTTGGAATCGGCCACCACCTGCGCCCATTCGGCCGGCGGCAGCGAGGTCAGCTCCATCTTCTGGCCCTCGACGCGCAGCTTGGCCTCGCCGCCCCAGTACCAGACGTCGCGGTAATAATGCGACTGGTCGATGCTCATCAGGAACAGTTCCTTCAGGTGCGGCGGCACCTTGTCCCAGCTCGGCGTGTTGGCGAAGTAGCTGCCGAACCACGCGCCGGTGACCGAGTTGGTCAGCGCGTAATTGCACACATCGGCCCAGCCGACTTCATAGGCTTCGGTGAAGCCGCACCAGGCGACGCCGTCGAGTTCGCCGGTCTGCAGCGCGACTTCGACGTTGTCCCACGGGATGGTCACTGGCACGAGGCCGTATTTGGAGAGGAACTTGCCGGCGGTCGGCACGCCGAACACGCGCAGGCCGGCCATGTCGGCGAGGCTCTTGATCGGCTTGTCGACGGTGAAGATGTGCAGCGGGTCCCAGGCGCCGGTGGACAGCCAGGTGACGTTCGGCACCTCGGCATAGGCTTCCGTCCAGATGTCCTTGAGGCCGTAATAGCGGAACAGCGCCGGCACATCGAGGCTGTAGCGGGTGGCGAAGGGGAAGTAGCCGCCGAAGACCGCGATATCGACCGGCGAGGCCATGGTCGCCTCGTCCGACTGCACCGCGTCGAGCGTGCCGCTCTGCAGGGCGCGGAACAGGTCCGAGGTCGGCACGAGCTGGTCGGCGTAATAAAGCTCGATCTCCATCGCGCCATTGGCGGCGGCGTTGAAGGCGTCGATCTGCGGCTTGATCACATGGGCGCCGAGCGGGGCGCCGGAATAGGTCTGCAGCCGCCATTTGATGGTGCCGGCCTGGGCGATGACGGCGGGCGCGGCGAGCGTCGAGCCGGCGAGCGCCGCGCCGGTGCCGAGCGCCGCCTTGCCGAGGAAGCTGCGGCGGGTGGCGAGAATGGCGTCGGCGGCGGGGTCGATCTTCTTGGTGACGGGCTTCTTGATGTCGTCGGTCATCCTGTTCTCCTCTGGAAGGGGGAAGTATCGGGCTGTTGCTCAGCCCTTGACGTTCATGTGTTCGGGCAGCCAAAGCGCGATCTGCGGGAAGATCATCAGCATGACGATGGTGAAAAGCATGATCGCGGCGAATGGCCAGATCGACTTGTAGATGTCGACCAGGGTGATTTCCTTCGGCGCCAGCGAGCGCATCAGGAACAGATTGTAGCCGAAGGGCGGAGTGATGTAGGCGATCTGGCAGGTGATGGTGTAGAGGATGCCGTACCAGATAAGCTGGTTGTCGAAGCCGAGATCGAGCGCCTTGACCAGCGGTATGTAGAGCGGCGCGACGATGACCAGCATCGCCGTGTCGTCGAGGAACATCCCCATGATGATGAAGCTGAGCTGCATCATGATGATGATGGTCCAGGGGTTGAGGTCCCACTGCTTGACGAACAGGAACTCCACCGCCTTCACCGCGCCGAGCCCGTCGAACACGGTGCCGAAGGCGAGCGCGGCGAGGATCAACCACATGAACATGCAGGAGACGTTCAGCGTCTTCAGCGCGGTGTCGCGCAGCACCGGCCAGTTCAGCCGGCGCTTGGCGAGGGCCGCCAGCGTCGCCGTGGTGGCGCCGACCGCCGAGCTTTCCACCAGGCTGGTGACGCCGAAGACGAACAGCCCGGTCATGAAGAAGAAGATGGCGAAGGGAATGATGCCCGCCCGCGCCAGCGCGAGCTTCTCGCGCAGCGGCATGTTCAGCTCTTCGTCCGTCAGCGCAGGCGCCAGCTTCGGGTTCAGCTTCACGCGGACATAGATGTAGAGAATGAACAGCGCGGCCATCAGCAGGCCCGGCCCGACGCCGGCGAACCACAGCTTCGACACCGGCTGGCGGGCAATCATGCCGTAGAGTACCAGCACGACCGAGGGCGGGATGAGGATGCCGAGCGAGGAACCGCCCTGCACCACGCCCGAAATCAGCACCTTGTCATAGCCGCGGCGGATCATTTCCGGCAAAGCGATGGTGGCGCCGATGGCCATGCCGGCGACGGACAGCCCGTTCATCGCCGAGATGATGACCATGAGGAAGATGGTGCCGATGGCGAGGCCGCCGGTGAAGCGCCCGAACCAGACATGCAGTGCCCGGTACAGATCCTCCGCAATGCCGGATTCCGCGAGGATGTAGCCCATATAGATGAACATGGGCAGGGTCAGCATCGCGTACCAGTTGAACAGCTTGAACACCTGGTTGAACGGCAGGTCCATCGCGCCGGGGCCGTAGAGCAGCAGCGCGGCGGCAGAGGCGACGAAGCCGATGCCGGCGAAGACCAACTGGCCGCTGATCAGCGCCAGCACCATCGACGCGAACATCAGCAGCGCGATCATCTCATAGGTCATCAGAGCTTCTCCCCCCGCAGGGTGGCGATGTGCTTGAAGACCAGCGCGAAGGCCTGCATCAGCATCAGGACGAGGCAGACGGTGAGCAGCGCCTTGATCGGAATCACCGACGGATTCCAGATCGAGAAGCGTTTCTCATTGGTGGCGATGGCGTATTGCAGGCTGGAAATGGAGCCGGCGAGCAGCACGCCGAGATAGAAGATCAGGCACCAGACGGTGGCGAGGTCCATCTTCGCCTTGCCGCGCTCCGACAGGGTCGAATACCAGAGGTCCATCCGCACATGCTCATTGTTCTTGAGCGTGAACGGGCCGCCCATGAAGTAATAGGCGGCGAGCATGAACTGGGTCAGTTCCACCGCCCAGTGCACCGGCATCTTGATGAGGTTGCGGGTCACCGCATCGAACATCAGGACGCCGCCCATGGCGAAGATCAGCGACGCGGCGAGATAGCCGACATAGTCCGAGAGCTTGTCCGTCACGCGGACATAGGCGGCGATCAGCCGCCAGCCGCCCCCGCTCTGCTTCACGCCTTCCACGTTCACATGGTGTCTCCATGGCTTGCCGGGCGCGGCGGGGCGGCGAGGGCGCGTGCCCGCCCGCGCGCCGCGCCGGCGGGCGCCAGCCGGAACGCGCGGCTCTGCGAGGCGCGGCCCTGCCGCCGTCCGGGCGGGAGCCCGGCAATCGTAGCCCGGTTCATTCAGTCCCCTCGCGCTGCAATGCACGCATGTTGTGCGTGCTTGATTTTTTCGCGCTTGGTATCACTCTAACGTAACGGAGAGGAAAAGGAAGCCCGATTTTTGACCTAATTGCCCGTTTGGTCGCCTTCTTTATGAACATTCATACCGAATGGTCACTGTTCGTCCAAAAATCTTGACCAAATGCGGAAAATCCCAGAGAGTCGCGCGAAGGTGCCCGCTCACTCGGGCAAATCTGGCCGTATTGACCGCCTACCCGCTCTGGCATAACCGATCCTGCCTGCCTGTTTGTCCGAACGGGCAGCGGTGGCACGGAGCGGCGGCAGCGCGGCTCGATGGGAGACAGGCTTGGCACTTTCCGCGCGCCATCACGACATTGTCGCCCATGTCGCCGCCGTGGGTGAGGCGACCGTCGAGGCGCTGGCCGAGCGGCTCGGCGTCTCACGCGAGACGGTGCGGCGCGATCTCGCGCGGCTGGAATCCACCGGGCATCTGCGCCGCTATCATGGCGGGGCGCGTGCTCTCGCCGCCCCCGGCGCGGAGCCCGACGAGGAGCGCCCCTTCGCCCAGCGCATGGTGCAGAACGCCGCCGGCAAGAAGCGCATCGCGCTGGCCGCGCGCGAGCTTTTCGGGCCGGAGGATTCGCTGTTCATCGACACGGGCAGCACCACCATCGCCTTTGCCGAGGCGCTGGCGACGCGGCCCTCTCTGGTCGCCATTACCAATGCGCCGCGCATCGCCGCGACGCTGGCGGCGCCCCATACCCACAAGGTGTTCCTGCTCGGCGGGGCCTATGGGGCGGATGCCGGCGAGAGCCTCGGCCCGCTGGCGCTGGAGCAGATCGGCAAGTTCCGCGCCCGCCACGCCGTGCTCACCATCGGCGCCATCGACGCCCATGCGGTGATGGATTTCGACCTGCAGGAGGCGGAGGTGGCGAAAGCGATGATCGAGCGCGCCGACCGCGTCACTGTGCTGGCCGACCACAGCAAGTTCGAGCGCGGCGCGGTGTTCGAGGTCGCCCCGCTCGCCGGTATCGACCGGCTGGTGACCGACCTGCCGCCCTCCGACGCGATGCGCGAGGCGCTGGCGCAGGCCGGGGTTGAGCTGATCGTCGCCGACGCGGACTGAGCCGCCCGTCCGGCGGCTCTCCTTCCTTGCCGTGTCGCGTTTTCGTCACGCGAACCGGCCTCCACGTCGCTCGAAAACGCTCTAGAGCGCGATCCGATCAGATTGAATCAATCTGATCGGTAAATCGCCCTCTAACTCTAAGATAGAGAACGCGTTATCCGATCAGCTTGCGATGCAAGCTGATCGGCGCGTGCTCTAGTGCCCGCTGAACACCAGCGTCTGCACCGGCAGGATCAGCGCCTGGATGCGCAGCAGCAGCGCATGCACCAGCGCCACCGTGTCGACGATGTGCAGATAGATTCCGCCCAGCGTGCCGGCCTCGCCCGAGGCGATGCGGTCGTGATTGCTGGAATAGGCGTTGGCGAGGCAGCTCGACCCTGGCGGCACGCCGTCGAGCCCGCCGGGATAGAGCGGTTCAAGGAAGACGGTGAGCGTGCCCGGCGCGCCGATCTGCTGCGCGTCGATCAACTGGTCGGTGGTGCGCAGTTGCCCGGCGGCGATATAGTCCTGCACGCTGGTGACCACCATCGGGATGATGGTGAAGGGCTTGGACACGCAGGTCGCCTCGGCGAGCATGCCGGGCTTCATCACCTGCGCCTCGATCTGGCCGAAGCCGGCGACCAGCCGCTCGCGCCCGGCATCGGCCGGGATCAGCACGCCGGCCGGGCGCATCAGCGGGTTGACGAGATCGCCGACGCGCAGCGCGAACTGTTCCACCCGCCCGGCGACCCCGGCGCGGATCACCGTTTTGGCAAGTTCCACCTCGGCCTGGGCGAGCGCCGCCTCGGCGCTGGCCTTCTGCGCCGGCAGCAGCGTGTTGAGGCGGGCGAGGGCACCCTCGCGCGCCGCCACCGCCACCGCCACCGCGCCGGCGCGGGCGTCGACCGCGTTCTGCAGCCGCTCCAGCTCGCGCCGCGAGACCACATCGGCATTGCGGCTGTTGAGCTGCGCCTTGGTGTCCAGTTCGTCGCGCGCCTGCGCCAGCGCCTTCTCCGCCTGGATGATCTGGCCGTCGGCGGCCGCGACATCGGTGGCGGCGACGCGCATCTGCCCGTCGATCTCGGCGACGCGGGCGCGCGCCGTCGCCACCGCCGCCTGCTGCGCCGCGTCGTCGAGGCGGAAGATCGGCTGGCCCTTCTCCACCTCGCCGCTGAGGCCGAGATTGACCTGCGCCACCCGGCCGCTGGTTTCCGGCACGATCGGCACGGTACGGAAATAGGCGGTGACCTGGGTCGCGGAGGGGTGGTTGTAGAAGATGACGGTGATCAGCGCGACCGTCAGCATCAGGCAGGCGATGATGCCCCAGCGCAGTTCGAACCACACGGAATAGAGCGTGATCTCCCGCCCGAGCCGTTTGCCCTGGACATAGCGGCGAAAAAGATAGTCCGGCAGGATGGTGAGCAGCGAGCAGAGAATGAGCTCAAGCATGGTCGCTGCCCCGGCGCGCTTCGGCCTCCCCGGCGGGCGGGGCGGGCGGCTTCACGCCGGCCAGCGCTTCGGCCGAGCGGGCGATGCGGTTGAGCGGGGTGAGGACATCGGGCAGGTCGATGAAGGCGAGCAGCAGCGCGATCACCCACAGCGCGTGATTATGGGTGAACAGCGCCAGCAGGCACAGCACCGCGACGATCTCGAACTGCAGCTTCTGGCCCTTATGCGCCAGCCGCTCCGGCAGCGAGTGGATATGCAGGAAGAACACCCCCGCCAGCAGCACCGTGGCGATGAGCGTGATCGCGGCGACGATCATCAAGATGTCGGTGCCGCCCGGGGCGGTGATGAAGAAGGGGAGATGATCGACGGCAGCATTGTGCGGCTGGGCGGCCATGCCACTCTCCGGAACCGGCGCGGCGGGCACCGCGCTCAAACGCCGGCCGATGCATCCACCGGCCGGCCAGAGGTGTCAAGCTACTTCTTGCCCCAGGTGAGATACATGCCGACATCGCCGGGCATGTCGTTGGGCCATTCCACGATCAGGGCGGAGAGCCGGTAGCCGGCAGCCCTGAGATGGTCGCGCCAGAGTTCATAGGCCTGGCGCGGGCGGCCGGTCAGCGTGTCCGGCCAGCCTTCCTCGGCATTGTTGATCGCCCGGCCATGGTCGGTGCACAGCGTGTTGGGGAAGCGCATCACCATGATCTCGGTCTCGCCCCGCTCGGCGGCGGCGCGCATCTTCACCTGCAGCGCCTCGGCCATCTCATGCAGCTTCTGCGGCGTGAGGTCGATCGGCTGGGCCAGCGTCTTGGCGAGTTCTTCCTTGGCGCGGCGGGCATGGTCCATCGCCTCCACCGCCTCGTTCATCTTCGCCAGCGCGATCTTGTCCATATAGCCGCGCAGATCGGCGGCGCTCATGAAGCTCTCGTCGCCGAGCGTCTGGTGCGGGCCGGCAGGCTGGCCGGTCGTGTCGGTCATGGTGGCGCTCCTCATCTTGTGCCGGCTGCCGGCGGTTCTGCGTTCAGAAGATCGCCGGGACGTGGTGGCGCACATCCTCCGGCTCCACATAGCCCTTGGCCTTCTGCCGTTTCGGCAGGGTGATCTTGGGGCGCTTTTGCGCCTCATAAGGCACTTTGGACAGCAAATGGCTGATGACGTTCAGCCGCGTGCGCTTCTTGTCGTCGGAATGCGCCACATACCAGGGCGCCCAGGCGCTGTCGGAGGCGGCGAACATGGCGTCGCGGGCGCGCGAATAATCGTACCAGCGGCCATAGGATTCGAGGTCCATCGGCGAGAGCTTCCAGATCTTGCGCGGATCATGGATGCGCTGTTCGATCCGCCTCGTCTGTTCCTCCGGGCTCACCTCCAGCCAGTATTTGAGCAGGATCACGCCGGATTCGACGATCACCCGCTCGACGGCGGAAATGGTGTCGAGGAACTTCTCCGCCTCCGTCTCGGTGCAGAAGCCCATCACCCGCTCGACGCCGGCGCGGTTGTACCAGGAGCGGTCGAAGATCACGATTTCGCCCGCCGCCGGCAGATGCGGCAGGTAGCGCTGGGCGTACATCTGCGATTTTTCCCGCTCGCTCGGTGCCGGCAGGGCGACGACGCGAAACACGCGCGGGCTCACCCGCTCGGTGATGGCCTTGATCACGCCGCCCTTGCCGGCGCCGTCGCGGCCCTCGAACAGGACGCAAATCTTGGCGCCGGTGGCCTTGGTCCATTCCTGCAGCGCCACGAGTTCGCCATGCAGGCGCTTGAGCGCGCGCTCATACTCCTTGCGGGAGAGCGGGGCCGCAGCCTCGTCGGATGTCACGTTCATGGGCCTGCCCCTTCCAAGCGCGGGCGCCGTCCGGCACCGAGGGCGCCGATCCGACCATACTACCCTAGCGGCGGCAGGGAAGCCGGCTTTGATTTGCGGCAAGCACGCCGGCGCCGGCGCGCGGATCAGCCGCCGGAGGCGACGGGTTCCACCGGCGCGATGTGCAGCGACTGGAACTGGATCTCGCCCGAGGCGAACTGTTCGGAGGTCGAGCGAGAATCGTGGAACAGCCGCAGCCTTTGGGCGTCGCAGCGGCCATTATCGGGAATGGTGATGTCGAAGGAGAAGGGCCGCCAGACGCGCGGGGCGCCCATGAGCTGGCCGGATTGTCCCGCCACCGGCCCTCCGGGATAGCACAGCACCTGCCAGACCATGCCGCGCTTCGACGACATCACCCCTTTCTGTTCGCCGGAGAAGCGATAGGTTCCGGGCCGCAGGAAGGTCACCTGCTCCACCCCCCCCAGTCGGACCCGGCCGACGCCGAAGCGGATGCGCAGCACCCGCCCGTCCACCGTGTCGCTGCGCGGCTGCAGGTCGATGAAGGCGTTCATCGAGCGCGGAATGTTCCAATTGAACGGCAGGGTACTCGGGTCGGCAGCGAAGTCGAGATTATTGACCGGCTGGACCTTCAGCACCTCCTCCGCCGGCAGCATCTGCAGCCAGATATTATAGGCGCCCTCGGCGCGCTTCTCCGCCACCATGCGCGCGCGCAGCAGCGGGATCAGCTCGGCCTGGCTCGGCGGGCTTCCGGCCGCCTTCAGCGCCTGGATCAGGGCCAGCGGCGCGTCCGAGGCGGCGAGCTTGGAGCCCATGCTGCTGAGGAAGAGCGGGCGCCAGCTCGGGTTGCGCGCCAGCGCCGCCACCAGCGCCGCGCGCCCTTCCGGCTCCAGCGCCAGCGAGTTGAGATAGCTCATCGTGTACTGGTTGAGTGCCGGGCGGGTCTGCAGCAGCACCTCGGCCAGCGCCACCACGCCGGCATAGTCCTTCCGCTCGAAGTCCTGGTGCATCAGCCAGAAGACGGCGACCGTCTCGCGGCGTGAGCGGGCGACGGCGTCCAGCATCGCCTGACGGCTGGTGTCGAGATCGTCGGCGGTGTCGCCGAGCAGGCGATAGGCCGAGGCTTCCAGCGGCGCACCGGCGGCGATACGGGTGGCGAAGTCGCGCAGGCGCGCGCGCATCGCGACCATGTCGGCAGCGCCCGGCTGGGCGCCGGGCGTCTCCGCCGCCTCCGCTGGCTCGGCCTCCTCGGCGGTTTCGCTGCGGGGCGCCGCGAGGGAGGCGGTATGCTCACGCGCCTGGCGTGCCACCGGGTCTTCTTCCGGCTCCACTTCGACGGCGGGCCCGGCGGCGGTGTCCCGCTCGGCATTCTCCCGCGCGGCCGCCGCGGCCGCCTGCTCAGCCTCCGCCGCCGCCTCCTGCTCCGCCCGGGCGGTGGCAAAGGTCATCCGCGCCCGTTCCTGCCGCGCCAGGGTCAGCAGCGCCTTGGGATGGTCGGGATAGAGCCAGAGCGCGAGGCGCGGGTTGCTCTCGGCCAGCGCCATCGGCAGGGAGGTGGTGGCGATGAGGGCGGCGAGCCCGACCATGCCGGCGGCGAGCGCGGCGCAGCGCCGGGGATGCACGACGGCGGCGAGCCGGAGACGGTGCAGCCAGGCAAGGCGCGGGCGCGATCGCCCCCCGCGCCCTTTGGATGAACGGCTCATCGGCGCCCCCACAGCAGGCCCCAGAGCCGCACCCAGAGCGAGGCTTCCTCGATCTTGTGCACGCTCAATGGGCGGGGGCGATGCGGCAGGGGTGTCCCCGCGCCGGCGCCGCGGCCGCCGGCTCCCGGGCTTTTGCCGTTCCTCATCGGCCGGGCGGCGCCCGCCTTGCCGACACCCGGCCGACCGGCGCCGTTGGAGGCGCCACCGGCCTTGCCGGAGCGGGTCTTGCCATTGGCGGAACCGCCGCCTGCGGGCCGGCTGCCGTCCGTCGCGCGTGCGGCGGCGGGCGGTGCGTCGGTGGCGCTGCGGGGGGCGGCGGGCCGGGAGCTTTCCGGCGTGCGGCGCAGATCATAGGCCTCGCGCCGCTCCGGTGTCTTCAGGTCCTCCCAGGCGCGGGAAACGCGGCTGGCGAACACCTCCCGGTCCAGCGGCCCCTTGCGCAGCGATTGCAGGTCGGGATGTAGCCAGCGCATCAGCAGCGCCATATTGTGGCGCAGTTCCTCATGGGTGGAGTGCGGGCCGCCGCCGAGCACGCGGTAGCTGTCGGCGTCGCGGCAGAACAGCGCCTGTTCGATGAAGAAGCCGGCGGCGTCCTGCAGGGGCTGGCGGGCAAAGCCGCTGCGCCGGCTGGCGGCGGCCAGCGCCTCCTCATTGCCGACCGCGATGGCGAGCAGCCCCGCCATGTCCGGCGGCAGCGGCCGGCCGGGCAGGCTGCGCGCCTTGACGGGGTCCTTGAACAGAGCGAGCGCGGCGTCGAGCGCGTCGGGCGCCGGCATGGGTCAGGCCGCTTCGGAGTGGTCGGTCTTGGCGTCGCGGCGGCCGAATTTCGGCAGCAGCGCCTTCACGCTGTCGAGCCCGCGCGCGCCGACGCCGGCGCTGCCGGTGTCGGTGCCCTGGCCGTATTCATAGCCATAGCCATAGCCGTACCCGTAGCCATAGCCGTAATGGGCGCTGCGGGTGTCGAATTTGGTGAGCACGACGCCGATGGTGACCGCGCGGGCGATCTGCAGCCGGCGCAGGGCGTTGCGGGCAATGGCGCGGCGCCCGTCGCCGGAGCCGGTGACGAAGATGGTGGCCTGCGCGGCGGCGCCGAGCAGTTGCGCATCGGCGATGCTCAGCATGGGCGGGCTGTCGAAGATCAGAAGATCGTAGATCTCCAGCCCGACCGAGATCAGCGAGAACACATGGGTGCCGCCGAGGATTTCCGCCGCGTTGGGCGGCAGCGGGCCGGAGGCGAGGAAGTCCAGCGTGTCGAGATCGGTCGCCTGCACCACGTCATGCAGGGTCGACATGCCGGTGAGGCAATTGCTCAACCCCACCGCGTTGTCATAGCCAAGCGTGCTGTGCACCGAGGGGCGGCGCAGATCGGCGTCGATCAGCAGCACGCGCTTGCCGGTGATGGCGTAGTGGCGGGCGAGCGCGATGGCGGTGCTCGACTTGCCTTCCGAGGCGCCGGCGCTGGTGACGACCAGCGTGCGCGGCAGCCCGCTCTCGGTGGCGAATTGCAGCGAGGTGGCGAGCGATCGGTAGGCTTCGGCGACCGGCGAACGCGGATCGCTGAGTTCGGCGACGATGCCGCTGGGGAATTCGGCGCGCGGCACGATGCCGAGTATGGGCAGGCCGGTCGCCTTCTCGGCGTCCTCCGGCGTGCGGATGCGGTCGTCGAGCAGTTCGATCAGGGCGGCGGCGCCGAAGCCGCCGATGAGGCCGAGCATCAGCCCGCCGGCCAGCAGCAGCATGGTGCGCGGGTGCGAGGGGCTGCCGGGCGGGAGGGCGCGATCGACGATGAAGACGTTGTTGGTGCCGACGCCGCTGGCGACATCGACTTCCTTATAGCGCTGCAGCAGGTCGTTATAGAGGTTGCGGCTGGAATCGACCTCGCGCTGGAGAATGCCGTAGCGCACGCTCTTCTTCTGCAGTTCCAGCACCTCGCCGCGCAGCTCCTCGATACGCTGGCGCATCTGCGCTTCCTGATTGGCCGAGGATTCATAGGCGGCCTTCAGCGAACTGCGGATGGCGGCGACTTCGGCGGCGAGCTGGCGGTCGATCTCGGCGATCTTGTTGGAGATTTCCACCATGGCGGGATAGCCGGGCTTGAAGGTCTCCAGCCCTTCCTCATACTGGCGGCGCAGCTCGTTGCGCTGGGTGCGCAGGCCGTCAATGACGTTGTTGGTCAGTATCTGCGGCAGGTTGATGCCCTTGGCCGCCTCCACCTGCTTCCAGTTTTCCTCGTCGCGAATGCGGGTGGAGATGAGCTGGCCCAGCGCCGCATTGGCGGCGGCGAGATTGCTCTCGGCGATCGAGACCTTGTCATTGGTCTGGACCATGTTCTCGCTCTCCGAGAAGGCGATCACCGCCCGTTCGGATTCCTCCAGCCGCAGCTTGAGCTGCTTGATCTGGTCTTCCAGGAACACCTTGGCGTAGGAGCTGGCCTCGAAGCGCTTGTCCAGATTGGAGGCGACATAGGCGTCGGCATAGGCATTGGCGATGGAGGCGGCGCGCGCCGGCGACACATCGGTGTATTTTATGTCGACCAGCCGCGAAGCGGTCACCGGGCGAATATCGACATTCCCCTTCACCCGGTTGACGCTGCGGCGATGGTTGCGCTCCTGCTCCGCCGCCGGATCGGTCTGCTCGGACGGGCCGGAGAACAGGCCGAACAGGCTGCCGATCAGGCCAGGCGAGGAGGCGGTGAAATCCGCGCTCTGGTCGAGGCCGAGCGCCGCCACCACGCGCTCGGACATGGCGCGGCTCTTCAGGAGTTCATACTGCGTCTTCTGGAACTCGGCGCCGCCGCGCTCGGTCGGCGCCTGCACGCCGCCCTCGACGATCTTGCTCGCTTCATTGTCGATCTGGATGCGCACAGTGGCGGTGTAGAGCGGGGTGGCGAGGAAGCTGTAGACGAGGGCGATGACCGCGAAGGCGCCGGCGGTGCTGAGGATCAGCGTCCGCCACTTCACGGCGATGCCGATCACATAGTGCAGCGCGGCGGCGAGTTCGGATTCATGGTGCGTCTCGGGCGGGGCATAGGCGGCGGTGCCGTAGCCATAGCCGTAGCTGTCGCGCGCGGCCGGCAGATTGCGGCCTTCCGGCACAACCGGAAGGTTGCGCTCGCCGCCCGGCCGCCCGTTCTCCGCCCCCTCGCTCATCATCCGTTGGTGCTTCCCTTAAGGCACATGCCGCTGCCCACCCAAACTGGCTACAACAGCATGAAGGCGTTGAATAGCGGAACCGTCTGGAAAATGTACTTCATACCGATCTTGAGGTCAGAACTCGGCACCGTCACGATGTCGCCGGCGAGAAGATCCGGGTCACTCGCCTTCTGCGAGCGCAGGTCGGCGACGCTGAACTTGGCTACCGCCGTCTTGCCGTCAATGCGGCGGAACACCAGGATGGTGCCCTCGGCCACTTCCTGCATGCCGCCGGCCATGGCGATGGATTGCAGCAGCGACATCGGCCCCTGCATGGGAAACACGCCGGGCTTGTTGACCGCGCCGTCCACCGTGATGCGGTGGCTGTTATATTCCTTCACCAGCACCGTCACCTGCGGATTGCGCAGATAATTGCTGCCGAGCTTGGCGGCGAGGTCCTTCTCGATCTCGCTCACCGTGCGGCCGGACGCCTGCACGTCGCCCACCAGCGGGAAGGCAAAGGTGCCGCTCTCGGACACCTGCACCGTCTTGGTCAGATCCTCGACCTTGAACACCGTCACATTGAGAACATCGAGCGGGCCGACCCGGTAGCCGTCGGAGCCGGGCGTGCTGACCGCCGTCACCGCGCTCACCGCCGCCACCTCGCTGGCCGGCAGGCTCGCCGGCTGGGCGCTGACCGGCACCGCCGATATCGACGCGGCCGAAGCGGGCCGCGCCGTCGCGGCGGCAGCGGGTGCCGCCGTGCGGGCGGCGGAGGACGGTGCCTGCTCGCCCGAATTCACATAGCTCGCCGCCGAGGTGGAAGGCGAGGGGCTATCGCCCGAAGAAGCGACGCAGCCGGCCAAGAAGATCGCCGCCACCGCCACCGCCGCGATGCGCGCGGGGATTGTCGCTATCGTTCCGCCCAGCTTCATTTAACCCTGCCACCCCTGTCGCCGCGCATTCTGCCGGCGCCCTGTCCAAAACGATGTCGCGCGGGCATTGCACCGTCATGCGCGTGGCCTCCGCGCTGCCCACAAGGCGTTCCGCCGCCCGGCGGCCCTCGGCCAGGTCCGGCGGGCGCTTCATCGTATCATGCGCGTCGCTGGCGAGGATATGCGCCTTGCCCTCGCTGACCATCTTCTCCGCCCAGTATGTCGGTCGGCGCCCGAAACGGCCGGTCAGAGATCCCGAGGTAATCTGCATCCACACCCCCCGAGCCACCATGCGCTCGATGAGATCATATTTCTCCTCGATCCACTTCAGCCGCTCGGGATGGGTCACGATAGGCACATAATTCGCCAAAAGAATGGTAAAGACCAATTCGTCCAGCCGCGCCGGGGCGACATTATGCGGCGGCTCGACCAGCGCATAGCGCGTATCCCCCAGCGTCAGCAGCCGCCCGCGGCGCAACTCGCCGGCGAAATCGGGCACGATGTGATTGTCGGCGCCGGGAATGAGGATCAGCGGCACGCCCGCCTCGTCGAGCACGCGCTGGAGATCGTCCACCGCCTGCCGAATCGCCGGCCCTTCATTATGGTAGACGCCGGGCAGGATGTGCGGCGTGCAGGCGACAATCTCCACCCCCTGCGCGACATGAAGCCGCGCCATCTCGACGGCGGTGGCGAGATCGGCGGCGCCGTCATCAATGCCCGGCAGAAGGTGGTTGTGCAGGTCGATCATCGGGCAGAACCAAGACGCATGAAGGCCATCGCGTCCTTGCGGGCGATCAATCGGCAATCGCTTGCAGGCCGCGAGCCTTCCCTTGGGGCACCGAACATGGGGTGCCCTTGCCGACTGCGCAACGCATGGGGGCCCCTTGTGCCTTCACAATGAACCCTTGGGGTCTGGCTCCACGCCCGCTCCGCGCGGGCGGCAGGCGCCGCGAAGCCGCCACTCTGACCTTGAAACGTTAAGGGTATTTGCGGATTCCTCGTCGCTGGGGGCGGGGTCAGTGTAGGATAAAGGAGCATGAAGGTCGCGTGGGATGCTGCGTCAGACTGTGCGGTTTTGATTTCCGAGTACGGACCTAGTAACATTTGGTAAGGTTCTGGCGCCAGTGGCGTGTGCAGTCAGTCGAGGGGCGAAATGAAGCGTTTTGTGGCGTATGCGTCTGTGGCGGGGCTTGCCTGCCTCGGTCTGGCGGGTCCGGCGGCGGCGGATGCCTGCCAGACGACGGGCACGCTCGCTTCGGCGGCGGGCACCGTGCTGGTGGATCGCGGCCAGGGTTTCACGCCCGGAACGGTCGGTATTTCGCTCAAGGGCGGCGACAAGGTCGCGGTGCAGGGGCCCGGCAGCGCCGTGGTCGACTTCGGCAATGACCGTACCGTCACCGTTCCCTCTTCCACCACCGAGACGCTGCGCGTGCCCGGCTGCGGCCTGGCGGTCGACCCGTCGACCGGAATGGTCGTCGGTGCCGTCGCTGTCGGCGGCGGTATCGCCGCGGCGATTGCGCTCTCCGACAATGGCGGCAACAATGGCCTTATCTTCCCGGTCAGCCCCTGACGGGAAACGACCGCGCGCGGCCGTTGAACCCGCGAGCGGCAGTTGAAAGAGGCGTTGGCCCTGTTTTTGAAGCCACATGGCGACGGAGGCGCGGCATTTGTCGCCTCAGTCCTCCTTCTGTTCGCGAATGTCGTGCTGGGCGGGGCCACCCGCACCGGCTACCTCGCGGACGTGCTGCTGCAGGCGCTCAGCCTGCCCTTTCTCGCGCTGGCAGTCTGGCTGTGGCTGGACCGTCTGACCGCCCGGCGTCCCGCCTGGAGCTTCGGGCTCGTCTGTGGCGCTGCGCTGGCGGCGACGGGTCTCGTCATCGCGCTCGCCCAGTTTCTCCCCCTGTTCGGTGCGCCGGGCTGGGAGGGCATCTCCGCCCGCATCGTCGCCGCCGGGGGGCAGGGGCTCGACGGTGTGGCCTGGACGGGCAGTTCCTCGGTCGATCCGGCGGCGAGCCTCGCCGCCCTGCCGGCCGTGCTGCCGCCGCTGGCGCTTTTTCTCCTGGTCGCGCTGCTGGATGAGGAAGGGCGCCTGCGCTTTGCCGGCTGGGCGGTCGTGATCGGTCTGGTCGCGCTCCTTCTGGGCATTTTGCAGGTGATGCAGGGGCCGGCGAGCGGCTTGCGCTTCTTCGAGATCAGCAACCGCTCGGAATCGGTGGGCTTCTTCGCCAACCGCAATCATTTCGCTGCGCAGCTCTATGTCACCTTCCTGCTCGCCGTGGCGTGGTTCGTCGGCCGTGGCGACCGCGTCCTCGGCCATCGGGGGGCGAGCACGCCCAAGGTGATCTGGCTGGCCGCCGCCTTCAGCCTCGGCGTGCTCGTCCTGGCCGGCATCGCTCTCGCCCGGTCGCGGGCGGGCATCCTGCTGCTACTGGTGGCATTGGCGGGGGTGGTGGTGATGGCGCCGCTCATCCTCTCCGTGCTTCGCGGGCGCGGCGCGGCGCCGCACCGGGTGCGCAGCCTGGTGCTGGCGGTGCTGGTGGGCGTTGTGCTGCTGGTCGGGCAACTCGGCGCCGACCGTTTTCTCGGGCGATTCGGCGGCGGTCTCGTCGACCAGTTGCGCGCCGTGCTCAACGAGACGACGTTCCAGGCCGCGCGCGAGGCGCTGCCTTTCGGCACCGGGCTCGGCACCTTCACCGCCGTGTTCCCGGTCTATGAAGGGCCGGCAACGCTGAGCCCGCAATATGTCAACCGCGCGCATGACGACTGGCTGGAGTTCTTCCTGGAGACCGGCCTGCCCGGTATGGTGCTGGTGGCCTGTTTCCTCGCCTGGTTCGGCGAGCGCATCTATCGCCTGTGGATCGCCTCCGGGGCGACGGGCGGGCTGCGGCTGCTTGTGCTGCAGCAATGCGCCTCGCTGGCGGTGCTGCTGCTGATGCTGCATTCCCTTGTGGATTATCCCCTGCGCACCGCCGCCATGTTCGCCTATTTCGCCGCCTGCTGCGCGCTGATGACGCCGGGAGCGGCGGCGGCCCGGCTGGCGCGGGACACCCGCGCGCCCGCCGCCGCGCCGCCGCCCCGGCAAAGCCGCCGGCCGGCGCGGACCTCGACCGCAGGGGGGCGGACATGAAGCGAGCCTTCGATATCCTCGTTGCCGGCACGCTGCTCGTGCTTCTTCTGCCGGTGTTTCTCGCCCTCGCGCTTCTCATCCGCGCAAAGCTGGGCGCGCCGGTACTGTTCCGGCAGAAGCGGCCAGGATTGCACGGCCGGCCGTTCGAAATCATCAAGTTTCGCACCATGACGAATGCGCGCGACAGCGCGGGGCGCCTGCTCTCCGATGGCGAGCGCCTGACCCGCTTCGGCCGCTTCCTGCGGGCCTCCAGCCTCGATGAGCTTCCCGAGCTGTGGAACGTGCTGAAGGGCGAGATGAGCCTCGTCGGACCGCGGCCGCTGCTGATGGAGTATCTGCCGCTCTACTCGCCTGAGCAGGCCCGCCGCCACGAGGTGCGCCCGGGCATCACCGGCTGGGCGCAGGTGAACGGGCGCAATGCGATCTCATGGGAAGAGAAATTCGCGATGGATGTCTGGTACGTCGATCATCGCAGCATGGCGCTCGACATGCGCATAATCGTCAGGACGTTTAGCAAAGTGATAAAGGCAGAAGATATAAGTTCGCGTAACCACGCAACAATGCCAATTTTTTCGCCGAGTGTTGATAATAAAGATTAAAAATTATTCTATAACACATTTGAAATCGAGGAATGTCGTGGAATTTCTCGAAGGTGTGGTGCCATGAAGATGTCTGTATTGTTGAGTAGTGCCGGTCGTCGCGTGGAATTAGTGCAGATTTTCCGAGCTGAGGCGGCCAGGCTCGGAGTGGCGATGAACATCGTCGCGGCGGATCTCGATCCGAAGCACGCGCCCGCCTGTCACTTCGCGGATGCGGCCGAGGCTGTTCCGGCGGTAGGGACCCCCGGCTATTCGGAAGCGCTGCTCAGCATCGTCGCTCGCCGAAATGTCTCCCTTGTGGTCCCTTTAATTGATCCGGATGTGACTGCGTGGTCCCTCATTGCAAGGCAGGCGGCGAACGAATTCGGGTGCCGGGTAGCCGTCTCGGCTCCGGAGGCCGTGGCCATTTGCCGGGACAAGGCGCGAACGGCGGCGGTTCTGGCGGCGGGCGGCCTCAGCGTTCCTTGGACGCGCCCTGCCGAGACATTTGATCCCACATCATCGGAAACGCCGTGGCCACTGGTCTGCAAGCCGGTCGGAGGATCGAGCAGCGTCGGATTGCGTGTGCTGAGCTCTCCGGAGCAGGCGCTTGTCGAGCCTCCGGCCCCCGGCACAATCGTGCAAGAGCAGCTTTTCGGTGAGGAGGTCACGGTCAATGTGTTCTACGACCG
Source organism: Ancylobacter sp. IITR112 (assembly GCF_041415945.1). Taxonomy (NCBI): domain Bacteria; kingdom Pseudomonadati; phylum Pseudomonadota; class Alphaproteobacteria; order Hyphomicrobiales; family Xanthobacteraceae; genus Ancylobacter; species Ancylobacter sp. IITR112. The sequence goes on along the minus strand of NZ_JBGCUS010000001.1, from coordinate 3,209,263 downwards.
GGGCGGAGGTCTGCTTTACGCGGTTCCACATCGCCGGCAATCGGTTCGCTCCGGCGAGGTATCGCGCGGTGTTACCTTCGCCCATGACGGATTGATGGCGGCGGCTGAGCGGATCGGCACCCTGTTGCCGGGTGTGTGGGGCCCGCTTTGCTTCCAGGCCATGCTGCGCGAAGACGGATCCTTCGGAATCTTTGAGATCAATGCGCGCTTCGGTGGTGGCTATCCGCTCGCTCAGGAGGCGGGGGCGATGGGTGTGCGTTACCTTCTGCAGGATGTGCTTGGCGAAGCGCTCGTACCTGTGAGCAAATGGCGTGAAGGCATCTCCATGATCAGATACGATCAGTCCGTATTTACTTTAGACTGATGGCAAACGTGACGGACCGACAATTTCTTGTTGTTTTTGACATGGATGATACGCTTTATCCGGAGCGGCAGTTCATCGCAGGAGGGCTCGCCGCCGCCGCTGATAAGCTGGAGCCGTCCAACCGGACAGCGTTCATTACGCACGCGATGGCGCTGTTCAATGAGGGTTTGCGTGGCGTGCGGAACATAATCGACGGCGCCGTTACAAGGCTGGACCTTGGTGATGTCGATATCGCCGGGCTTGAGAAGGCTTACCGGCAGCACCGGCCACTTCTCGCGCCACGGGAGGGGATTCCTGAGCTTTTGGAAGAGCTTGGAAGAGAGGCCGGTCTCGCCCTTTTGAGCGACGGACGTCAGGATGAACAGCGGCGGAAATGGGCAGCCCTCAATCTTGACGGATATTTCGAGGCGGTTCTGTTTACCGACGAACTCGGCCGTGCGGCGTGGAAGCCGGCTCCAATTGGCTATCAAATGCTGCAGGGATCCCGCCTGGCTCAGCAGTGTGTGTATGTTGGCGACAACGTTGCCAAAGATTTCGTATCCCCCATCGCCCTTGGTTGGCACACTGTGTTGCTCAGCCTTCCAGATCAAATTCATTTGTCTCAGGAAGGGGTTGCTGCCAAATTGACCGTCGAAAGCGTCGACGGTTTGCGCCGCACTCTTTTCGACATTTTACGGGCGGTGTGACTGTGAGCGCCATCTCTGATCGACCCTTCTCCCCCTGGCCGAGCGTCTCGTCCGAGGAAATGGCGGCCGTCCAGCGCGTCCTTGCCTCCAACAGGGTCAATTACTGGACCGGCGAGGAGGGGCGGGCGTTCGAGCGCGAATTCGCCGCCTGGGCCGGCTCGCGCCATGCCATCGCCCTCGCCAATGGCACGGTGGCGCTCGACCTCGCCTTGCACGGCCTCGGGATCGGCCCCGGGGACGAGGTCGTCGTGACCCCGCGCACCTTCATCGCCTCGGTCTCCTGCGTGGTGAATGCCGGCGCGACCCCGGTCTTTGCCGAGGTTGACCGCGACAGCGGCAACCTAACCGCCGAGACCATCGCCGCCGTGCTCACCCCTCGCACCCGCGCCGTGGTGCTGGTTCATCTCGGGGGCTGGCCCTGCGACATGGACCCCATTATGGATCTCTCGGCCCGCCATGGCTTCAAGGTCATCGAGGATTGCGCCCAGGCGCATGGCGCCCGTTATCGCGGCCGCAGCGTCGGCTCGATCGGCCATGTCGGCGCCTGGTCGTTCTGCCAGGACAAGATCATGACCACCGGCGGCGAGGGTGGAATGGTCACCACCGACGATGAGGCGCTCTGGTCGCGCATGTGGTCCTATAAAGACCATGGCAAGAGCTGGGACGCGGTCTACCGCCGCCAGCACCCGCCGGGTTTCCGCTGGTTGCATGAGAGCTTCGGTACCAATTGGCGCATGCTGGAAATGCAGGCCGCCATCGGCCGCGTTCAGTTGCGCCATGTGGACGCCTGGGTGGAAACGCGCCGCGCCCATGCCCGTGCCATCACCGACGCGCTGGCTCCCTTTGCCGGGCAGGGCCTGCGCCTGCCGGACCTCCTCTCATCGGGACGGCAAGGCGATGTCCATGCCCAATATAGACTTTATGCGTATGTGGACCCTGGCAAATTGCGTCGTGACTGGTCCCGCGACCGCATCATCTCGGAAATAGTCGCCCAGGGTGTGCCTTGTTACCAAGGGAGCTGTTCGGAAGTTTATCTGGAACGCGCATTTGAGGGCACGGGTTGGCGACCTCCCCAGGGATTGCCAGTGGCGCGAGACCTGGGCCAGACGAGCCTTCAATTCCTGGTACATCCAACCTTGACCGCCGCTGAAATCAAGCGCACCGCAGATGCCGCCGCGAAGGTGATGGCGCGGGCTTTCGGGCAGGAGTGAGTGTCGGCGGAGACCAACGGAGCTGCCTCTCCATCTCTGGAGAGTGGCGGCTTGAAGGGGTGAGTGCATGACCGGCGGCGTTCTCAATTATCTCGTCGGCCTCAGCCGGGCTAAGAAGCGCGCCGTGCTCAGCCTGGTGGATGCGGCGCTGCTTGCCATGAGCTTCTTTCTGGCGATGGCGCTGCGGCTGGATGGCTTCACGCCCGCCCTGGCGCCGCCGAGCTGGCTCGCCTTCGTCATCGTCCTGCCCTTCACTCTCCTGCTGTTCCGCGTGATGGGGCTCTACCGCACCGTCGTGCGCCATGTGGCCGGGCGCACGGTGCGGGTGCTGGCGTATGGTCTGGCCATTTCCGCCCTCGCACTGCTGTTCGTGGCGTCAGGCCTCGGCCTTTTCCTGCCGCGCTCGGTGCCGGCCATCTACTGGCTGCTGGCGATGGGCCTGCTCGGCGGGGCGCGCTTCGGCCTGCGGGCGGTCTATCGCCAGCGCCAGGCGCGGCATAAGGCGCGGGTGATCATCTATGGCGCCGGTGCCGCCGGGCGGCAATTGCTGGCCACGCTGGAACATGGCGGCGACTATGTGCCGATCGCCTTCCTCGACGACGCCCAGGAACTGCAGGGGCGCGACATTGGCGGGTTGCGCGTCTATTCGCCGGCGCGGCTGGCACGGCTCGTGACCGAACATGATATCGAATGCGTGTTGCTGGCCATCCCCAGCGCCACGCGCCAGCAGCGCCGCACCATATTGGAGCGGCTCGAACCGCTCGGCCTGCGCGTCCAGACCATTCCCGGCCTGTCTGATATCGTGTCCGGTCGCGCCGAGCTGAGCGAGATCCGGGAAGTGTCGATCGAGGATCTGCTCGGCCGCGATCTCGTGCCGCCGCGGCAGGAACTGCTTGACGCCAATATCCGCGGCAAGGTGGTGATGGTCACGGGGGCGGGCGGGTCGATTGGCAGCGAACTGTGCCGGCAAATCCTGACCCAGGGCCCTGCCAGCCTCATTCTGCTCGATCTGTCGGAATTCGGTCTGTACCGCATCGACGAGGAACTGCGCGGCCTCGCCGAGGCCGAGGGGCTGGAGGCGCGCATCGTGCCGCTGCTGGGTTCGGTTCTCGACCGGCCGCGGGTCGAATGCGCGCTGCGTCGCTTCGGCGTGGAGACGATCTTCCACGCCGCCGCCTACAAGCATGTGCCGCTGGTCGAGCACAACGCGGTGGAGGGGGTGCGCAACAATGTGTTCGGCACCCTCGCTCTGGCGGAAGCGGCGCGCAGTTGCGGGGTCCGGGCCTTCGTCCTGATCTCGACCGACAAGGCGGTGCGGCCGACCAATATCATGGGCGCGTCGAAGCGGGTTGCCGAGCTTGTCTGCCAGGCGCTGAGCGGCCTGCCGGGAGAGACCGTGTTCTCCATCGTGCGCTTCGGCAATGTCGTCGGCTCCTCCGGTTCGGTCATTCCGCTGTTCCGCCGGCAGATCGAGGCCAATGGGCCGGTGACGGTGACGCATCCCGACATTACCCGCTATTTCATGGCCATACCGGAGGCGGCCCAACTGGTGATCCAGGCGGGCGCGATGGCCCAGGGCGGCGATGTCTTCATCCTCGACATGGGTGAGCCGGTGCGGATCGTCGATCTCGCCAAACGTATGGTGCGGCTGAGCGGCCTCAACCCGGTGGTCACAGAGCCAGGGGCCACCGCGGCCGCCCGGGTGAAGGGCGACATCGAAATCCGCTTCACCGAGCTGAGGCCGGGCGAGAAGCTGTTCGAGGAACTGCTGGTCGGCGACGGGGCGCAGCCGACCGTGCATCCGCGCATCATGACCGCCACCGAGGTGGCGATGGACTGGCCGGCGCTGCAGGACGTGCTGCAGCGTCTCGCGACCGCCTGCGACGCGCATGACCTGCCGGCCATCCGCGCGCTTCTGCAGGAGACGCCCAGCGGCTACGAGCCGGCGGAGGCGATCGGCGATCTGCGCTGGCTGGCGATGCAGCCCCCGCCCAAGGCCGGAGCGACGGGACTGAGCGGCGTCGCCTGACGCGGCGCCTGTGTCAGGCCGTGCGCAGCCAGGGCAGTGCCTCTTCCCATGTCACCAGCGGCAGGCGGGTGTAGTTCTCATAGAAATAGGGAAAACGAGGCCCGGCCAGTTCGCCGCTGAGATCGGCCAGCGCCGCCCCGGGATTGGTCACACGGATCACGCCGACGCCATGGTCGATCTTCACGATCTTGAAGTCGACGCCCTGGGTCTGGAGGAGCTCGAAGCCGACCTTCCAGCCCCCGCCGACCCAGGCGCCGATCTCCGGATGCGGCTCATGCTGCCCCATCACGCTACTCGGCAGCATGTCATGCATGGCGATCCAGCCACCAGGATTGACCACCTTGAGGGCATTGGCGACATCGCGGTGGACCTGTTCATAGGTGTGCAGGCCGTCAATGAAGATGAGGTCGAATTTTTGCGTGTTGGTGGCGAAGAACTCGTCGGAGGTGGCGCGGACCGTTCCGCCCTGTACGGGATCGACGCCGATCTTGGACGCCAGGGGCAGCGAATCGAACAGGTCGTTTCTGAAGCAGCCGATTTCCAGATAGGCGGCCGCCGGATTGCGCGCGGCGAGCACGTTCAGCAGGGCGATCCGGTTGTAATGGGTGGCTTTCCAGTTCTAGTCGATCGTCCCGCCCTGACCCTGGCGCGCATACTCCGCCGCAATTCTGCGATAGGCCGCTTCGTGGCGAAGCTTTTGATACGTCTTGTTGACAAAACCGATGGTGCGGGAGGCAAGGCCGGTGCTGCTGAGATTAGACATGCCCGTCATGCATCCTGTTACGAGAAATGTTACCGGCCGTCCGGATCAACGACGTCCGTGATCGTGGGTGCGGTCACTCTACGAGAAGATGCGCAGAAATCTGCTCACATGCGAGGATGGATACGCAAATGCGACTCCTTTTTCCGCCTTCGGGGAGGTACGTGAGTGGGAGATTGCCTCTCGGTCCCCGCCATGCCAGAACGGCGGCGAGGCGAGTGCCGGGAAGTGTGCGTCGCGGGACGATCTCCGGTTGTGACATGCGCGTAATGCCGTTCCATGCCGAAGGAACGGCTCAGGCGTGTTGCTGGTCGGCTTGCCGGGGCCGATCGCAGGGGCGCCCCCTTCCCGTGACGAAGAAACGGTGACGGTAGGCGTGACGGAATCAAGAACCGACAGGACGCTGGTGCAGGCTGGCCGCGAACTCTATCGTGAGCTGAGTCCCGCCCTGCGCCGGACGCTGCTGCCGCTTTTGGGCCTGATGCTGATCGGCGCCTTTGCCGAGCTGTTCAATCTCGGCGCGGTCGTCGTCTTCCTCTCCATCATCGCCGAGCCGCAGTCGATCGCGCGGTTCCCGGTTCTGCCGGGGCTGCTGTCCGCAATCGGCGCCGACACGCCGGCCGAGTGGACCTATGTCGTCACCGGGCTTTTCTGTCTGTGCGTCCTGTTCGCGGCGGCGATCCGGCTGCTGCTGCTGAAGAAGACGGTGAGCTTCGGCTTTGATGCCTCCTGCGAGCTTGGCTCGCGGCTGTTCGCCATGACGCTGCACCAGGACTACATTTATCATACGCGGCAGAATTCCAGCGAAATTCTGGCGGCGGTGAACAAGGCGCAGCAGATCACCGGCGAAGTCCTGCTGCCGGCCATGCAGGCGGTGGTCTCGCTGATTCTCGCCCTGTTCATCGTGGCGGGGCTGGTGTGGATCGACCCCCGGGTCGCCGTTACCTCCGGTGTGGCGTTGACCGCCATCTATGTCGGCACATCCATGGTCAGCCGCGCCCGGCTTCGCCGCAACAGCACAATCATTGCCCGCGCCCAGGGGATGCGCTTCAAGGTCATGCAGGAGGGGATCGGCGGCATCCGCGACATCCTGCTCGATCGCTCGCAATCGGTTTTCACCGAGGCTTACGACCGCGCGGAAGCCGATATACGCGATGCCCGCACCACCACCGCCCTTGCGTCCATGTCGCCGCGCCACGTGGTCGAAGCGCTGGGGATCGTGGTCGTCGCCATCGTCGCCTGCGTCGCCGCGCTGGGCGCGGGCGGCCTGACGCAGATTCTCCCGGTCCTGGGGGCGCTGGCGCTCGGCGCCCAGCGCCTGCTTCCGCTGCTGCAGCAGATCTATTCGGGCTGGGCGACCACAATCGGCAACCGGCAGGTGCTGTTCGACCTCGCCGATCTGCTGCAGCGGCCGGTGCCTACGGTGCCTTCCAAAGCTGTTTCGCTCACCTTCGAGAAGGCGCTCACCATTGACCGGGTCGGCTACCGCTATGCCGAAGGCGCGCGCCCGGCGCTGGTCGATGTGAGCCTCACCATTCCCCGTGGCGCGCGGCTCGGCATCGCCGGCAAGACCGGCAGCGGCAAGTCGACCCTGATGGACATCATCATCGGGTTGCTCGAGCCGACGCAGGGCGAAATCCGGGTCGACGGCGTCGCGCTGACGGCGGCCAACCGTCATGGCTGGCAGCGCCACATCGCCCATGTGCCGCAGGCGATCTTCCTCTCGGATGCGAGCGTCGCGGAGAACATCGCCTTCGGGGTGCGGCCGGCGGAGATTGATTACGCGTGGGTCCGCCGCGCGGCCGAGCAGGCGGAACTGACGGAAGTGATCGAGACCCTGCCCAAAGGCTACGAGACGCGGGTGGGCGAGCGCGGCATCCAGCTCTCGGGCGGCCAGCGCCAGCGCATCGGTATCGCCCGCGCGCTGTACAAGCAGGCCTCGGTGCTCGTATTCGACGAGGCGACCAGCGCGCTCGACAACGAGACCGAGGCGGCGGTCATGCAGGCCATTGAGCGGCTGGACCGGCAGCTCACCATCCTCATCATCGCCCACCGCCTGTCGACGCTTGAGGGGTGCGACATGGTGGTCCGGCTGGAAGGTGGCCGCGTGGTCGTGCCGGAGAAGGCAGCGCCATGAGCGCGGGCGCCGTCAGCACAGGCGCAACGAGTTCGGGCGCCGTGACGTCGACGGGGCGCGATCGGGTTCTGCTGTGCCTCGTCGTCGGTGCGCCCCGGCATTATGGCGTCGGGCAGGTCTGGGACGACGTGCTGCGCGGCTTCGCGAAACGTGGCTGGAAGGTCATTCTGGCCGTGCTGGATGCCCACCATGCTGCGGATTGGCAGGCCGCCTATCCCGAACTGACCGTGGTGACCTCCCCGCTACCGGCTTCCGTGCCGTCCGTCACGGCCGGTCGCTGGCGCAAGCTCGGCTCCATGCTGCGTCGGGTCGGTGGACAATTGTCCTATTTGAACTGGCTTACGCGACTGGCGAAGGAGCGCGGCGTCCACACGCTGATCATCCAGTCGCCCCCGGAAACGCTGCTTGCGGCGCTGGTGGCGCGCCGGGCGAAGCTGCGGGCGTTATGGCTGGTGCCCAATGCGGTTGGCAATGAGGTGCCGTTCGACCTCAACCGGCGGATCTATCGCCTGGTGTTCCGCCTCGGCATGGTCCCGGTTGCCAACTCCCACTTCACCGACTCGACCTTCGGACCGGGACGACATGAGCGCCATGTCGTCCATCTTGGCGTGGATACGACCTATTTTGCGCCCAATGGCGATCCGCGGCCGGTGCGCGACGCCTTCGGCATTCCGATGGACGCGCCGGTTGTCGGGCTGTTCGCGCGGTTGACGCCTTCCAAGGGGCAGGATCGGCTGATCGAGGCGCTCGCCCAGAGCGGAACCCCGTTTCACCTGCTGCTCTGCGGGGGGCCGGTGGAGGGCGACTATGGCGATCATCTGCGGCGCCGGATCGACGAACTTGGCCTGAGCGGCCGTGTCCACCTCGCCGGACCGCAGACGGACCTGCGCTCGTTCTTCGCCGCCAGCGACATCATCGCCAATGTGCGGGTCGATCCCGAACCGTTCGGTCTGACCATCATCGAGGCGATGGCCAGCGGCAAGCCGGTGCTTGTGCACGGCCTCGGCGGCCCCAGTGAGATCGTCACGGACGGGAGGGAAGGCTGGGTTCTCCCAAATGTCGAGCTTTCAACCATTGCGGAAGGCCTCCGCCGTGCCCTAGCCTCGCGGCGAGAATGGCAAATGCTTGGTGGCGCGGGTGCCAGGCGGGCCAAGCTCTCTTTCGGCAAGGAGCGTTTCTTGCGGCAGATCGAAGAATTGGCCCGTCGGGATCGATAGTAAGAGAGTCGGAGACCTATTGATGTCCAAATTGCCGTTCATCCGACAGCTTTTCTGGGGAAATGTCGCCTGGTCAGCTCACGTTTTTCGAGCATTGTTCGGAGCGGGGGGGCGTGTCGGTCTGTCCAACATGTGCCATGCAATGGGCGTCTATAAGAGACAGCCACACCTGAGAAAGGTTGCGCTTTCCGATGTGATACCGCGCGGCATCGAGATCAATCTGTCTCATGTCACGAGCGAGAATTGGCAGGTCACTACCTACGAACTCGCATCGATTCTCTCGATCGTCTTGGCAAGGAGCCCGCAGTGTTTTTTCGAGTTCGGCACGTTTGATGGCAGAACGTCCCTTAATGTGCTGCGAAATTCGCCGTCGACTCAGGTCGTCAGCATCGACCTGCCCCCGGGTGATGTTAAACTGCCGGATCAGAAAAAGGTCGGTAATCTAATTGGTGAGGAGTTTCGCGGCGATGATGGCCGCTTCACTCAGCTTCTCGGCAATTCCCTACGATTCGACTTCACGCCCTTTCACGGCAGTGTGGATGTGGTCTTCATCGACGCCGGTCACAGCTATGCCTGCGCCATTGCCGACTCCCGCTCGGCATGCCGCCTGATCGGCGAAAGGGGCGGGGTTATCATGTGGCATGATTACGCAACTTGGCCCGGCGTCACGCAGGCGGTCGAGGAGATTCAAGCGCTGACGCGGGAAAAGGCTGATATGGTCTGGATCGAAGGCACGACTTTGGCTGTGATGATGGCGAGGCCCGGTGTTTCACTTGTTGAATGAGTTCCACGTTTGACAAACTTGCCTGCCGTCAGGGAATTTGTGATGAATTATAGCTTCTTGGTTAAATCGTGAAATGAAGATCGCCATGATAGCAATCCATGACCCAAATATTTATCCTGGATTCTACGATCTTGCGATTAATATTTCGAAAATTTGTAATGAAACCTACTATATATCGAGGCCGGAATTAATTTTGAATAATTCCGAGGGTGGTGGATTGTCGTTCTTGAACTTCAGGCCCCCGACGGGGTTTCTGAAGAATGTTCCTTGGTTTCGGGCCGGTCATGATAGGGTCTTGAGTATTCTTAAGGATATTCGGCCTGATCTCATAATAGCAGAAAATGAATTTCTTATTCCTTCAATTCTTTATAAGAAAATTTTTGATAATGGCGCAAATATCGCAAGCTTTATCATGGATAACGAAAGGAATCGAAAATATATAAAAATAGTTAAGCCTGTAAGTCGGGATATAAACGTTCAGCTCGAATGCTGTGATGTCCTCTGCCGTTTCCGTCAGGAAGACTGGCCGAAGATGAAGGCGAGGCCATTTATTTTGAGGCACGCGCCACCCCTGCGCGAGCACGCGGTCTTCCAGCCGCATGAGGGCCCTGCGCGCTTCGTGTTCACCAGTTCCAAATATGTCCTTGGGCTGAACCGGGACCGTCTGTCGCGTTTCCTCGCTCGGCTGTGCGGTCAGGGCATCTCCGTGGACTGGTACTTCCCCCATCAGGACGAGAACCGGGAGATAGCCCGGTCGCTTCTGTCGCATCCGCTTTATGCGGTGCGTGAGAGGGTCGAGAAGGCGCAATTGCTCGACACGCTCAGCGGCTACGATGTCGGGCTGCATTGGGCGCCGATGGCCGAGCAGGACTATGATTACAACTACTTCCAGTCGACGGCCTCGAACAAGATCGGCGAATATGTGGCGGCAGGCCTCGCCGTCGCCTATGCAGGCAATCCGGGCCTGGCGTTTCTGCCTCGCGACATGTCGCTGGTCTATGATCCGACGGATCCGGAGGCCGGCGCCGACCAGTTGGCGGCGGCGCTGGCGGATCGTGCTGCCCTTGAGCGCATGCGGGCGGCATCGCTGCGCTATCATCAGCAGGAATTGAACCTCGATGCCCAGGCGGAGCCCTTCCTGCGCTATGTCCGGGAGGAACTGATGCCCCGGTTCGCCTGATGCCGGTGGACACCCCTTGCGGCATTGCCACCTCGTCATGGGGCAAATGTGTTATGCTGGGGCGCATCGCTGGGGCAGAAAGGTTCCCGGCCGGCGCCTTCTCCGGCCGGCGTCCGTAAGCGGCGAGGCGGCGAGAGCGGTGGGAGCGTGACGGGGTGAATGTAGGGCTGACGCAGCATCGGCTGACGGGGGCGCGGCCCGTGCCACAGGCCAGACCAAAGGTCGATCGCATCTACCTCGCGGTCCTGATCATGTCGTTCCCCGGCTATCCGCTGGTGGCCGCCTTCGCCACACTGACCGGCCTGCCCAGCACGCCGCTGTCGTTGGGGATGCGCGCGCTCAACTTCTGTCTGGCGCTGCTGCTGATCGTCGGCGGAATCGCGAGGCGCCGCGGGCGGAGCGCGTCGGTGCTTCTTCTGCTGCTTGGCCTGTTCTGGGCGGCCTATGTCGTCCGCCTCTATGTCGACACGCTCTATGAGCCCCTCTTCCTCGGCAAGGAGGTGTCCTATTACTGGGTGTGGGCCGTCGGCGGCTGCCTGGTTCCGATGCTGGGCCTGGCGATGCGGACGAACCGTCCCGAGCAGGCGGACGATTATTTCCGCTGGCTTTACCTGGCCACCTTCGCCGGCAGCTTCCTGTCGGTGTTCCTGGCCACCGGCACGGTGAGCAATGAGGCGGGCATCGAGTATGAGTCCGGCCGCATGCGGCTCGAGGCGCTGAACCCCATCGCCCTCGGCCATCTCGGCGCCATGCTGGTGGTGCTGTCGGCATGGGCGCTGCTGTTTCACCGCCCCTGGTCGCGCGGCTCGCGGCGGCTGTTCCTGCTGCTCGGGCTCGCCGTCGGCTGCTACGTGCTGCTGGCGGCCAATTCGCGCGGACCGGTTCTCGCCGTCCTGGCCTGCTTCCTGTTCCTGCTGAGCTTCGTCAGCTTCCGCTACAAATTCGCGGTGATGGCCTTCCTTCTCGTCGGCGCGCTGGCGGCGGTGCCGCTGTCGGTCTATCTGCAGGAAGCCCATAACATCAATGCCTTTGGCCGCCTGTTCGGCATGTCGCTGGAACAGCACGCCCAGCAATCCTCGCGGCTGGATCTGTTTGACAGCGCGCTGGAGATGTTCTGGACCAATCCCTGGCTCGGCGGCGCGCTGGAAGATCCCACCACCCTCAGCTACCCGCATAATGTCATTGTCGAGTCGCTGATGGCACTGGGCCTGTTCGTTACCCTGCTGTTCATCGGCGTGCTGGCGGGTCTGGGCGCGCGCGCCGCCCTTCTGTTCCGGCGCTATCCGAACTATGGATGGCCGGCACTGCTCTTGCTGCAGTATTTCGTCGGCGCCCAGTTTTCCGGGTCGCTTTACGGCTCCACCTTCATGTGGTGCGCCATCGGGCTGGTTCTGTCTTTCGGGGACTACGCGCCCGAAAAGGCTCCCCGGCTGTCGCGAAACCTGATGCCGCTTCCCCCGCATTTCGGTCGCCGGTCATGGTGACACGCAGCCAATCGGTCGTCATAAGCTGCGGTGCACCTTCCGCCGTGCCGGGAAGATAATGTGTCTATGAACGCCTCTCGTGTGATCATCTTCCAGCCGACGCTGCCGAGCTACCGCGTCGATCTGTTCGAGCGTGTCGCGGAAAAGATGTCCTGCCCGGTGGAGGTATGGCACTCGTCGGCCCAGCTCGGGGTGCTGACGCAGCGCGATGAACGCTTTGCCTGGGAGCGGCTGCTGCCCCCCATACGGCGCCTGCTGCCGGGTCTCGACTGGCAGTCCGGCGTCCTGACGACCCCGGTCGGGCCGGGCGATGTCGTGGTGCTCTCGGGGGCGCCGCGCAATGTGTCGAACATGCTCATGCTGGTCCGGGCGCGCTGGCGGGGCGCACGCACCGTGTGGTGGGGGCAGTATTGGAGCAGCACCAGCCGCACGCATCGCTTCCTGTTGCGCCTTTTGCTCATGAAGCTCAGCCACGCCATCCTTTTCTACACCGACGATGAATGCGAGGCGTATCGCAATGGCCTGGGGCGCGGCGATGCCCGCCCGGTCGAGGCGCTCAACAACGGCATCAATGTCGCGCCTATTCTGGCTGAGCGGGCGCCCTATGTGCCAGGCCAGCGCGCGCGATCCCTGCTCTTCATCGGCCGCCTCACCGAGAAGGCTGAACTCGGCATCTTGCTGGATGCGCTGGCCCGGCCGGAACTGGCGGATGTCCGGCTTGAGATCGTCGGCGATGGCGAGGAGCGCGCGGCACTGGAGGAAAAGGCGGCGCGGCTCGGCCTTGAGGGCCGTCTCGGATGGCATGGTGGCATGACCGACGAACGCGCCATTGCCGCCATTGCCAATCGGTGCCGACTCTTCGTTTATCCCGGCGGTGTCGGTCTCAGCCTGCTGCACGCCATGGCCTATGGCCTGCCGGTGGTGGTGCATGACGACCGCTGGCGGCATATGCCGGAGATTGCGGCCTTCCACCGCGCGCGCTGCGGCCTGACCTTCGAGAAAGACAACCCGGCCGCGCTGGCGGGCGCCATTTCGGAAGCGCTGGCGGTGACCGAGGTGGACGACAACTGGTCCGTGGCCGCGGCGCGCGTGGCCGAAAAGGAGTTCAACACGGAAGAAATGGCGAGGCGCTTCTGCCGCCTGCTGCAGCGGGTTGGGGTGCAGGAAGGGCGGCATGCCGTCCTTTCCTGAGCCGCCCCCTCGGGCGGCGCCCCCCGGCACGGTTTCGCCCCGGCCGGTCGTGCTCGTGGCGACCGGGCACTATCTCCCCGGTTTTCGCGCCGGCGGCCCCATTCACAGCATCGCCAATCTGGTCGACCACCTCCAGGACGAGTTCGATTTCCGTATTCTCTGCGGCGATCGCGATCTCGGCGATGAGCGCGCCTATCCGGGACTGCAGGCCGACCGCTGGGTTCGCGTGGGGCCGGCACTCGTCCATTACACCTCGCCGGCGAATCAGGGCGCGCGGGCCGTCACCCGGCTCATCGCCGAGACGCCGCATGACCTGCTCTATCTCAACAGCTTCTTCTCGCCGCGTTTCACCATCGTGCCGCTGCTGGCGCGCCGGCTCGGGCGGGTGGCGCCCCGGCCGACCGTGCTGGCGCCGCGCGGCGAATTCTCGGCCGGGGCGCTGGCGCTGAAGGCGCTCAAGAAGCGCAGCTATCTCGCCGCCGGCCGGGCGGCCGGGCTGTTCCGTGGTCTGATCTGGCAGGCTTCGTCGGAGTTCGAGGCGGGCGACATCCGCGCCGTCATCGGCCCGCAGGCGCGGGTGCATGTGGCCTGCGACCTGCCGGCGCCGGCGGGCGCGCCCTGTCCTGCCCATAGGCCGCGCCAGCCCGGCGAGCCGCTGCGCCTCGTCTTCATCAGCCGCCTTTCGCCGAAGAAGAACCTCGATTACGCGCTGAAGGTGCTGGCGCAGCTTCGCGTGCCGGTGCGCTTCACCATTCACGGCCCGGCCGAGGATGCCGATTATGTCGCGCTCTGCCGGCGCCTTGCGGGTGAGGTGGGGCCGCATGTCGCGGTCGCGTGGGCCGGCCCGCTGCGGCCCGAGCAGGTGGCCGCGACCTTCGCGGCGCATGACCTGTTTTTCTTTCCCACGCGCGGCGAGAATTACGGCCATGTCATCGCCGAATCGCTGGCGGCGGGAACGCCGGTGCTGATCGCCGACACCACGCCCTGGCGCGGGCTGGCGCAGGCCGGCGTCGGCGACGACCTGCCCTTGAGCGATCCGGCCGCCTTCGCCGCCCGGATCGCGGCGATGGCGGACGAGCCGGTCGAGATGGCGCCCGCCCGCCGCGCCCGCGCCGCCGCCTATGTTCGGCAGAGCGCGCGCCGGCAGGACGACATTCTCGCCAACCGGAACCTGTTTCGCCTCGCTTTGGCAGAGGGGGAGTAGTGGCATCTCACGTTCCGGTGAAGTAAACAGGGGCCACGAAAGGCGAGAGCATGCAGAACGAGCGTATCTTGATCACCGGCGGCACCGGCTCCTTCGGGCGGACCATGCTGCAGGATCTGCTGAGCCGGGGCTGTCCGGAAATCCGCGTGTTCAGCCGCGACGAGGAAAAGCAGGACATGCTGCGCAGTACGCTGCGCAGCGGCAATGTGCGCTTCTTTATCGGCGATGTGCGCGACCGCGACAGCGTCGACCGCGCCATGGCCGGCGCTACCCGCGTCTTCCATGCGGCGGCGCTGAAGCAGGTGCCGTCCTGCGAGTTCTTTCCGCTGGAAGCGGTGCGGACCAATATTCTCGGCTCGGAGAATGTGGTGCGCGCGGCGGTTGCGGCCGGGGTGCGCTCGGTCGTCTGCCTGTCGACAGACAAGGCCGTGTTCCCGGTCAACGCCATGGGCATCTCCAAGGCGATGATGGAAAAGCTGGCCCAGGCGCTCGCCCGCTCCATCGGCCCGGAGGCGCCCACCACCATCTCGCTGGTGCGCTATGGCAATGTCATGTACTCGCGCGGTTCGGTCATCCCGCTGTTCATCCGGCAGATCAAGGCGGGCTTGCCGATCACCGTCACCGAGCCCAGCATGACCCGCTTCCTCATGCCGCTGCGCGATTCGGTGGCGCTGGTGCACTATGCCTTCGAGCATGCCCGCCAGGGTGACCTGTTCGTGCGCAAGGCGCCGGCCTCCACCATCGCCGATCTCGTCACCGCGCTTTCGGAACTGTTCGAGCGGCCCGATCACCCGGTCGAGGTCATCGGCTGGCGCCACGGCGAGAAGCTCTACGAGACGCTGGTCAGCGCGCAGGAACTCACCAAGAGCGAGGATATGGGCGACTATTTCCGCGTGAGCATGGACGGGCGGGATCTGAACTACCGCCATTATTTCGTCGAAGGCGATACGGAAACGGTGGATCAGCACGATTATCACTCTCACAACACCGCCCGCCTCAATGTCGAGCAGGTGAAGACGCTGCTGCTGAGCCTGCCCGAGGTCGTGGCGGAGCTTGAGGGGTGGTCGGCGTGAACGGCGCACCGGCGCGGAGATGAGGTGCTGATGAGAGTTCTCGTCCTTGGCGCCAGCGGCATGCTTGGCAACGCTCTGGTGCGCGTGCTGCCGGATGAAGGCGTTGAAGCCTATGGCCCCGCCCGCAGCACGGACTGCGTGTTCGACGGCATGCGCGGCCAGTACACTGAGGATGACCGTCCCGATGCGGCCGATCTCGACGGGCGCAGCAAGCTGCTCGGCGAGGTGGATTACCCGCACGCCGTCACCTTGCGCACCTCCATTGTCGGCCATGAGCTCGGCAGCCATCACGGTCTGTTCGACTGGTTTCTGGCGCAGCAGGGCAGGGTGTTCGGCTACAGGCGGGCGATTTTTTCAGGGCTGACGACGGTGGAATTCGCCCGCGTCCTCGCCCGTCACGTACTGCCGAAGCCCGAATTGCGCGGCGTATACCACCTCTCAGCCGAGCCGATCAGCAAGGATGCGCTGCTGCGGATCGTCGCCGAGGTCTATGGCAAGTCGATCGAGATTCTCCCGAAGGATGAGCCGGTGCTCGACCGCTCGCTGCGGTCGGACCGTTTTCGCGCGGCGGCCGGCTACACGCCGCCTGATTGGGAGACGATGGTACGGGAGTTGCGGGATGTCTATGCACAGCGCGGCTGACCGCGTGCCGGGGGAAGCCCGGCGCATCGTCATCACCGGTGCCGCGGGGCTGCTCGGCCGGCACTGTCTCGTTCGCCTCCATGCCCGCAACTGCGCGGCGCGATTCCGCGGTGAGCCGGCGCCCTATGATCTGGTGCCCCTCGACCGCGCGGCGTTCAACGATGCGGCCGGCCTCGCCGCGGCGCTGGAGGGCGCGACGGCGGTGTTCCATTTCGCCGGCGTCAATCGCGGACCGGAGGCCGAGGTCGAGGCCGGCAATATCGACATCGCCACCCGCCTCGCCGAGGCCTGCCGGGCGAGCGCGAGCCGGGCGCATGTCGTCTATGCCAATTCCACCCATGCCGCCTCCGACACGCCCTATGGCCGCTCCAAGCGGCGGGCGGGGGAGATTCTGGCCGCTGCCGCGCCGCGCTTCACCGATCTGGTGCTGCCGCATATTTTCGGTGAGGGCGCGCGGTCCTTCTACAACAACGTCACCGCCACCTTCATTCATCAGGTGATCGGCGGCGAGAACCCGAGCGTCAATTCCGAGGGGCGGGTGCAGCTTCTCCATGCCGGCGCGGCGGTGGAAGCGGCGATCGCCGCCGTCGCCCAGGGGGCGAGCGGCGAGTTGCGGCCGGTGCCGCGCCCGATGAGCGTCGGGGACTTGCTGGCGCGGCTGCAGGGCATGCACGCATCCTATGGCGCCAACCTGTTCCCGGACCTGTCGGACCCGTTCGACCTCGCTTTGTTCAACAGCTACCGCGCGGCGCTCTATCCCGACGGCTTCCCGCGCCCGCTGAAGCTGAACACGGATGCGCGCGGCGTGCTGTTCGAGGCGGCAAAGGGCGGCGGTGGCGGCCAGACTTTCCTGAGCTGGACCGAGCCCGGCGTCACAAGGGGCAACCATTTCCACCTCGACAAGGTGGAGCGCTTCCTGGTGCTGGAGGGCGAAGCCATCATCCGCATCCGCCGCGTGCCGGACGGCCCGGTGTGGGAGTTCCGCGTCGACGGGCGCCAGCCGGCCGCCGTCGACATGCCGACGTTGCACACCCACAGTATCGAGAATATCGGCGACCGGCCGCTTTTGACCATGTTCTGGACGCAGGCGGTGTTCGATCCCGCCGCGCCCGATACCTATGCCGATCCGGTTCTGGGGTGAGACGATGCTCAAGGTCATGACGATATTGGGCACGCGGCCCGAGATCATCCGTCTCTCGCGCGTCATGGCGCGGCTCGACGCGCTGTGCGACCATCGCCTCGTGCATACCGGCCAGAACTACGACTACGAACTGAACGAGGTGTTCTTCGAGGATCTCGGCGTGCGTCGGCCCGACCATTTCCTCGGCACCGGCGGCGGCTCGCTCGGCGAGACGCTGGGCAAGATCCTGATCGAGAGCGAAAAGGTGCTCGTCGCCGAACGGCCCGATGCGGTGCTGATCCTCGGCGATACCAATTCGGCCATTTCCGCCCTGATGGCGCGGCGTATGAAGATCCCCGTCTACCACATGGAAGCCGGCAACCGTTCCTTCGACGGCAATGTGCCGGAAGAGACCAACCGCCGGCTGGTCGATCACATCGCCGATTTCAACCTCGTCTATACCGAGCATGCCCGCCGGCATCTCATTTCGGAAGGCCTGCCGCACCGGCGCATCTATCTCACCGGCTCGCCGATGCGCGAAGTGCTGGAGCATTACCGCCCGCGCATCGACGCTTCCGACGTGCTGCGCCGGCTGGGCCTTTCGCCGCGCGGCTATTTCATCGTCTCGCTGCACCGCGAGGAGAATGTCGACAGCCGCGAACGCCTTGGCGAACTGGTCGGCGCCTTGTCGGAGCTGGCCGTGCGCTATGACCGGCCGGTGATCGTCTCCACCCATCCACGCACGCGCAAGCGGCTGGAAGCGGCGGGGCTGGTGGCGGATGAACGGGTGAGCTTCATGAAGCCCTTCGGCTTCCATGACTATAACCACCTGCAGAAGAACGCCTTCTGTGCCATTTCCGACAGCGGCACCATTGCCGAGGAAGCGTCCCTGCTCGACTTTCCCGCCATCACCCCGCGCGACGCCATCGAGCGGCCGGAGGCGCTGGACACCGGCTCGATCATGGTCACCGGCCTCAGCCGCGCAGCGATCCTGCGCGGGGTCGAGGTGGCGACCCGCCTGTTCGCGGCCCGCGCCGAACAGGGGCTGGCCTGCCCGCTGCCGCAGGACTATGCCGTCACCAATACCTCGGAACGTGTGGTGAGCCTCATCCTCGGCACCGCGCCGCTCTCCAATGGATGGGACGGCATACGGACGCATGAGCGGCCATGAGCGCCGCCGCTTCCGCGGGGGGCGCGGCGCGGCCGCGGCTGATCCTGCTGTCGCAATGGTTCGATCCGGAGCCCACGGTGCGCGGTCTGGCGTTCGCGCGCCGCCTCGATGCGCTCGGCTTCGACGTTGAGGTTGTCACCGGCTTTCCCAACTATCCCGGGGGCAAGGTGTATGAGGGCTACCGGATCCGCCCGCTCCGCCGTGAGGTCGTCGACGGCATACGGATCACCCGGCTGGCGCTCTACCCCAGCCATGACCGCAGTCGCATCGGCCGGGTGCTGAACTATGTCAGCTTCTTCTTCTCCGCGACCTTCTACCTGCTGTTTCTCGCGCGCCGGGCGGATGTGATCCACGCTTATCATCCCCCGCTCACCGTCGCCTTGGCCGGGGTGGCGGCGCGCCTGCTGCGCCGCATGCCGCTGGTGCTCGACGTGCAGGACATGTGGCCGGACACGCTGCGCGCCACCGGCATGCTGAACAATGAGCGGGCGCTGCGCCTCATCGGTGCCGTCTGCCGCTGGACCTGGCGACGCGCAGACCGCATCAGTGTTCTCTCCGAGGGTTTCCAGCGCCTTTTGGTGGAGCGCGGCGTGCCGCCGGAGCGCATCACGGTGATCTCCAACTGGGCGGACGAGGCCGGTACCGACGGGGCCGCCGTCCCTCTGCCTGCCTTCGCCGCGCCGGGGCGCTTTCGCGTGCTCTTTGCCGGCAATATGGGCCCGGCGCAGGCGCTCGACACCGTGATCGACGCGGCCGCTCTGCTGACCGGGACGCATCCTCAGATCGAGTTCTGCTTTCTCGGTGGGGGGCTGGAGGCGACAAGGCTGCAGCAGGCCGCCGCCATGCGCGGACTGGCGAATGTCCGCTTCTTCCCGCGCGTGCCGCAGGCTGAGGTCGGCCCCTGGCTGGCGGCGGCGGATGCGCTGCTGGTGCATCTGAGAGACGATCCGCTCTTCGCTATCACCGTGCCGTCGAAGACGCAGGCCTATCTCGCGGCGGGCAAGCCGATCCTCATGGCGGTCGCGGGCGACGCGGCTGAACTGGTCCGGCGGGCCGGTGCCGGGCTCGCTGTGCCGCCGGAGAACGCGGCGGCTCTGGCGGCGGCGGTGACCGAGATGGCCGGGATGGAGCCGGGCCGGCTGGCGGCGCTCGGCGCCAATGGCCGCCGGTACTATGACGAGCACCTGTCCTTCGCGCGCGGCACGCAACGGATGGCCGCCGTGCTGCGGCAGGCCATGGCCGGGAATGGCAGAGCCTGAGATGACCGCACGGGCCTATATCCGGTAATAGTCCCGGTACCACGCCACGAAGCGCGCCACGCCTTCGCGGAACGGGGTGTGCGGGCGAAAGCCGGTGAGCGCGTGCAAAAGGCTGGCATCGGCCCAGGTGGCGGGCACGTCGCCGGCCTGCATCGGCAGGTAGTTGCGGATGGCCTTGCGGCCGATTTCCGCCTCGATGGCGTCGACGAAGTCGAGAAGCCGCACCTTGTCGGAATTGCCGATATTCACCACGCGGAACGGCGCGGCCGGGCTCAGGCTGTCGCCTTGCACCGGCGCGTCGCGCGCGTCGGGGAGCGGTGGCACCGTGTCGATCAGCAGGCGGATCCCCTGCACGAGGTCGTCGACATAGGTGAAGTCGCGCCACATCTCGCCGTGATTATAGATGTCGATCGGCGCACCTTCGAGAATGCCGCGTGTGAACTTGAACAGCGCCATGTCAGGCCGGCCCCAGGGACCGTAGACCGTGAAGAAGCGGAACAGGGTGGTCGGCAGGGCGTAGATATGGGCATAGGAATGCCCCATCGCCTCGCTCGCCTTCTTGGTGGCGGCATAGATGGTGAGCGGCGTGTCGGCCTTGTCGGTCTCACGGAACGGCATCTCCTCATTGGCGCCATAGACCGAGGAGGTCGAGGCCATGAGCAGATGCTGCACCGGCACCGCCCGGGCGCATTCCATCACATTGAACGTGCCGACGATATTGGCGTCGATATAGGCGCGCGGCTTTTCCAGGCTGTAGCGCACGCCGGCCTGGGCGGCGAGATGGACGATGACATCCGGTCGGAACGCCTCAACGGTGCGCTGGAGCGTGTCGAAATCCTCCAGCATCGCCTCGGTGGCGGCGAAGCCTTCATTCTGCGCCAGCAGGACGTGGCGGCGCTGCTTGAGCCGGACATCGTAATAGTCCGTCATCCCGTCATAGCCGTGAACACGCCAGCCTTCCGCGAGCAGAAGGCGCGCGAGGTGGAAGCCGATGAAGCCCGCCGTGCCTGTGATGAAAATGCGCCGCTGCGCCACGCCCGTCCTCCGCTGCCGCGACAGGACGGTCGCGGCATTGCCCGGTCGCCTTGTTACGCCGCGTCGGCGGGGATGGGAAGCGCGGGCGGCGGCGGGGTGTCAGCCCACCGCGCGCAGATGGCGGATCGGCCGGCCCGGGGTCATCGCCTGCGCGGCCCGCACCATGCCCTGCGCGTCGATACCGACATGGCGGTAGAGGTCGGCAATGGTCCCGGTCTGGCCGAAATGTTCGACGCCCAGCGCCCGGGCGCGGTGGCCATGCACCGAGCCGAGCCAGCCCAGAGTCGCCGGGTGGCCGTCGACGGCGGAGATGATGGCGCAGCCGGGTGGCACGGCGTTGAGCAGTGTTTCGACATGCGCCTTCGCGCCGGCATTGCCCCCCTCGCGGGCGCGCTGCGCCGCCGTCCAGCCGCCATGCAGCCGGTCGGCCGAGGTGACGGCGAGCAGGCCGACATCGCGCCGGTCCTCGGCGATCAGCCCCACCGCCTCGATGGCTTCCGGCGCCAGCGCACCGGCATAGGCGATCACCACCTGCGCGTTCGGCCCCGGTCGGCGCAGCCAATAGCCGCCGGCGACGATGTCGGCCGCCAGCGCCGCGTCCATGGTCCGGCGCGGTTGCTCGATGCTGCGGGTGGACAGGCGCAGATAGGTGGAGCCGCCATCCTCCGCCTGCGCATGCTGGAAGGCGAAGCGCAGAATGACCGCGAGTTCGTCGACAAAGGCCGGCTCGAAGCTCGCCAGCCCGTCCTGCGCCATGCCGATCAGCGGCGTGGCGATGGACTGGTGCGCGCCGCCTTCCGGCGCCAGCGTCACCCCGGAAGGGGTGGCGGCGAGGATGAAGCGGGCATCCTGGTAGCAGGCATAGTTCAGTGCATCGAGCCCGCGCTCGATGAAGGGATCGTACAGCGTGCCGATGGGCAGCAGCCGCTCGCCGAACAGCGAATGCGACAGGCCGAGCGCGGAGAGCAGGGTGAACAGGTTCATCTCGGCGATGCCGAGTTCCATGTGCTGGCCGCCGGGGCCGAACTCCCAATTATAGGTCGAGGGAATCCGCTCCTTTCGGAAGGTATCGGCCATCTCTTCGCGGGCGAACAGCTTGCGCCGGTTCACCCACGCCCCGAGATTGGTCGAGACGGTGACATCGGGCGAGGTGGTGACGACGCGGCGGGCGAAATCGTCCTCGCGCTTGCCGATCTCATTCAGCAGCAGGCCGAAACCCTGCTGGGTCGACATGACGGGCTGCAGCGGCACGTCGAGCGCCGCCGGCACCTCGATCTTCGGCGGCGTGTGGCGGCGCGTGCCCCCCGCGCGGAACGGCACCGCGTCGAGAAAGGCCTGCAGTCGGGCCGGCGGGGTGGTGAGGCCCTCGAACCGATCCCATTCATGCCCCTCGCGCACGCCATGGCGTGCGCGCAGGCCCTGTAGCTGCGTCGGGGTCATCAGCCCGGCATGGTTGTCCTTGTGGCCGGCGAGCGGCAGGCCGAAGCCCTTGATGGTGTAGGCGATGAAGCAGACCGGCCGGTCATGGGTGCGCGCCGCCTCGAAGGCGTCGATCAGCGAGGGCAAATCGTGCCCGCCGAGATTGCCCATCAGCGCGGCGAGCTCGTCATCCGAGCGCCGCTCGATCAGCGCGGTGACCTCGCTTTGGTCGCCGATCTCGTCCAGCAGCCTTTTGCGCCACGCCGTGCCGCCCTGGAAGGTCAGCGCCGAATAGAGTTGGTTCGGGCAGGTGTCGATCCAGTGCTTGAGCGCCGCGCCGCCCGGCTCCTGGAACGCCGCCTGCTGCAACTGGCCATATTTCAGGATCACTACATCCCAGCCGAAGCTGCGGAAAATGGATTCGAACCGTTCCCACAGCCCTTCGCGCACCACGGCATCGAGGCTCTGGCGGTTATAATCGACGATCCACCAGGTGTTGCGCAGGCCGTGCTTCCAGCCCTCCAGCAGCGCCTCGAAGATGTTGCCCTCGTCCATCTCCGCATCGCCGACAAGGGCCACCATCTTGCCCTCGGCGCTCGGACCCAGCCCCTTGGCGGCGAGATAGTCCTGCACCAGCGAGGCGAACAGCGTCTGCGCCACGCCGAGCCCGACCGAGCCGGTGGAGAAATCCACGTCGTCCACGTCCTTGGTGCGCGAGGGATAGGACTGCGCGCCGCCAAGCCCGCGGAAATTCTCCAGCTTCTCCCGCGTCTGCCTGCCGAAGAGATACTGGATGGCATGGAAGATCGGGCTCGCATGCGGCTTCACCGCCACCCGGTCCTGCGGCCGCAGCGCCTTGAGGTAAAGCGCGGTCATGATGGTGGCCATGGAGGCGGAGGAGGCCTGATGGCCGCCCACCTTCAGCCCATCCGCATTGGGGCGCAGATGATTGGCGTTGTGGATGGTCCAGGTCGCCAGCCAGAGAATCTTGCGCTCCAGCTCGGCGAGAATGGCGATGTCGTCGGCACGGCGTTCGGCGCTTGCGGTCATGGTCGGCACTCCCGGCTCATCCATCGACAAAGCTTAGGGAGGGCGCGCCAGCATGTGCAGCTATTCAGGCGCACCTGCGCGCCCTATCCTGGCTGAATTCATCTCTGATCGGCCATTTCGTGGTGTTTCATGCCAGAATTGAAAGTCGACGCCATCGACCGCAAGATCCTCGCTCTTCTCCAGCAGGACGCGCATATGACGATGGAGACGCTGGCCGGCGCGGTCGGCCTCTCGCCCTCGCCCTGCGCCCGGCGGGTGCGCAACCTTGAAGCGGCCGGCGTTATCAAGCGCTATGTCGCGGTCGTGGATCAGGACAAGATCGGCCTGCCGGTCAGCGTCTTCGCCTCAATCAAGCTGGAGCGTCAGCGTGAGGATGAACTCGACCGCTTCGCCAAGGCCATCGCCCGCTGGCCGGAGATCGTCGAATGCTACCTCATGACCGGGCAGCGGGACTATCTGCTGCGCATCGTGGTCAAGGACCTGCCGGCCTATGAGGCCTTCCTCAAGCGCACGCTGACCCGGTTGGACGGTGTCGCCTCGATCGAATCGAGCTTCGCGCTGAGCCAGGTGAAGCACGCCCAGGCGCTGCCGGTGGAGTAGACGCCCCTTTATTGCTATACCCATGAAGGGCGGCGGGAACGTCGGGGGCCTCCTGCTCCCGTTATCCTCACACGTCGTCCCGTCCGCAATGTCCCGCCGAGGTTGTTCATGCGTCTGCGTCCGTTCATCAGCCACGTCCTGCGTAAGTGTGTGCCGTTCTATCAGGCGCACAAGACAAAGACGCTCTACGCCTCTCACATGCCTGTTCTTCTCGGCGTCGGCGGCATCGTGGCGCCGAGACGTGTGCTGGAACTGGGATCCGGCACCATCAGCACGCCGGCTTTTCTCAAGCCGGGGCTGTTTCCCTCCATCGAGCGGCTGGATTCGCTAGAAGACGATCCGGTCTGGGGTGAGAAGGTGCGCCGCCATATCGGAACGCACCCGAAGCTTCGGCTGCAGCAGGTCGCTTCGGTGCCGCAATGGGCGGCAGAGGCGGACCTTGCCGCCTATGATCTCATTTTCATCGACGATTCGGTAAGCGCCGAACTGCGGGCACGCACGATCGGCCATGTGCTCGCGCGAGCCGCTGCCGAAGCGGTGGTCGTCGTCCATGATTTCGAGATGCCGGAATATCAGGCGGCAGTGCCGGCCGGCTTCGAGCGCCTCACCATTTCAAGCTTCCGCCCGATGACCGGTGTGGTCTGGCGCAGCGAGCGCCGGACGGCGGCGTTCGAACAGCTTGCGCGCGACATCGAGGCACGCAAGTCTCTGTCGCCGCTTCGCTATTCCACGTGGCGGCGCTCTCTGACCGGAAGTGCGGGGCATCCCGGCTGATGGCGATCTTGCCCGCCGCACGCCTATTCGTGGCCCGCAACTGTGTGTTTCCGCATGGAAGATCGACGACATGACAAGAGTGATCCCTATTGCGGGCTTATCCGGGGTCCCGTTCCAACGCCGTTTGACACACGGATGGCTTGCTGCGCCAGTGCCTTCCCGAAGGGCACGACCTCAACCGTCACGGCCGGGCTGAGATCGGCGCCATAGCCGCCGCGCTCAACGCTGGACCGCGAGCACCCTGGACTGGAAGATGCCGGCTGAGGCGCTTGACGCGCTGTTCCGGCACGCCGAAAAGCGACCCGTCGCGACGACCGATTGAATTCGCCGACATGGGAGTCGCGCGGCGATGAAGGGCCTGAAGTCACATTTTTCCGTAAAAGGAGTTGAGTGTCCCTATGCGCGTCGCGATGATCGGTACGGGTTATGTCGGCCTGGTCTCTGGCACCTGCTTTTCCGACTTTGGCCACGACGTTACCTGCGTCGACAATGATCTCTCCAAGATCGAGCGGCTGAAGGCCGGTATCATGCCGATCTTCGAGCCGGGGCTGGATGATCTCGTCGCCCGCAACGTGGCCGGGGGGCGGCTGCACTTCACCACCGATCTGCCCGCCGCCGTGGCCGGTGCCGAGGTCGTGTTCATCGCGGTCGGCACGCCCTCGCGCCGCGGCGACGGCCATGCCGACCTGTCCTATGTCCACGCCGCCGCCCGCGAGATCGCCCGCGCCGCCACCGGCTTCACCGTCGTCGTCACCAAATCGACCGTGCCTGTCGGGACGGGCGCCGATCTCGAGGCGATCATCCGCGAGGAAGCGCCGGACGCCGACATCGCCGTCGTCTCCAATCCGGAATTCCTGCGCGAGGGCGCCGCCATCGAGGACTTCAAGCGGCCGGACCGCATCGTGGTCGGCACCGGCGACCCGCGCGCCCGCGAGGTCATGGCCGCGCTCTATCGTCCGCTTTCGCTCAACGCCGCGCCGCTGCTGTTCACCGAGCGGGCCAATGCCGAGCTGATCAAATACGCCAGCAATGCCTTCCTCGCGATGAAGATCACCTTCATCAACGAAATGGCCGATCTGTGCGAGAAGGTCGGCGGCGACGTGCAGGAAGTGGCGCGCGGCATCGGGCTCGACCGTCGCATCGGCCCGAAATTCCTGCATGCCGGGCCGGGTTATGGCGGCTCCTGCTTTCCCAAGGACACGCTGGCCCTCGCCCGCACCGCGCAGGAAGCCGGCACGCCGCTGCGCCTGATCGAGACCGTCACCACGCTGAACGACACCCGCAAGGCGGCGATGGGCCGCCGGGTACTGGAAGCGCTGAGCGTGCCCCCGCGCGGCGCCACCGTCGCCGTGCTCGGCCTCACCTTCAAGCCCAACACCGACGACATGCGCGACAGCCCGGCGATCAACATCGTGCAGTCGCTGGTCGACCGCGGGGTGAGGATCCGCGCCTATGATCCCGTCGGGATGGAGGAGGCGCGCAAGGTTCTGCCCGACGGCATCCATTATGCGAGCGGCCCCTATGAGTGCGCCGAGGGCGCGGACGCTCTCGTCATCGTCACCGAATGGGATGCCTTCCGTGCCCTCGACCTCAACCGGCTGAAGGCGCAGTTGCGCAGCCCCATCGTCGTCGATCTGCGCAACATCTACCCGCCCGAAGACCTGATCCGCCGCGGCTTCACCTATGTCGGCATCGGCCGCGCCGACACCGCCCGACGCTCAGGAATGTCCTCAGGTGATTGAGCGGGGAAGGCCGCCGAAAGCAACATGGAAGCTGCCGATCTCCCGGCTTTCCCAGTGAGCCGGCTCCGGTCCTCGCCCGCTTGCGGGCCTCAAGATGGAAATGACATGTATGGCAGGTGCACGAATGTGCCATTTCATGCCATCCATGGCCCGCTGATCCCGCTCGTCCAAATGGAAAACGAACGCCGAGGCCCCCATGTCCCCTCCCGCACCCATCCGCATCGGCGTCGGCGGCTGGACCTTCGAGCCCTGGCGCGGGGTGTTCTATCCCGACGGCCTGACCCAGAAGCGCGAGCTGGAATATGCCGCGTCCAAGCTCACCGCCATCGAGATCAACGGCACCTATTACGGCTCGCAAAAGCCGGAGAGCTTCGCCAAATGGCATGCGGAGACGCCGGAAGGCTTCATCTTCACGCTGAAAGGCCCGCGCTTCACCACCAATCGCCGGGTGCTGGCCGAGGCGGGCGCGTCCATTGAGCGCTTCTTCGCCAGCGGCGTCACCGAGCTGAAGGAAAAGCTCGGCCCGGTGAACTGGCAGTTCATGGCCACCAAGAAGTTCGATCCGGACGATTTCGCCGCCTTCCTCGCCCTGCTGCCGAAGCGCGTCGACGGCCGCGACATCCGCCATGCGGTGGAGGTGCGGCATGAGAGCTTCAAATCGCCGGATTTCGTCGCGCTGGCGCGCGAGCATAACGTCGCCATCGTCCATGCCGGCGACAGCGATTTCCCTGCCATAGCCGATGTCACCGCCTCCTTCGTCTATGCCCGCATCATGGGAACAACCGAGGACGAGGCGCTGGGCTATGGCGAGACGGCGCTCGACTTCTGGGCCGCCACCGCGCGGGCCTGGGCCAAGGGCGAGACGCCGGAAGCCCACAAGCCGGCCCTGCTCGCCGCGCCCGCGTCGGCGATGCCGCGCGAGGTGTTCCTGTTCGTCATTTCCGGCTTCAAGCCGCGCAACCCCGCCGCCGCGCAGGCGCTTATCGCGCGGGTGTGAACGGGGCGGGGGCAAACACCAGCCGCGCCTTTGTGCCCGTCGGGGCGTGACGGGTGATTTCCAACCGCCCGCCATGCAGCGCGGCGATGCGGCGGACGATTTCCAGCCCGATGCCGAGGCCACCGGCGCGGCGGTAATGGCCGGGCGGGTCGGTCGCCTCGCCCGGCGCGTCGGGGTCGAAGCCGCGCCCGTCATCGAGGACAGCGATGCCCGGCCCGTCATCGCTGCGCACGGTGATGGAGACCCCCGGCCCGGCATGGCGCAGCGCGTTCTCGATCAGATTGCGCACCGCGTCCTTCAGCAGCGCGGCATTGCCGGGCACGTAAACCTCGCCCGCCTCCTCAAAGCCGATGCGGGCACCGCGGGCATAGACCATCGGCGCCAGCGTGCCGACCATGTCGCGGCCGATCTCATTGAGCGGCACGGGCGTGAAGCCGCTGCGGTCGGCGGCCTCCAGCCGCGCCAGCATCACCATCTGCTCGATGAAATGGGTCAATTCATCCAGTTCCCCCAGCGCGCGGTGCGCGGCGGGGTGGTCGATCCGCTCCAGTTCCAGCCGGATCACCGCCAGCGGCGTGCGGATTTCATGGGCGATGGCCGACGTGAACAGCTTCTGCGCGTTCATCAATTCGCGGGTGCGGGCATAGGAGCGGTTGACCGCCCCGGCCAGTTGGGCGATCTCGCGCGGCATGCCGGCCTCATCGAGCCGCGCATCCGGGCTCAGCGGGTCGAGCCGCTCGGCCGCGCCGGCGGCCGCCGTCACCGGGCGCAGCGCGGCGCGGATGGACAGCAGCGTCGCCCCCAGCACGAAGATGAGGGTGAGGCTCATCGGCAGCACCATATGGTCCAGCACCTCATGCGCCAGCACGCCCCACACGGCGCCCTGCGGGTCGCCCGTCACCGCCACCTCGATGAAGGCGTCGCGCGGTCCGATCGCCACCGTGCGCCCGCCGGCAAAGCTCAGCGGATAGCCCGAGGTCAGCGTGCGCAGCCAGAAGGAGGGCGGGTTGAGGTCGAGCGGGAGAAAATGCGCGGTGCAGGCATCGTCGCAATGCGAGAACAGCACCACGCCCTGCGCGGTGCGCACGCGGGCGACATAGCCCGTGCCCGCCGCGCCGTAGCGGCCGCGCAGGTCCTCCGGCAGCTCATAGGCAAGGCGGGCGCCATGCAGCGACAGCCCTTCCGCCAGTTCGACGGTTTCCTGTTCCAGCACCAGCCGGGCCATATTGTCGGGGTCGCTGCCATAGTCGACCAGCACCGCGACAAGCTGCGCCAGCATGGCGAGCGCGGCGAACAGCACGATGCGCAGCGCGACGAGGCGCCCGAGCGGCGCGCGGCCGGCCCGCTTCACCCTTCGGTCTCGCGAAGGAGATAGCCGACGCCGCGCACCGTCTCGATGGCGGTGCGGGTAGGGTAGGGCGCCAGCCGCCGGCGCAGGCGCGACATCAGCACCTCGATGGCGTTGGGGCTGATTTCCTCGTCATATTCGGACAGCGCCTCTTCCAGCCCGCGCTTGGGCGTCACCCGGCCGGCATTGCGCAGCAATATTTCCAGTGTCGCCCGCTCGCGCGGGGCGAGCGCGATCACTTCCTCGCCGCAGCGCGCCTCCTGCGTCGCCGGATCGAAGCGCAGCGCGCCGGCTTCCAGCACCGGGTCGGCGGAAACCGGGGCGCGGCGCAGCAAGGCGCGGGCGCGGGCGAGCAGTTCGCCATTGTTGAACGGCTTGGTGAGATAGTCGTCGGCACCGGCATCGAGCCCGGCAATGCGCTCATCCACCGCCCCGCGCGCGGTCAGCACCAGCACCGGCGTGCCGTTGCGGTTGCGCCGCAGGCCGCGGACCACATCGAGCCCGTCGCCATCGGGCAGGCCGAGATCGAGCAGCACGAGGTCGTAATGGGTGGTGGCCAGCGCCTCCTGCGCTTCCGCCACGCCGCCGACGGCGTCGAGCCGCCAGCCCGCCATGCGGATGGTTTCGCCGACAAGCTCGCGCAGGCGCGCGCTGTCTTCAACCAGCAGAAGCCGCATCCGCGCTCACCGTCTTTTCCAACCCGTCACCATGGACCATACGAGGTTCTCGCGGTGACGCCAGCTTTCGAACAGCGCCGCCGCCGCGTGCAGCAGGGCAAGCACCAGTATGGCATTGGCGAGGCCTTCGTGAAGCGCCTCCAGCCAGTCCTCGCCCCAGAAGGCGTCGAGCGTCGTCATCCAGCCGGTGAGGCAGACGGCGGCGAGCAGCGCCATCAGCGCCAGCATCATCACCGCCCCGGCCGGGTTGTGGCCGAGCATGCGCGGTTCCTCGCCGCGCAGCAAGGCGCGGACATAGGCGATGAGCCGGGAGGGCGTCGGAATGAAGTCGGCAAAACGTGCGTGCTTTGTGCCGATGAAGCCCCAGACGAGGCGGACGGCCAGAGCGGCGGCGACGGCATAGCCGACAATCTTGTGCGGTAGTTCGCCATCTTCCAGAACGAACAGGTTGAGGACGCAGCCGGCGACGACGGTCCAGTGGAACAGGCGCACGACCGGATCCCACACCCGGACGCTGGCGCCCGCGGCCGACGGCGAGACGCCGCCGGCCTGAGCGACCCTGTCGGTCATCCGTCGATCTCGGACTTCACGACGGCGCCGGTCACCGGGTTGAAGTAAACTTCGGCCTTCTTGTTGTCCTTGGTGTAGCCGTAGATTTCATAGCAGGAGCCGGAGACCTTGAAGGTCTTGATCTTCTGGTAGCCCATCTCGGCCACCTTGGCCTTCATGGCGTCCTCGGTCATCCACTTGTCCTTGGCTTCCGTCGTGCAGACAGGGCCGGCGAAAGCGGCGACGGGCGCGAGGACGGAGAAGGCTATGAGCCCGGCAACGATCTTCTTCATGATGCTTTCCTGATCCAGTGATCGCCGTCAGCGGCGACACCCGGAACGTAGCGGCAGGAGGCTGTCCGCCACCTGTCAGGACACCATGAGCAATCGTCTAACGCCGTCATCGCGGCCGCCGCCGAAGACGGAGAGCCGGGATCGCGGAGGGATGCGAGGAGAAGCCGGCACACGCTGCGTTGCCGGCTTCGTTTCTCATCGGCGGACGCCGCTCACTTGCCCCCCGACCATTTCCACTCCCGCACTTCCGGCATGTCGAGGCCGTGGGCGCGGATATAGCGGGCGTGCTCGGTCAGCTTGTCGCGGATCGCCTGGCGCACATGGGTGTTGGTCTTCAGTTGCGGCACCCGGTCCAGCACATCGGCGACGAGGTGGAAGCGGTCCAGCCGGTTGCGCACCACCATGTCGAAGGGCGTGGTGGTGGAGCCTTCCTCGACATAGCCGCGCACATGCATGTTGTCGTGGTTGGTGCGGCGATAGGCGAGGCGGTGGATCAGCCAGGGATAGCCGTGATAGGCGAAGATGACCGGCTTGTCGGTGGTGAAAAGCGCGTCGAAATCGGTCTCCGACAGGCCGTGCGGGTGCTCGGACTGCGGCTGCAGCGTCATCAGGTCGACCACATTGACCACGCGCACCTTGAGATCGGGGAAGAAGCCGCGCAGCAGGTCGGCGGCGGCCAGCGTCTCCAGCGTGGGCACGTCGCCGGCGCAGGCCAGCACCACGTCGGGGTCGACGCCGCCATCGGTGGAGGCCCATTCCCACATGCCGATGCCCTTGGCGCAGTGCTTGATCGCGCTGTCCATGTCGAGCCATTGCGGCGCGGGCTGCTTGCCGGCGACGATGACATTGACCCGGTTCCACGAGCGCAGGCAGTGGTCGGTGACATAGAGCAGCGTGTTGGCGTCCGGCGGCAGGTAGACGCGCACGATCTCCGCCTTCTTGTTCACCACATGGTCGATGAAGCCGGGGTCCTGATGGCTGAAGCCGTTATGGTCCTGGCGCCACACATGCGAGGTCAGCAAATAGTTGAGCGAGGCGATGGGCCGGCGCCATTCCACCTCCTTGGACGATTTCAGCCATTTGGCGTGCTGGTTGAACATCGAATCGACGATGTGGATGAACGCCTCGTAGCAGGAGAACAGCCCGTGGCGGCCGGTGAGCAGATAGCCCTCCAGCCAGCCCTGGCACATATGTTCGGACAGCATTTCCATCACCCGCCCGTCGCGGGCGAGATGGTCGTCATAGGAAAGGGTTTCCGCGTCCCAGGCGCGGTTGGTCACCTCGAACAGCGCCTGCAGCCGGTTGGAGGCGGTCTCGTCCGGGCCGAAGACGCGGAAATTCTTCGCCGCCTCGTTCTCCTTCATCACGTCGCGCAGGAAGGTGCCCATGATGAAGGTGGATTCGAGTTCCTTCTCGCCGGGATGGGCGACCTCCACCGCATAGGCGGTGAAATCGGGCAGGCGCAGCGGCCGGCGCAGCGCGCCGCCATTGGCGTGCGGGTTGGCGCTCATGCGCTTCACCCCCTCCGGCGCCAGCGCGGCGATCTCGGGCTTCAGCGTCCCCGCCTCGTCGAACAGCTCGTCCGGCTTGTAGCTCTTCATCCAGTCTTCGAGCAGGGTCAGGTGCTCGGGCTTCGACATGTCGGCGAACGGCACCTGGTGCGAGCGCCAGAAGCCCTCCGCCTTCTTGCCGTCCACCGTCTTCGGGCCGGTCCAGCCCTTGGGCGAGCGCAGCACGATCATCGGCCAGCGCGGGCGGTCGGTGTCGCCGCGGGTGCGCGCCGCCTCCTGGATCGCGCGGATCTTGCCATGCGCCTCATTCAGCGCCGCCGCCATCGCCTGGTGCATCGGCTCGGGGTCTTCACCCTCGACGAAGATCGGCTCGTAGCCATAGCCCTCGAACAGGCTTTTCAGCTCCTCATGCGGGATGCGGGCGAGCACGGTCGGGTTGGCGATCTTGTAGCCGTTGAGGTGCAGGATCGGCAGCACCGCGCCGTCGCTGGCGGGGTTGAGGAACTTGTTGCCGTGCCAGGAGGTGGCGAGCGGGCCGGTTTCCGCCTCGCCATCGCCGACCACGCAGGCGACGATCAGCTCGGGATTGTCCAGCACCGCGCCATAGGCGTGGGAGAGCGAATAGCCGAGTTCGCCGCCCTCATGGATCGAGCCGGGGGTTTCCGGCGCCGCGTGGCTGGGAATGCCGCCGGGGAAGGAGAACTGCCGGAACAGCCGGCACAGCCCGGCCTCGTCCTGCGAGACATCGGGGTAGAGCTCGCTATAGGTGCCTTCGAGATAGGTCGCCGCCACCACGCCGGGCGCGCCATGGCCGGGGCCGGCGATGAACAGGATTTCCGCGCCGGTGTCGCGGATCAGCCGGTTGAGATGGACGTAGAGGAAGTTCAGCCCCGGCGTGGTGCCCCAATGGCCGAGCAGGCGAGGCTTCACATGCTCCAGCGTCAGCTTCTCGCGCAGCAGCGGGTTGGCGAGCAGGTAGATCTGCCCGACGGAGAGATAATTCGCCGCCCGCCACCAGGCGTTCATGCGGTTGAGAAGGTCCGGCGCGAGAGTGTCCGTCGCCTGCTGCGATGCCATTGATCTGTCCTCTGCGTGGGTTACCGTTGGGTGAGATAGGGCGTTGCGCGTCCGGGTCACGGCACCAGCACCGCCGCCCCCTGAAAATGGCCCGCGCGTAGATCGGCGAGGGCGTCATTGGCCTGTTCCAGCCGGTAGACATGGGTGGTCGCCCGCACCCCGGCCTGCGGGGCGAGGGCGAGGAATTCGTGCGCATCGGCGCGGGTGAGGTTGGCGACCGAGAGCACCTGCCGCTCTTCCCATAGGAGTGCATAGGGAAATTGCGGGATGTCGCTCATATGAATGCCGCCGCACACAACCCGCCCGCCTTTTCGCACCGCGCGCAAAGCGAGCGGCACCAGCGCGCCGACGGGGGCGAAGATCAGCGCGGCGTCGAGCGGCACCGGCGGCGCCTCGCCCGAGCTTCCGGCCCAGACCGCGCCGAGCGAGAGGGCGAGCTGCTGCGCGCCCTCGTCCCCCGCGCGGGTGAAGGCATAGACCTCGCGCCCCTGCCAGCGGCAGAGCTGGGCGATGAGATGGGCGGCGGCGCCGAAGCCATAGAGCCCGACGCGCGGCGCCTCGCCCGCCAGTTTCAGCGTGCGCCAGCCGATCAGCCCGGCGCACATCAGCGGCGCGGCGGCGACGGGGTCGTCGAAGCCGATGAGCGGAAAGCAATAGGCGGCATCGGCGATCACATGGCTGGCGAAGCCGCCATCGCGGGTGTAGCCGGTGAAGGCGGGGGCGTCGCACAGGTTCTCGCGCTGGCTGGCGCAATAGGGGCAGTGGCCGCAAGTGTGGCCGAGCCAGGGAATGCCGACGCGGGTGCCGAGCGCCGGGGCATCCACCCCCTCGCCCTGCGCCTCGACAAGGCCGACCACCTCATGGCCGGGGATGATGGGCAGCGGGCCGGGTGGCAGATCGCCGTCGACGACGTGAAGATCGGTGCGGCACACGGCGCAGGCTTCCACCCGCACCCGGATTTCCCCGGGGCCGGGCGCCGGCAGCGCGCGCTGTTCGAAACGCAGCGCCTCGCCAGTGGCGTGGAGCACCATGGCCTTCATCAAGGGGACCTCACGGGTGATGGCGGCGGCATCCAACAGGCTCATGGGCGTCCCTTCGTTGATCGTGGTCAAGACGCAGGTGCAAATGACGGCTACTCATGCGCATCTGTTCGTGGACAATGTTTCGCGAGCAACTGGCGGATGCGGCGCGGCGCCCCATCCTTTTCTTGATGAGCGGCTGCAATCCTAGGGAGCCACGATGGCAGGTCAGCGACGGTTCCAGGCTTTCTCTCTCGCGCTCCTGCTCGCGGCCGCTCTGGCGCATCCCGCCGGCGCGCAGGAGGGGGCGGCCACTACGCCGCCCGCCTCCCTCGGCGCGCGGCTGCAGGCGCTGATCGGCAAGCTCACCGGCAACCGGCTGCCGGCCGGCATCTTTTCCACCAATGGGCGGATCGAGGCCGAGCAGGTGCTGGTCGCCGCCAAACTCGCCGGCCGCGTGCTCGCCGTGCTGGTGGAGGAAGGCCAGACGGTGGAGACCGGGCAGGTCGTCGCCCGCATGGACACGTCGGAGCTTGAGGCGCAGCTCGCCGGTGCGCAGGCGCAGGTGCGCCGGGCGGAAAAGGCGATCGCCGAGGCGGATGCCGCCATCGCCCAGCGCCAGAGCGAGCGCACCCTCGCCGAACAGGAATATGAGCGCGCCGCCAAGCTGAAGGACAGCGGCTTCGGCACGGCCCAGTCGCTCGATCTGCGCCAGAGCCAGCTCAATGTCGCGCTCGCCGCGCTGAAGGCGGCGCAGGCTTCGCTGGATGAGGCCGATGCCGCCGCCGACGCGGCGCGGGCGGAAGTGGCGCGGGTGCAATCGCTGATCGACGATTCCACCCTGCGGGCGCCCCGGCGCGGGCGGGTCGAATACAAGCTGGTGCAGTCGGGCGAGGTGGTGGCGGCCGGCGCGCCCATCGTCACCCTGCTCGACCTGTCGGATGTCTATATGACCGTGTTCGTGCCGGCCCGCATCGCCGGCCGTCTGGCGCTGGGCGACGAGGCGCGCATCATCCTCGATCCCGCGCCGGAATATGTGGTGCCGGCCAAGGTGAGCTTCGTCGCCACCGGCGCGCAGTTCACCCCGAAATCGGTGGAAACGGCGGATGAGCGCGAGAAGCTGATGTTCCGCGCCAAGCTGCGCATCGCGCCGGAGCTGCTGCGGCAATATGAGGACCGGGTCAAGGCCGGCGTGCGCGGCCTCGCCTATGTCCGCACCGATCCGGCGACGCCCTGGCCCGACACTCTCGCGGTCAAGCTGCCGCAATGAGCGGGGATGCGGGCGCGCCCGTTGTCGCGCTGGCCGGCGTCACCCATCGCTATGGCAGGACGCTGGCGCTGGACGGGGTCGACCTCGCCGTGCCGGCCGGCTGCATGGCCGGGCTGATCGGTCCGGACGGGGTGGGCAAATCCACTTTGCTCGGCCTCGCCGCTGGCGTCACCCGTATTCAGGACGGCCATGTCGGTGTGCTCGGCGGCGATATGGCGTCGCGCGACTGGCGCCGGCAGGCGGGCGGGCGCATCGCCTATATGCCGCAGGGGCTGGGGCGAAACCTCTACCCGACGCTGTCCATCGCGGAGAATCTCGACTTTTTCGGCCGGCTGTTCGGCCAGGGCGCGGCGGAGCGGGAAGAGCGCATCGCCGAACTGCTGGCCGCCACCGGCCTCGCCCCCTTCGCGGCGCGCCCGGCCGGCAAGCTCTCCGGCGGCATGAAGCAGAAGCTCGGCATCTGCGCCGCGCTGATCCATGATCCCGATCTCGTCATTCTCGACGAGCCGACCACCGGCATCGACCCGCTGTCGCGCCGGCAGTTCTGGGAATTGATGGCGCGGCTGCGCGAGCGCCGCCCCTCCATGAGCGTCATCGTCGCCACCGCCTATATGGAGGAGGCCGAGCGCTTCGACTGGCTGGCGGCGATGAATGCCGGCAAGGTTCTCGCCACCGGCACGCCGGCCGAGATCCGCGCCAAGGCGGGGGAGGCGACGCTGGAGCGCGCCTTCGTTGCTTTGCTCCCCGAGGCCGAGCGGGCGCAGGACGGCCCGCTGCCGGACCTGCCCCGGGTGATCCATGATGGCGAGCCGGCGATCGAGGCCAACGGCCTCACCCGCCGCTTCGGCGATTTCGTCGCCGTCGACCATGTGAATTTCCGCATCGAGCGCGGCGAGATTTTCGGCTTTCTCGGCTCCAACGGCTCGGGCAAGTCGACGACGATGAAGATGCTCACCGGGCTGCTGCCCGCCAGCGAGGGCGAGGCGAAGCTGTTCGGCGCGCCGCTGGCTGGCGGCGACATGGAAACGCGCAAGCGCGTCGGCTACATGTCGCAGGCCTTCTCGCTCTATGGCGAACTCACCGTGCGGCAGAATCTGGTGCTGCACGCGCAATTGTTCGAGATCCCCGAGATCGAGGCGCGCGTCGCCGAGATGGAACGGCGCTTCGACCTCGCCGGCGTCGCCGATGTTCGCCCGGAAAGCCTGCCGCTCGGCATCCGCCAGCGGTTGCAGCTCGCCGTGGCGGTAATCCATCGCCCGGAAATCCTCATCCTCGACGAGCCGACCTCCGGCGTCGATCCGGTGGCGCGCGACGGCTTCTGGCGCACGCTGATCGAACTCTCGCGCCAGGATGGGGTGACGATCTTCCTCTCCACCCATTTCATGAACGAGGCCGAGCGCTGCGACCGCATCTCGCTGATGCATGCCGGCAAGGTGCTGGCGGTGGGCACGCCGGAGGCGCTGAAGCGCGAGCGCGGCATGGACACGCTGGAAGAAGTGTTCATCGCCGTGCTGGAAGAGGCCGGCATGGGGCGCGAGGAGGGAAGCGTCGAGCTGAAACAACGCCCGGCGACGCTAGCGCCGGTGAGGCGCTTCGATGCCGGCCGGCTGTGGGCCTATGCTCGGCGCGAGGCGCTGGAAATAGTCCGCGACCCCGCCCGCCTCGCCTTCGCCCTCATCGGCCCGATCCTGCTCCTGTTCACCTTCGGCTACGGCATCTCCTTCGATGTCGAGAAGCTGCCCTATGCCGCCTTCGACCAGGACCGCAGCGCCCAGAGCCGGCAGGTGCTGGAGAGCTTCGAGGGCTCGCGCTATTTCGAAACCCATGCGCCCATATCCTCGATCGAGGAGCTGGAAACCCGCCTGAAGAGCGGCGAACTGAAGCTCGCCATCGAAATCCCTCCGAATTTCGGCCGCGACCTCCTGCGCGAGCGCTCACCCGAAATCGGCGTCTGGCTCGACGGCTCCATGCCGTTCCGCGCCGAGACCACCCGCGGCTATGTGCAGGGCATCGCCCAGAGCTATCTTGCCGACGCGGAAGAACGCACCAGCGGCACGGCGAGCGCCACCGCGCCCTTCACCCTTGAGCCGCGCTACCGCTACAATCAGGCGTTCAAGAGCGTGAACGCCATGGTGCCGAACGTCATCATGCTGATGCTGGTGCTGATCCCCGCCATCATGAGCGCGCTCGGCGTGGTGAAGGAGAAGGAGACCGGCTCCATCACCAATTTCCAGTCGACCCCGGTGACGCGGTTCGAATTCCTGCTCGGCAAGCAACTGCCCTATGTCGCCATCGCCTTTGTCAGCTTCCTCACCATGGTGGTGGCGGCATGGCTGGTGTTCGCCGTGCCGGTGAAGGGCTCCTTCGCCACGCTGGCCTTCGGCTCGCTGGTCTATGTGTTCTCCACCACCGCCTTCGGCCTGCTGGTGTCGAGCTTCGTCAAGAGCCAGGTGGCGGCGATCTTCGCCACCGCCATTGTCGCCATCATCCCGGCGGTGAATTTCTCCGGCCTGCTGGTGCCGGTGTCCTCGCTGTCGGGCGGGGCGCGGCTGATGGGCCTCGCCTTCCCCTCGGCCTGGTATCAGCAGGTGAGCGTCGGCACCTTCACCAAGGCGCTCGGCTTCGGCGCGCTGTGGCACGACATCGCCATGGTGTTCGCGCTGGCGCTCGTCTTCATCGCCGGCGCCATGCTGGCGCTGCGCAAGCAGGGGGCGTGAGCATGTTCGCCCGCCTCATTCGCATCTGGCGCCTCGGCGTCAAGGAACTGTACAGCCTGAAGGCCGACCCCGTGCTGGCCGGGCTGATCCTCTACACCTTCACGGTGGCGGTCTACACCGTCTCGGTCGGCGCCAAGTTCGAGGTGGAGAACGCGGCGGTGGCCGTGGTGGACGAGGACCACAGCGCGCTGTCCCGCCGCCTGCGCGACGCGCTGCTGCAACCCTTCTTCAAAGAGCCGGTGCTGCTCTCCGCCCCCGAGGTCGACGCGGCGATGGATGCCGGGCGCTATGTCTTCGTGCTCACCATTCCGCCGAAATTCGAGCACGACCTGATCGCCGGCCGCGACCCGGCGCTGCAGCTCGACATCGACGCCACCGCCATGTCGCAGGCCGGCAATGGCGCGTCCTACATCCAGAACATCATGACGCAGGAAGTGGCGGCGGCGATGGGGGGCAGCGCCACCACGCCGGTGAACCTGGTCATCCGGCCGAAATTCAACGCCAATCTCACCTCCGCCTGGTTCACGGCGGTGATGCAGGTCATCAACAATGTCACCATGCTCGCCGTCATCCTCTCCGGCGCGGCGCTGATCCGCGAGCGCGAGCACGGCACGATCGAGCATCTGCTCGTCATGCCGGTGACCCCGAACGAGATCATGCTGGCGAAGATCTGGGCCAATGGCCTCGTCATCGTGGTGGCGGCGACGCTGTCGCTCATCATCGTCGTCGAGCGCCTTCTCGGCGTGCCGGTGCAGGGCTCCGTCGTGCTCTTCGTCGCCTCCATGCTGGTCTACCAGTTCTCGGTCACGGCGCTCGGCATATTGGTGGCGACGGTGTCGACCTCCATGGCGCAGTTCGGCCTCATCGTCATGCCGATCCTCATCGTCATGAACCTCCTGTCCGGCTCCACCACGCCGATGGAGAGCATGCCCGCCTGGCTGCAGAATGTGATGCAGCTCTCGCCCTCCACCCATTTCGTCGCTCTGTCGCAGGCGGTGCTCTATCGCGGTGCCGGGCTGGCGGTGATCTGGCCGAACCTTCTCGCGCTCGCCGCCATCGGCGCCGCCTTTTTCGGGCTGGCGGCGCTGCGCTTCCGCAAGGCGCTGCAAGCGGCGGGTTGAGCGGCGTGCAAGCTGGCGGGGGCGCCACGCCCCTTGTGCGGCGCGGCGAATGACCGTCTAATGGCGCCGCCGGGCACCAGAGCCGTTGCCCGCGCTCCGGCAGGGATTGCCGACCGCCCCTGATCTGCGGGGCCGTCCGCGCCTGTGCGAAGGATGGCCACGCCCTTGCCGCGGAGTGCCCATGCACGGCTCCTTCTCGCCCGACCTCGCCGCCTATCGCCTCGCCGCCGAGCCCTATTACCGCCCGGTCGGCGATGAGATCGCCGTGTTCGAAGCGGCCTGGCGCCACCGCCTGCCGGTGATGCTGAAAGGCCCCACCGGCTGCGGCAAGACCCGCTTTGTCGAACACATGGCCTGGCGGCTCGGCCGGCCACTGATCACCGTGGCGGCGCATGAGGACATGACCGCCGCCGACCTCGCCGGCCGCTTCCTGCTCGGTCCCGAGGGCACGGTGTGGCAGGACGGGCCGCTGACCCAGGCGGTGCGCCATGGCGCCATCTGCTATCTCGACGAGATCGTCGAGGCCCGGCAGGACACCACCGTCGTCATCCACCCGCTCACCGATGCGCGGCGCCTGCTGCCGCTGGAAAAGCGCAATGAGCTGATCCCCGCCCATGCCGATTTCCAGCTCGTCATCTCCTACAACCCCGGCTACCAGAGCGCGGTGAAGGATCTGAAGGAGTCGACCAAGCAGCGCTTCGTCGCCATTGCCTTCGACTATCCCGCCCCGGAGCTGGAAGCCGAGATCGTCACGCGCGAGGCAGGCACCGACCTCTCTCTGGCGCGCCTTCTCGTCGCCATCGCCGCCTGCTCGCGAAACCTGCGCGGCCAGGGGCTGGAAGAGGGCGCCTCGACCCGCATGCTCATTCATGCCGGGCGGCTGGCGGCCGGCGGCGTGCCGCTGCCGGCGGCGGTGGAGGCGGCGATCGTCCTGCCGCTGACCGACGATGCCGAGATGCGCCGCGTGCTCGGCGCGGCGATATCCGCCTGCCTCCCATGAATCCGCCTGCCATGAATCCGCCTGCCACACGCCTGCCCGCCACAAGTCCGCCCGCCATGGACAGCGTCGTCGACGAGGCCGCCGCCGCCCGCCTCGCCCGCCTGCTCGCCCCGCGCGAGGCGCTGGCGGGGGTGTTCCGCGAGACGCAGGCCCGGCTTGCCCGGCGCCATGGCGCGGCGGCGCTCGGTGAATGGGCCGAAGGCGCGCTGGCACTGCTCGCGGTCAATGCCGGCGCGGCGGCGCTGCTCGCCTATGCCCGCGCCAGCCTCGATCTGTCGCCCCGCCTGTCCCCGGCGGCGCTGGGCGAGACCGGGCGCGCCGCCGCCGCTCTGTGCCGGGCCGCCGGCGGGCAGGCCACGATCGCCTCGCTGAACGCGCTCGTCGTCCTCGCCCCGCGCCTGCCGGACGAGGACGCGCGCGCCCTGTGGTGGCGGGCGCTTCTCACCCTGGCGCAGGCGGCGCCGGACTGTGTCGAGCCGGTGGCGGCGCAGGCGCGCCGGCTGGTGCGGCCCGGCCATGTCGCGGCCTTTGAAGGCTTCATCGCCGCCGGGCTGAAGGCGGCGGGGCGGGATCGGGCGCGCCAGCGCGCTTTCTTCGCGCTGGAAGATCCTCTGGCGCTGTCGCTGCTCGCGCGCATCGGCGCCGGGCCGGGCTTCGCCGAAATGGAGATGGAACTCAAGCGCCTGCTCGCCGCTCTGTGGGGCGAGCAGGCGCCGCTGCAGCCGCTGCCGCCGGCGGGCGAGGCGGTGCCGGCGCGGGCCAATCTCGCCGGCCCGGTCATCCGCCTGCCGGAGGTGTTCCCGGGGGTGGAGGGCGAGGCGGCGCGCCTTCTCTATCGCGCCGCCGCCCTGCATGCCGGGGCGCATCGGGTCTTCGGCGGCCCGCCTTTTCCCATCAACAAATTCAAGCCGGTGCAGATGGCGCTCGCCGGCCTCGTCGAGGATGCCCGCGTCGAGACGCTGGCCATGATGCGCTATCCCGGCCTGCGCCGGCTGTGGGGCGGCTATCACCGCGCCTCGCCCGAGGACGGGCCGACGCTCGCCGCCCTGCTCGCCCGGCTCGCGCGCGGGCTGTTCGACCCTGGATATGCCGATCCCGACGCGCTGGTGGGCAAGGCGCAGGCGCTGTTCGCCGCCGCGCGCGAGCGGCTCGACGATCCCGCGCTCAGCCTCGATATCGGCACGCGGCTCGCCAATGATGTCGGCCAGCGCCGCCTGCGCTTCGACGCGCGCGGCCATGTGGTCGAGCCCGCCTATCGCGATGACGGGCTGGGATTATGGGATTTTTCCGCCCATGACCCCGAGCCGGGCGCGGAGGTGCCGCTCATCGTGCAGGCCGCCCGCGCCGCGCGCCGGCACGGCGAGGATGGGCCGAGCGAGGGAGCGCCCGCGCCGGCCGCCGCCGGCCGCGCCCGGCCAGCGCCGCCGCAGGGGGTGGGGGCGGTGATCGCCACCTATCCCGAATGGGACGCGCAGGCGGGGCTGGAGCGGCCGGACTGGGTGTCCGTCCGCGCGCTGGCGCCGGTCGCGGGCGACGGCGTCGCCCTGCGCCGCGCGCTGGAGGCGGCCGGCCCGGCACGCGCGCGCATCGCCCGGCTGGTGAAGGCGGCGAAGCTCGGCCGCGCCACCCGGCTGAAGCGGCAGGCGGAAGGCGCCGATCTCGACCTCGATGCGGTGATCGAGGCCGCCATCGCCCGCCGCGCCGGCGCGGTGCCGGACCTCAATGTGTTCCGCGCCACCGCGCTCACCCAGCGCGATCTCGCCGTGCTGGTGCTCATCGACATGTCGCATTCCACCCGCGCGCGGCTGGCCGACGGGCGCAGCGTGCTGGAGGTGGAAAAGCTCGCCGTGGCGATGCTGGGAGAGGCGCTTGAGGCGCTGGGCGACCGCTTCGCCCTGCTCGCCTTCGCCTCGAACGGGCGCGGCGAGGTGGGGCTGTGCGAGGTGAAGGGCGTCGGCGAGGCGTATGACGGCGCGGCGATCGCCCGTCTCGCCGGCCTGTCCTCCGGCCTGTCGACCCGGCTCGGCGCCGCGCTGCGTCATGCCGGGGCGGAAATCTCCCGCATCCGCGCCTTCCGCAGGCTCATCCTGGTGCTCAGCGATGGCGAGCCCGCCGACATCGACACGCCGGCCGCCGACCTCGTGGAAGATGCGCGCCGCGCGGTGCGGCAGTTGCGGGGGCAGGGCATCGACACGTTCGGCGTCACCCTCGACCCCGCCGGGGTGGGCGCCGCCCCGCTCATCTTCGGCGCGGCCAATGCCATGCCGGTGCGCCGGCTGGAGGAGTTGCCGCTGCGCCTGTCGGAACTCTATTTCCGCCTCGCCCGGCGGTGAGGGGAGCCGTCATCCCGGACGCCCGAAGGACGATCCGGGATGACGAGAAGGGGCACGGCGGCGGAACCCTGCCTCTTCCTCTCCCCATTGGGGAGAGGGACAGGAAGGCGCCCCTCACCGATGCGCGGTGTCGGGGTTGGGAATGCCCTCGATCGGGCATTCCTCGGTGCCGACGGTGCTGCGGGTGAAGGATTCCACCATTTCCCGCGTGGCTTCCGGGTCGGCGATCCATTTGGCGTAGAAATCATAGGGGCAGGCGGCCGTGCCCTTGTCGCCGTCGCCGGAATTGATCATCCCGGTATAGCCGCGGTGCAGCAGCTTGAAGAGGTGGTTCTGCGACTGCATGTTCCGGCGCGCGTCGCGGATCAGCGAGGTGGAGAGCGCGGCGTACTGGATGCCATAGTCCTCCTCGCCGCATTCGCCCAGCGTGCGCCCGTCAAAGCCGACGATCGCCGAATGGCCGAAATAGGAATAGACGCCGTCAAAGCCCGAGGCGTTGGCCACCGCGACATAGACGTTGTTGGCGAAGGCCATCGCCTTCGACATCAGCACCTGCTGCTCCTTGGCCGGGTACATATAGCCCTGGCAGCGCACGATGAGTTCGGCGCCCTTCATCGCGCAGTCGCGCCAGATTTCCGGGTAATTGCCGTCGTCGCAGATGATGAGCGAGATTTTCAGCCCCTTCGGCCCGTCCGACACATAGGTGCAATTGCCGGGATACCAGCCCTCGATCGGCACCCAGGGCATGATCTTGCGGTATTTCTGCACGATCTCGCCGTGGTCGTTCATCAGGATGAGCGTGTTGTAGGGCGCCTTGTGCGGGTGCTCCTCGTGGCGCTCGCCGGTCAGCGAGAACACGCCCCACACCTTGGCCTTGCGGCAGGCTTCGGCGAAAATCTCGGTCTCGTCGCCGGGAATGGTCGAGGCGGTCTCGTACATCTCCTTGGAATCATACATGATTCCGTGCGTCGAGTATTCAGGGAAGATCACGAGATCCATCCCCGGCAGGCCGATCTTCATGCCCACCACCATGTCGGCGATCTTGCGGGCATTGTCGAGCACCTCGGCCCGGGTGTGGAGGCGGGGCATCTTGTAGTTCACCACCGCCACGCCGACGGTGTCTTTGCTGCTGGAAATGTCGCCGTGCAACATGGAACGTCTCCTCGAAAAGGGCACGCGCGCGCCTCACAGGCGGCGGGCCGCTGCGGTGTCGGAAAGCGAGGGGAGCGGAACCGCATTGTTCCGGGAGCGGGCCCGCCTCCGGCCGCGCAGAGGCGGCGGGCGAGCGGGCCGAAGGCCGGCCAGCGTCCTTGATGGCCGGGGCGAACGAGGCCCGGCGAGGCCGGGAATTCGTTCAGACGCAACAGTCAATCATCATCGCCGCGCCGCATCAAGAGCCGGTGGCCGGGGACCGCGCCTCGCGGCGGGGCAGAAGCTGCAGCAATTCGCTGGCATGGATCAGCGCGGCGGCCATGTCCTCCATCGGCACGCGCTTGTCCATCGCCTGCCGGCGCAGGCTCTGATGCGCGTCCTCCTCGCTGAGGCCGAGATTTTCCATCAGGATCGACTTCGCCCGCTGGATCGTCTGCAGCCCCGCGAGCTTCTGCTCCAGCCGGGCGAGGCGCTTGCGCGCTTCCTCGCGCTCCAGCCACAGCGTGCGGGCGAGGGTGAGGGTGGTGAGAAGGCCGAAGGGGCGGATCGGCCGCTCCACCACCGCTACTGCGCCCGATTCCAGCACGAGTTGCAGCGTCGCCGGGTTCTCATAGCCGACAATGGCGATCAGCGTCGGGCGGCGGGCGGCATCGGCTTTCAGCAGCCGGGCGAGCGCCGGTCGTGCCTCCGGCTCGATGGCGAGCAGCACCACATCGGCCT
The DNA here is from genome assembly GCF_041415945.1 of Ancylobacter sp. IITR112. NCBI lineage: Bacteria > Pseudomonadati > Pseudomonadota > Alphaproteobacteria > Hyphomicrobiales > Xanthobacteraceae > Ancylobacter > Ancylobacter sp. IITR112. Next base: position 3,165,347 of record NZ_JBGCUS010000001.1, on the reverse strand, counting down.
CCGCCGGCCATTCCGCCGGCACCGGCCAGGTGAGGCCAACCGCGCAGCCGATGCGGCGCAGATGGTCGACGAGCTGGGCGCGCTCCTCGTCCGGCGGGTGGATCACCTCCACCCGCAGCCCGCGCACATCCTTGAGCACCTGCATCGCCATCCCGCCGCCTCCTGTCACGACAGCGCGAACCGGCGGCCATCGGCCGGCCAGTCGTCGAGGTTCTGAGCCACGCAATAGGGGTCGGGCCGCACCATGGCGCCCGCGTCCCAGACGATGTGAAAGCGCCCGTCGGCGCCGATCTGCGCGATGCGCGGGCGCAGCCAGGCATGGTGATTGGCCGGCTCGATCCGCACCCGCCCCTGCGGCGCGTCGAAGCCGCACCCGCCGAGCGCGGCGAGCAGCGGCTCGGGCGCGTCGGTGCCGGCGCGCTCCAGAGCCTGCATGGCCAGATGCATCTGGACATAGGCCGCTTCCGCTGCCGCCGTCACCGGCCGGTGCACGCCGTGGCGCTTCTTGAAGGCGGCGACGAAGCGCCGGGCCGCCGGGGTGCCCAGCGTCTCGAAGAAGGGGGCGGCGGTGATGTGGCCGCGCGCCATCTCGCGCGGCATCAGCGCCAGTTCCGCCTCGCTGGTGGTGAGGCTGGCGATGGGCAGGCGCCGGGCGTCGAAGCCGGCGGCGTGGTGGGCGGCGTGCAGCTTGGCGGTGTCGGCGCCGACCACGGTGGAGAAGATCACGTCCGGCCGCGCCTCGCGCACCCTCTCCATCACCGTGGCGAAGGCAGCCTCCGGCGCGCCGAGCGGCACATAGGTCTCGCCCAGCACCTGCCCGCGCGACTGCCGCACGAAGTCGCTCATGATGCGGTTGGATTCATAGGGGTAGACGTAGTCGGAGCCGATGAGGAAGAAACGGTTGCCGTAATGGCGCAGCAGATAGCTGGCGAGCTGGATCGAATTCTGGTTCGGCGCCGCGCCGGTATAGACGCAGCGCGGCGAATATTCGAAGCCCTCATAGAGGGTGGGGTAGAACAGCAGCCCGTCGCGCGCCTCCACCACCGGCAGCACCGCCTTGCGGGTGGAGGACATGTAGCAGCCGAAAATGAGGCGCACGCCGTCCGTCGTCAGCAACCTTTCGGCGCAGCGGCGGAAGGCGCGCGGGTCGCAGGCGGGATCATAGGCGATGGCTTCCACCGGGCGCCCGCGCACGCCGCCGGCGGCGTTGATCTCGTCAATGGCGAGCCGCGTGCCGCCAAGCTGCGAGGTCTCGACCCCCGAGGTGACGCCGGTGGCGGAGAACAGCAGCCCCACGCGCCAGGGCGTCGCCGCCGCGCCGCTGCCGCCACCCGCTGGAAAATCCGCCCGCATCCGCCTGTCGCATCCCGCACCGGAGCTGTGTCCGGCGCATGCGACCAGCCCGCACCGGATCGCGCAATACGGCGTTTGCCCCCTTTACGCGCCGAAACGCCCGCGCAGCGTCTCGCGCGTGGCGGTGAGAATCTCGTCGGCGAGGGCGGGCTCGCCCTGCGCCACGCCGCGCGCCATGGCCAGCGCGCCGACCAGCGTGGCGAGCAGCGCCAGCGCCTGCCGGCGCCGGGCCTCGGGCGTCGGCTCCTTCATGTGCCGCTCCAGCGCGCCGATGAACCCCTCAAGCCCGTTGGCATAGCTCTTCTGCATCTCGGGCGACTGGCGCGCGACATCCGCCGCCAGCGCGGAAAGGGCGCAGCCACTGGCCGGGTTGTCGCGATGGGCCGGGGTGAGGTAGCGGTCGAGAAGAGTGGTCAGGTCGGCCGTTGCCAGCCAGTGCCGGGTGCCTTCCTCGCAGGCGTGGCGGCAGGCATGGTCGGCCAGTTCCGCCTTGGAGCGGAAATGGCCGTAAAAGGCGCCATGGGTGAGCCCGCTCGCCTGCATGATCTCGGCGACGCCGACATCGCGAAAGCCGCGGGCGCGGAACAGTCGCGAGGCCGTGGCGAGGATCGAGCGCCGGTGTTCGGCAAGCTTGGTTTTCGTCACCCGCAACGCGGTTCTCCTGACCTCGGAAGGGGCTGGGACGCCGGCAGGGGCGTGGAGCCAGCTCTTAAAAGCATGAAAGGGCGGAACTGCGAAACGCGCCACGGCGACGGGTATCCGCTCGGCGGCCTCAACGCGCTGCCGGGCTCAGTTCGCCGCCGGGCGTCGCAGCCGGGCGCGTGCCGCCCGCAGCCCGGCCAGCACCGGCCGCTCCACCGTGACCAGCAGCACGCCGGCCAGCGCCAGAGCGGCGAGGAAGGTCGCCGCGAACAGCCCGGCCAGCGCCGGCGTATCGAGCGGGCCGAAGCGGGCATAGAAGGCGCAGGCCGGCGCGACGATGAGCGGCACATGCACGAGGTAGAGCGGGAAGGAGAGTTCGCCCAGCTTCTGCAGCGGAGTGCTCTCGAACAGGCGGCGCATGGCGGGGGTGATCAGCAGCGCGATCAGCACCAGCACCGCGCCGATCTGCCGCGTGCCGTCGCGCCCGAGGAAGGACAGCACATAGGGGATCAGCCCGCCCTCGGGGGAATGGCCGGGATAGGTGGCGCCGAGGACGAGGCCGGCGAGGCCCAGCGCGCAGCCCGCTCGCCAATGGTCGCGCAGAAGATGCCGGCCCTCGAACACCAGCGCGCCGCCGCAAAAGGCGGCGAGCGAGAACTGGCCCGCCACGCCAAGGGCCAGCCCGCCCAGCGCCATCGCCAGCGGGCGCGCCCGGCCGGGCAGCACGGCATAGCCGCCATAGATCAGCAGCGAGCCGAGAAACTCGACATGCATGGTCCAGAGCGGGTTGTTGAAGCGGGTGCTGCCGCCGAGAAAGGCGCCGACCCCGCCTTCCCACAGCGCCTGGCTGAAGGGCGGGATCGGCGGCTGGTAGGTCCAGCGGAACCAGCGGCTGCCGGTCATCGCCTGCACCTCGCGCGCCGCCTCGGGAAAGCTCATCAGCCAGGCGAAGGCCAGCACCGAGGAGGCGAGCGCGGGCAGGGCGAGCCTGAGATAGCGCAGCCCGATCATCGCCGGCGCCTCGCGGGCGCTGCCCGGCGCCGAGGCGGCCAGCACGAAGCCGGACAGCACGAAGAAGATGGCGACGGCGAAATGCCCGTTCCACAGCACCGCCAGCGGCGTGTCCCACAGGCTGAAGCCGGTGCGGCCCCAATCGGTGAAGGGCGCGGGGGTGAAGGCATAGAAGAAATGGAACGCCACCACCGAACAGGCAGCGAGCCCGCGCAGCCCGTCGAGGCAGTGCACCCGCCCGCCGGGCAGGCTCACGCCGGACGGGGAGGGCGCGGTCTCGGTGATGCGCAGCGGCATGGGCGGCCCGGGGCGGGGAGGGTGGCGTCACGATACCGACAGATGTCGCCGCCGCCGCGCCGGCCGTCAACCGGCGTTATTCGTCCACCGGCCGGTCCTTCGCGTGCTGCTCCGCGCCCTCCTGCGGCGCCAGCCAGTGTTCGCGGCGGATGGTCCACAGCTCATAGGACGGCACCAGCGCGGAGGGCGGCTCGTCCAGCGTGCCGAGCTTGACCTCGATCTCGTCCGAACCCTCTTCCCAGCAGAACAATTGCGAGCCGCAACCGGGGCAGAAGCGCTCCCCGCCGGCCCGCGCCTGCCAGCAGGCGAGTTCGCCCGACAGCGTCACGCTGGCGCGCGGCCAGATGGCGAAGAAGGAAAAGGCCGAGCCCGACTGCCTGCGGCAGGTGGCGCAATGGCACAGCCCGGTGCGCAGCGGCGCGCCCTCGATCCGGTAGCGCACCTCCCCGCAATTGCAGCCGCCGGTCAGGATCATGGTCGGACTCTCCGATGTGGAGGGACAGGTCGCCGGTCAACGGCGCGTGGCGGGGTGAGGTTCCGCCCCAGCATGCGCCCGGCCCCCTTCCGGCGGCAACCGGCCCTCGCGGCGGTCGCGCACGAAAAAGGCCCGCCGGAGGGCGGGCCTTTCAATCGTTCGTATGCGCGCGGTGCGGCGGGTCAGTCGGCCTTCGGCTCCACCGGGGCGGAGCGCAGAACGGCGTCGTCCGCCTTCATCGCCGCGGCGCGCGGGCGCATGGAATCGCCCGCCTCTTCCGGGCGCGGGGTGCGGTGCGCCATCGTCTTGTCGATGGTGACGAGGCGCAGCACATTGGTGGTGCCGGGGGTGGCGAAGGGCACGCCGGCGGTGATGGCGATGAGGTCGCCCTCGGTGGCGAAGCCGTGCTCCACCGTCACCTGCGTCGCCTTGGCCGCCATCTCGCCGAAGGTGTGGATCTCCTCCGGCGCATGCACCACATGCACGCCATAGGACATCACCAGCCGGCGGGCGGTGGAGAGCTGGCTGGCAATGCCGATGATCGGGATGCGCGGGCGCTCGCGCGCCGCGTGCAGCGTGGTGGTGCCGGAGAGCGTGTAGGTGCAGATCGCCGCCGCGTTGGTCGACAGCGCGGCGTGATAGGCGGCCTGCGTCACCGCATCGGCCACCGTATGGCCCTGCTCGGGGCGCTGCGATTCGATGATGGCGCGGTAGCCGGGATCGCGCTCCACCTGCTTGATGATCTGGTCCATCATCGCCACGGCTTCCACCGGGTACTGGCCGGCGGCACTCTCGGCCGAGAGCATCACCGCGTCGGCGCCGTCATAGACGGCGGTGGCGACATCGGAGACTTCGGCGCGGGTCGGCACCGGGGCGCTGATCATGGATTCCAGCATCTGCGTCGCCACGATCACCGGCTTGCCGAGGCGGCGGGATTCGCGGATCACGCGCTTCTGCAGCGCCGGGATTTCCGGCAGCGACAGCTCAACGCCGAGATCGCCGCGCGCCACCATGATGCTGTCGGACAGCTCGGTGAGGCGGGTGAGGTGCTCCACCGCCAGCGGCTTTTCCAGCTTCAGGTTGATCTGGGCGCGGCCCTGGATCAGCTCCTTGGCCTCGATCACGTCCTCGGGGCGCTGCACGAAGGAGAGCGCGATCCATTCGACGCCGAGGTCGAGGGCGAAGAACAGGTCGGCGCGGTCCTTGTCGGTCAGCGCCGAGACGGGGAGCAGCACGTCGGGGACGTTGAAGCCCTTGTTGTTGGACAGCTTGTTGCCGGCCACCACCTCGGCCTCGATGAAGCCGGCGCCCTTCTTCACCACCCGCACCCGCACCTTGCCGTCGTCGAGCAGCACGGTGGAGCCCTCATTGAGGGCTTCGAGGATTTCCGGGTGGGGAATGGAGACGCGGGACTCATTGCCCGGGGTCGGGTCCGTATCGAAACGGATGACGGAGCCGGCGGTCAGGTTGATAAAACCGTTCTCGAAGCGGCCGAGGCGCAGCTTCGGGCCCTGCAGGTCGGCGAGCACGCCGATCGGCCGGCGGACCTCTTTTTCCAGCGCCCGGACGGCGGCGAGCACGCGGCCATGGTTCTCCTGCGTGCCATGGCTGAAATTCAGCCGGAACACGTCGACCCCGGCCTCGTACAGGGCCTTGATCATCTCCGGGCTCGAAGATGCCGGACCCAGCGTCGCCACGATTTTGGTCGCGCGTCCACGCCTGCTAACCATGATATCCTCCGTCGGTGGGCTCGCCGATGCGCGGCACCGGCAGGCCCTCATATGGACCAAAAGTCTACGTCTGTCTCCCGGATGTTATCTTGCACCGCAGCGTGTCCCTTTCGCGACGCCGAGGGCGGATCCCATCACAAGAGCGTGCCGTTACGGCAGTCGCGCCGGTGGCGGTCCGGACCCAAAGGTGAGCCGGAGAGCCACCGGAATCGTCTTGCTGGCATGCGGAATTCTGTATACCACTATGCGTAACACGCATGCGGCTTCCGCCCGGGCGCCGGTGTTTTCCACTGCCGGCGGTGCGCGACTGCCGCCGAGGCGGTGCGCCCGGGGCGACGCGGCGTGATGCGCAGGCGATCTCCGCGCCGGCCCGCCGGGCCCGGGAGCGTCCGCCGCGCGGTGAACGGATTGCAGGGGGGATGCCCGCGCGCGACACCAGAAGCCGCCGGGCCGTCCTCGCGACGTGACTGAAACGACATGACCTTCTCGGGAGGAAGGCGATCTTGGGAGTGAGGCAATGCGCATCGCGATTGTAAAGGAAGAGGCGCGGCTGGAGCCGCGCGTGGCGGCCAGTCCCGACACGGTGAAGCGTTATGTCGGTCTTGGTGCGACGGTTGTTGTCGCGTCGGGGGCGGGGGCGGCGTCGGGGATTGGCGATTCCGACTATGAGGGCGCGGGCGCGAGCGTGGTGGCGGATAATGCCGCCGCCGTCGCCGGCGCCGATATTGTGCTGGCGGTGCGCCGGCCGGAGGCTTCCGCGCTGACCGGCGCCAATAAGGGCGCGCTGGTGATCGCCATCGCCGACCCGCATGGCCATGAGGCCGCGCTCGGCGAGATCGCCGGCACCGGCGTGTCGCTGTTCGCCATGGAGCTGATGCCGCGCATCACCCGCGCGCAGGTGATGGACGTGCTGTCCTCCCAGGCCAATCTCGCCGGCTACCGCGCGGTGATCGACGCCTCCTCCGAGTTCGGCCGCGCCTTCCCGATGATGATGACGGCGGCCGGCACCGTGCCGGCGGCGCGGGTGTTCATCATGGGCGCGGGCGTCGCCGGCCTGCAGGCCATCGCCACGGCGCGGCGCCTCGGCGCGGTGGTCTCGGCCACCGATGTGCGCCCGGCGGCGAAGGAACAGGTCGAATCCCTCGGCGCCAAGTTCATCGCGGTGGAGGACGAGGAGTTCAAGCAGGCGGAAACCTCCGGCGGCTACGCCAAGGCGATGTCGGCGGAGTATCAGGCCAAGCAGGCGGCGCTGACCGCCAGCCACATCGCCAAGCAGGACATCGTCATCACCACGGCGCTGATCCCCGGCCGTCCGGCACCCAAGCTGGTGTCGGCCGACATGGTGGCGTCGATGAAGCCGGGCTCGGTCATCATCGACCTCGCGGTTGAGCGCGGCGGCAATGTCGAAGGCGCGGTGCCGGGCGAGGTGGTGACGACGGCGAACGGGGTGAAGATCGTCGGCCATCTCAACGTGCCGGGGCGCCTGGCGGCGACCGCCTCGCAGCTCTACGCCAAGAACCTCTACGCCTTTGTCGAGACGCTGGTGGACAAGGGGTCGAAGGCGCTCGCGGTGAAGTGGGACGACGAGCTGGTGAAGGCGACGCTGCTGACGAAGGACGGGGCGGTGGTGCATCCCGGCTTCCGTCCGGCGGAGCCCGCTGCGGCGCCGGCCGAGGGCGCGTCGGCGGCGTGAGGGCGGCGTAGGGCACGCATCGGGCCACACCTCCTCTTCCCTCATGCCCGGGCTTGACCCGGGCACCCAGGCTTCCCCGCCGCCCGGCTTCACGCTGGGTCCCCGGGTCAAGCCCGGGGATGAGGGGTTCAGAGGGAGGGGAACGTCCGCCGGCCCGGCGCCCGTCCGGCGCCCGCCTGTTTTGCCTGCGATCCCGGAGGCCGCCACTGGCGGTTCCGGGATGACGACATCATCACGGATCCGATCGGGCGTCCGGCCGACAGGCTGAGCGGCGCCGCCAAGAGACAGAGACAAGGGAATTGAGGAAATGGCCAATCCGGCAGGGGGCGTGATACTCGCCCAGAACATGCCCGGCGCCGCCGAGGCGGCAGGGCAGGGGGCGATGGCGCAGAACGCGGCCGAAGGGGCGCGGATGGCGGCGGAAGTGGCGCGGCAGGCGGCGGAAGCGGCGCAGGCCTATGCCCAGGCGGCGCAGCAGAGCTATGCGGAACTCGCCGGCAACGCCGCGCATGCGCTGACCGGCGGGGCGATCGACCCCTTCGTGTTCCAGCTCGCCATCTTCGTGCTGGCGGTGTTCGTCGGCTATTACGTCGTGTGGTCGGTGACCCCGGCGCTGCACACGCCCTTGATGAGCGTCACCAACGCCATCTCCTCGGTGATCGTGGTCGGCGCGCTGCTCGCGGTCGGCGTCGACACGGTGGCCGAGGGCACGGGCTGGGCGCGCGGCTTCGGCTTTGTCGGCCTCATCCTGGCGGCGGTGAACATATTCGGCGGGTTCCTGGTGACCAGCCGCATGCTCGCCATGTACTCGAAGAAGAAGTGAGCGCGACCATGAACGCCAATCTTGTCGCGCTGCTCTATCTCGTCTCCGGCGTGCTGTTCATCCTGGCGCTGCGCGGGCTCTCCAGCCCGGTGACCTCCCGCCAGGGCAACATTTTCGGCATGGTCGGCATGACCATCGCCATTGTGACGACGCTCGGCTCCGCGCCGCCGGCCGGCCCGGGCGGCTGGGCGCTGGTGCTCGGCGGCCTCGCCATTGGCGGCGGCGCCGGCGCGGTCATCGCCCGCAAGATCGCGATGACGCAGATGCCGCAGCTCGTGGCGGCGTTCCACTCGCTGGTCGGCCTCGCCGCCGTGATGGTGGCGGCGGCGGCGCTCTACGCGCCGGCGGCGTTCCATATCGGCGATCCCGGCCATATCCATGCCCAGGCGCTGATCGAGATGAGTCTGGGCGTCGCCATCGGTGCCATCACCTTCACCGGCTCGGTCATCGCCTTCGCCAAGCTCAACGGCAACATGTCGGGCAAGCCGATCCTGCTGCCGGCGCGCCACCTCATCAACGCCTCGCTCGCCGGGCTGATCGTGGTGCTGATCGGCGTGCTGGTGGCCACCGAGAGCCACACCGTGTTCTGGCTCATCGTGCTGGCCGCTCTGGTGCTGGGCGGGCTGATCATCATCCCGATCGGCGGCGCCGACATGCCGGTCGTGGTGTCGATGCTCAATTCCTATTCCGGCTGGGCGGCGGCGGGCATCGGCTTCACCCTGTCCAACACCGCGCTGATCATCACCGGCGCGCTGGTCGGCTCGTCGGGCGCGATCCTGTCCTACATCATGTGCAAGGGCATGAACCGCTCCTTCATCTCGGTGATCCTGGGCGGCTTCGGCGGCGACAGCGCCTCCGGCCCGGCCGGGGCGGTGGAAACGCGCCCGGTGAAGCAGGGCTCGGCCGAGGACGCGGCCTTCATCATGAAGAACGCCTCCAAGGTCATCATCGTGCCGGGCTATGGCATGGCGGTGGCGCAGGCCCAGCACGCGCTGCGCGAAATGGCGGACAAGCTGAAGGAGGAAGGCGTCGAGGTGAAATACGCCATCCACCCCGTCGCCGGCCGCATGCCCGGGCACATGAACGTGCTGCTGGCGGAGGCCAACGTGCCCTATGACGAGGTGTTCGAGCTGGAGGACATCAACTCCGAGTTCGCTCAGGCGGACGTGGCCTTCGTCATCGGCGCCAATGACGTGACCAACCCGGCGGCGAAGACCGACCCGACCTCGGCAATCTACGGCATGCCGATCCTCGATGTGGAGAAGGCCAAGACGGTGCTGTTCATCAAGCGCGGCATGGCGGCGGGCTATGCCGGCGTGGAGAACGAGCTGTTCTTCCGCGACAACACGATGATGCTGTTCGCCGACGCCAAGAAGATGGTCGAGGACGTGGTGAAGAACCTCAGCCATTGAGGGGAGCAAAGGGCGGGGGGCGCGATCCGGCCGGATCGGTCTCATCGTCCACCTCACCGCACTCATCGGCCATTGGCCCACATATGAAAAGGCCCGCCCCAAGGCGGGCCTTTTTGCATGGGGGGAGCGGGCTTAACCCGCTGTCAACCAAGAGCCGCTAGCCTCTTCCCATGACGCGCGGCGTATCCTGGTTTTTCGTAGCCCCGCTCGTCCTTCTGGGGCTTTCCGGTTGCAAGTTCGGGCTCGAGCAGCGCGAACCCTGGCGCACGGAAGCCGAGGAACGGTGTCTGGCGGAGGGCCGGGTCACGCCCTCCGCCTTCATCGTCCAGGACCGCGCCATCAACGGCGCCGGCACCTGCGGCATGGACCATGCCTTCCGTATCACGGCTTTTTCGCAAGGATCCGTTGAGGTTAGCCCGCGCGCGACGCTGGCCTGCCCGATGACCTCGGCGGTGGACCAATGGGTGACGCAGGATGTCCAGCCTGCCGCCATGGCCTGGTTCGGCCAGCCCGTGGTCAAGATCAAGCAGATGTCGTCCTATTCCTGCCGGCGGATGAACGGCGCGGCGACAGGCAAGATTTCCGAGCACGCCTTCGGCAACGGGCTCGACATTGGCGGCTTCGTTCTGGCTGACGGGCGAGAGATTTCCGTGCGCAAGGACTGGAAGGGCAGCGCCGATGCGCGCGGCTTCCTGCGCACGGTGCAGGCCGATGCCTGCGAGCGTTTCACCGTGGTTCTGGCGCCCGGATCGAACATCTACCATTACGATCACATCCACATCGACCTGATGCGCCGCGCCTCCGGTTCCACTACCTGCAAACCATTGGCGCAGCGTCCGATTCCGCCGCGCCTGCCGGTGTATAAAGCGCCGGCCTACAAGGCGCCGCCCTATGGCGCATCCTGGCAGACGGGGCCGATGTCGGCCGGCCCAGGCGGGGCCGAGCCGGTCGAGGCTGATCTGGCCGAAGGGGCCGAGGGCGAGACCTATGAGGCGGGTGTCGCGCCGCTGGCCCCCGCGCCGCGCGCGACGGTGGCGCTGCCGGCGCCGGTCCCCGCCTATCCCGCGCCCGCCTACCCCGCCGGTCCGGCGCCGGCGGGCGCTGTGGGCGCGCCGATGGCGCTGACGCCGTCTCCGGCCAACCCTTACGCCAATGGCGGCTATGTCGCCGATCCCGCGCCGGCGGCTTCCGCCCAACCCTATCCTGCCCAGCCCTATCCGGCTCAGGCCTATCCCGCGCAACGCCCTCCGGTGCCGGCCTATCCTGCCACGCCGACCTATCCGGCCGCACGCCCTGCCGCCCCGCCGACCACGAGCCCGACCCGGCCGCCGGGCCTGTTGCCGCCCGGCAGCATTCCGCTGGCGAAATGGCTCGGGCTCGACACCACCCCGACGGGCGCCACCGGCAATGTCCGCTCGTTCACCGGCGGGCGCGATTTCGCCAGCCCGATTCCCGGCGCGCCGGCCGAGGCCGGTGCGGACTGAGTCGGCCGCAACGGCGTCAGTCGAGCAGCGTGTCGAGGCCGCGCTTCACCCCGACCCAGCCCTGTACCTTGCGTGCGGCGAGCAGCGTGCCGGCGACATAGGGCGCGGCGGAAGACCCGGCATCGTGGCGGATGGTGAGCCGCTCGTCCGGCGCGCCGAAGATCGCTTCCACGCCAAGCACGAAGGAGGGCAGGCGCAGCGCGTGCACCCGCACCTCGCGCGAGCCTTCACCCAAGGCGCCGCCGCGCGTTTCCGGTACACCGACCACCTCGGCAACCGGACGCGAGGTCGCCGGCTGACGCACGCCCGCCAGCGCTTCGGCGAGTTCCCGGCCGGTGCCGGAGGGCGCGTCCGGCTTGCCGGCCGAGGCGTAGTCGATGAGTTCGACATCGGCGACGTACTTTGCCGCCTCCAGCGTGAAGCGCTTGAGCAGCGTGGCGGTGATGGAAAAATTGCCTGCCGCCAGCAGGCCTTTCCGGTGCGCCTTCGCCACGTCGTCGAGTTCAGCATAGTCGGCGGCACCGAGCCCCGAGGTTCCGATGACGACGCAGAGACCCGCCTCCAAAGCGGCGCGGGCATTGGCTTTCACCACGCCGGGCTTGGTGTAGTCGATCAGCACATCGGCGGGAACGGCGAGGGCTTCCGCGACGCTGGCGAGGACCGGAACGCCGGTCGCGGCCCCACCGAGCGCGGTGCCGAGATCGGCGCCAGCATGGGAGCGGGCGATGCCGGCGACGATTTCGAGATCGGGCGCGGCGGCGATGGCGGGCGTGAGCGCGCGCCCGACCCAGCCGGTGGCGCCGGCGAGAATGATGCGGATCGCCATGGGGTGAGCTCCTTCACGGTTGGCGGCGACCAAGCCGTAGCAAGCCGTGAGCCCGGCGCCAATGGTGCGGGGGAAGAGTGGGTGCCAGCCGGCCTATAAGCCGGGTTTTGTATGGCGGGATTTCTCCCACGTGACGGCCATTCCTCTGGGACGCCAATTGCTTGGCACCTCGAGCAGTCAACCCGGGCGGCTGTCCGAAGACGGGACCTGAAGCGGAGCTTCGTGCCACCCCTATACGACTTTGCTCCCGGTGGGGTTTGCCGTGCCGCCTCCGTTGCCGGACGCGCGGTGCGCTCTTACCGCACCGTTTCACCCTTACCCCGGGCGAACCCGCGGCGGTCTGATTTCTGTGGCACTTTCCCTAGGGTCGCCCCCGCCGGACGTTATCCGGCACCGTGTCTCCGTGGAGCCCGGACTTTCCTCGGCATCTTGCGATGACGCGGCCGTCCGGCCGGCTGGCGGTCTGCACATGCGGGAGTGCGGCGCCGCCGTCAAGTGCGCGGGGGAGGAAGAAGCAATGGGCGCCGCCCCGCCCACAGGGCGAATCCTGCATGCGGGGCGTTGGCGTCAGTTGGAGGCCATGATGGTGCGTGCCTTGGAGCAGTAGCTGCGTGCGGCGGAGGACATGCGCTTGGCGCCATGCCCGCCCTGATAGCGCATCACCGTGCCGCAAGTGTCGCCGCCGGCGAGGCGATAGGCGCCGGCGAGATAGCGCATGCCCCAGCGTATGTTGGTGGCGGGTTCATAAAGCTTCGCCCGCGAGCCCTTGTAGCCCATGCCGCGCGCGGTCTGATGCTTGATCTGCATGAGTCCGACCTCGCCGGCGCGGCCGGTGATCTGCGGCTTCCAATTGCTTTCGATCCGCACCACGGCGCGGGCGAGGCTGATGGGCAGGCCATTGGCGCGGGCTTCGCGATCGACGAGGGCGATCAGATCGGCCTTGGCAGATGAAAGTTCTATCTCCGATTTCTCACGGGAAGAAGGCGACGGACGCTCGAAGATCGAGTTGGCGCTGACCAATTCGGTGGAGGCGGGAATGAAGAGTGCGGAAATCAGGCAAGCAGAGAGGAGGCGGGAGACGTTCATTATGCGGCGGAGGCCTTTCGTTCCGGTGTCGATGGCCGGGGAAAAGCCCAGAAAATCGGGTATGAATGTGGCCTATGACGTGCATTGCCGGGCGCATTGCCGACATCTGGCGGCCGCAACCCGGCGAGAATACCGCGCAATGTGGTGGCCGTGCAGCGGCGGGGAACGATGCTTGCGCGCCCGCGCGGGCACACGCAGCATCCTGTCGCGTTCAGCTTAAATTATCCGCCTGCCGGAATTTCAGGCAGTCTCTGCGGCCCGGTCCCTCGGCGCCGGGCGGGAGGCGCAGAGCGCGTAGAGCGTCGCCAGGGTCGAGACATCCGCGATGCCGTCCACTCGCGCGCGGCGGAAATGGCGCTGGAAGGCGCGCACCACCGCCTCGGTCGTCGCGCAATAGGTGCCGGTGACCGGTACGCCATAGCCATAGAGGGCAAGCATCGCCTGCAGCGCCTCGATCGGCTGGCCATGTTCGCCGCGCATGAAGAAGCGGCCATCGCTCGGCGGCACCTCGTCGACGAGATGGCCGACGCCGAAGCGGTGCAGGATTTCCCAGGGGAATTTCTCGCCGGGATCGTCCTTGCGCAGGGGGGCGACATCGGAATGGGCGAGCACACGGTCGGGCGGAATCGGGTGGCGCGAGAGAATGTCCTTGGCCAGCGCCGTCACCGCCTCGATCTGGATTGCGGCAAAGGGCGGGTAGCCGAAATCATGCCCGGGATTGGCGATCTCGATGCCGATGGAATGCGAGTTGATGTCGGTGGCCCCCGCCCAGAAGGCGGCGCCGGCGTGCCAGGCGCGGCGCGCCTCCGGCACAAGCTGGAGGATGCGGCCATCCTCCAGAACCACGTAATGCGCCGAGACTTGCCGTTCTGGCGTGCGCAGCCAGGCGACCGCTTCGGCGCTCGATTCCATGCCGGTGTAGTGCAGCAGCAGCATGTCCGGCCCGGCGACGCCGAGGCGCGGCCCGTGGTTCGGCGAGGGCAGGATCTCGGCCACCAGCGGCGAGTCGGGGGTGAAGCGGGCGTCGGTGTCGCTCATCGCGCAGCAGCTAATCCCGGCCGAGGGGGGATTCAACAGATTCTTAAGGTTCATGGGGCGTTAATCGCGGGATGCCGGCCGCGGCGGAATCACCCTTGTGGAGGTCTCACAAAGGAGGAATCGCAACGGTCATTCCATTGACGCCCATCGTGCCCCATGGTATCCCAAATCATCCCGTTGCAGTACCGCGTAAGCAAGGCCGATGGCGCCATTCCGGCGCCATGCGTTGGGCCGTTCTCGCGTGGTGAAAGCCTTGCAGCGGGGCGTGTTTGCGTAGGGGCGTGCCCGGCCGATGGAACGTTTCGTATCGACCTACCCGATGCGGCTCGATTCCAAGGGCCGGATGTCGATCCCGGCGCCGTACCGCGCACTTCTCGCGCGGGACGGGCTGGAACATCTGTACTGCCATCCAGCGCTCGACCGCCCCGCCCTGCAGGCGGGCGGCGCGCGGCTGATGGCGGGGATCGACGCCCTGATCGCGCGCTATCCGCCCTATTCGGAAGCGCGGGAGGAACTGGCGGGCGCGCTCTACGGGGCGATCGAGATGGTCAAGCTCGATCCGGAGGGCCGCGTGATGCTGAGCGAGGGGCTGAAAGCCCATGCGCAAATCAAGGACGAGGCCGTGCTGGTCGGCCTCGGCGATCATTTCAGGATCTGGGAGCCCGGTTGCTTCCGGGCGCATCTGGCGGAGGCCACTGCCAAGGTGCGCGCGCTGAAGCAGGAGATCGGCTCCCAGGGGGCGACGCGGGATTCCCGCGCCGATGGGGCATGATGACGGGTCGCGGCGGTCCGGAGACGGACGCTGCCGGCGGACCGGCCCGTCATCTGCCTGTCCTGCTCGGCGAAGTTCTCCATTATCTCGCGCCGCAGCCCGGCGGCGTCTATGTCGACGGCACCTTCGGCGCCGGCGGCTATACGCGCGCCATTCTCGGCGCCGCGGAGTGCCGGGTGATCGCCATCGACCGCGATCCCAACGCGATTCGCGACGGGCAGGCGCTGGTCGGAGCCTTTGGCGGGCGGCTGACGCTGGTGCCCGAGCGCTTCGGCGCGCTCGACGCGGTGGCGCAGGCGCAGGGCGAGCCGTTGGTCGATGGCGTCGTGCTGGATATCGGCGTCTCCTCCATGCAGCTTGACGAGGGCGAGCGTGGCTTTTCCTTCCGCCGCGACGGGCCGCTCGACATGCGCATGTCGCAGGATGGGCCCTCCGCCGCCGATCTGGTGGCGAAGCTCTCCGAGGCCGAACTCGCCAATCTCATCTATCGCTTCGGCGAGGAGCGTCGCTCGCGGGCGGTGGCGCGCGCCATCGTGGAAGCGCGGGCGCAGGCGCCGATCGAGCGCACGCTGCAGCTTGCCGACATCGTCTCCAAGGTGGTGTGGGCCAAGCCGCATGAGCCGCATCCCGCCACCCGCACCTTTCAGGCGCTGCGCATCGCGGTGAATGACGAACTGGGTGAACTCGCCCGCGCCCTTGCTGCCGCCGAACGCATCCTCAAGCCCGGCGGGCGGCTGGTGGTTGTCTCTTTCCATTCGCTGGAAGACCGCATCGTCAAGAATTTCCTCGCCAACCGCTCCAAGGTCGCCGCCGGCTCCCGCCATTTGCCGGCGGTCGCGGGCGCGGCGCCGAGCTTCACGCTGCTGGCGCGCGGCGCGGTCGAGCCGGGCGAGGACGAGCGCGCCGCCAATCCGCGGGCACGTTCGTCAAAGCTGCGGGCGGCGGCGCGCACCGCCGCGCCGGCGCATGCCGAAGGCGATCTCGGCTCGCTGCTGCCGCCGCTTCCCGTCCTTGATGCCCCGCGCCGCCGCTGAGGTCGAGATGTTCCGCATACTCAACGCCGTCTCGGTCATCGCGCTGCTCGCCGCGGCGGGCACGGTCTATCATGTGAAATACTCCTCGGCCTTCGAAGCGCAGGAGATCGCCAAGCTGCGGACCGAAATCCGCGGCGAGCGCGATCGCATCGCCATTCTCCACGCCGAATGGGCGCGCCGCACGGCACCGGATCGCGTTCAGGCACTGGCGGAAAAGCATCTCGACATGCAGCCGCTCGATGTCGACCATATGGACCGGCTCGCCAGCCTGCCGGCCAAGTCCGAGGCGGGCGGCGACGCGCTGGGCGGCATGATCGAGGCGCTGGTGGACGGCCCCTCGCCTAACCCGCCGGCGCGGGAAGCCGCCGCGCCGAAGCCGGCCAAGCCGGCGCGCAGCACCCCGGTCACCCGCCTTCCGGACGACGCCCCGCTGCCCGAGCAGCCTTTCTCCATCGAGCCGCTGCCGCTCTCGGCGCTGCCCCCGGCCGGCACGATGGGAACGCCGCGCCGCAGCGCCGCTGGCCCGCAGGGCGTCATCGGCGCGCCGCTCAATCCGGTGGCGGGCGTGCCGCTGCTTCCCCCCGGCGATATCGGCCAGTAAGCGCGAGGTGGTCCCATGAACTCCAGATCGAGCACTGCCGCCCCCGGGATCGGACCGCGCCTGCTGCGCCTGCCGCTCTCTTTGCTGCGCCTGCCGCGAATGCTGCTCAACGGGCTCGTCACCATTGTGCGGGCAGCCTTCGGACGCGGGCGGCCGGAGCCGCACGCGGTGGCCCGCGCGCGCATCGTGCTGTGCATGATGGTGTTTGGCGGGGTCTATCTCGCGATTGGCGGGCGTCTCGCCATGCTGGCCTCGGCGCCGGAGGGCGCGGTGGCGCGCCGGATCGTGTCCACCGATGCTGTCGCCTCGGCGCGACCGGACATTGTCGACCGCAATGGCCTCGTCCTCGCCACCGACGTGAAGTCCGCTTCGCTCTATGGCGAACCGCGCCGGCTGATTGATGTCGACGAGGCGGTCGAGGCGCTCACTGCCGTGCTGCCCGACCTCAATGCCGACGAACTGCGCCAGCGGCTCTCCACCGATCGCGGCTTCATCTGGCTCAAGCGCGACATAACCCCGCAGCAGCAGCGCGAGATCCACAATCTCGGCCTGCCCGGCATCGGCTTCATGACCGAGAACCGGCGCATCTATCCCGGCGGTACGCTGGGGGCGCATGTGCTCGGTTCGACCAATATCGACAATCAGGGCATTGCCGGCATCGAGAAATGGGTCGACACGCGCGGCCTCGCCGACCTCCACCTTGCCGGTTTCGCCTCCGACCGGCAGCAGGAGCCGGTGGAACTGGCGCTCGATCTGCGCGTGCAGCATGTGCTGCGCGACGAGCTGTTCACCGCCAAGGAGAAATTCAAGGCCATCGCCGCCGCCGGCACGGTGGTGGATGTGCGCACCGGCGAGATCGTCGCCATGGCCTCGCTGCCGGATTTCGACGCCAATGATCCCGCGCGCTCGCTCGACCCGAAAAATCTCAATCGCCTGACCACCGGCGTGTTCGAGATGGGCTCGACCTTCAAGGCGTTGACCTTCGCCATGGCGCTCGACAGCGGCCGCTTCAACATCAACTCGACGGTGGATGCGCGCGGGGCACTGAGCTTCGGCCGCTTCAAGATCAGCGATTACCACGCGGAAAATCGGGTGCTGACGCTTCCCGAGATATTTCTGGTTTCCTCTAATATCGGCACGGCGAAAATGGCGCTCGCGCTCGGCGTGGACGCGCACAAGGCCTTCCTCGCCAAGGTGGGACAGCTCGACCGGCTGCGCACCGAACTCCCCGAGAGCGCGATGCCGATCGTGCCCAAGCGCTGGGGTGAGGTGAACACCGCTACCATCGCCTTCGGCCACGGCCTCGCGGTGGCGCCGCTGCAGGCGGTGATGGCGGTGAACGCGCTGGTCAATGGCGGCTATCTCATCCCCCCCACCTTCCTCAAGCGCTCGCAGGCGGAGGCGATGGCGCTGGCCACCCCGGTTATCAAGCCGGAAACCAGCGCCAAGCTGCGCTATTTGCTGCGACTCAATGCGGAGAAGGGATCAGCGAAGAAGGCCAACGTTCCCGGCTTCTATGCCGGCGGCAAGACCGGCACGGCCGAGAAGGTGATCAACGGGCGCTACTCCAAGACCCGGCTGCTCACCACATTCACGGGCATTTTCCCGATGGACAATCCTCAGTACCTCGTGCTGGTGATGCTCGATGAGCCGCAGCCTGCCGAGGGTACTTACGGTTTCGCAACCTCTGGCTGGAACGCCGCCCCGACGACCGGCAAGATCATCTCGCGCATCGGGCCGATGCTCGGCATCATGCCGCGCACGGACGTACCGCCGGCCGAAAGCCTGCTCGCCAACACCACGCTGGCGCGCGCTCAGTGATGTGAAAGGGCGCCCGCTGCGGCGCGCAGGACGACGCCATGCCTGACCGGACGCACCCCACCGTCGACTGCGCCCGCCGCCTCACCCTGCGGGGGCTGGTCGGCGCAGATGCCGATTATGCCGGCGCCGATCCGGAACTGGCCGTGGGCGAGCCTTCGCTCGATAGCCGCAGCGTGCGGGCCGGCGACGTGTTCTTCGCCCTGTCGGGAACGAAGACCGATGGTCTCGTCCATGCGCAGGAAGCCATTGCACGCGGCGCCGTCGCGGTCGTCGCGGAGGCGGACCGGCCGGACTGGCTCGACCCCGGCATTTCCTATGTCCGCGTCGGAAATGCCCGTCGCACCGTGGCGCTCGCCGCCGCGCGGGCCTTTCCGCGCCAGCCGGAGACCATCGCCGCCGTCACCGGCACGTCGGGCAAGACCTCGGTGGCCGCCTTCACCCTGCAGATATGGCAGGGCCTCGGCTTCTCCGCTGCGAGCCTCGGCACGCTTGGCGTGGTGGCGCCGTCCGGTGCCGTCTATGGTTCGCTGACCACGCCCGATCCGATCGAACTGCACCGAAGCCTCCATCATCTTGCCGAACAAGGCGTCACCCATCTGTGCCTCGAAGCCTCCTCGCACGGGCTCGACCAGCACCGGCTCGACGGGGTGCGGCTGAAGGCGGGCGGCTTCACCAATCTCTCGCGCGATCATCTCGACTATCACCCGAGCATGGACGCCTATCTCGACGCCAAGATGCGGCTGTTCCGCGATCTCGTGCCGCGCGGCGGCGGAGCGGCGATATGGGTGGACAGCACCGAGGGCAGCCATGTCGCACAGGTCGCGGCCGAGCATGAGCTGAACGTGCTCGGCATCGGCGTCACCGGGGCCGGCATCTCGCTGCTGGCGCGCCGCGATGAAGGCCTCGGCCAGCGGCTGGAGATCGAGGTCGCCGGCGCGCGCCACACGCTCACCCTGCCGCTGGTCGGTGCCTTCCAGGCCTGCAATGCGCTCGTCGCCGCCGGCCTGGTCCTGCTCACCGGCGCCACGGCTCGCGAGGTGCTGCCGCTGCTGGAGACGCTGGAGGGCGTGCCGGGGCGGCTGGAACTCGTCGGCACGAAGGGCGGCGCCGGCGTCTTCGTCGATTATGCCCATAAGCCCGACGCGCTGGCCAATGCGCTCGATGCGCTGCGCCCCTATGTGACCGGGCGGCTGATCGTGGTGTTCGGTTGCGGCGGCGACCGCGACCGCGGCAAGCGCCCGATCATGGGCGCCATCGCCACGGAGAAGGCCGATGTGGTGATCGTCACTGATGACAATCCGCGTAGCGAAGACCCCGCCGCCATCCGCGCTGCCATCCTCGCCAGCGCGCCGGGCGCGCGGGAGATCGGCGACCGGGCGGAGGCTATCAAAGCCGCCCTGGCCGCAGCCGGCCCGGGAGACGTGGTGCTGATCGCCGGCAAGGGTCACGAAACCGGCCAGATTATCGGCGACCGGACATTGCCATTCTCCGACCGCGACACAGCGGCCGGGCTGCTGGGGAGTTGACCGCATGAAGGCGGGTTCGGCCGCATCGCCGCTCTGGACCGTGGAGGCGCTGGCGCAGGCAACCGGCGGCACCCTGACGGGCCTGCCCGCCGGGGCCATTGGCGGCATGTCCATCGACACCCGTACGCTGCAGCCGGGCGACGCCTTCTTTGCCATTCGCGGCGATAACAGCGACGGGCATGCCTATGTCACCATGGCGCAGGCGCGCGGCGCGGCGCTGAGCGTGGTCGAGCATGCGCGCCTCGCCGAGATGCCGGAAGGCGCGACGCTGCTGGCGGTGGATGATGTGCTGGCGGCGCTGGAGCAGACCGGCCGGGCCGCTCGTGCCCGTACCGGCGCCCGCATCGTCGGCGTTACCGGCTCGGTCGGCAAGACGACGACCAAGGAGGCGCTCGCGCTGGCGCTGGGTGCGGACGGCCCGACCCATGCCTCGGCGGCCTCCTACAATAATCACTGGGGCGTGCCGTTGTCCCTCGCCCGCATGCCGCAGCACAGCGCCTATGGTGTGTTCGAACTCGGCATGAACCATGCCGGCGAGATTGCCACGCTGGTCGATATGGTGCGCCCGCATGTCGCGATCATCACCACCATCGAGCCGGTCCACATCGCCCAGTTCGAGGGCATTGAGGGCATCGCCGACGCCAAGGCGGAAATCTTCACCGGCGTCGAGCCGGGCGGGGCGGCGGTGCTCAACTGCGACAATCCGCATTTCGCGCGGCTGGCGGCGGCGGCGCGGGCGGCGGGGATCGACACCATCATCGGCTTTGGCGAGGCGGATGAGGCGCAGGCGCGGCTCACCAGCGTCAATCTTCAGCCGCATATGTCCACCGCCATGGCCGACATCATGGGCGAAAGCGTTAGCTTCAAGGTCGGCCTTCCCGGCCGGCACATCGTGCAGAATGCGCTCGCCGTGCTGGCGGCGGCCAAGCTTGCGGGGGCGGATCTATGCCTCGCCGCGCTCGCTCTTTCCGAACTTGGCCCGCCGCCCGGGCGCGGGGTGCGCACCACGCTGGCGGTCAAGGCCGGGATGGCGACGCTGATCGACGAGAGCTACAACGCCAATCCCGCCTCGATGCGCGCCGCGCTCGCCGTGCTCGGCACCACGCCGCCGACGGGACGCGGCCGGCGCCTCGCCGTGCTCGGCGACATGCTGGAACTCGGCCCGCAGGGCGAAGCGATGCACCGCGAGCTGGCGGGTGCCGCCTCGGTCGCCGATCTTGTCTTCTGCGCCGGCCCGCTGATGCGGGCGCTGTGGGAGGCGCTGCCCGAGAACCGCCGCGGCGCCTGGGCGCCGGACGCGGCGGCGCTGCTGCCGCTGGTGGCGCCACGGCTGCGCGGCGGCGACGTGATCATGGTCAAAGGCTCGAATGGAAGCCGCATGGGCCCGCTCGCCCGCGCGCTGATCGAGCGTTTTCCCGCCGGCAGTCTTGCGGAAACGGCGGAAACATCGGAATGAGCCGCGCCGGTCACTTTTCCCGATTCCGGGCATCTCCGATTGCCCGGCGCGGCCTGCCGGCCTGCCCCTCTGAAGGTTGATCTTCCATGCTGCAATGGCTCGCCGAATTCCAGGGAAGCGTCCCGGCGGTTAACGTCTTCCGCTACATTACCTTCCGCACCGGTGGGGCGATCATCACCGCGCTGCTGTTCGTCTTCATGTTCGGCCCGGCGATCATTGCCATGCTGCGGCTGAAACAGGGCAAGGGCCAGCCGATCCGCACCGATGGGCCGCAATCGCACCTCCTGACCAAGAAGGGCACCCCCACCATGGGCGGGCTCATGATCTTTTCGGGGCTCATGGTCGCGACGCTGCTATGGGGAAACCTGTCCAACCCCTATGTCTGGGTGGTGCTGTTCGTCACCACCGGCTTCGGGCTGATCGGCTTCTATGACGACTATCTGAAAGTGACCAAGCAGACCCATAACGGCCTGTCGGGCAAGTCGCGCCTCGCCATCGAGGCGCTGATCGCCGGCACCGCCGCGGTGGTCATCATGCATGTCGGGCGCGAGCCGCTCTCCTCTTCGCTCGCCTTCCCCTTCTTCAAGGACCTGCTGCTCGATCTCGGCTGGTTCTTTGTCATCCTCGGCGCCTTCGTCATCGTCGGCGCCGGCAATGCGGTGAACCTGACCGACGGCCTCGACGGCCTCGCCATCGTGCCCGTCATGGTGGCGGCGGCCAGCTTCGGCATGATCTCCTACCTCTCCGGCAACGTGCTGTTCGCGGATTATCTGCAGATCCACTATGTCGCCGGGGTCGGCGAACTTGCGGTGATCTGCGGGGCGATCATCGGCGCCGGCATCGGCTTTCTCTGGTTCAATGCGCCGCCAGCGCAGATTTTCATGGGCGATACCGGTTCGCTGGCGCTGGGTGGCCTGCTCGGCACCATCGCGGTCGCCACCAAGCACGAGATCGTGCTGGCGGTGATCGGCGGGCTGTTCGTGCTGGAGGCGGTCTCGGTGATCGTGCAGGTCGCCTCGTTCAAGCTCACCGGCAAGCGCGTGTTCAAGATGGCGCCGATCCACCACCATTTCGAGCAGAAGGGTTGGACCGAGCCGCAGATCGTCATCCGCTTCTGGATCATCGCGGTGGTGCTGGCGCTGATCGGTCTCTCGACGCTGAAGCTGCGGTGAGTTTTCTGTCGTCCCGGCCGAGCGCAGCGAGAACCGGGATCGTCATCCGTGCATGGTACGCGATCCCGGATCGGCCTGCGGCCGTCCGGGATGACGGGTCTTCAGATCCTCACCCCGGCAGCGCCAGCATTTTCTTCACATTGGCGGCGTGTACCGCCTCATAGGGGGCGAAATAGGCCAGCGTCCCTGCGGCGAGATCGCCGGCGATGAAGGTGGAAAGGTCCTGGTCGGCCAGGGCCATGTCGATGCGCGTGTGCAGCAGCTTGCTGACATAGCGCAGCGTGGCGTCGATCAGTTCGGGGCCGTAGCCGCCGGCGGCGATCACGTCAGGCGCGCCGTGATTGGGCAGGATGCGGGCATAGCCCCACTGCCGGATGCGCTTGAGCTCCTCAAGATGCACCGGCAGGCGCTCCGGTTCGGCGACATAGGTGATCGGCTCTTCCAGCGTGTCGCCGGCCAGCATCACCCCGAGTTGCGGCAGCAGCAGGATCAGCCCGTCATGGCTGTGAATCTCCGCCGGCTCCAGCTTCACCGTGAGCCGGCCGACAGTGAGTTCGGTCGGGCCGGTGATGATTTTGTTCGGCATGACCAACGGGAAGATCGGCGGATCGCCATTCTCCAGCGCCACCCGGTTGGCGGCAAGCGTCCGCTCCGTGCGGTCGAGCGCGATGATCTCGTCCGTGGCGAAGACCGCATTGCCGGCGACATGGTCGTCATGCCAATGGCTCAGCACCACGCGGAAGGAGGTGACGCCCGCCTCCTCCAGCGTCCGGCGCATCATCTGCGCGTGGGGAATGGAGATGTGGGTGTCGTAGAGCAGGGCCTCATGCCCATCCACCACCGCATAGACGCAGACGCCGAGCGCATAGGCGCCGTCGTCGAGCCAGTTCGGCGCTGCGGAATGCGCCCGCGCGCCGTCGATCCGACCGTCATAGAAGGCGTAGATGTTGGGATGCGGCCGCAACACGCGCATGGTCGAAGCGAGGGGAAGCAAAGCGGGGGCGGGCATGGCAGGCTCTCAGGCTGGGGGGAGGGGGCCGTCATCGACGCGCGCGAGCCACCGATCATTTCATCGCCCTGCGAAATGCGCTAGCCAGAGGCGCCCGTGCCGCTCCTCTCCCGGCGGCCCTTTGTCGAGGTTGCTTCCATGATCCCCGTCTCCACGCTGAAGGACCGTTCCGTCGCCCTGTTCGGGCTCGGCGGCTCGGGCCTCGCCACCGCCCGGGCACTGCGCGCCGGTGGGGCGCGGGTCATCGCGTGGGACGATTCGCCCGCCTCGGTGGCGAAGGCGGCGGCCGATGGCATTCCGACCGGCGATCTCGCCGAGGCCGACTGGGCGGACTTCGCCGCGCTGGTGCTGGCGCCGGGCGTGCCGTTCACCCATCCCGAACCGCACTGGACGGTGAAGAAGGCGCAGGCCGCCGGCGTTGAGATCATCGGCGATATCGAATTGTTCTGCCGCGAGCGCCGCGCCGCCGGCCGGCCGGCCTTTGCCGCGATCACCGGCACCAATGGCAAGTCGACCACCACGGCGCTGCTCGCCCATCTGCTCAAGGTCGGTGGGCGCGACGTGCAGATCGGCGGCAATTTCGGCCCGGCCATTCTCGGGCTGGAGCCGCCGAAGGGGCGGCGCGCCTATGTGATCGAATGCTCCTCCTACCAGATCGACCTCGCCCCGACTCTCGACCCGGCCGTCGGCATCCTGCTCAACCTGTCGCCTGACCATATCGACCGGCACGGCACGATGGAGCACTATGCCGAGGTCAAGGAACGCCTCATCGTCGGTGTGGAAGCGGGCGGCACGGCGGTGGTCGGGGTCGATGACGACTGGTCGTCCGCCATCGCCGACCGGGCGGAAGCGGCGGGCACGAATGTCGTGCGGGTTTCGGTGCGCGGGCCGCTACAAACCGGCATATTCCTCGATGGTTCCGATCTCGTCGTGGCGGAGAATGGGGTGCGGTCCTTCACCCTGTCGCTGGCCGGCATAGGCTCGCTGCGCGGGGCGCATAATGCGCAGAACGCCGCCGCCGCCTTCGCCGCCGCCCGTGCCCTCGGTCTGGCGCCGGAGGTGATCGCCACCGGCATGGCGAGCTTCCCCGGCCTCGCCCACCGCATGGAACAGGTGCGCACCCTCGGCAAGGTGCTGTTCGTCAATGATTCCAAGGCAACCAATGCCGATGCGGCGGAACGTGCGCTCACCTCCTTCGAGGGCATTTTCTGGATCGCCGGCGGCAAGCCGAAGGATGGCGGCATCGAGCCGCTGCGGCCGTTCTTTCCGCGGGTGCGCAAGGCCTATCTCATCGGCGTCGCCGCGCCGGAATTCGCCGCGACGCTGGGTAATGAGATACCGTTCGAGCTGTGTGGCACGCTCGATGTGGCGGTGGCGCGGGCGGCGGCGGACGCGGCGGCTTCGGGACTTGCTCATCCCGTCGTGCTGCTCTCGCCCGCCTGCGCCAGCTTCGACCAGTACCGCAATTTCGAGGTGCGCGGCGATGCCTTCCGCGCGCTCGTCAACGCCCTGCCGGCGGCATGAGGCGATGCCGGCATTAAGCCGGCGTCAACCTTAACCGTCCCATACTCTGGCAATGCGTTTTCCGGAGTGGCGTATATGATATCGCGTGCCGAAAGGACGGTGGTTGGCGAGTGGTGGTGGACCATTGACCGGCTGCTGCTCGGCGCTCTCGCCGCCTTGATGATCATCGGCATCGTGCTGGCGCTGGCGGCGAGCCCGCCGGTGGCGGCGCGGATCGGCATCCCCGACCCGTTTCACTTCGTTAACCGGCAGGTGATGTTCCTGGTGCCGGCGCTCATCATCCTGCTCGCCACCTCGTTCCTCTCACCGCGCAACATCCGCCGCATCGCGCTGGTGCTGTTCCTGTTCTTTCTCGCCCTCGTCTGCGCCACCCTGGTGATCGGGCCGGAGGTGAAGGGCGCCCGGCGCTGGCTCAACATCGCCAGCATCACGGTGCAGCCGTCCGAATTCCTCAAGCCCAGCTTCGTCATCATCGCCGCCTGGCTGTTCTCGGAAAGCGTGCGCCGGCCGGAAATGCCAGGCCAGTTTCTCGCCATCGGCCTGCTCGGCATGGTGGTGACGCCGCTGGTGATGCAGCCGGATTTCGGCCAGACCATGCTGGTTTCGCTGGTGTGGGGCAGCCTGTTCTTCCTGGCCGGGCTGCGCATCATCTGGGTGGTGGGCCTCGGCGGCATCGGCGCGGCGGGCCTGTTCCTCGCCTATAAGACGGTGCCGCACGTCACCCAGCGCATCGACCGCTTCGTGAACCCGGATTCCGGCGACACCTACCAGATCGACCTCGCCATCAACTCCTTTCTCAATGGCGGCTGGCTGGGGCAGGGGCCCGGCGAAGGCAGCTTCAAGAAAGTGCTGCCGGATGGGCACACCGATTTCATCTTCGCGGTCGCCGGTGAGGAATTCGGCGCCGTGCTGTGCCTTATCATCGCCGGCCTGTTCGCCTTCATCGTGCTGCGCGCGCTCTCGCGGGCGCTGAACGATGAGGATCCCTTCGTGCGCTTCGCCACGGCGGGCCTTGCCATGCTGTTCGGGCTGCAGTCCTGCATCAACATGATGGTGAACCTGCACATGATGCCGGCCAAGGGCATGACGCTGCCCTTCGTCTCCTATGGCGGCTCCTCGCTGCTGTCGCTGGCCTATGGCATGGGCATGCTGCTGGCTTTGACACGGCGACGCCCGCGCACCGCGACGCTGGCGGAGCTGGAGAGGCTCGGCACCCGTCTCGGCGCGCCGCTGCCGCGCCCGGCGTGAGACGCGACATGACGCAGGTTTCCCCTCCGCTCGTCCTGCTCGCCGCCGGCGGCACCGGCGGCCACCTGTTCCCGGCCGAAGCGCTGGCGGGCGTGCTGTCCGCGCGCGGGATCGAGGTCGATCTCGTCACTGATTCGCGAGCCGCCCGCTATGCCGGTCATTTCCCGGCGCGGCGGCTGCACGTCCTGCCGGCCGAGACGGTGCGCGGGCGCTCGCCGGTGGCGCTGGCGCGTACCGCGCTCACGCTCGGGCTGGGCTTTGTGAAGGGCTTCCGGCTGATGCGGGCGCTCAAGCCCGCCGTCGTCGTCGGCTTTGGCGGCTATCCCACCGTGCCGCCGATTCTCGCCGCGCACTATGCCGGTTTCCCCACCCTGATCCATGAGGCGAACGCAGTGATGGGGCGGGCGAATAAGCTGCTCGCCCCGCGCGTCACCGCCATCGCCTCCGGCTACCCCGACATCTGCGCCAGCATCCCCGCCCTTGCTGCCAAGGCGCAGCACACTGGCAATCCGGTGCGCCCGGCGGTGATCGCGGCGGCTGACATCCCCTTCGCCCCGCTCGCCGCGGACGGCCCGATCAATCTCCTCGTGACCGGCGGCAGCCAGGGCGCGCGGGTGATGAGCGAGGTGGTGCCGGCGGGTGTCGAACGGATCGACCCGTCGCTGCGCCCCCGGCTGCGCCTCGTGCAGCAGGCGCGGCCGGAAGATCTGGAGGCGGTGCGCGCCACCTATGCCCGCCTCGGCGTGGCGGCGGAGGTCGCGCCCTTCTTCGCCGATCTGCCGGCCCGCATCGCCGGCGCGCATCTCGTCATCTCGCGCTCGGGAGCGATGACGGTGGCGGAACTCGCCGTCATTGGCCGCCCCTCCATCCTCGTGCCGCTACCCGGCGCGCTCGACCAGGACCAACTCGCCAACGCCACCGCACTCGCCACAGGCGGCGGGGCGGTGGTGATGCCGCAGAGCCATTTCACCCCGGCGAGCTTCGCCGCCCTCATTACCCGACTCGCGGGCGAGACCGGGCGGCTGGAGACCATGGCGAGCATGGCCCGGGCCATGGGCCGCGCCGACGCCGCCGAGCGACTGGCGGCGCTGGTCGTCGCCACCGGCAGGATCCATGTCTAGCCCGGCGCGCGTCCTCCGCCCTCGCTCCACCCCCACCAAAGGCCCGGTGACGGGGGCGGTACGCTCGTCTATTCCTGCGCGCCGGCAAAGCATTCCCGCCGCGCGCGCGGGCGGAAGGAACATTCCATGAAGCTCCCGCTGTCTCTCGGCCCCATCCATTTCGTCGGCATTGGCGGCATCGGCATGAGCGGCATCGCCGAGGTGCTGCACAATCTCGGCTATACCGTGCAGGGCTCGGATGTGGCTGAAAGCGCCAATGTGAAGCGCCTCGCGGAAAAGGGCATCAAGGTGCTGATCGGCCATGCGGCCGAGAACATCGACGGTGCCGAGGTGCTGGTGGTTTCCACCGCAATCCGCCGCGACAATCCCGAGCTCGTCGCCGCCCGCGCCAAGCGCCTGCCGGTGGTGCGCCGGGCGGAAATGCTGGCCGAGTTGATGCGGCTGAAGAGCTGCGTCGCCATCGCCGGCACCCACGGCAAGACCACGACCACGTCCCTCGTCGCCACGCTGCTCGATGCCGGCGGTTTCGATCCCACCGTCATCAATGGCGGCATCATCAACGCATATGGCACCAATGCCCGCCTCGGTGACGGCGAATGGATGGTGGTGGAGGCGGATGAGAGTGACGGCACCTTCCTCAAGCTGCCGGTCGAGGTCGCCATCGTCACCAATATCGACCCGGAGCATCTCGACCACTTCAAGACCTTCGAGGCGGTGCAGGCCGCGTTCCGCAGCTTCATCGACAACCTGCCCTTCTATGGCTTCGCCGTCATGTGCACCGATCATCCCGTGGTGCAGGACCTCGTCGGCCATGTCGAGGATCGTCGCGTCATCACCTATGGCGAGAACCCGCAGGCGGATGTGCGCCTCGTCGATCTCGACCTGCGCGGCGGCATGTGCCGCTTCGGCGTGCTGTTCCGCGACCGCAGCGGCGCGGTGGTGCACGAACTGCGCGATCTCGTGCTGCCGATGCCGGGCAAGCACAACGCGCTGAACGCTACCGCCGCCATCGCGGTTGCGCATGAACTCGGCGCAAGTGACGAGCAGATTCGCAGCGCGCTCGCCGGCTTCGGCGGGGTGAAGCGGCGCTTCACCCGCACCGGCGAGGTGGGCGGCGTCACCATCTTCGACGATTACGGCCATCACCCCGTGGAGATCGCCGCCGTGCTGCGCGCCGCCCGCGCCTCCACCGAGGGGCAGGTGATCGCCGTCGTCCAGCCGCACCGCTACACAAGGCTGCAGTCGCTGTTCGACCAGTTCGCCACCTGCTTCAACGACGCCGATCATGTGATCGTTGCCGATGTCTATGCGGCTGGCGAAGCGCCGATCCCCGGCATCGACCGTGATCATCTGGTCGAAGCGCTGCGCGCGCGCGGCCATCGCTCGGTGACGGCTCTGAGCGGGCCAGAGGCGCTTGCGGGTCTGGTGAACGGGCTGATGAAGCCAGGTGACTACGTCGTTTGTCTCGGCGCTGGCAACATCACCCAATGGGCCTATGCGCTGCCGGAGCAACTGGCGGCCGGGGCCGCGCGATGAGCTTCCCCGACCTCACGCCAGAGCTTTCCGCCGCGATGCCGGCGCTGCGCGGACGGCTGATCGCCAGCCAGTCGCTGGCCGAACTTACCTGGTTCCGCGTCGGTGGGCCGGCGCAGGTGCTGTTCACCCCGGCCGACGAGGACGACCTCGCCTATTTCCTCGGCCGCCTGCCCGCCGAAATTCCGGTCACGGTGATCGGCCTCGGCTCCAATCTGATCGTGCGCGATGGCGGCGTGCCGGGCGTGGTGGTGCGGCTGGGGCGCGGCTTCGGCGAGATCGTCGTCGAGGATGGCTATCGGCTGCGGGCCGGGACCGCGGTGCCGGATGTGAAGCTCGCCCGCGCGGCGGCGGAAGCGGGCATTGATGGGCTCGCCTTCTATCGCGGCATTCCCGGCGGTCTTGGCGGCGCGCTGCGGATGAATGCGGGCGCCCATGGCGGCGAGACGACGGATGTGCTGATCGAGGCGCGCGGCGTCGACCGGGCCGGCCGGGTGCGGGTGTTCACCAATGCCGATTTTGGCTTCAGCTACCGCCACTCGCAGGCACCGGCGGATGTGATCTTCACCTCGGCGCTGTTCCAGGGGCGGCCAGGCGAGACCGCCGCCATCCTCGCCGAGATGGACCGAATCACCGCAGCCCGCGAGGCGTCGCAGCCGATTCGCGAGAAGACCGGCGGCTCGACCTTCAAGAACCCGCCGGGGCTGAAGGCCTGGCAGTTGATCGACGCGGCCGGCTGCCGAGGGCTGACCCGGGGTGGGGCGCAGATGTCGACGCTGCACTGCAATTTCCTGATCAACACCGGCGGCGCGACCGCCGCCGATATCGAGGGGCTCGGCGAAGAGGTTCGCCAGCGCGTGAAGGATCATTCCGGCATCGAGCTGGAATGGGAGATCAGGCGCATCGGTCTTCCCGTCTGAGCGATGCGGCCCTGGCGGCCGTCGAGGAGAGTACCATGGGCAAGCATGTCGCCGTCCTGATGGGCGGCTGGTCGCCGGAGCGGCAGGTGTCGCTTTGGTCGGGCGAAGCCTGCGCGAAGGCGGCGGAAAGCGTTGGCTACCGCGTGACCCGCGTAGATGTCGGGCGCGACATCGCGCAGGTGCTGACAGCCCTCAAACCCGATGTGGCGCTTAATGTGCTGCATGGCCGGCCGGGCGAGGACGGCACCATCCAGGGCATTCTGGAAATCCTGCGCATTCCCTACACCCATTCCGGGGTGCTCGCCTCGGCGCTGGCCATGGACAAGCGGCAGGCCAAGATCGTGCTGGCCGCGCACGGCATTCCCGTGCCGGAAGGGCGCATGGTGAGCCGGGCCGAGGCGGCCCGCGAGCATGTGCTGCCGCGCCCCTATGTGCTCAAGCCCAATACAGGGGGGTCGTCGGTCGGCGTGTTCATCGTACGCGAGGACCAGGAGCATCCGCCGCAGGAGCTTCACCGCCCCGACTGGGGATTCGGCGAGGACCTCGTCGCGGAGCGCTATATCCCCGGATTGGAGCTGACCTGCGCCGTCATGGGCGACGAAGCGCTCGGCGTTATCGAAATCCAGTCCGACCTAAAGTTCTATGATTACGAGGCAAAATACGCTCCGGGCGGTTCGCGCCACATTCTGCCGGCCCGAATTTTACCGAATATTTACCAAAAGGCGCAGATGTTAGCGGTCAGGGCGCATCGCGCTCTCGGCTGTCGGGGCATCAGCAGGACGGATTTCCGCTACGACGACCAGACCGGGGATGAAACCGGCCTTGTCTGTCTGGAGGTCAATACGCAGCCCGGAATGACCGAGACGTCGCTTGTGCCCGAATTGGCAGCCCATGCGGGCCATTCGTTCGGTGAGCTTGTACGATGGATGGTGGAGGACGCTTCGCTCGATCGCTGACCCCGCGGCAGACGCCGGCGGGCAAGCGGACCGGCGCGGCCACCGGCGATTCGAATCGCGGCGCGCGTCCGCGCGTCCCGGTGCGCACGGCCAAGGCGGCCGAGCGCACCCGCCTGCTCGATCGCGCCATCATCGGCGGCCGCCGATTCCTCGTCCGCCTGTGCACCTCCCGTGCCGCCTTCTCCGGCGCGGGCCTGTGGCTCACCGCCGGGCTGTTCGCCGCCACCGGCCTTTACGGCATGCAGCGCGGCGGCCATATGCCGGCGGCGATCGAGACCGCCCGCGATTTCGGCGATGCCGCCGCCAATCTCGCTGGCTTCCGCATCGCCAACATCAACCTGTCGGGCCAGAATCACGTCACGCCGGGCGACATTCTCGCCACTGCCGGGGTGAAGCCGACCTCGTCGCTGCTGTTCCTCGATGCCGAGGGCGCGCGGATGCGGCTGGAAGAACTCGCCTGGATCAAGCGCGCCACGGTGCAGAAGCTCTATCCCGACCGCCTCGACATCCAGGTCGTCGAGCGCGAGGGCTACGCGCTCTGGCAGAAGGACGGGCGGATCAATGTCATCGCCCGCGACGGCACGGTGATCGCCCCCTATTCCGACGATCCGCGCTATATCCGCCTGCCCATCGTGGTCGGCGACGGGGCGGAGAATCATGTGGTCGAGATCGTCGAGGCGCTCAGCCTCGTACCCGGCGTGCGCGACCAGGTGCGCGCCGCCATCCGGGTCGCCGACCGGCGCTGGACGCTGAAAATGCGTAACGGCGTCGATGTGCGCCTGCCGGAAGAGGGGCTGAACGACGCGCTCGAACAGCTCGCCCTGCTCGACCAGCAGAAATCGCTGCTCTCGCGCGACATCACCATTGTGGACCTGCGTCTCCCCGACCGGGTTTCAGTCCGGCTTTCCGATGCCGCCTATGCCGCACGCGAGGCGGAACTGAAGGCGAAGGCCAAGGCGAAGAAGGCGGGCAGCTCATGAGAACCCGCGCACCTTTCGAGATCGCTCCGAAAATGCGGCCGCTGGCGCCGCGCCGCACCGGCGTGGTCGGCGTGCTGGAAGTCGGCACCTCCAAGATCGTGTGCATGATCGCCCGGCTGAAGCCGCGCGAAGCGACCTCCAGCCTGCGCCGGCGCACCCATTCGGTGGATGTGCTCGGCATCGGCCACACCAGCGCCCACGGCATCAAGGGCGGCGCTGTCATCGACATGGAGCGCGCCGAATATGCGATCCGCCGCGCGGTGGACGCGGCCGAACGCACTGCCGGCGCGCAGATCGCCTCCGTCATTGTCTCCATGGCAGGGGGGCGGCTCGCCTCCGAGCATTTCGCCGCCGAGGTCGACCTGCCGGAACCGGCGGTGGCGGAAGGCGACATTCGCCGCGTGCTCGATGCCGCCTCCACCTTCGCCGTCGGCGAGGGGCGCACCATTCTGCACGCGCTGCCGGTTGGCTATGCGATCGACGGGGTCGCCGGCATCGGAGAGCCGCGCGGCATGCTCGGGCGCCGACTCGGCGTCGACCTGCATGTCGTCACCGCCGAAGCGGCCGCGGTGCGCAACCTGCTTCTGTGCATCGAGCGCTGCCATCTCGGGGTCGAGGCGATGGTCGCCGCGCCCTATGCGGCGGCGCTGTCCACCCTCGCGGATGACGAGGCGGAACTGGGCGTGACCTTGATTGACTTCGGCGCCGGCACCACGACGGTGGCGGTGGTGGAGAACGGCCATTGCGTGCATGTCGACGGCATCGCCATTGGCGGCCAGCATGTGACCAACGACGTGGCGCGCGGCCTGTCCACCCGCCTCGCCGATGCCGAGCGGCTGAAGAGCCTGCATGGCGGCGTCATCGCCATGGGCGCGGATGAGCGCGAAATGCTCACCGTGCCGAGCATTTCCGACGACCATGACCTGCCCCGGGTGATTCCCAAGGCGAAGCTGATGCGCATTGTGCGCCCGCGCGTCGAGGAGATCGTGGAACTGGTGCGCGACCGCCTGCACGCCTCCGGCCATGCGGCCGGGGCGGGGCGGCGCATCGTTCTCACCGGCGGCGCTGCGCAACTCACTGGCCTTGCGGAGCTTGTCGGTAACATACTGGGACCACAGGTGCGAATCGGTCGTCCGCTCGGTATTTCCAAGCTGCCGGAGGCGACGCGCGGCGCGCCCTTCGCCGTGGCTACCGGGCTTCTGGTCTATCCGCAGGTCGCGGGGCTCGAACATTTCGAGGCCCGTCGCCGCCGCCTCTCGCAGGGCGACGGCTCCGGCTACTTCTCGCGCGTCGGCCACTGGCTGAGGGAGGCCTTCTGACGTGCACCATCTAATCCGCGCCGGCGGAACCGGCACCACAGGGATCATGACGGGCCGCGTGCCCGCCGGCGTTAGGGGACACTAGAATGACCATCAACCTCCAGGTACCGGACATCCGCGAACTGCGTCCCCGCATCACCGTCTTCGGTGTCGGCGGCGCCGGCGGCAACGCGGTCAACAACATGATCACGGCCGGCCTGACGGGGGTCGACTTCGTGGTCGCCAACACCGACGCGCAGGCGCTCACCCTTTCCAAGGCCGAGCGCATCGTGCAGATGGGCGTCGCGGTTACCGAGGGTCTCGGCGCCGGTTCCCAGCCGGAAGTCGGCCGCGCCGCCGCCGAGGAAGCCCTTGACGAGATCCGCGATCACCTCGCCGGCGCGCATATGGTGTTCATCACCGCCGGCATGGGCGGCGGCACCGGCACCGGCGCCGCCCCGGTCATCGCCCGCGCGGCCCGCGAACTCGGCATCCTCACCGTCGGTGTGGTGACCAAGCCCTTCCATTTCGAGGGCCAGCGCCGCATGCGCATCGGCGAGATGGGCATTAACGAGCTGCAGAAGGGCGTGGACACGCTCATCGTTATCCCGAACCAGAACCTGTTCCGGGTGGCCAATGAGCGCACCACCTTCGCCGATGCCTTCGCCATGGCGGACCAGGTGCTGTATTCCGGCGTCGCCTGCATCACCGACCTGATGGTGAAGGAAGGCCTCATCAACCTCGACTTCGCCGATGTGCGCGCCGTGATGCGCGAGATGGGCAAGGCGATGATGGGCACCGGCGAGGCCTCCGGTGAGCAGCGCGCCCGGCACGCGGCGGAAGCGGCGATCGCCAATCCGCTGCTCGACGAGGTGTCGATGCGCGGCGCGCGTGGCCTGCTGATCTCCATCACCGGCGGCAAGGATCTTACCCTGTTCGAGGTGGACGAGGCGGCGACCCGCATCCGCGAGGAAGTCGACCCCGACGCCAACATCATCCTCGGCGCCACCTTCGACGAGACGCTGGAAGGGCTGATCCGCGTGTCGGTCGTTGCCACCGGCATCGACCCGGCGGTGATTCCCGAGCAGATTCCCCACGCGCTGAACAACCTGCCGGACCTCGGCGGCCGCCGCGTCTCCAATGCCGGCCGCGCCGCCGTGGAAGCGCGCCGCGACGCGGCCCTGCGTTCGGTCGCCTCGGCGCTCGATGCGGAAGATTTCGGCGCCTCGCATCACGAGCCGAGCTTCGCCGCCGCCCCGGTCAGCGAGCATCCCTATGGCGAACCCTCCTACGCCCAGCCGTCCTATGCGCCGGCCCCCGCCGCCATTGACGACGTGACCATCCGTCCGCTGGCGCCCAAGCCCACGCTCTATGCCGAGCCGGAACCGGCGCCCTATAATGAGGCGGCCTACGAAGAGCACGCGATCGAGCCGTTCATCCCGCCGCAGGCGGAGCGTCCGGCCCCCCGCATGCCGCGTGTCGACGAACTGCCGATGCCGGCGCAGAATCAGATCCGCGCCGCGCGCGGCGAGATGCCGGACCATCACCAGGCCGAGAAGAAGCGGATGACGCTGCTGCAGCGTCTCGCCCATGTCGGACTTGGCCGCGGCCAGGACGAGGACGAGGTCGAGCCCCCGGCGGATACGCGCCCCGTGGTGCGCCGCGCCCCCGCGCAGCCGGAGCCCCGCCAGGTCGGCGAGATGCGGCCGGAGACCTCGGAATACGCCAAGCGTCCGGCGGCCCGCCCGGCCGATCCGCGCGCCGCGCGCCCGGCCGAGGACGACCATCTCGATATCCCCGCCTTCCTGCGCCGTCAGGGCTGAGGCGGCACGGCAGGCGGAACGTACCGCCTGTTACATAGAGTGCTACGCAATGCAGCGCCCGGACCGCGAGGTCCGGGCGTAGCTATTTGAGATTAAATGATTTTTCAGGATTGTGCGGTAGCGTAAAAGCGGTAACAGACGGTAAGCAAGCGTGATTTGGCGCGGACTCACGGCGCCGTTATCTTGCCAACCAACGATAAGCGTCCGCAGCGGATTCGGTTCCGCAGCCTCTCAAGGTAGCGGCGCACTGTGTTGGTTTCGGGGATTGGGGAGAGCGGGGCGCTCGTCGCTGCCGCTTTTTGGGTCGAATGAACGCTGTACGGCAGACCACCCTTGGCGATGACGTGATGCTCTCCGGCGTCGGCGTTCATTCCGGCAAGATGGCCCGGATGCATCTCTCCCCTTCCGAAGCCGATAGCGGCATCGTTTTCTTCCGCAAGGACACGAATCAGTCGGTGCGCGCCTGCCGCGGCGCGGTGCGTGGCAGCGATCTCGCCACCGTGCTGCGCGATGCGGAAGGTCCGGCCGTGTCCACTGTCGAGCATCTGCTGGCCTGCTTCGCCGGCCTCGGCGTCGACAATGCCCGGGTCGAGATTGACGGCCCGGAAGTGCCGATCCTCGATGGCAGTGCCGGCGAATTCGTGGCGGCGGTGGATGAGGCTGGCATTGTCGAGACCGACCACGCGCGCCGCTATCTGCGTGTGCTCAAGCCTGTGCGCGTCGAAACCGAAGCCGGCTTCGGCGAGATTTCCCCCTATGACATGGGCTTCCGGCTGGAAGTCGAGATCGACTTCGACCATTGCGCCATCGGCCGCCAGCGCTTTGCCGCGACGATGTCGCCCGACGTGTTCCGCAAGGAACTCGCCGCTGCCCGGACGTTCGGCTTTGTCAGCGACGTGGAGCGCCTGTGGCAGGCGGGCTATGCGCTGGGCGCCTCGCTCGACAACACGATCTGCCTCGGCGACGACGGCGTGATGAACACCACCGGGCTGCGCTACGCCGACGAATTCGTCCGCCACAAGGCGCTCGACGCCATCGGCGATCTCGCTATTGGCGGCCTGCCGCTGCTGGCCCGCTACCGCTCCTATCGCGGCGGCCACAAGCTGAATTTCGCCGTCGTCGACGCGCTGCTGTCCGACCGCTCGGCCTATGAGATCGTCGAGGCCCGCATCCCCGCCCGCCGCACGGTCAGCAGCAATGCCGGCCTCGTCGCCGTGGCCGTGCCGGCCTACGCGCCGGAACTGTGAGGCCGTCGCGCTTCCGGCTGTCACGCCGTCGCTTGTCGCGCTACCGCCCGTTGGCGGCTTTCCTGTCGCGCGTCGCTCGTGTATGTCCGCTTTCAGCCGCCGCGTGGTTGCCGGGTCGGGCCGTCTCTCGCCTCTCGGGCGCGTCTCTTGCGCCACATCCGGCCTGAAACGGTGGTCGGCCGCGTCTCTTTGATCTTGGCGCACCCAGGCGCCATAATCCGGTCGGAAAGCCGCCTTAGCGCCTGTCACGCACGTGGCAACGAAACAGCGACCAGATCGGGATCGAACTTGTGATGCGTCTTCTCTGTCTCGGCCAGACTGTTCCCGGCCCCGCAGCGCCCGCCCTCCGCCCTCGCATGGCGCGTTCGGGCCTGATGGCCGTGCGCCTGTTCGGCCTGGTGCTGGCCGGCGCCTCGCTCGGCGGTTGCGCCAGTTGGTTCGATACCAACAAGGAAGAGACGGTCTACCCCGACGTGCCGGCCGAGCAGCGCTACAATGAGGGCCTGACCCTCATGCAGAAGGAAGAATACAAGGACGCGATCACGCGCTTCGAGGATGTCGATCGCCAGCATCCCTATTCGGACTGGGCGCGCAAGGCGCTGCTGATGATTGCCTATATCAACTACACCCAGGGCGATTACGACGAATGCATCGCCGCGGCGCGGCGCTATCTCGCGCTGCACCCGGGCTCGGACGATGCGGCCTATGCGCAGTACCTCGTCGCCGCCTCCTATTTCGACCAGATCCCGGACATCTCCCGCGACCAGCAGCGCACCCAGCGCGCGATGGATTCGCTGGAGGATGTGATTCGCAAATATCCCAATACGGAATACGCCGTCAGCGCCAAGAAGAAGCTCGAAGTCGCCCGCGACCAGCTCGCCGGCAAGGAGATGATGATCGGGCGCTATTACCTCGAACAGCGGAACTATGCGGGCGCCATCAACCGTTTCAAGGTCGTGGTGACACGCTACCAGACCACGCGCCATGTCGAGGAAGCGCTGTACCGGCTCACGGAAGCCTATATGGCGCTTGGCGTTATCAACGAAGCGCAGACCTCCGCCGCCGTGCTGGGCTACAATTTCCCCGACAGTAGCTGGTACAAGGACGCCTACAAGCTCGTGCAGTCGCGCGGCGTCGATCCCAAGCTGAACGAACAGTCATGGATCGCCAAGGCGTTCAAGGGTTTCACCCTCGGCTAGGGAAGAGGGCAAAACCCTCTTCCGCTCCGCCGCGACATGTGAGAACGTAGCGAGAACAAGATGCGCGTCTTTCGGCCGCTGGCGCCAACGCCGCGCATGCTCGTCCCGCAAGGCCACGTTCTGGAGCGTTACCCATGCTGATCGCCCTGTCGATCAGGGATATCGTGCTCATCGAGCGGCTCGACCTCTCTTTCCATGCCGGGCTCACCGTGCTTACCGGCGAGACCGGCGCGGGCAAGTCCATCCTTCTCGATGCCTTCACCCTCGCCCTTGGCGGGCGCGGCGACGGCTCTCTGGTGCGCCAGGGCACCACCCAGGGCCAGGTGACGGCCGAGTTCGACCTCGCCGCCGACCATCCGGTTCGCGGCCTGCTGGCGGAAGCGGGGATCGACGATGACGGCGCGCTGGTGCTGCGCCGGGTGCAGCATGCGGACGGACGCACGCGCGCCTTCGTCAACGACCAGTCGGTGAGCGCGCAGATGCTGCGCACGCTCGGGCGGCGCCTTGTCGAGATCCACGGCCAGCACGATGACCGCGCGCTGGTCGATCCCGTCTCCCACCGCGCCGTGCTCGACGCCTATGGCGGGCTCACCGGCCTTGCCGAGGAGGTGAGCGCCCGGGCGCGCGGCTGGCGCGCGGCGCGCACCGAGGCGGCGCAGGAAAAGGCGCGGCTCGACGAGGCCGCCAAGGAAGCCGATTATATTCGCCACGCGGTGGAGGAACTCACCGCCCTCGGCGCCGAGCCGGGCGAGGAGGAGCGGCTCGCCGCCCGCCGCACGGAGATGATGCGCTTCGAGAAGATCGCCACCGATCTGGCCGAGGCACAGGACGCCGTTGGTGGCAACAACTCGCCCATTCCGGTGCTGGCTGCCGCCGTGCGCCGGCTGGAACGGCGGGCTGGAGAGGTGGAAGCGCTGGTGCGTCCGGCGGTGGAGGCGATCGACGCAGCGCTGAACGCGCTCGACCTCGCCCGCACGCATCTCGACACGGCGCTGCGCGAGGCCGATTTCGATCCGCACGAGCTGGAGCGCCTTGAGGAGCGTCTGTTCGCCCTGCGCGCCGCCGGGCGGAAATATGCCTGTACCGTGGACGAACTGCCCATCGTCGCCACCCGCTTCGCCGACCAGCTCGACGCGCTCGACCATGGCGCGGAGACGCTGAAGGGGCTGGAAGCGCGCGCCGACGCCATGGAAGCGGCTTATCGCCAGGCCGCGCGCGACCTCTCGCACAAGCGCCGCGCCGCAGCGCGGGCGCTGGATGCGGCGGTGAATGCCGAACTGCCGCCGTTGAAGCTGGAGCGCGCCCGCTTCCTCACCGATTGTCAGGTCGACGAGGGCGGGCATGTCGACGGCTATGATCGCATCGAGTTCTGGGTGCAGACCAATCCCGGTACCCGCGCCGGCCCGATGATGAAGGTCGCCTCGGGCGGCGAACTCGCGCGTTTCCTGCTGGCGTTGAAAGTGGTGCTGGCCGACAAGGGCTCGGCGCCGACGCTGGTGTTCGACGAGATCGACACCGGGGTCGGCGGGGCGGTGGCGGACGCCATCGGCGCCCGGCTCGCCCGGCTGTCGGAGCGTGTGCAGGTGGTGGCGGTGACGCATGCTCCGCAGGTGGCGGCGCGGGCGGGCAATCATTTCCGCATCGCCAAGGAAGCGATGGCCGAGCAGGACAGGGTGGCGACGCAGGTCGCCCCGCTTGCCCCCGCTCATCGTCGCGAGGAAATCGCCCGCATGCTCTCCGGCGCCGAGGTGACCTCCGAGGCGCGGGCGGCGGCTGACAGGCTGCTGAAAGGGGCGGCGGCGGAATGATCGTGCCGGCCGCGGCTGCCCGCAGCCTATCGTCGCCGTCGACTTCCGCGCCGGCCTGTCCTATTCGTCCGCACGCTTGTGTCCCTCGTTCCGCCGGCTTCTCATGACGTCCTCGCCGCTCTCCGTGCTTGCCCCGACCGGTGCTGCCGCCGCCGCGCCCCGTCCTGCCGCCGTCGCTGCCATGGCGCCGGAGCTGACCGTGGTGATTCCCACCTTCAATGAGCGCGGGAATCTGGAGCCGTTGGTGGGGCGGCTCGCGGGGGTGCTGGAGGGCATCGCCTGGGAGGCGATCTTCGTCGACGACAACTCCCCCGATGGCACCGCCGACGCGCTGCGCGCCATCGGCCGGCGCGATCCGCGCATCCGCTGCATCCGCCGCGTCGGGCGGCGCGGGCTGGCCGGGGCCTGCATCGAAGGCATGCTGGCGGCGCAGGCGCCGATCGTCGCCGTGATGGATGCCGATCTTCAGCATGACGAGACCCTGCTGCCGCGCATGCTGGAGGCGATGGGCGCGGGCGCCGATGTGGTGGTGGCGACGCGCTACGCGCCGGGCGGCGATGCCGAGGGCTTCAGCGCCTGGCGCGGCCGCGGCAGCCGCCTCGCCACGCGGCTGGCCCAGCGCGTGCTGCATGTCACCTCCTCCGATCCGATGAGCGGCTTCTTCATGCTGCGGCGGGAGACGGTGGAAGAACTGGCGCCGAAACTCTCGACCCAGGGCTTCAAGATACTGCTCGACATCCTCGCCACCGCCAAGGGGCGCTTGAAGGTGACGGAGCTGACCTACAGTTTCGGCGTGCGGCAGAGCGGCGACAGCAAGCTCGACAACCGCGTGCTGATGGATTTTCTCGGCCTGATTGTCGCCAAGGCCACCGGCGGGCTGGTGTCGCTGCGCTTCCTCTCCTTCGCCACGGTGGGCGCGGCGGGTCTCGTCGTCCATCTCGCGGCGCTGCGCCTAGGCCTCGGCCTGGCGCTGAGTTTCCTGGCGGCGCAGACCATCGCCACGGTGACGGCGATGACGTTCAACTATGTGCTCAACAACCTGCTCACCTATCGCGACCGCCGCCTGTCCGGCTTTGCCTTCCTGCGCGGGCTGCTGGCCTTCTATGCCATTTGCGGCCTGGGGGCGGCGGCCAATGTCGGCGCCGCCGACTGGGCCTTCTACCAGACCAAGCAATGGTGGCTCGCCGGCATTGCGGGGGCCTGCGTCGGCGCGGTGTGGAACTATGCGATGAGCCGGGCGCTGGTGTGGAAGGACGCGGCATGAGCCCGTCTGCCGCCGTGCCGTCGCCCGCTGCCTCGCTCTCGCGCGAGGTCGCGACGCGCGGCGCGCTGGCGCTGATCGGGTTGATGCTGCTGTGGCGGCTGGTGCTCGCCGCCTTCGTGCCGCTGGTGCCGGACGAGGCCTATTATGCGCTGTGGGCGCAGGGGCTTTCGGCCGGCTATGTCGACCATCCCCCGATGATCGCGTTCTTCATCCGCGCCGGGCAGGAATTGGTTGGCGACACGCCTCTCGGTATCCGGCTGTTCTGCGTGCTTGCCGCGCTGCCGGCGAGCTGGTTCGTGTGGCGGGCGGCGGACGATCTTCTGGAGGATCCCCGCGCCGGGGCGCTGGCGGCGGTGCTGTTC
This sequence comes from Ancylobacter sp. IITR112, assembly GCF_041415945.1. Lineage (NCBI taxonomy): Bacteria > Pseudomonadati > Pseudomonadota > Alphaproteobacteria > Hyphomicrobiales > Xanthobacteraceae > Ancylobacter > Ancylobacter sp. IITR112. The sequence continues at coordinate 3,124,803 of NZ_JBGCUS010000001.1, read as the reverse complement.
AACGCCACCATTTTCGGCTTTCTCGGCCTCACTCTGGCGACGCCGGACGCGCCGCTGGCGCTGTTCTGCGCCGCCATGGTGTGGGGCGCGGCGCGGCTGGTGCGCGCCCCCCGGCCGTCGATATGGCTCGCCATGGGGCTGGCGACGGGGCTCGCGGCGCAGTCGAAATATTCCGGCGTGATGCTGGCCGGCGCCTTTGCCCTGGCGGTGCTGGCGCTGGCGCCGCTGCGGCGGCAATTGCTTACCCCCTGGCCGTGGCTGGCAGGGCTGGTGGCGCTGCTGGTGTTCCTGCCCAACATCGTCTGGAACGCGACCCATGACTGGGCGACGCTGACCAAACAGGGCGGCCGGGTGACGGCGCAGGCGCCGTTCCGTCCCGGCTTTCTGCCGGAATTCATCGGCTCGCAGATCGCGCTGGCGACGCCACTGGTGTTCCTGTTCGCCGTCATCGGCCTGCTGCCGGGCCGGGCGGCGGCAATGTTCCGCCCCGGCGGCGGGCGGGGGCTGGTGCTGCTCCTTCTGTTCGTGCCGTTGGCCTATTTCGCGGTGCATGCGCTGCGCGCGCGTGTGGAAGGCAATTGGGTCGGGTTTCTCTACCCGCTGGTCGCGCTCGCGGCGGCGGCGGGCATGCTGGCGCCGGCCGGCAGCGGCTGGTGGGGGCGACACCAGCCGGGGCTGGCGCGGACGACCCTGCCTCTGGCCTTCGGCCTTGTTTTCGCGCTCGGCATTCACGCGCTGTTCGTGCCGACCACGCTCGCCGGCAACAAGGACGCGGTGGTGCGGATGACGCGCGGCTGGCCGGAATTCGCTGCCGAGATCGACGCCCGCCGCCGGCAGATCGGCGCCAGCGCCATCCTGACCAATGATTATCAGATGACCGCCATGCTCAAGCGGGAACTGCCCGGCGTCACCGTGCAGCAATTTGACGAGCGCCAGCGCTATGTGTTCATGAACGAGCCGGAGCCGCTCTCCTTGCCGGGGCCGCTGCTGCTGGTGCTTTCCACCTTCCGTTCCTTCGGCGAGATCAGCGCCGCCTATGGCCGCCAGGACATGGGCGAGGTGTCGCGGCGTTTCCGCGATGTCACCATGCCGCCGGTGCGGCTGTTCCGGCTCGATCCGCTCGCCGCGCCAGCGCCTGCTACCGCCGCGCCCGCTCCCTGATCGGGAGGCTTGAGGCGGCGGGCGATTTCTGGAAAGGGAGAAGGCCCCCGGCGGTGTCCCCGCCCCAGCCTGCGGTGAGTGCCATGTCGCGATCCCTGACGCCTTCCTCCGCCACGCCGGGCGACGACGTGCCGGCTGACGGCCTGCCGAGCGGCGCCGGGTCCGACGATGTGGCGGCGCTGACCGCCGATGCGGCGGCGCGCGAGCATGCGCGGCTTGGCGAGGAGATCGCCGAACATGACCGGCGCTATTATCAGGACGACGCGCCCACCGTCTCCGACGCCGACTATGACGCGCTGCGCCGGCGCTATGAGGCGATCGAGGCGCAGTTTCCTGAACTGCGCGGCATGGACAGCCTGTCGGAAAAGGTCGGCGCCGCTCCCTCCGCCAAATTCGCCAAGGTGCGGCACGCCGTGCCGATGCTCTCGCTCGGCAATGCCTTTTCCGACGAGGAGGTGGAAGACTTCGTCGCCCGCGTGCGCCGCTTCCTCGGCCTTGCCGCCGATGCCGACATCACCCTCACCGCCGAGCCGAAGATCGACGGCCTGTCCTGCTCGCTGCGCTTCGAGAACGGCGTGTTCGTCCAGGCGGCGACGCGCGGGGACGGCTTCGAGGGCGAGGATGTCACCGCCAATGTCCGCACCATCGGCGAGATTCCGCAGCGGCTGACCGGGGCCGATGTGCCGGCCGTGTTCGAGGTGCGCGGCGAGGTCTATATGGGTCACGACGCCTTCGCCGCCCTCAATCAACGCCAGCAGGAGGCGGGCAAGCCGCTCTTCGCCAATCCGCGCAATGCGGCGGCGGGCAGCCTGCGCCAGCTCGATCCGAAAATCACTGCCAGCCGTCCGCTGCGCTTCTTCGCCTATGCCTGGGGCGAGGTGAGTGAAGGTGGGCTCCCCGCCGACACCCAGTTCGGCGTGATCGAGGCGTTCAAACGCTGGGGTCTGCCGACCAATCCGCTCACCGTGCGCTGCCATACGGCGGCGGAACTGCTGGCGCATTACCGGATGATCGGCGAGCAGCGCGCCATGCTTGGCTACGACATTGACGGCGTCGTCTACAAGGTCGACAGCCTGACGCTGCAGGGGCGGCTCGGCTTCGTCTCGCGCTCGCCGCGCTGGGCGCTGGCGCATAAATTCCCGGCGCAGCGGGCCGTCACCCGGCTGGAGCGGATCGAGATCCAGGTCGGGCGCACCGGCGCACTGACGCCGGTCGCCAAGCTTACCCCGGTCACGGTGGGCGGCGTCGTGGTCTCCAACGCCTCGCTGCATAATGAGGACTATATCAGCGGCATTGGCGGCCATGGCGAGCCGATCCGCGGCATCCATGATGGTGAGCCGGTGGACATACGCGAGGGCGATTGGGTGGTGATCCAGCGCGCCGGCGATGTCATCCCGCAGGTGGTGGCGGTGGAGGTCGAACGGCGGCCGGCCGAGGCCAGGCGCTATTCCTTTCCCACGCTCTGCCCCGCCTGCGGTTCGCATGCGGTGCGCGAGGACGGCGAATCGGTGCGCCGCTGCACGGGCGGGCTGGTGTGCCCGGCGCAGGCGGTGGAGCGCATCCGGCACTTCGTCTCGCGGGGCGCCTTCGACATTGAAGGGCTGGGCGAGAAGCAGGTGCAGGCCTTCTATGAGGCCGGGCTGGTCAAGCAGCCGGCGGATATCTTCACCCTGGAGGCGCGCGATTCCGCTCCCGGCGCGCTTACACGGCTGAAGAACCGCGAGGGCTGGGGCGAGACCTCGGCGAAGAACCTGTTCGCCGCCATCTCCTCCCGCCGCCAGGTACCGGTGAACCGCTTCCTCTACGCGCTCGGCATCCGCCATGTCGGCGAGACCAATGCCAAGCGCCTGCTGCGCCATTTTCCCGGCCTCGACGCGCTGCGCGAGGCCGCGCTGGCCGCGATACCGCCGGGCGAGGCGCATCCCAAGGGCAACGACGCCTGGCAGGAGATCATCGGCATTGAGGGCATCGGCGCGGTGGTGGCGGAGGCGGTGGTCGATTTCTTCGGCGAGCCAAACAACCAGGCGGCGGTCGATGCCTTGCTGCGCGAGGTGACGCCCGAACCGATGGAGGCTGTCGCCAGAGCCGGGGCGGTGAGCGGCAAGACGGTGGTGTTCACCGGGGCGCTGGAAAAGATGACCCGCGACGAGGCCAAGGCGATGGCGGAGCGGCTCGGCGCCAAGGTGGCAGGCTCGGTCTCGAAGAAGACCGACTATGTCGTCGCCGGCGCCGATGCGGGCTCCAAGCTCGCCAAGGCACGGGAACTCGGCGTGGCGGTGCTCAGCGAGGACGAATGGCTGGCGCTGGCCGGCGCCGGTTGACAGGTGGGCGGCGGCGGGCCGACCTTGGCGCTCGCGTCCCCGCCGTCGGAGCCTGCCCATGTCAGCCACCGCGCTTGTTCTCATCGACCTGCAGAACGATTATTTCCCCGGCGGGCGCTACCCGCTGGACGGTACCGAAGCCGCCGCCGCCCGGGCCGGCGAACTGCTCGCCCTCGCGCGCGAGACCGGCGCCGGCGTGGTGCATGTCCGCCATGAGATGAGCGGCGCCGACGCCCCCTTTTTTGAACGCGGCACGCCGGGCGCGGAGATTCACGCCAGCCTCGCGCCGCAGGAGGGCGAGCCTGTGGTGGTGAAGGAGGAGGTCAACGCCTTCCTGCGCACCGATCTCGACAGCCTGCTGCGTGGCAAGGGCGTGGCGCGGCTGGTGATTGTCGGGGCGATGAGCCATATGTGCGTCGATGCGGCCAGCCGTGCGGCGCTCGATCTCGGCTATGAGGTGATCCTCGCCCATGACGCCACCGCGACGC